>CANGHK010000038.1 GCA_947453625.1 Burkholderiales bacterium
CGGTGTCCGCTTCAAGCGCCGGTCAAGCCGGTGTCCGCTTCAAGCGCCGGTCAAGCCGGTGTCCGCTTCAAGCGCCGGTCAAGCCGGTGTCCGCTTCAAGTGCCGGTCAAGCCGGTGTCCGCTTCAAGCGCCGGTCAAGCCGGTGTCCGCTTAAAGCGCCGGTCAAGCCGGCGCGTGCCGGTCGGCCGCAGGGTCCGCCGGCCGACCCGCCCCGGGCACCAGCCTGGGCTCGGCGCCCAGCCAGTACAGGCCGTTGGCCATGATGCAGAAGCCGGTGGCGGCGAACCAGACCATCGCGCCGCCGACAAAGCCAGTGAAAGCCAGCCACCCCGGGCTGTGTGCCAGGCTCAGGCCGGCCGCCAGCGAGATGTTGATGCCCACGGCCAGGTAGATGCGCCGCTCCAGGTACCAGCGGTCGGTCTGCAGCCGATAGAGCTGGCCGGGCTGCCAGCCGGGGCGGGCCAGCCTGGGGCGAAAACCCAGCTCGGCCAAGGCGTTGCCGACGATGCAGAACCCGGTCAGCGCCACCGTGATCGAGGCCAGGCCGGTGGCCACGACCAGCAATACCCAGCGCGGATCGACCCACACCGCCAGCGCGGTCGACAGCAGCAGCACCGCGCCGGCAATCAGCCAGACCGTGCGCTCGACATACCAGCGGTCGGTGGGCACGATGTAGAGGCTTGAACGCTTTGACATGGTCAACTCCTTGCTGCGGCAGCGGGCCTGCAGAGCATGTCGCGCCGGTCCGGGCCGTGCGTTGACCCTGCGCAACCACGGCCGACAGCTGCTGCGCCGCGGTCAAGCAGTTCAGGCCGGGTTGCGCAGCCAGGCAGCCACGGCCTCGGCCGCGAGGTGGCCGCTCTTGATGCAGTCGCCGACCGCCACCCCGCCCTTCCAGCTGGCGCAGAAAAACAGCCCCGGCAGTTGCCGGACCGCGGCCTCGGCGCGGGCCACCCGGCCGCCATGGCCCAGCGTGTACTGCGGTATCGCCCGGGGCCAGCGCGTGACGTTCTGGAACAGCGGCGCCTGGCTGGCGCCCAGCAGCGCGCGGTGCTCGACCTGGACCCGCGCCGCAATCTCGTGCTCGGTCAGGCCGGGCAGCGCCGGGTCGCGCTGCCCGCCGGCAAAGGTCGTCAGCAAGACCTTGCCTTCGGGCGCACGGCCGGCGTACATGCTGCTCGAGAACAGCACGCCCAGCACGCGCCTGGCCTCCTTGCGCGGCACCAGGCAGCCGAAACCGTCCAGCGGGTGGGCGATGGCCGAACGTACATAGGCTGATGCGACACTGGCCACTGGGGCATAGACTATGGCCTCCAGCGCCGCGGCAGCGTCGGCTGCAGACTCGCGCAGCAGCGCCGCCGCCTGGTAGGCCGGCGTCGCCAGCACCAGGGCCCGGGCCCGGTAGCGCAGCGGCCGGCCCTGCGCCTCGGCCCAGAGCGTGAACCCGCCGTCGGCGTCGCGCGTCAGGCGGGTAGCACGCGTCTGCAGCGCCACCGGGCCAACGGCCGCCGCCAGCGCATCGGTCAGCACCTGCATGCCCCCGGCGAAGGAAAAACTCTTGGCGCTGTTTTTTGCCGTCTCGCGCTGGCGCCGTCGCTCGGCCGCGCCGAACAGCTGGCCGCGGATCAGGCTGCCCCAGCGCTGCTCGAGCGCGTGCAGCTTGGGAAACGCCGCCTGCACCGAGATCGTCTCGGGGTCGCCGGCGTAGATGCCGGCGACGAAGGGGTCGATCGCATAGTCGAGGAACTCGGGCCCGAGGCGGCGCCGGACGAAGTCGGCGATCGACTCCTCGCCCTGCGCCGGCGCGGCGGGCACGAAGGGCTCTCGCAGCAAGGCCAGCTTGGCCGGCAGCGAGAACAAGCGCGTGCCCAGGAAAGCCGCCGGCGTGGTCGGCAAGGCCATGAGCCTGCCGCCGCGCACCACGTAGCGCTTGTCGGCCGCAGCCGCGGCCAGCCGCATCTCGCCGCCCAGGCCGAGCTGGTCCACCAACTGGCCGATCAGCTCGGTGGTGTCTAGCGCGCTGTTCGGCCCACGCTCGAACAGGCAGCCGTCGCGCCGCTGCGTGCCTATCACGCCACCCGGTTGGGCGCCGGCATCCATCACCTGCACCGCCAGGCCGGCGCGCTTCAGGCCAAAAGCGGTGCTCAGGCCAGAGATGCCAGCGCCCACCACCAGCACATCGGCTGGCGCGCGTACAGGCCAGGCGCCGGCGTCTTGCGTCAGACTCTCCCAAGGCCGAAATTGACTGTCCACGAGCGCCTCTCAGTTGCAAGCCAGGATAGCCGGGGCGACGGCATCGGGCCACGCGCTGACAACGGGTTCGGCCCTGTCGTTGCCGACGCCGACCGCATTTCCAGCGGCCACTTGATATGAAGCAAGTTGCGCAACGGGCCGATGCGAAGAATCAAGCCCATCACCGATGGAGAGACCATGCCCAGTGCCAAGACCCGCCCCGCCCGTCCCGCCCGCGCCGCCGCCCCACCCCTGCCCTCGTTCGAGGCCCTGGATCAGACCCACCGCCAGGTCATGCTGACGCTGGCGCAGCTCGCAACCCTGGGGCAACACCTGGAAGCCGAAGGCGTCGACGACGCTGCGCGCCAGCTCGCGGCCGAGATCTGCGCTTTTTTCGACGGCAGTGCGCGCGCCCACCACGCCGCTGAAGAGCAGTTCGTTTTTCCGGCCCTGCTCAGCGGCAGCGATACCACGCTGATCCAGCATGTGCACCGGCTGCAGCAAGACCATGGCTGGCTGGAAGAAGACTGGCTCGAGCTGCAGCCGCAGCTCAAGGCGGTGTCCGAAGGCTACAGCTGGTACGACATCGACGCGCTGCGCGCCGCGATACCGATCTTCACCGAGCTCTACCGCGACCACATCGCGCTCGAGGAAGACATCGTCTACCCCGAAAGCCGGCGCCGGCAGTCCTGACCCGGCAGGTCTGAACCGGCGACAACAGCCCAGGACGCTCAGCCGGGGAACGCACCAGGTGATGCCACCGAGCGCGCCCGACCTCGACCCGGTGGTGCCCGCCATCGCCCGCGTGCTGAGCGCCGAACTGCAGGCGCAGCAGGCGATCGCGCAGGCGCGGGCCGAGGCCGGCCAAATCGCCGAACGCGCCCGCGCCGACGCCCGCGCGACGGCCGAGCGCACCGAGCGGCGCATCCGCCGGATCGCCGCCGCCTTCGAGCGCGAAACGGCACAGTGCTTAGCCGAGATCGCGGCCGAGGTGGCGGCCATCGCCCAGCCGCAGGCGCCCGACCATGAAGAGCTCGCTGCACTCGACCAGGCGGTTCGGGCGCTGGCAAGGCGCCTGACGGGCAAGCTGCCGTGATCGATTGCGGCAGCCTGGACTACGCGCAGGCGCGCTTGCAGGCGCGCCATGGCCAGCGCGAAGGCGAGTCCACCTGGCAGCGTCTGGCGACGGCGCGTCAATTTGCCGCGCTGGTCGAGATCGCGCGCCAAACCTCGCTGCGGCCCTGGCTGGTGGGCATCACCGCCCCGCCCAGCGCGCACCAGATCGAGGCGGTGATGCGCGGGCACTGGCGCCGGGCGGTCAGCGAGACCGTGGGCTGGATGCCGAGCGACTGGCATGCCGCGCTGGCCTGGTGCGCGCTGCTGCCCGACCTGCCCCTGTTGCAGCACCTGGCGCGCGGCGCAGAGGCCAGTCCCTGGATGCAGGACGACCCCGACTACCGCCGCCTGTGCGCGCTGGCGCCGGCCGAACGCTCCGGCGCGCTGGCGGCCGCCGGGCTGGGCGATCTGGCCGTCATATGGGGCGCGCCGCAGCCTTCTGGCGCGCTCTGGCGGCAGGCCTGGCACGCGGCGTGGCAAGCCCGGCTGCCGCGGGGTGCGGGCGCGGCCAGCGACAGCCTGCAGCCGCTGGTGGCCGCCGTGCGCGCCCATGCGGCAGCCTTTGCCGCGGCCCCGCCCGGCCCGGACGCGGGCTTGCGCCGCTCGCTGCAGGACAGGCTGTCGCTGCTGCTGCGGCGCGCCGCGCTGACGCCGGCGGCGGCCTTCATCCACCTGGCGCTGGCCGCACTCGACCTGGAACGGCTGCGCGGCGAGTTGCTGCGGCGGGCCTTGTTCAACCCCGGCCCGACGCCGCGCCAGGCTGCGCCGGCCGGCCCGCGGGAGTCCTGATGCTGCGCCCCCGCCCGGCCCGCTGGTTCGAGATCCTGGCCGCGCGCGACGACGCCACGCTGGTGCTCGAGGCGCTGGCCTGCACCGGCGAGGTCGAGCTCGAGCCCCGGTCGGGCGCCGGCGTGGCGGCCGACCTGGCCGAATTGAACCCGGCGCTGGCCCAGTTTGTCGAGTGGTCATCGCGCTACCGGGCCTACTGGCCTGCGCCCGAGTCGTGCCGGCCCTCGGCCTTCCCCGAGGCGCCGGCGGCCACCCTGCAGCGCTGCCTGGCAACGCTGCAGGCCTGGGCCCGCGACGCCGAGCCGGTGATCCGGACCCTGCAACGCGGTGAAGCCGAGCGCGCCGAGTTGCAGCGTTGGCAGCGGGTGCTGGCCGCGCTGGAGTTGGCCGGGATCGATCCCGGCCCACTGGCGCGCGCCGGTCCGCTGTTGCCGGTGCGCCTGTTCGTGCTGCCGTCCGGGCTGCCGGCCGAGGCGGACGGTCTCTCCGCAGCCGGCAGCGCCGGGCTGGAGACGCTGGCCAGCGCCCTGCTGATCAACAGCACGACCCACCTGCTGGTCACCGGGTCGCCCGACGCTTTGCAGGCGATGGCGAAGGTGATCGCGCAGAAAGGCAGCAGCCACGCCGTGCCGGCCTGGCTGCACAGCGATCCGCTGGCCAACCAGCGCGAGACAGCCCAGCGCTTGGCCGCGCTAGCCCTCACCCAGGCCGGGGCGACCTCCGCGCTGGCCGCGCTCAGCCAGCGCCATGACCTGCCCCGCGTGCTGGGCGACGCCCACCGCCTGCAGTGGCTGCTGCACAACGTGCAGGCGCTCGAATCGGGCGCGCTGCTGTGCTGGATCACCGGCTGGACCAGCGACGCCGGTGGCGCTGCCGAAAGCGCACTGGACCGCGCGCTGCAAGCCTGCCCGGCACGCGCGCTGCTGCGCTTCGCGCCCGCGCCGGCCGGCATGCGGGCGCCGCTGCTGCTGCGCAACCCGCCCTGGGCCAGGCCGTTCGAGGTCTTCAGCCGGGCGCTGGGCATGCCCTCGGCCAGCGAGGCCGACCCGACGCCGCTGCTGGCCGTCGTCGTGCCGCTGATGTTCGGCTATATGTTCGGCGATGTCGGCCAGGGTCTGCTGCTGGCAGGCGTGGCCGGGTGCTACCGCCAGCGCTTTCCCATCGCCCGGCTGCTGGTGGCCGGCGGCCTGTCGGCGGCGCTGTTCGGCTGGCTGTTCGGCAGCGTGTTCGGCCTGCACGGGCTGCTGCCGGCGCTGTGGCTGCACCCGCTGGCCGCACCGCTGCCGGTGCTGCTGGCGCCGCTGGCGGGCGGCGCCTTGTTGCTGACCCTGGGCCTGGGCCTGGACGCGCTGGCCGCGAGGTGGCGCGCCGAGTGGCCTCGCTGGGCGCTGACCGACGCCTGGCTGGCCGTCGTCTACCTCGGCTTGCTGGCGGCTTTTTTTGCGCCGCCCGCGCTGTGGGTGGCGGCTGCCGGCGCGCTGGCCTTCTGCGTCGGCCACGCGCTGTCGGCCAAACGCCTGGGCGCGGGGCTGAGCGCCATCGGCGAACTGGTCGAGAAGACGCTGCAGATCCTGATCAATACCCTGTCCTTCGCCCGCGTCGGCGCGTTCGCGCTGGCCCATGCCGGCCTGTCGTCGGCCATCGTCGCGCTGATGGATGCGGCCGACAGCAGCGTGGCCCGGGCACTGGTGCTGGTGCTGGGCAACGCTGTCGTGATCGTGCTGGAGGCGATGGTGGTGTCGATACAGACCACCCGGCTGGTGTTGTTCGAGTTCTTCACCCGTTTCATGCAAGGCCAGGGCCGGGCTTTCCGCCCGCTGCCGGCACCGCCCTTCACTTACCAGGAGAAGCCCCCTTGAAGACGACATTTGCCAAGACGCGCAAGCCGGCCCTGCCGGTCGCCTGGGTCGCATGGGTCGCCCTGACGCTGTTGCTCGGCCTGGCGGCCAGCGCCTTGCTGCTGGGGTCGCCGGGCGCCCACGCGGCCTCCGAGAGCGCGGCCGGCGCAGTCAAGAGCGCGGGACTGGACAGCCATTGGGTTTTCATCGGCGCCGCGTTGGCCACCGGCATGTCCTCGCTGGGCGCCGGGCTGGCGGTGGCCAGGGTGGGCACCGCTGCGGTGGGCGCGCTGGCCGAGAATCCCGAGCTGTTCGGCCGCCTGCTGATCTTCATCGGCCTGGCCGAGGGCATCGCGATCTACGGCCTGATCGTGTCCATCCTGATGCTCAACCGGCTGGGCCCATGACGGCGCCCATCTACCTGGGCGACGAGGTGACGGCCAGCGGCTACCGGCTGGCCGGTGCGCGGGTGCGCACGCCACGGCCCGGCGAGGAGCCGGCCGCGCTGGCCTGGGCGCGGGCCCAGGCGCCGCTGGTACTGCTGTCGGCCAAGGTGGCGGCCGGCCTGGACGAGCCGCTCTTGCGCAGCGCGCTGTCGGCGCTGGCCCCGCTGGTGCTGGTCGTGCCCGACCTGCACGGCGAGGTGGCGCTGCCCGATCTGGCGGCACGGCTGCGCGGCCAACTGGGGCTGGAGGCATGAGCGGAAATGCCCGCGCCAAGCCAGCGGCGAATTCCCGCTTGACGGAGCGTCCGCGATGACGGTCGAACAACAGACCCAGGCTTTGCTGGCCCTGGTCGACGCCGACCGGGCGCGCCAGTGCCAGGCGATCCTGGGCGAGGCCGAGCGCCGGGCCGAGGGCCTGCGGCGGCAAGCCCGGGCCGAAGCCCTGGCGCGACTGCGCCAGGCCTTTGCCGAACAGCGGCTGCGCCGGCGTGAGCGCATCGCCGCCGCGCAGGCCAGGCTGGCCACCCAGCGCCGGCTGCAGGCCCAGCAGCACAGTGCCGGGCTGCTGCAACAGGCTTGGGCCCAACTGCCGGGCGAGCTGCAGGCCGCCTGGCAAGACTGTGCATCCCGCGCGGCCTGGGTGGCCCAGGTGGTGGCGGCGGCGCGGGACAGGCTGCCGCCGGGCGGCTGGCACATCGTGCATGCGCCCGACTGGCCAGCGGCGGAGCGTCAGGCCTTGTCCGACGCGCTGGCCGCCGAGGCGGGCATCGCGCCGGTCTTCAAAGCCGATCCGACGATCCGCGCCGGGCTGAAGGTCATCGCCCAGGGCAATGTGATCGACGGCACGCTGGCCGGCTTGCTGGACGACCGCGCCGACTTCGAAGCGCAGCTGCTGCGTCAGCTGGAGTTGGCGCGATGAGCACCGCACGGCCGATCCGAAGGCGCTCACGCCCCCTCGGGGGGCCGGACCGCAGCGCCTGGGGGGCGGCATGAGCCTGGCGAAGGTGCGCTGGATCGCCGGGCCGGTGCTGCATGCCGAAAAGCTTGGGCCGTTCTCGCTGCGCGAATCGGTGCGCGTCGGGCCCCAGGCGCTGCTGGGCGAGGTGGTGCGCATCCACGACGACGAGATCGTGGTCCAGGTCTACGAGGACACCACCGGCCTGCGCCCGGGCACCGAGGTACACGGCGACGGTGCGCCGCTGGCCATCCGGCTCGGCCCCGGCCTGCTGGGCCATATCTTCGACGGCCTGCTGCGGCCGCTGTCGGACCAGGCGTCGGCCTTCGTGCAACCGGGCATGCGCAGCGCCGCCGCCAGCCGCCGGCACTTCGAGCCCGCCATCGTCGCCGGGGCGCGGCTGGCGCCGGGCGCGGTCATAGGCCAGGCCGGCGCGGTCGCGGGTGCCGCCGGGCCAAGCCAGCGCTGCCTGGCACCGCCCGACGCCGGCGGCGTGGTCGAATCGGTAGTGGCTGCCGGTGACTTGGCCGACGATGCGACCGTCTGCACCGTCCGCCAGGCAGACGGCAGCCTGCGCGCGCTGGCGATGAGCCATGTCTGGCCGGTGCGCCAGCCGCGGCCGGTGCGCAGGCGCCTGCCGGCCCACGCGCCGCTGGTCACCGGCCAGCGCATCCTCGACTGCCTGTTTCCCGTCGCCCAGGGCGGCAAGGCGGCGATCCCCGGCGGCTTCGGCACCGGCAAGACGGTGCTGCTGGAGGCGCTGGCCAAGGGCTGCAGCGCCGACGTCATCGTCTACCTGGGCTGCGGCGAGCGCGGCAACGAGATGGCCGGCGTGCTCGACGAATTCCCGACGCTGGCCGATCCGCGCAGCGGCCGGCCACTGATGGAGCGCACGGTGATCATCGCCAACACCTCCAACATGCCGGTGGCCGCGCGCGAGGCCAGCATCTACTGCGCGATCACGGTGGCCGAATACTTCCGCGACCAGGGCCTGCAGGTGGCACTGATGGCCGACTCGACCAGCCGCTGGGCCGAGGCGCTGCGCGAGGTCTCGGGCCGCTTCGGCGAGCTGCCCGGCGAAGGCGGCTACCCGGCCTACCTGTCGAGCCGGCTGGCCGATTTCTACGAGCGCGCCGCGCTGGTCGAGACCCTGGCCGGCGACCGCGGATCGGTGACCGTGATGGGCGCGATCAGCCCGCCCTCGGGCGACTTCTCCGAGCCGGTGACCAGCCACACCAAGCGCTATGTCAAGGCCTTCTGGGCGCTCGATGTCAAGCGCGCGCAGGCGCGGTTCTACCCGGCCATCCACCCGCTGCAGAGCTATGCCGAGGACGCCCGCGAGTTCGCGCCCTGGTGGACGGGCCAGGGCAACCCGCAGTGGCTGGCGCTGCGCCGACGCTTCCTGACGCTGCTCGACGAGCAGGCCCAGCTCGAACGCATGGCGCGCATCATCGGCCGCGACGCGCTGCCGGCACGCCAGCAAATCACGCTGCTTTGCGCTGAACTGGTCAACGAGGCCTTTCTGCGCCAGTCGGCCTTCTCCGAGATCGACCGCGTCTGCAGCCCGGCGCGCCAGGGCGCGATGATGCGGCTGCTGGGCCGTTTCATCGATCTGACGGACGCGGCGCTGGCGGCCGGCGTGCCGCCGGAGCGCATGGCGGCGATGGCCTGTCTGCGACCGCTGCAACGCATGGGCGAGGAGATCGCCGACGACGCGCTGCCGCGCTTCGCCGAGCTCGAAGCGCGCATCGAGCGCGAGTTCGCGGCGCTGGCCCCGGCGCTGACCTCCCCACCCGCCAACCCTGTCATTGAGCGCGGCGATGCTGCTGACGGTTGAAGGCGCGGCCACGCGGCTGGAAGGCCCGCTGCTGTTCCTGCGGCGAACCCTGGACGTCGGCCTGCACGACGCGGTGGAAGTGCGCGGCACCGACGGTCGGCTCCGGCTCGGCCGCATCGCGGCCATCGACGAGCAGTTCATGACGATAGAGGTGCTGGAGTCGACCGCCGGCCTGTCGCTGGAGGGCACTGTGGTGCGCTTCCACGGCGAGGCGCTGAGCTTCGGCCTCGGGCCCGGCATCCTGGGCCGGGTCTTCAACGGCGTCGGCCAGGTGATGGACGGCGGCCCGCCGGTGGCCGCGCACCGCAGGGTGGCGATCGAGGGCCTGCCGATGAACCCGGTGGCGCGCGCGCTGCCGCGCGACTTCATCGAGACCGGCATCAGCACGCTGGACCTGATGAACAGCCTGGTGCGCGGCCAGAAGCTGCCGCTGTTCTCGGGCGGCGGCCTGCCGCACGACCGGCTGGCGGTGGAGATCGCCAGCCATGCCCGGCTGCGCGAGGATTCAGACCCCTTCGTCATCGTCTTCGCCGGCATAGGCGTGCCCTACGACAGCGCCGAGTACTTCCGCGCCAGCCTGGAGCGCAGCGGCGCACTGGAACGCACCGCGCTGTTCCTGAACCTGGCCAGCGACTCCAGCACCCAGCGCCTGCTGACACCGCGCTTCGCGCTCAGCGCGGCAGAGTACCTGGCCTTCGACCAGGGCAAGCATGTGCTGGTGATCATGACCGACATGACCAACTACTGCGAGGCACTGCGCGAGGTGTCGTCGAGCAAGGGCGAGATCCCGGCGCGCAAGGGCTTTCCGGGCACCATGTACTCGGACCTGGCCACGCTGTTCGAGCGCGCGGGCTGCCTGCGCGGATGCGCGGGCACGCTGACCCAGCTGTCCATCCTGACGATGCCGGCCGACGACATCGGCCACCCCATCCCCGACCTGACCGGCTACATCACCGAGGGCCAGATCGTGTTGTCGCGCGACCTGGACCGGCGCGGCGTCTACCCGCCGGTCAACGTGCTGCCCAGCCTGTCGCGGCTGATGAAGGACGGCACCGGCGCGAAGTACACCCACCCCGACCACCCGGCGCTGGCCAGCCAGCTCTATGCGGCCTATGCCCGCGCCGCCCAGGCCAGGGTGCTGGCCAGCGTGGTGGGCGTCGAAGGCCTGGCCGCGACCGACCAGAGCTACCTGCGCTTCGGCACCGACTTCGAGACCACGCTGGTCAGCCAGACCGAGGCACGCACGCTGGCGCAGAGCATGGCGATAGGCTGGTCGCTGCTGGCCGGTCTGCCGCCGCGTGAACTGACGCGGCTGTCGGATGCGCAGATCGCCGCGCATCTCGACGGCGCCATCGCCGACCCTCGCGAGCGCAGCGCATGAGCGATGCCAGCCCGACCCGCAGCGCCGTCATCGAGCTCAAGGACGAGCGCCGGGCGATGCACGAGGGCCATGTCTTTCTCGACGAGAAATGCCTGTTGCTGGCGGGCGAGATCCTGCGCGAGCTGCAACGATTCGATCAACTGCAGCGCGATTTCGGCCAGCAGCATGCGGCCGCGCTGGCCGCGCTGCAAGCCGCGGTGGCGCGCCACGGGCTGCAGGGGCTGCAGGTCCAGCCTCCCGCAGACCTGGGCGACTGGCGCTTGCGCATCAGCGCGCGCTCGCTGATGGGGGTGGCGCTGCAGCAGGCCGAGCCGGCGGTGGCGGGGGGGGCGGGCCAGTCCGCTGCAGCCTTGGCGCAACTGGCCGTCCAACCCTCGCCCGAGGCCGCGGCCTGCAGGCTGGCCTTCGCCGCGGTGCTGGACCAGGCGGTGGTGCTGGCCGCGGTGTCGGGCAACCTCGAGCGCCTGTCGCTGGACTACCAGCGCGCGGTGCGCCGGGCAAGAGCCTTGCAGGACGTGATGCTGCCCGAACTGGACCGCTCCATCGGCGACATCGAGGGCCGGCTCGAGGAGTTGGAGCAGGAAGACGCGGTCTGGATGCGGCAACAGGCGAGGGTCTGAAGCCCGGTAACGGGCGGAGCGCCGCCCGCGACTTCATTCAGCCTCATTCAGCCTCGGCAGGCTCCGCGGGCTCGGGCGTCGGCACCACGGTCACCGGCACCGGGCTGTGCCTGAGCACGGCCAGCGCCACCGACCCGAGCGCGCCCAGCGCCGGCGCGCCCATGCCACGCGCGCCCATCACGATCGCGGCACAAGCGTATTGCTCGGCCAGTTCCAGCAGCGTGTGTTGCGGGTCACCGCCCACGGCCTCGCTCTCGTAGGACAGGCCGGCCTCGTCGAGCAAGGCCTCGGCCGGTGCCAACAGGTCGGCCCCGGCGGCCCGGCGCAGGCGTTCGATGGCCTCGGTGTCGTGCACCACCATCAACTCGTACAGCGAGACCGGCTCCTGCACGTTGACGAGCACGAAACTCGCCTTCAGACCTTGCAGCGCCAGGCTCGCGGCATGGCGAACGGCCTCCAGGGCCTGGGGGGATCCATCGACTGGCAGCAGGATCTTCATCGTCGTTCTCCATGGGGGCTGGGAAGCGCGGGGGCGCAGGGCGGTTCAAAGTCCGACTGCCCTGGCGCCATCATCGCAGGCATCGTCGAAATAGGGGGCTGTGGATGAACGGTAGATGAGCTGTGGATGACCTGAGGACAAGTTGTGGATGGGACACCGGCGGTTGGCGTGGCAGGCCTGGCCTCGGCAGCTGCCGGCATGGGGTCATTGACGCCAAGCTTTTGCAGGCGGTCCATGCGGCAGTGATCCGAGCGGGCCGTACCAGGTCGCGTGTGGACAGGCGGCGACTGTCAGTGACTGGGCCTGCCCTGGGTTCGCGTCGCGCTTGAGGCGGGATAGCCGAGTCCGCCAGGAACAACAGCTGAGCAACCCGCCCTCCAACGCGAGGCTGTGGTTTGCGGCGGGTATCGTCGATCATCATCATCATCTGCTTCCTGATGACAGCCTGCAGGTCAGGGCCGCGGCCAGATCCAAGCCAATGGCAGGCACATGTAAACTCGAATTGTCAATTTGACCATCCCATTGAAGAAGCACCTTCAAGCGACATGTTGCGACTGCCCGTTTTTGAAGCAAGGCTGAGGCGGGGACCGCATGCCAGCATCGCGCGCGTCGATGAATGGAGGCGTCTGCTCAAGATCACCTGCGCACCGGACTGCTGCGCCGAACATCCCGCCCATGCGAGCAGCTTGCCCGACAAGAATCCTGCCAAGTCCGAGAAGGCCGGCAAGGTGGCGACATGGAAGGGCCACATGTCTATCGGGTACGAACCCGTGATGGGTCCGGCGGCCATCGGGCGTTCTCAGTTCCCGACGAATGCAATCATTGTTGTACTGGTGGCGCAGTGAAGATTGTGATTGTTGAACGGCCGGTCGGAGAAATCCTTGGCGACAGTTTGGGCGACGCATTCAGAACGCTGGGGCATCAGGTTCAGCACTATGTCGACGACGTCAGGGATGCAGGGTCGGGAGAAGTACTGTTCTGCATCGGGAATATGCGTTGGTTTCCGATGCTTCGAAGGCGCCTCAAGAACACGGCGCCCGCCTTGCGGCCATTCGTGGCGGTTTGGCATTACGAACCTCTGCCACCACCTCGGGCCGCCGGCCTGCCGCGACCGATGTTGACGGTACAGGAGATCGGCAAGATCCTGCTCCGCGATCCGCGGGCAACTGACGTCTACAGCAACTTCCTTCTTCTGCGGTCAATGCACAGACAGGGTTTGATCGACTGCCTGTTTGTCACGACGCAGGGGCGGCAGGAATTTCTCGCCGATTACAACATCCCGTCGCATTATATTCCGCTCGGCTACGCGCCACACCATGGTCGGCCGCTGCGACTGGATAGGGATATTGATGTATTATTCCTCGGAATCATCAATGTGCCACGCAGAAAGGCGATGCTGCGGACCCTGGAGCGGCGCGGGGTCCGAGTTTCCGCCTTTGGCGATTGGCATGATCCCGCATATTGGGGCGAGCAGCGCACCAGTTTACTAAATCGAGCCAAGATACTACTGAATTTTCCGCGGACGGCAGGAGAAATGTCCGGACTGCGGTTCATACTGGGGATGGCGAACCACGCACTGGTCGTATCGGAGCCAGTCTACCGCCCCGCCCCTTATGAGCCGGGCGTGCATTTTCTCAGCGCCACGATGGATGAGCTTCCGGATGTGGTGAATAGGCATCTGCAGGACGAAGTGGCGCGCCGAAAAATTGTCAACAACGCTTATCAAAAAATTACGCAGAACGTGACGATGGAGCAGGTCTGCATGTCCATGGTCGAGCTGATTCAGCGCACCCACAAGAGAAAATGAACACCAGCCCTCAGTTGCCGATCCGCATCCCCGCCTTCCGGCCCACGCTGGGGGAGACCGAGTTGGAAGCCACGCGCCAGGTTTTTGAAAGCAATTGGTTGGGGGTCGGCAAGACCACGGACAAGTTTGAAGCCGAACTCCAGGAGTATCTGGGAGCGTCCCATGTGATCGCGGTTTCCTCCGGGACCGCCGCGCTCCATCTGGCGCTCCAGGTGCTGCACCTTTCGGCCGGCGATGAAGTGATTGTGCCGTCGATGACTTTTGTCGCGCCGGTGCAGATGATTCTTGCGGCCGGAGCAAGACCGGTGTTTTGCGAAGTTGATCCTTTCACGCTGAATATGGATCCGGAAGACGTCGCGCGACGTCTCGGACCGCGCACGCGCGCGCTGCTGCCCGTCCATTACGGTGGCTATGCCTGCGACATGGGTCGACTGGGCCTCTTGGCTCGGGCGCACCGCCTGCCAATTATCGAAGATGCTGCACATGCCTTTGGTTCTGAGAGTGCTGGCCGGAAAGTCGGAGCGACCGGAGAGTTGACCTGCTTCAGTTTTGATCCGATCAAGAACATTACCTGCGGCGAGGGTGGGGCGGTTGCGACATACAACGATGAACATGCGCGGGAAATTCGGTTGCGTCGTAATCTCGGAATCAGGAATGAATCCTGGAACAACCTTGAGATGGCGCGCTCTTGGATGTATTCCATTGAAGCGCCTGGCTACCGCTATGCGATGCCAAACCTCAACGCAGCGATCGGCATCGCGCAACTGCAGCGTGCCGAACTGTTCTTGCAGCGTAAGCGTCAGGTCACACGGCTATACGATGATTCCTTCCGAAATTTAGAAGGTACTGTTCTGATCAGGAAAAGTATTGACGAATCGTTCCCCTTTTCCTACGTTATTCGTGTGCTGGATGGGGAGCGGGATGCACTCATGGCGTACCTGCGAGTACGACAAATCGGAAGCATGGTGCAGTTCATCCCGAACCATCTGCAGCCGCAGTTCGCGTGCGGAAACGTAAGGCTGCCACTGACTGAACAGTTGTATCGCGAGATCATCACACTGCCGCTGTTTGCCAGTATTACCGATATGGAGGTGCAGGAAGTTATCGATGCCGTCATTGGATTTTTTGCGGCCGGTTGATTCGCCTGAATATTTTATGCAAGAAACTGAACGAAAAATTATTATTTTCGGCGCCAGGAGCTTTGCCGAAGAGGTCGCCGATCTGGCAAGCGAGATCCCGGGCGTCCGGGTCGCGGGCTTTGTCGAGAACCTCGATCGCAACCATCCACCGAACTTGCACGGAATTCCGGTGCACTGGATTGACGATGTGGCGCCGTTGGCCGCCACACACCAGGCGGTCTGTGCGCTGGGAACGGTGCGCCGGCGCAGCCTGATCGAGCGGGCCAAGGCGATGGGATTCGTGTTCGTTGCGCTGATCCATCCCAGCGCCCGCGTGTCTCAGAAAAGCACCATCGGCGAGGGCTCGATGGTCAGCGCGGGATGCATCATTGCCGCCCACAGCGTGGTGGGCGCTCATGTGATCATCAATCGTGGCGCACTCGTGGGTCACCACCTGGAAATCGGCGACTACGCTAATGTAGGCCCCGGCGCCAACATCGGCGGCGGGAGCCGCATTGGGAGTGGCGCCTATATCGGGATCGGAGCCACCGTCATAGACCACATCACCATTGGCGCCGAATCGGTGATAGGCGCAGGCGCCGTGGTGACGAAGAATATTCCCGCAAATGTGCTGGCCGTGGGGGCGCCGGCAAAGATAGTGAAAGAGGGCATCGAGGGAAAATAGTCAGGGCGTGATGCGCGGTGCCGTACCGCGGGTTGACGCCGATCTGCTCCAAGCGGTCCATGCGGCAGTGAACCGGGTGGGCCGCGCCAGGTCGCGAGTGGACAGGCGGCGACTGGCAGTGACTGGGCCTGCCCTGGGTTCGCGTCGCCCTTGCGGCGGGATTCCCGAGTCCGCCAGGAACAACTGCTGAGCCGCCCGCGCTCCAACGCGAGGCTGTGGTTTGCGGCGGGTATCGTCGATCATCCTCTGCTTCCTGATGACAGCCTGCAGGTCAGGGCCGCGGCCAGATCCAAGCCAGCAGCCGCCATAGGCTGACAGCCGCTCGACCGCGAGCCTCTTTGACCGCAATCGGTCACAGTCTCGCGGCCCTGGCCGACAACCGATGCGGTCGTTGTGTTCGCAGTCCCATCAGCCGCACTGCCCGTGCAGACCCAAGCTAGCCGATGGGTTGCGAGCTCGCCGCCTAGAACGAGTCGCTAGAACGTGACGTGCCTCCACGGGCAATCGACGGGCGGCCAGTATCCAGAGGTTGCGGACCCGTCAGGCACCGGGCTTTGCTGGGAAGCCAAGCTGAGGGCCACCAGCGCGAGGATCAATCTATTCGCTTACGGCTTGCGGCTACAGGCGCTGCCGCCTCGCTCGCCACCGGCCGCCGCGCCATGATCCAGTCGCACAGGCTTTGCGCAGCCAGGGACAGGCTGCGGTCGCGGCGGCGCACCAGGTAGATGGCGCGTCGCAGTTGGGGCCACTTCAGCAGTCGCGTTGCGATGCCAGTCTGCTGGAAGTGAAAGAGCGCCAGTGCCGGAACCACACTGATGCCCAGTCCGGCTCGCACCATGCCCATCACGGTGGCCAGCTGGTCCACCTCCAAGAGGGTGCGCATCTGCAGCGGCAGCGTGGCCGCCTCCAGGTACTGGCGCACGCTGGTGTTGCGTGACAGGTGCACAAAGTCAAAAGGCAGCAGATCGCGCGGCTTGACTTCGGGAAGCGCCAGCAGCGCATGGCCGCTGTGCGCCACCAGGTGGAATTCGTCGGTGTGGAAGGGTTCGGCACGCAGTTCGGGCGTTTCGGCACGGGTCGCGGCGATGGCGAAGTCGGCCTGCCCGTTGCGCACCCGCTCAATGCACGGCTCGGACAGGATGTCGAACACCTCCACTTCGATGCCCGGGTGCTGCGCACGGTAGCCTGCCAGGACGGCTGGCAGCCAGCCGGCAGCCAGAGACGGCAACAGCGCCAGCGACGCCTTGCCGCGCTCCAGGGCCGCGCGCTCGCGCAGCTGTCCGAGTGCGGTGTCCATCTCCAGCAGCACGCGCTGCGCCGACAGGGCGAACTCGCGACCTTCCACCGTGAGGTCGACGTGTCGGGTGCTGCGGTCGAACAGGCGCAGGCCCAGGTCGTCTTCCAGGGTGCGGATCAGGCTGCTGAACGCCGACTGCGACAGGTGGCAGGCCACGGCCGCCCGCGTGAAGTTGCGCAACTCGGCCAGCGCGACGAAGGCGCGCAGTTGGCGGGTGGATAGATTCATCTGCATTTTCGATGGATTCTCCCGAATTTTCAATTTCACAGGTTACCGGGCCTTCCCTAGAGTCGCGCTCCAGACCCGCCGGCCATGCCTCGGCGGGCCCTCGATCGGAGACCATGACCCTGCCTGCCACCGCACCCCACCGGCCCGCCCTGCGCGTGGGTTGCGCGGCCGGCTTTTCCGGCGACCGGCTCGATGCCGCCGCGCCGGTGGTGGCCGCACTGATCGCCGCCGGCGGGCCGGCCGTGCTGATCTTCGAGACCCTGGCCGAACGCACACTGGCCCTGGCACAGCTGGCCCGCCGTGCCGACCCCGACGCTGGTTACGAGCCGCTGCTCGTGGATCTGTTGCAGCCGGTGCTGGCGGACTGCCTGGCCAACGGCATCCGCATCGTCAGCAACTTCGGGGCGGCCCATCCCACGGCCGCCGCACAGCGCATCCTGCGGCTGGCCGCCTCTCTGGGCCTGGCGCCGCCGCGCATCGCGGTGGTCAGCGGCGACGACGTGCTGCACGACAGCGCCCTGATGGCCGGGCTGGGCCTGCCCGCCGGCATCGTCGTCAGCGCCAACGCCTACCTGGGCGCCGGCGCCATCGCCGATGCGCTGCGCGAGGGTGCCGACATCGTCGTCTGCGGCCGGGTGGCCGATCCGGCCCTGACCCTGGGCCCGGCGCTGGCCTATTTCGGCTGGGCGCTGGATGACTGGGACCGCTTGGCCGGCGCCACCATGGCCGGACACCTGCTGGAATGCGGCGCCCAGGTCAGCGGCGGCTACTACGCCGATCCGGGCTACAAGGACGTGCCGGGGTTGGCCCACCTCGGCTATCCGATTGCCGAAATCCATGAAGACGGACGTTGCGTGATCGGCAAGCCCGCCGGCACCGGTGGGCGCATCGATGTGCACAGCGTCAAGGAGCAGCTGCTGTACGAGTTGCACGACCCCGGCGCCTACCTCACGCCAGACGTGGTGGCCGACATCAGCCAGGCCACGGTGACCGAGCTGGGCCCCGACCGGGTGGAATTGGCCGGCGTGCGCGGCCATCCGCGCCCGGCCACGCTGAAGGCGAACGTGTGCCACGAGAACGGCTGGTTCGCCGAGGGCGAGATCTCCTACGCCGGGGCACGGGCCGAGGCCCGCGCCCGGCTGGCCGGTCAGGTGCTGCGCGAGCGGCTGGTCGGGCTGGGGCCGCTGCGGATCGACCTGATCGGCGTGGCCAGCGTGCTGGCCGACGATGCCGGCCGCTGGTTCGACGAGGTGGCCGGCACGCCCGACGAACGCGCGCAGGACGTGCGCCTGCGCGTGGCCCTGAGCCACCCGCAGCACGCCATGGCCGAGCGCCTGGTGCGCGAGGTCATCGCGCTGTACTGCTGCGGGCCTGCTGGCGGCGGCGGTGTGCGCACGGTGCTGCGGCCGCGCCTGGGCCTGGTCTCCTGCCAGCTGCCGCGAGAGCGGGTGCCGGTGCACCATCACTTCGTGGTCCAGGCGTCATGACGATGAGCAACCCCCATCTGCACACCGTGCCGCTGTACCGCCTGGCGCACGGCCGCACCGGCGACAAGGGCGACCGCTCCAACATCAGCGTGGTGGCCTGGAAGCCCGCGTTCTGGGACCTGCTGGTCGAGCAGATCACTGAGGCCAGCGTGGCCCGGTTTTTTGCCTACCGCCGCCCCACCGCCGTGCAGCGCTACCTGCTGCCGCGGCTGCAGGCGATGAACTTCGTGCTCGACGGCGTGCTCGACGGCGGCGTCAACAGCGCCCTCAACCTCGACAGCCACGGCAAGTGCCTGTCCTACCGGTTGCTCGACCACCCGGTGCAGGTGCCGGCTCAGCTGCTTGCGCAGCTGGCCGGCCCGGCTGACCCGCGCTGGCCCGGCCTCGCCGGCGCCGGCCCATGACCGCGCCGCCGCAGGCCGCTGCCCACCCACCACAACAGCAGGAGACATCGATGAACCAGCCCACTTCCACCGCCGTGCGCAGCACCGTGCTGGCCACCACCCTGGCCCTGGCCGCCATGGGCGCCGCGCTGGCGCAGACCCGCGGCGGCCAGTTGCGCGTGGCCGCGCCCCAGCTGCCGGCCAACCCCGACCCGGTTGTCAGCACCCTGGGCACCAACTGGATGGTGGCGCAGAACGCCTGCGAAGGCCTGTTCGCGCTGGACGACAACTGGGCCCCGCAGCCGATGCTGGCCCGCTCGCACGCCTACAGCAATGGCGGCAAGACGCTGACCATCAAGCTGCGCAGCGGCATCAAGTTCCACAGCGGTGCCACGATGACGGCCGACGATGTGGTGGCCTCGCTCAACCGCTTTGCCGGCAGCGCCGGCACCGGTGCGGTGCTCAAGGGCTTGGTCAGCGAGATCAAGGCCGCCGACGCCGAGACCGTCGTGCTGAGCCTGCCCACCCCCAGCGGCATGCTGGTGGGCCTGCTCACGCTGGTTCCGGCCTCGGTGTTCAGCAAGGCCGCGCTCGAAGGCGCCACCGGCACCCAGCCGGTCAAGAGCCTGGACTGCACCGGGCCCTACAAGCTCAGCGAGTTCCAGCCCGACCGGCAGGCCGTGCTGACACGCTTCGACGCCTACCAGTCACGCACCGAGAAATCCAGCGGCCATGCCGGTGCCAAGCCCGCCTGGGCCGACCAGATCCTCTTCTACCCGCAGTCCGAGCCCTCGGTGCGGCGCGACAGCGTGCTCACCGGCAAGGCCGACATCGCGATGACGCTGCCGTTTGACTTTTTCAACCAGCTCAAGAACAACCCGGCCGCCACGCCGGTGATCGTGGCCGACGAGCGCTCGCTCACCGTGGTGTTCAACACCAAGCAGGGGCCGGCGGCCAATGCCAAGCTGCGCCAGGCGATCCAGTACGCGCTGACGATGGAGCCCATCATGCGGGTGGCCTCCACCAGCCCCGACTTCTACGAGGTCGACCCGAGCTGGGTGCCCGACCGCAAGAGCATGTGGCACAGCACCGCCGGCATCGAGGGCTGGGGCAAGGCCGACCCGGAGCGGGTGAAAAAGCTGCTGGCCGAGGCCGGCTACAAGGGCGAGCCGCTGCGCTGGTTGACCAGCAAGGATTTCTACCAGAGCCAGTACCTGCCCACGTTGGCAGCGCAGCAGCAGCTGGAAAAGCTCGGCATCAAGATCGAGGTGCTGCAGATGCCCGCGGCCACCTATGTGAAGACACGCACCGAGCCGGGCGGCTTCGAGATGTTCTCCAGCTTCCTGCCCAGCTACGTGGACCCGGTGGTGATCCCCTACCTCAACAGCAGCTTCCCCGGCTTCTGGGACAACGCGCAGAAGAACGACTTGGTCAAGCAACTGGCCGCCGCCACCGACCCGAAAGAGCGCGTGGCGATCTGGAACAAGATCCATGCGCTGATCTACACCGAGGTGCCGTTCATGAAGTTCGGCACCGAGTCGCTGCTGTTCGCCGCGCGCAAGGGCGTCAGCGGCATGTCGTCCAGCCCGGCCAACCCGCAGTACTTCGCCAACGTGGTGCCGCCGGCGGCGCGCTGATGCGCTGAACCGGCCCCGCCACCCAGCCCCTGTCCGCCCATCCACCCCTCTGCCCGCGTCCTGCCACGATGTCCAGCCCGATTGCCCAAAGCTTCGTCCAGCGCCTGCTGCGCAGCGGCGTGGCCCTGTTCGCGCTGGCCATCCTGACTTCCATGGTGGTGCTGACGCTGGCGGCCGGGCCACTGGCCGGTGCCCAGGCGCTGGAGATCGACCCGATCAACCGCCTGACGGCCCCCTCGGCCGCGCACTGGTTCGGCACCGACCACCTGGGCCGCGACATGCTGGGCCTGGTGCTGCACGGCGGGCGCACCACCTTGGCGGTGGGCCTGGTGGTCACCACGCTGGCGATGGCCGTGGCGGTGCTGCTGGGCCTGGTGGCGGGTTTCTTCCGCCGGGTGGATGCGGTGCTGATGCGGGTGGTCGACGGCGTGATGTCGTTTCCCGGCATCGTGCTGGCCACCGCAGCGGCGGGCTACATGGGCCCCAGCGTGCGCACCGTGATCCTCGCGCTGACCCTGGTGCTGATCGCCCCGGCGCTGCGCGTGGTGCGCGGCCAGGTGCTGGTGGTGCGGGAGCTGCCGATGATCGAATCGGCACGCGCCGTCGGCGTGCCCGCCACGCGCCTGCTGGCGCACTACGTGTTCCCGGCGGTGCTGTCGCCGGTGCTGGTGCAGGCCTCGTTCGTGTTCTCGGCGGCGGTGCTGGGCGAGGCCGCGCTCAGCTTCATCGGCCTGGGCATCGGCGCGCGCGATGTGTCCTGGGGCAGCGCGCTGGCCGAGGCCCGCAACTACATCCACGATGCCTGGTGGATCGTCGTCTTCCCCGGCCTGGCGCTGGTGCTCACCATCCTGGCGCTGAACCTGCTGGGCGATGCGCTGCGCGACCTGCTCGACCCCAAGCTGCGCGCGCGCTGACACGAGACCGCCTCCATGTCCCGCTACCTGGCGCAACGCCTGTTGATGATGCTGCCCACCATCGTGGTGCCGATGGTGCTGGTGTTCCTGCTGCTGCGGCTGTCACCCGGCGATCCGGCGGCGATGATCCTGGGCGACCAGGCCACCACCACGCAGATCGCCGCGCTGCGCACCCAGCTGGGCCTGGACAGGTCGCTGCCGGTGCAGTTTGTCGCCTGGGCCCAGGGCGTGCTGACGCTGCAACTGGGCGAATCGCTGTTCTTCCACAAGCCGGTGACGGCGCTGCTGGCCGAGTATTCGGTGGTCACGCTGCACGTGGCGCTGCTGGCGCTGGTGGTGGCGGTGCTGCTGGGCGTGGGCCTGGGCATGCTGGCGGCGCTCAAGCGCGACACCTGGGTCGACCGCGGCGTGGTCGGCGCGGCGGTGCTGGGCATCTCGCTGCCCGAGTTCTGGTTCGCGCTGCTGCTGATCTTCCTGTTCGCCGTCACCTGGCCGCTGTTCCCGGTGGCCGGTTACGTGGACATGAAGGACGGCCTGTGGGCCTCGGCGCTGAGCGTGGCGCTGCCGGCACTGGCGCTGGGAATCCGCCAGTCGGCGCTGATGACGCGCATGGCCCGCTCGGCCATGGTCGACGTGCTGGGCGAGGGCTACATCGTCACCGCCCGCGCCCAGGGCCTGCCCGAGCGCACGGTGATCGGGCGTTACGCGCTGCGCATGGCAGCGATCCCGGTGGTGACGGTGGCGGGGTTGTCGGCCAGCTACCTGCTGTCGGGCGCGGTGGCCATCGAGATGATCTTCTCGCTGCCCGGGCTGGGCAAGCTGCTGATCGACGCCGTGTCGCGCCGCGACTATCCCGTCGTCGAAGGCGTGGTGCTGGTGATCGCGGTGATGCTGGCGCTGCTGAACCTGCTGGTCGACCTGCTCTATGCGTGGCTCGACCCCCGCATCCGCTTGGGATGAACACCATCGCCCCCACTCCCGTGCTCGACGTGCAAGGCCTCAGCGTGCATCTGCCGCTGGGCGGCCGCCTGGTGCCGGTCGTCACCGAGATGAGCTTCTCGGTGCAGGCCGGCGAGGCGGTCGCGCTGGTGGGCGAATCGGGCTGCGGCAAGAGCATGACGGCGCGCGCGCTGATCGGCCTGTCGCCGCCCGGCGCGCAGGTGGGCGGGCGCATCCTGCTCGACGGTGTGGACGTGGCCAGCCTGAGCGCCGCCCACCGTCGCCGCCTGGGTGGCGGGCGCATCGGCTTCATCTTCCAGGAGCCGATGACCGCGCTGCACCCCACGCTGGCCATCGGTACTCAGATGACCGACACGCTGCGCTTGCACCTCAAGTTCAGCGCAGCCCAGGCCCGAGAGCGTGCCGCCGAGTTGCTCGACAGGGTGGGCATCCCGCGCGCCCGCGGCGTGCTGGACCTCTATGTGCACCAGCTCTCGGGCGGCATGCGTCAGCGGGTGATGATCGCGATGGCGCTGTCGTGCAAGCCGGCGCTGGTGATCGCCGACGAACCCACCACCGCGCTGGACGTCACCATCCAGGCCCAGGTGCTGCACCTGCTGGGCGAGATGCGCCGCGAGATGGGCCTGGCCATGCTCTACATCACCCACGATCTGGAGGTGGTGGCCGACTTCTGCGACCGTGCCATCGTGATGTACGCCGGTGACCGGGTGGAGACCGGCCCGGCCCGGCACCTGCTGCAGTCGCCCCGACACCCCTACACCCACGGCCTGGTGGCTGCCATCCCTGGCCATGGCCAGGTGCGGCGCCTGCCCGCCATCCCTGGCCAGGTGCCGGCGCTGGGCGACTGGCCCGATGGCTGCCGCTTCGTACCCCGCTGCGCGCAGGCCACGACAAAGTGCCAGACGCGACCGGCCTTTGATTCCGCCCTGCGCTGCTGGCACCCGCTGGAGGCCGTGGCATGACCGCCTCGCCCGACCAGGCCACGCCGATCCTGGCGGTGCAGGACCTCACCAAGCGCTTCGGCCCGGTGCAGGCGGTGCGCGGCGTCAGCTTCCAGGTGTGGGCTGGCCAGACCTTCGGCATCGTCGGCGAAAGTGGCAGCGGCAAGAGCACCACCGCACGCCTGCTGCTGCGGCTGATCGAGCCGACCAGCGGCGAAGTGCAGTTCCAGGGCGGTGACCTGCTGGCACTGGCCGCTCGCGCCATGCGCGAACAGCGCCGGCACCTGCAGATGGTGTTCCAGGACCCGATGGGTTCGCTGAACCCGCGCATGACGGTGGGCGAATTGATTGCCGAGCCAATGCTGGTGCATGGCATCGGCACGGCGGTAACACGCCGGCAACGCGCACAGGCCCTGCTCGATGAAGTGGGCCTGCCGGCGTCGGCTCTGACGCGCTTCGCCCATGAATTCTCCGGTGGCCAGCGCCAGCGCATCGCCATCGCCCGCGCACTGGCCACCGAGCCGGCTCTGGTGGTGGCCGACGAACCGGTGAGCGCGCTCGACGTGTCGGTGCAGGCCCAGGTGCTGAACCTGCTGCTCGACTTGAAGGACCGGCACGGCACCACTATGGTTTTTATCTCGCACGACCTGCGGGTGATCGAGTTCATGTGCGACCAGGTGGCGGTGATGTACCTGGGCGAGATGGTCGAGGCCGGGCCCAAGGCGCAGGTGTTTGCCGCTCCGCAGCACCCCTACACCCGGGCGCTGTTCGATTCGATGCCTGGGCGCGGCGCAGCGGCGCCGCACCTGCAGGGCGAGATCCCCAGCCCGTCGGCTGTGCCCAGCGGTTGTGCCTTCCGCACCCGCTGCCCGCAGGCCCATGCCCGCTGCGCCAGCGAGGCCCCTGCCAGCCGCAGCGTGGGCGCCGGCCATGTGGCGGCCTGCCACCTGCTGGACGCCGCACCCTGATGGCCAAGGCCCGGCTCGGCATCCGCTACGCTTTGCCTCCCACGGGCATGCACCGCTTCGCCTCGCCGCGCCCGCTGCCAGCCGGCACGGCGCCACAACCCCTGGGCCACCCCGCGCCGGACGCCTGGCAACAGCAGGCGCCCGATGCGCTGTTTGACGGCGGCCCACCCCGGGCCATGGACGAAGACTG
Source organism: Burkholderiales bacterium (assembly GCA_947453625.1). Classification (GTDB taxonomy): domain Bacteria; phylum Pseudomonadota; class Gammaproteobacteria; order Burkholderiales; family Burkholderiaceae_C; genus Pseudaquabacterium. Next base: position 24,328 of record CANGHK010000038.1, read on the forward strand.
CCTGTTCTTGAACCTGTGGATGCCGGAAGGCCGCAGCGCCAAACAGCCCCGGCCCGTGCTGGTGCATCTATTCGGCGGCGGCTTCCAAGGAGGCAGCCCCAGCGACCTGGCGCATGATGGCGCGGCGCTGGCAGATGCCACCGGCTGCGTGGTGGTGCGCATCGGCTTCCGCCTGGGTGCCCTGGGCTTCCTGTACCTGGGCGCTGCGGCACCGGCCAACCTGGCCCTGCTGGACGCGACGTTGGCCCTGCAGTGGGTGCAGCAGCACATCGCCACCTTCGACGGCGACCCGGCGCAGGTAACGGTTTTCGGCCTGTCATCGGGCGCCTTCATGATCGGCGCGCTGTTGGCCATGCCGGACGCGCGCGCGTGCTTCCGTGGCGCCTGGATGCAGAGCGGCTCTGCCTCGCGCATCCTCACCCCGGCGCAAGCCGCGACGGTCACCGCAGACCTGTGTCATCGACTGGGTCTGGCAGACGGTGATCTGGCCGGCCTGCAGCGGATGCCGGCAGCCGACATCGTGGCTTTGCAACAGCAGGTGCTATCGGCGGATGTGGGCGACCGCAACGGGCCGGGCGGGCACACGTTCGGTGTTGTGCTCGATGGCCGTACGCTGCCGCTGCACCCGCTGCAAGCGGTGGCGCAAGGGGATTTGTGCGGCCATGGCCTGCTGCTGATGAGCACGCACGACGAAACCCGGCTGTGGTTTCGCAATGGCGCCATGCGCCCGCTGGCCGATGCCGCGGCCTGGCAGGCCGAGGTGGCGCGCTACACCACGCCACAAGCCGCGCCAGCGCTCTGCGCCTCCTACATGGCAGGCGTGGCGGCACAACCAGCAGATCGCAACCGACTGGCTGCGCTGCGTGAGCGCTTTCTCACCCACGCGATCTACCGTGTCCCGGCGCTGCGCACCGCCCTGGCGCAGGCCCGCGCCGGCGGCCGCGCCTGGCTGGCACGCTTCGATTGGGCGCCTGGCGGCGCGGCAGGCGATTGGGCCGACCACGGCAGCGCCCATGCCTTCGACGAACCCTTCGTTTGGGGACGACCTGATCCGGCGCACCACCGATTTGTCACCGGCGCGGCCGACGAATTGGCGCTGGCCGAGAAACTTGTAAAGGCGCTGGGCGACTTTGCCCATGGCAGGGGCCCGGGCTGGCCCGCGCTCGATGGGATTGAAGCCGGTGCACATCGGCTCGCTGCCAGTCATGCGGATGATGACGAAGCCGACGCTATGGCCGTCTGGTCGCGGCTCGGCTTGCTGCAGCCGGAAGCGGTTCTGCTGCCAGGCAGGTGACAGTGCCGCCAGAACATACCGCGAGATTCTGTGCAGGCCCTCGGTGCGGAACCCACGAGGCCAGGCGCCGTGTGTGCCTGACGCGCACCGCCAGCGCCTTCAGTAGGGGTCCGGTCCAACCAGCCTGGCCGATGCCCAACTCGGCTTCAGACCCGCTGTGGCGGCAGCCGGTCGTCGAAGATCGCCGCCGCCCGAGTCCAGCCAGCTGATGCCCCGCGTATCTTGTGCTGGAAGCAGCTGATGAAGAAGCCGTCACCGGGCAACGCCTCCAGGTTGTGCAGCTTCTCCAGGTGGCAATAGCCGATGTCGCGGCCGGCCTTGTGGCCCTCCCAGATCAGACCGGCGTCGCCCGATTCGGCGTACTTCTTCGCGGTGTGCACGAAGGGTGCATCCCAGTTCCAGGCGTCGGTGCCGGTCAGGCGCACACCCTGCTCCAGCAGCCAGCGGGTGGCCGTCGGCCGCGCGATCGTGCGCACGGCCAAGGTCTTCCTGTTCGACGAGCCACTGTCGAACCTGGTTGCCACACTGCGTGGCCAGACGCAGGTCGAGAGCGCCAAGTTGCACCGGGAATTGGGTGCGACCACAATTCATGTCATCCACGACCAGGGCGAGGCGATGACGCTGGCCGACCGCGTGGTGGTGCTGCGCGATGGCCGCATCGAGCAGGTGGGGTTGCCACTGGTGCACACGACTGGCCGGCCAACCAGTTCGTCGCGCAGTTCATCGGCACGCCGCAGATGAGCCTGATCGACACCGCGGCATTGCCGGCAGTCAGCGCCCTGATGCAGCGGCCCGCGCCGCAGGACGCCGTCATCGGCGTGCGGCCCGAGGACGTCGTGGTCCGGTCGGCCGGTGAAGGACGCCTGACCGGCCAGGTCGAACTGGTCGAGTCGCTGGGCGCCAACACGCTGGTCTACGCCAGCGTACCGGGAGCCAGGGCCGGCGTGCAGATCGTTGCGGCACGGAACACCCACACCGCGCCGCGCAGGCGATCCGGCCGGGCTGAATCTGCAGCAGGTCGCCTTCCATTTCTGCGAGCACCGGGTCCAGGTCGTCGCGGCCTGAGACCCGGTCGTTCATCTCCCGGAGCCCTCGCATGACAACCCCTCTTCATGGCCAGGTTGCCGCCGTCACCGGCGCCGCCTCGGGCATCGGCCGCGCCAGCGCCGAGGCGATGCTGGCCGCCGGCGCCCGCGTGGTGCTGGTCGACCGCGACGCCGCCGCACTGGATGCCCTGTGCGTACAGCGTGGCGATGCCGCCATCCCGCTGGTGCTGGACCTGCTCGACCCCACCGCCTGCGCCACGCTGATGCCTCGCATCCTGGATGCGACCGGACGGCTCGACATCTTCCATGCCAACGCGGGCAGCCACATCGGCGGCGACCTGGTCGACGCCGACACCACGGCGATCGACCGCATGCTGAACCTGAACATCAACGTGGTGATGAAGAACGTGCACGACGTGCTGCCGCACATGATCGCGCGGCGCTCGGGCGACATCCTCGTCACCGGTGCGCTGGCGGCGCACTACCCCACGCCATGGGAGCCGGTGTATGCCGCTTCGAAGTGGGCGATCGACTGTTTTGTGCAGACGGTGCGGCGCCAGGTGTTCAAGCATGGCCTGCGGGTTGGTGCGGTCTCACCCGGGCCGGTGGCCACCGGCCTGCTGGCCGACTGGCCGGCCGAGAAGCTAGCTGAGGCGCGCGCCGCCGGCAGCCTGGTAGAGCCGGCCGAGGTGGCCGAGGTGATCCTCTTCATGCTGACCCGCCCCCGCCACATGACGATCCGCGATGTGGTGCTGATGCCCACGAACTTCGATCTCTGAACGCCCGCGCCGCCAGCCATGCCAACCATCCTCCACATCGGCCTGGGCTCCTTCCACCGCGCCCACCAGGCCGTCTACCTGCAGCGCCTGCACGATGCCGGCGACACCACTTGGACGATCACCGCCGGCAACACCCGGCCCGACATGGCCGACACCATCGCCGCGCTGGTGGCCCAGGGCGGCCGCTACACGCTGGAGACGGTGACGCCGGCCGGATTGCGCCTCTACGAGACGATCCGGGCGATCACCCGCGTCATCCCGTTCGCGCCGGGCCTGCCCGACCTGGTGGCCGCCGGTACTGACGCCGACACGCGCATCGTCTCCTTCACCGTCACCGAGGCGGGCTATGCGCTGGACGCCCAGGACCGGCTGGACCTGCTCGCGCTCGACATCGTCCGCGACCTGGCCGCCGCACGCGCCGGCCAGCCGGGCAGCACCGTCTACGGCGTGCTCACCGCCATCCTGCGCGCCCGCCGCGCCGCCGGCGCCGGCCCGGTCACGCTGCTGAACTGCGACAACCTGCGCCACAACGGCGACCGCGCCCGCAGCGGCCTGCTGCAGTTCATCGCCGCGCTGGACGATGACGCGCTGGCTGGCTGGGTGCAGCAGCACACTACCAGCCCCAACGCGATGGTCGACCGCATCACGCCGCGGCCCACGCCCGACGTGGCGCAGCGTTTGCTCGCCGCCACCGGCGTGACCGACGGCGCCGCGTTGATGGGTGAGAGCTTCATCCAGTGGGTGATCGAAGACCGCTTCGCCGCCGGCCGGCCGGCCTGGGAACGCGTGGGCGTGGAACTGGTGGCCGACGTGCAGCCCTACGAGGAGGCCAAGATCCGCCTGCTCAACGCCACGCACAGCTGCATCGCCTGGGCCGGCACCCTGGCCGGCATGGCCTACATCCACGAGGGCACGCACCAGCCGACCATCCGCGCCTGGGCCTACGCCTACGTCACAGACGACGTGATCCCCTGCCTGCACCGGCCCGATGCGCCCAGCCCGGTCGACCTGGCCGCCTATCGCGACGTGGTGCTCGACCGCTTCGGCAACCCCGCGATCCAGGACACCAACCAGCGCGTGGCGATGGACGGCTTCTCGAAGATCCCCGGCTTCATCCGCCCGACGATCGCCGAGCGGCTGGCGCGCAACGAGACCATCGACAGCGTGGCGATGCTGCCCGCGTTGTTCCTCGCGTTCCTGCAGCGCTGGCATCGCGGTCAGATCGCCTACACGTACCAAGACCAGGCGATGGACCAGGCGCTGGCCCACGCCCTTTGCGCGGCGGCCGATCCGGCGGCCGCGTTCTGCGTGAACACCCAGCTCTGGGGTCCGGTGGCCGGTGACGCCAGGCTGGTGGCGGCCGTGCGTGCTGCCGGCATGCGTGTCGATGCCTTTGTGGCCGGCCTGCCAGGTGCCTGAGTGGCTGCATGTCGCAGGACGTCCAGGGGTCTTCGGTCGTCATGCGGTGGATGGCAACGCTACCCGCCGGACACCGGTACTGGTCAGCCTTGTTGTCGTAGACGAAGTCACGCTTGTCGAACAGCCTCTTCTCGGCGTTGTTCGATGTCATCGGCTTGGGCAGCACCACGGCAACACCCGCAGGCTCCGATTCCTGGATCTCGTAGCCCTCGCAGTAGCTCCGATCCGCCAGTGCAATGAGATCGTCCTGCCCGGTCGCAGCCTTCGCGAGCTTCGCCATTTGCGCCAATTGGTTGCGATCGTGGCCGACGTTGGTGACCTCATGGACCACGATAAAGTGGTGCTTGGCATCAACTGCGGCTTGCACTTTGTATCCCACGATGCCGGTGCCCCGAAAGCGCCCAGCGAATACATTTTGACCACCGGTCGCGCCCGAATGACCGCTGTCGCCGTCTCCGGGTTGCTAGGCGGTGTCTGCCAAGGTCAAGTTCCAAAGTGGACCGGTCGCTTGCTCCGAAATCGGCCGCGGGCAGCAATGGGTCGTCCGCTGCCGACCGCGGAAGTCGGCTATCGGGCACCTCAGTTTGAGGGTCAGCTTTCCGGCGTCGAGATCGCGCGCCCGACCGGCACAAGCCGACCGGCGCATGGTGCAACCATTGCACTACAATGCCGTATGGCAACTCTGGTTCGCCTCCCGAAGTCCAAGCTCACCATGTACGCCGGCAACCACAACCCACCGCACTTCCATGTTCTGGCCAACGACGGTTCCGAAGCGCTGGTCGACCTGGCATCCCTGCTGGTGATTGACGGCTCGGTGCGACCGGCTGTGTTGAAGGAGGCGCTGGCTTGGGCCGGCCAGAACGTGGCTCTGTTGACTACCAAGTGGAAGGAACTGAACCGATGAGGCCAAAACAATTCACGCTGGCTAGCGTCAAGACAACGCCAACGGCCAGCTTGCTGCTGAGCTATGTTGATGGCGGACAGTTCGAAGTCAGTCTGGTAGACACGATCCTGAAGCACCCCACCCTGGAGCGGCTGAAAGATCCCGAGGTATTCAGTTCGGCGAAGGTCGGTGACCATGGCGCCTCGGTGATCTGGGCTAACGACGACGACTTGGAGTTGGCTGCCGACAATCTTCGCGCGCGAGCCATTGAGCAGGCAGGCGGCGTATCGCATGAGTTCATTTGGAATTGGATGGCCAGGAACGACCTAACCATTGACGCGGCGGCGGTCGCGCTGGGCGTTTCCCGCCGCATGCTCGCCTACTACCGCAGCGGCTCCAAGCCAGTGCCGCGCACCGTCGCGCTGGCCTGCCTTGGCTGGGAAGAAGTGATCAAGAACGATCTCAGTTGCGCATTGGCCGCTGACATCATTGGCAAGTTCGAATCAGTATTGGCGTCGGGGTCAAATCACAGGCGGTGATCGGCTGGGCAACACCTCGCAGGCGTCGTGAGTTCGGGAAAGGCATTTGCCGATCGGACGCAGCCAATGCGTTGCGGCGTGCGTGCCAAGACGATGTCCTAGCCCGCAGCTGGCGACGCGATGGTGGGCCGGATCGACGGGCCAGTCTCTGTTTTTTGTTGCCGCAGACCCTGCGGAAGAATTGGACTCGTCTGCACTATGGCGAAATGGCGGCAATTGCGCCTCAGAGACGCCATGTGACTCCCGAAATGCCACAGTCAGTGTTGCGTCTGCGTCATTGCGACTGAGTCAGCAGGATGGATCGCTCAAAAAGCGGGGTTTTCGGCCTGGCACTACCTACCAGCCTCGGCGCAGACAGCGGTAGGGAATAGCGGTCTGAAGACGGCATCGGCTCGATCAGGCCAACCCTGCCGGCTTGACACAACACAAGCGAAGCAATTCGACTATACCCGAACATCGGTGGGCATCGTAACGCAGTGCAGGGAGTGTCCGGCACCGGCTTCAGACCCGGACGACTGCATCGCGGGGTCGGGGGGACTGACATCGCGACCAGACACCGGTTCCGGCCGCAGGCACAGGCCCTTGGGCCGGCCCCCAGTAGACCCCTCAGGACCTTCAACGCCCGCCATGAGCATTCGCCACCTCGACTCGATGTTCGACCCGCATTCGGTGGCCGTGATCGGCGCCAGCCAGCGCCCGGCCAGCGTCGGCGCGACGGTCTGGCGCAACTTGCGCCAGGGCGGTTTCGCGGGCGCGCGCTACGCCGTCAACCCCAAGTACGCCGCGCTCGACGGCGAACCGGTCTGGGCCGACGTGGCGCGGCTACCGGCCGCACCCGATCTGGCGCTGATCTGCACCCCGCCGGCCAGCGTGCCGGGGCTGATCAGCGCGCTGGCCGCCCGCGGTACGCGCGCCGCGATCGTGCTGACCGCCGGGCTGGATGCGGCGCAGAAGCAGGCCATGCTGGACGCCGCCCGCCCTCACCTGCTGCGCATCCTGGGGCCCAACGGCCTGGGCCTGCTGGCGCCGCACATCGGCTTGAACGCGAGTTTTGCGCAGGCCGCGGCACGAGCCGGCAGGCTGGCCTTCGTCTCGCAGTCGGGCGCGCTGGTGACCGCGATGCTGGACTGGGCGCAGGGCCGCGGCATCGGCTTCTCGCAAGTGGTGTCCCTGGGCGAGCATGCCGACGTCGACTTCGGCGACTTGCTGGACTACCTGGCCAACGACGCCGCCACCCGCGCGATCCTGCTCTACATCGAGAGCATCGAGGCGCCGCGCAAGTTCATGTCGGCAGCCCGCGCGGCGGCGCGCAACAAGCCGGTGATCGTCGTCAAGGCCGGCCGCACCAGCGCGGGCCAGCGCGCCGCGGCCTCACACACCGGCGCGCTGGCCGGCAACGACATCGTCTTCGACGCCGCGATCCGCCGCGCCGGCATGCTGCGGGTGGCCAGCCTGGCCGACCTGTTCACCGCTGCCGAGACCCTGACCCACTTCCGCGGCCGGGCCGCCGGCAGTGGGTCAGGCGAGGACGGCAGCGAGTTCGACAGCCTGACCCTGGTGACCAACGGCGGCGGCGCCGGCGTGATGGCGGCCGACGCGGCGGCCGAGGCCGGCATACGCCTGACCACACTGTCGCCAGCCACGCTGGCGGCACTGGACGCCGGTCTGCCGCCGAACTGGTCGCACGCCAACCCGGTCGACATCATCGGCGACGCGCCGGTGCAGCGCTACGCGCACACGCTGCGCACGCTGCTGACCGAACCGGCCACCGGCACGCTGCTGTTCATGCACGCACCCACGGCGATCGTGCCCAGCACCGAGATCGCCAGCGCGCTGCTGCCGGTGATCGCGGCCCAGCCCGGCGCGGCCGATCGCCTGCTCGGCTGCTGGCTGGGCGACGCCGCGGTGCGCCAGGCCCGCAGCCTGTTCCACGATGCCGGCATCGCCTGCCACGACACGCCGGAAGAAGCGGTGCACGCCTTCGGCATGCTGCTCGACTACCGGCGCAACCAGGCCCAGTTGCTGGAGGCGCCGCCGGCGCGGACCGCGACGTCACCGGCCGGTCCGACACCCGATCTGGCCCGCGCCCAGGCCGTGATCGCCGGCGCGCTGGCGCAGGGCCGCGAATGGCTCAGCGAGCCCGAGGCCAAGGCCTTGCTCGAGGCCTGCGGCGTACCGGTGGTCGGCACCCGGGTCGTCGCCGCCACCGCCGACGCCGCCGCCCAGGCCGCGCTGGCGCTGGGCTACCCGGTGGTGCTGAAGATCCTGTCACCGCAGATCAGCCACAAGAGCGACGTCGGCGGCGTCGCGCTCGACCTCGACGACGACGCGGCGGTGCGGGCGGCCGCCACGGCGATGCTGGCGCGGGTGCGCGCGAGGCGGCCAGCCGCACGCATCGACGGCTTCACGGTCCAGGCCATGGTGCACCGGCCGGGCGCGCTGGAGTTGATCGTCGGCGCCCACCTCGACCCGCTGTTCGGCCCGGTGATCCTGTTCGGACAGGGCGGCACCGCGGTCGAGGTGGTGGCCGACCGGGCGGTGGCGCTGCCGCCGCTGAACATCCCGCTGGCCCGCGCGCTGGTGGCGCGGACAAGGGTGGCGCGGCTGCTGGCCGGCTGGCGCGACGTGCCGCCGGCCGACTCGGCCGCGCTGCACGGCGTGCTCTGCGCGGTGTCGCAGTTGCTGGCCGACCTGCCGCAGATCACCGAGCTCGACATCAACCCGCTGCTGGCCGACGCCGGCGGCGTGCTGGCGCTGGACGCGCGCATCCGTGTCAGCGCCGCGGCGCCGGGCGGGGCCAGGGCCTTCGCGATCCGGCCCTACCCGAGCGAACTGATCGAGACGCTGGCCTGGCAGGGCCGGACGCTGACACTGCGCCCGATACGGCCCGAGGACGAGGCACAGCACCTGGCCTTTCTGGCCCAGCTCGACCCGATGGACATCCGGATGCGGGTGTTCTACAGCCGCAAGAGCATCGCCCGCACCGAGCTGGCGCGCCTGACCCAGATCGACTACGAGCGCGAGATGGCCTTCGTCGCCACCGCGCCGCTGGCCGAAGGGCTGGCGGGCCCCGAGGAGACGCTGGGCGTGGTGCGCGCGATGACCGACCCGAACAACATCGGCGCTGAGATCGGCATCGTGATCCGCTCCGACCTGAAGGGCAGTGGGCTGGGCCAGCGACTGATGGGCAAGATGATCGACTACCTGCGCGGGCGCGGCACGCAGTGGCTGCACGCCACGGTGCTCAGGCAGAACAGCCGGATGCTGGCGCTGGCCAGGGACCTGGGCTTGACGCCCGACGCCGACCAGCACGAGGACGACAGCCTGTCCCTGAGCCTGGCGCTGACCTTGCCATCGACCGCGCCTGTGGAAGGGCGCTGAAGGCGCAAGCTGGACTCGCCGCTGCCCGAGGGCCCGAGCAGGACGACGATTCCGCCGCGCGCGATGTCCAGCGACACCCCGGTCAGCGCCACCAAATCGACCTCGCCGCTGCGCTAGATCTCGCTCAGGTCGCGGGCGACGAAGACAGGCAAGGCCCCGGCGGCGACGCGGTCTCGGCACTGTGCTGCACGCCGAGGTCACCCGGGTCCATGGCCCTGGCATTGTCGGCGCCGGCCCGGGCACCGCCTGAGTGTCAGCCCTGGAACAGCAGCGCCAGCAACTGGCCTTCGTCGACGCTCTCGCCCTCGATCACCCGCATTTCCCTCAGCACGCCGGACGCCGGTGCTTCGATGGGGATCTCCATCTTCATCGACTCGAGGATCAGGACGGTGTCGCCGGCGGCGACCTGGTCGCCGACCTGGCGTTCGACTTTCCAGACCGTGCCGGTCACCAGCGATTCGAGTCGGTGCAGCGCCATCGTGTTCTCCATCAAGAAAAGGGGGTTGGCCGCCGCCTGGCGGCGCACCCGGTCAGCGGCGCCGCGCCAGGCAACAGCGTGCGAGGGCAGCGTGCAGGCACGGCAGCCGTGGCGCTAAGGTACCCGCCAATGGCCTGCAGCGGGCTACGGGAAAGCCCCCGTAAATTGTTAACAAATGACAGACCCAGAGCGCCCGTCGCCTTTCTAGAATGGACCGACAAGCCACCCCAGCCCCCATGACACGCCCCGCCAGCGCCCCCCCGACCGCAGCCGCCAAGGCCGTGCGCAGCAGTCGCAAACTGAGCACGGCGACCACTGGCGAGCAGATCGCCAAGCAGTTGGGACAGGCCATCCTGCAGGGCCGCTACGCGCCCGGCGAGCGCATCGGTGAGCAGGCGGTGGCCGAGCAGTATTCGCTCAGCCGCGGCCCGGTGCGCGATGCGCTGCGCATCCTGGAACGTCAAGGCCTGGTCGAGATCCGGCCGCGTCGTGGCGCCTACGTGATCGAGCTGGCACTCAACGACGTGGCCGACATTTTCAACGTCCGCTGTGCGCTGCTGTCGCTGGCGGTGCGCTACCTGGCCCACAACCCGGACAAGTCCGGCTTGGTCAGTGTCGATCCGCGCCTGGACCAGTTGCGCCGTCTGGCCGCGCAGGACCAGCCATCGCTGCTCGACTTCGCCCAGGCCACCGGCCGTGTCGCGATCGGCCTGCTGCAGGCCTGCGCCAGCGTCAAGGTGATACAGGCGACTTACCGCGACCTGCCGCACGATGCGCTGTGGCGCATGCTGTGGGTCACGCCGCAGCCGCCTGACTATGTGCGCCCGGTTAGGCGCGCCGACACCTTCCACGCCTACGAGGACTTGCTGGTCGCGATCCGCGCCGGCCAGGCCGATGCCGCCGAGGCCTTGATGCGCAGGATCATGACCGAGACGCGGGACGAGGTGCTGCACTACATGGCGCGCCCGGGCACCGACCCGATCGACCCCTTTCGACAGCAGGTGTACTGATGTCGCGGGCAGCGAACCGTCGCGATGCACCGGGTTGGCCCAGCCGCGCCGTGATCGCCCTGGGGGACGCCGCCCATGCTTGAGGTGCGCGACCTGTCGATCTCGTTTCACACCAGCGCGGGTCGGCTGGCGGTCACGCGCAAGCTCAACTTTTCCATTGCGCCCGGCGAGCGGCTGGGCGTGGTGGGCGAGAGCGGCTGCGGCAAGACGGTGACCGGCCTGGCCGTGCTGCGCCTGCTGCCCGAGCGGCACAGCCATATCGACGGCCAGATCCTGTTCGAGGGCCAGGACCTGGCCCGCCTGGCCGAGCCGCGGATGCGGGCGATACGCGGCCGCGATATCGCGATGATCTTCCAGGAGCCGATGACCGCGCTCGACCCGGTGTTCAGCGTTGGCGAGCAGATTGCCGAGGCCTACCGGACGCATTTTCCGGTCAGCCGCGCCGAGGCGCGCGAGCGCGCCATCGATGCGCTGGCGCGGGTGGGCATCCCGCTGCCGGCGCGTCGCCACGACGAGTACCCGCACCAGTTCTCTGGCGGCATGCGCCAGCGCGTGATGATCGCGATGGCGCTGATCTGCGAGCCCAAGCTGCTGATCGCCGACGAACCGACCACCGCGCTCGATGTCACCGTGCAGGCCCAGATCACCGACCTGCTGCGTGAGCTGAGCGAGCGCGCCGGCACGGCACTGATGTTCATCACCCATGACCTGGGCGTGGTGGCCGAGGTCTGCACCCGGATGCTGACGATGTACGCCGGCGAGATCGTCGAAGACGCGCCGGTCGACGCCGCGCTGATGCGCCCGCGCCACCCCTACACATCAGGACTGCTGCGCTCCTTGCCGCGGCTGGCCCGCCACCGCGAGGCGCTGCCGTCGATACGCGGCCGCGTGCCGTCGCCCAGCGAGATGCCGGCAGGCTGCCGCTTCCGCGCCCGCTGCGACCATGCTGTTGCGGCCTGCAGCCGCGAGCAAGTGGCCGCCGAGGTGACGCCTGGCCATCTGGCGCGCTGCGGCCGCGCCGCCGAACTCGATCTGCCGGGCGCAGTGGCATGAGCAGCCCGGCACAGCCGCTCGTCAGCGTGCGCGACCTGCACATCCGCTTCGCCACGCAGGACCGGGCTGAGACCGTCAAGGCGGTCGACGGCATCAGCTTCGACGTGATGCCTGGCGAGACCTTCGGCATCATCGGCGAATCGGGCTCGGGCAAGACCACGCTGGGCCGCGCGCTGGTCTCGTTGCTGGCGCCCAGCCAGGGCCAGATCCTGCACGACGGGGTCGACCCGCGTGGCCTGGGCGCGGGCGCGCTGCGCCAGCACCGGCGCGACTACCAGATCGTGTTCCAGGACCCGCATGCCGCGCTCAATCCGCGCCAGCGCGTGCTGGCCAGCGTCTGCGAGCCCTTGGAGATCGCCGGCGGCATGGACCGCGCCGAACGCGAGCAGCGCGCTCTGGACGCCCTGGCCCGCGTGGGCATCGCGCCCGAATACGCCCAGCGCTACCCGCACATGCTGTCGGGCGGGCAGAAGCAGCGCATCAACATCGCCCGCGTGCTGACGCTGCGGCCCAAGCTGATCGTCTGCGACGAGGTGGTGGCCGCGCTCGACGTGTCGATACGCGGCGACGTGCTCAACCTGTTTGCCGACCTGCAGCGCGAGTTCGGCCTGACCTATGTCTTCATCACCCACGACCTGTCGGTGGTGGCGCATGTCAGCGACCGCATCGCCGTCACCTACCTGGGGCGGTTGATGGAGCTGGGCCCCACCCGCGAGGTGGGCGAGCGTCCGCTGCACCCCTACACCGAAGCGCTGATGTCGGCCGACCCGCTGCCGCTGCCGTCGCACCTGCGCGCCCAGCGCCAGCGCATCGTGCTGGAAGGCGAAATCCCCAGCCCGATCAACCCACCCTCGGGTTGCCGATTCCGCACCCGCTGCGCCAGCGCGCAGCCGCGCTGCGCGGCGGAAGTGCCCGAATGGCGCGAGCTGCGACCGGCGCATTGGGTGGCTTGCCACTTTTCGACTCGCGACGGCCCGCCACCTCGCCCGCTGAAACAGCACCCCGCCTGAGACGGACTGGCTGTCCATCCACCCCCCCCCAGAAGGAGACAACGATGACCGACGCACAAGACGAACGCGACGCGCACCTGCCCACGACCGGCCTGACGCGGCGCGACCTGATGGTGATGGCGGGTGCCGCCGCCGGCACGCTGGCCACCGGCGGCGCTGCCTGGGCGCAAGCCACCGCAGCCAAGCGCGGCGGCGTGCTCAAGGTCTCGGCCAGCGCCAACCCGTCCAGCCTGGACCCGGCCACCGGTGGCGCCGGCACCGACCACAGTTTCCTGTGGACGATCTACGACACGCTGGTCGAATGGGACTACGACACGCTCAAGACCAAACCCGGACTGGCCAGCTTCAACTTCCCCGACCCGCGCACCATGGTGCTCGACATCAAGCCCGGCATCAGCTTCCACGACGGCACGCCGCTGGACGCCGCGGCAGTGAAGTTCAACCTGGACCGCGGCCGGCAGGACGCCCGCTCCAACATCAAGGCCGACCTGCAGAACGTGGCGCAGGTCGACGTCAGCGGCCCGCTGCAGGTCACCATCAAGCTGGCGCGGCCCGACACCGCCCTGCCCGCCATCCTGTCCGACCGCGCCGGCATGATGGCCTCGCCCAAGGCAGTGCAGGCGCTGGGCGCCGAGCATGACCGCAAGCCGGTGGGCGCTGGGCCGTGGAAGTTCGTCAGTTGGTCGGCCAACGAGAAGATCGTCGTCACCCGGGCCGACAAGTACTGGCGCGCCGACCGCGGCTTCGTCGACGGCATCGAGTTCTCCATCATCCCGGAGCTGGCCACCGGCCTGCGCGCGGTGGTGGCCGGGCAGAACGACTTTGCCTACCAGGTGCCGCCGCGGCTGATGCCGCTGATCGACAAGGCGAAGAACCTGCAAAAGGTGACCGGCCCGACGCTGTACTGCCTGCAGCTCTACTTCAACCTGGCCAGGAAGCCGCTGGACAACCTGAAAGTGCGCCAGGCGATCAACTTCGCGCTCGACCGCAACGCCTTCGTCAAGGCCTCGCTGGCGGGCGTGGGCGAGCCCGCCTACATGAACCTGCCCAAGACCCACTGGGCTTTTGATGAAACCCTGGTCGGCCTCTACCCGCACAACCTCGACAAGGCGCGCGCGCTGCTGGCCGAGGCTGGCTTCAAAGACGGCATCGATTTGACGGTGGGCAGCTACACCGACCAGGACTCGGTGCGCCGCAGCGAGATCGTCGGCGAGCAGCTGCGCAAGGTGGGCATCCGGCTGAAGTTCATCACCGGCACCATCCCCGAGATCAGCGGCCAGTTCTTCGGCACCGAGAAGAAGTTCGACATGCTGCTGTCGGCCTGGACCGGACGGCCCGACCCCAGCATGACCTACAGCCTGATGTACAGCAAGGACGCCTACTTCAACGCCGGCCGGGTGGACACCGGCAAGGAGCTGGCCGACCTGCTGGCCGAAAGCCGGGTGGCCGAGCGCATCGAAGGCCGCAAGCTGATCTTCTGGCGCCTGCAGCGCATCGTGATGGAGCAGGCCCTGGTGGCGCCGCTGGCCTTCCAGTACGAGCTGGACGCGGCGTCGCAGAAGGTCAAGGGCTACAAGCCCAACCTGCTGGGCAAGCCGAAATACGAATTCATTTCCTTGCAGGGCTGATTAAGCGATGCTCGCGTCCGCCCGCCTGCGCGTGATCCGGCGCCGCCTGCTGCAGGCGTTGCCGGTGCTGGTGCTGGCCACCTTCGTGGTGTTCGGCCTGCTCAAGCTGATGCCGGGCGACATCGCGATCACGCTGGCCGGCGAGAACGCCACCGAGCAGCGCATCACCGAGATCCGCGCGCTGTACGGCCTGGACCGGCCCTTTCTGGTGCAGTACGGCAGCTGGCTGGCGCACGCGGTGCAGGGCGATCTGTCCAAGTCGCTGGCCAACGGCGAGCCGGTGGCCACCTCGATCGCCCGGGCCTTTCCCAACACCCTGCTGATCGTCGTGCTGGCGATGGGCGTGGCGCTGGGCCTGGGCGTGCCGCTGGGCCTGCTGGCCGCCAGCCGGCCCGACGGTCTGCGCGACCGGGTGGTCACCTCGGTGGCCTCGCTGGGCATCGCGGTGCCCAACTTCTGGCTGGCGATGATCCTGGTGGCTTGGGGCGCGCTGCACTTCGGCTGGTTCCCGGCCACCGGTGCGGTGGCGCTGCAGGAGAGTATTCCGCGCGCGCTGCACCATGCCATCCTGCCGGCGCTGGCGCTGGCCGCCGGCGGCGTGGCTGAGGTCTCGCGCCAACTGCGCAGCTCGCTGGTGGAGATCCTGGCGTCGCCGCAGGTGCGCACGCTGCGCGCCAAAGGCCTGAGCGCCGGCGTCATCCTGTGGAAACACGGCCTGAAAAACGCCGGCGTCAACCTGCTGACGGTGGCCACGCTGCTGTTCAACCGCATGCTGGCCGCCACCGTGGTGGTCGAGGCGGTGTTCGCCATCCCCGGCATGGGCAACCTGATCGTCAACGCCGCGCTGACCCGTGACCTGCCTGTCGTCCAAGGCGTGGTGTTCGTGATGGTGCTGGTGGTGATCACGGTCAACCTGGCCGCCGACCTGCTCTACAGCGTCCTCGACCCGCGCATCACATGACGAGATCACGACTGTTCGCCTGGCTGCGCCGCGACTTGCGCGCCGCCATCAGCCTGGCCTTCCTGCTCGCGCTGGTGCTGCTGGCCTTGTGCGCGCCCTGGCTGGCCCCCTACCCGGTCACCGCGCAAGACGTCGACAACACCCTGGCCAGCCCGTCGGCACTGCACCTGATGGGCACCGACGACCTGGGCCGCGACGTGTTCAGCCGCATGGTGCACGGCGCGGCGGCCACGCTCTACGCCAGCGCGCTGGCGGTGGGCATCGCCATCTTGCTGGGCCTGCCGGTGGGCCTGCTGGCGGGCTTCCTGGGCGGCTGGGTAGACGACGCGATCAGCCGATTCATCGACGCGTTGCTGTCCTTCCCGTCCATCGTGCTGGCGATCGCCGTCACCGGGGCGCTGGGCATAGGCCTGACCAACGGCATGATCGCGGTCGGCATCGTGTTCTCGCCGCAGCTCGCGCGCCTGGTGCGCGCAAGAGCGCTGGTGGTGCGCCAGGAGCTGTACGTCGATGCCTCGCGCTGCTTTGGCGCGTCCACCGCGCGCATCCTGTGGCGCCATGTGCTGCCCAACACCGTGCAGCCGGTGATCGTGCAGGTCACGCTGCTGCTGGCCGCCGCGCTGCTGGCCGAGGCGTCCTTGAGCTTCCTGGGCCTGGGCATACAGCCGCCCGATCCCAGCTGGGGCTCGATGCTGGCGCGCGCCTACCAGAACATGGAGCTGGCGCCCGAGCAGATGGTCGCCCCCGGGCTGGCCATCTTGCTGACCGCGCTGGCCTTCAACACGCTGGGCGAGTCGCTGCGCGTGGCGCTGGAACCCACGACGAAACGCTGAGAGGTTCTTGCCCATGACCGAACAAGCCGACAAGCCCACCGACGAATCCACCTACCTCGCCACGCTGCACAGCCTGTGGAACAAGGCCTGGCCGGCCGGCGCCAACACCGCGCCGCACTACCCGCACGGCGAACAGTCGGTGACCGAATACCTGCGCACCTGGGCCCGCTTGCAGCCGGACAAACCAGCGGTGATCCACTACGGCCACACGCTGAGCTACGCCGAACTCGACGCCGCCAGCGACCGCTTCGCCGCGCTGCTGGCCGCCCACGGCATAGGCCCCGGCGACCGGGTGGCGGTGTTCCTGCCCAACCTGCCGCAATACCACCTCGTCTTCTTCGGCATCCTCAAGCTGGGCGCGGTGCATGTGCCGGTCAGCCCGATGTCGCGCGCCTTCGAGCTGGCCCATGAGCTGACCGACACCGGCGCGCTGGCCCTGGTGGCGCTGGACGAGTTGATGCCAGTGGTGCGCGAGGTGCGCGCCGAGTCCTCGCTGCGGCAGGTCTTCGTCACCGGATTCGCCGACCTGCTGCCGGCAGAGCCCACCGTGCCGCTGCCCGAGGCGATGCGCGCGCCCCGCATCGCCTGCCCCGACGCGATCGAGCTGATGCCCGCGCTGGCCGCACAGACAGCGCCCGCGCCCGCCCACCGGCCCGGCCTGGACGACATCGCCGCGCTGAACTACACCGGCGGCACCACCGGCCTGCCCAAGGGCTGCATCCACACCCAGCGCGACATGCTCTACACCGCGGCGTCGAACTTCGGCATCGCGCTGGAGCGGGCTGACGACACGGTGTTCCTCAGCTTCTTCCCGCAGTTCTGGATCGCCGGCGAGAACCTGGGCCTGGTCTTCCCGGTGTTTTGCGGCGCGACGCTGGTGTTGCTGACGCGCTGGGACCCGGTGGCGGTGATGACGGCGGTGCAGCGCTACCGCGTCACCTGCATGGCGATGCCGGTGGACGGCGCGGTCGAGATGATGGATCACCCGCGCTTCGGCGAGTTCGACTTGAGCAGCCTGCGCCAGGTGCGGGTGGTGTCCTTCGTCAAGAAGCTCAACCTCGATTACCGCCGGCGCTGGCAACAGCTGACCGGCGGCATCCTGGCCGAAGCGGCCTGGGGCATGACCGAGACCCACACCTCCGACACCTTCACCACCGGCTTCCAGGACGGCGACTTCGACCTGCACGCCCAGCCGGTGTTCGTCGGCCTGCCGGTGCCGGGCACCGAATTCAAGATCTGCGATTTCGAGACCGGCGGCTTGAAGCCGCTGGGCGAGGACGGCGAGATCCTGGTGCGCACGCCCTCGCTGCTCAAGGGCTACTGGAACAAGCCCGAAGCCACGGCCGAGGCGCTGGTGGACGGCTGGCT
Organism: Burkholderiales bacterium; assembly: GCA_947453625.1. Classification (GTDB taxonomy): domain Bacteria; phylum Pseudomonadota; class Gammaproteobacteria; order Burkholderiales; family Burkholderiaceae_C; genus Pseudaquabacterium. Next base: position 42,010 of record CANGHK010000038.1, read on the forward strand.
GCGCACCGGCGACATCGGGCTGATCGACGAGCAAGGCTTTCTGCACTTCCTGGGCCGGCGCAAGGAGATGCTCAAGGTCAAGGGCATGAGCGTGTTCCCGCCCGAGATCGAGGCCGTGCTGGGCCAGCACCCCGCCGTGCTGGGCTCTGGCGTGGTCGGGCGTGTCGACGCGCAGCGCGGCGAGGTGCCGGTGGCCTTCGTGCAGCTGAAACCCGAGGCCGATGCCGCCACCGCGGTGCAGAGCCTGATCGATTGGTGCCAGCACCGCATGGCGGGCTACAAGCTGCCCGAGATCCGCCTGGTCGCGAGCCTGCCGATGACGGCCACCGGCAAGGTCAAGAAGCAGGACTTGAGCGCCCTGCTCTGACGCCCCCGCGCGGCGGCCCACCCGGGCGCCGCGCCCACCGAACACCCCCACAAGGACCCACCCCATGACCTGGCAACCCGAACTCGACGAACTGGCCAAACGCACCGCGATGGCGCATCAGATGGGCGGGGCCGACAAGGTCAAGCGCCAGCACGACGCCGGGCGGTTGACCGTGCGCGAGCGCATCACCAAGCTGCTCGACGACGGCAGCTTCCACGAGGTGGGCGCGCTGTCGGGCATAGGCGAGTACGACGCCGAGGGTCAGATTGCGCAGGTCACGCCGGCCAACTGCGTGTTCGGCCGCGGCAAGATCGCCGGCCGACCGGTGGTGGTGGTGGGCGACGACTTCACCGTGCGCGGCGGCTCGGCCGACGCCTCCATCGCCGCCAAGCCGCTGATGGCCGAGGACATGGCCAGCGACTTGCGCTTGCCCATACTGCGCATCATCGAAGGCTCGGGCGGCGGCGGCTCGGTCAAGACCATAGAGACCAAGGGCGCTTCCAACCTGCCCGGCGGCATCGGTGAGAGCTCGCGCGGCTTCTACAAGATGACGGCCAACCTGGCCGAGGTGCCGGTGGTCGGCCTGGGGCTGGGCTCGGTGGCCGGGCTGGGCGCGGCCAGGCTGGCCGCCAGCCACTTCTCGGTGATGACGCGCAACTCGGCGATGTTCGTCGCCGGGCCGCCGCTGGTGGCGCGGCTGGGCCAGGCGCTGAGCAAGCAGGAACTGGGCGGCGCCGACATCCAGACCAAGAGCGGCGCCATCGACAACATGGTCGAGACCGAGGAACAGGCCTTCGAGCAGGCCCGGCGCTTCCTGTCCTACCTGCCGCAGTCGGTGCACGGCGTGCCGCCGGTGCTGCCCCGCAGCGACGACCCCGAGCGCGCCGACGAGTTCCTGATGAAGGCCGTGCCGCGCAACCGGCGCAGCGTCTACAAGATGCGGCCCATCATCGAGTCTGTGGTCGACGCCGGCAGCTTCTTCGAGATGGGCGCCCACTTCGGCCGCAGCATCATCGCCGGCCTGGCCCGCATCGACGGCCACCCGGTGCTGCTGCTGGCCAGCGACCCCTACCACTACGGTGGCGCCTGGAGTTCAGACACCTGCCAGAAAGTGATCCGCTTCGTCGACCTGGCCGAGACCTTCCACCTGCCTGTGGTCTACCTGATGGACTGCCCGGGCTTCATGATCGGCCTGGAGGCCGAGCGCAGCGCCACCATCCGGCTGGGCGTGCGGGCGATGGCGGCGATGAGCCAGACCACCGTGCCCTGGTGCACGGTGATCGTGCGCAACGCCTTCGGCGTGGCCGGCGCCGCGCACAAGCCCTTCAACCGGCTGTCGCTGCGCTATGCCTGGCTGTCGGCCTACTGGGGCAGCCTGCCGCTGGAAGGCGGCATCGAAGCCGCCTACCGCGCCGACATCGAGGCCGCGGACGACCCCAAGGCCGAGTTGCTGCAGATCGAAGCCCGCTTGAACGCGCTGCGCTCGCCGTTTCGCAGCGCCGAGAAGTTCTGGGTCGAGGAGATCATCGACCCGCGCCAGACCCGCCGCCTGCTGGTCGACTTTGCCCACCTGGCCGAGCCCTTGCGCACCCCGGGCAAGGCCAGTTTCTCGATGAGACCCTGAATCCCCCCCGAAGCGCCTTCGGCGCCGCCCCCCGGGGGGCCGAGCCCGGACAGACAAGGTCCAGTGGACCTTGTCTGCCTGGCGAGGAGTCGGGCTGCCAAGCCCGACGCGGCCTGCAAGGCACGCAAGCGGCCCGGCAAAGCCGGTTCCGTGGCGGCTGCTTGAGGGAACAGCCCGCTACGCCGAATTGAATGGAGTGACCCCATGAGCGACACCGACGTTCTCTACGAAGTCTCCCAGCGCATCGCCACGATCACGCTGAACCGGCCCGACCGGCTCAACGCCTACACCGCCGGGCTGGGCGACGCGCTGCGCGCGGCCGTGCGCCGGGCCACCGACGATGCCGGCGTGCGGGTGATCGTGCTGACCGGCGCCGGCCGGGGGTTTTGCGCCGGTGCCGACATGGACAACCTGAGCGCCGGCACGGCCAGCGGCGGCGCGTCGCTGGCGGCCGAGAACCCCAAGGCCGAGCCCGCGCCGTTCGACCCGGACAGCAGCCTCGACTACCAGACCCCGCACTCCTACTTTCCGGCCGTTCCAAAACCCATCATCGCGGCGATCAACGGCGCCTGTGCCGGCCTGGGTCTGGTCTACGCGCTGTACTGCGATCAGCGCTTCGCGGCGGCCGGCGCCAAGTTCACCACCGCTTTTGCGCGCCGCGGCCTGATCGCCGAGCATGGCATCAGCCACACGCTGCCGCGCCTGGTGGGCCTGGCCAAGGCGCTGGACCTGCTGCTGTCGGCGCGCAAGTTCGACGCCGACGAGGCCCTGCGCCTGGGCCTCGTCGACCGGGTGCTGCCGGCCGCTGAACTGATGTCCGCGGTGCGCGCCTACGCGCTGGACCTGGCCGACAACGTTTCGCCCAGGGCCATGGCGGTGATCAAGCGCCAGCTGTGGGCGGTGGATCAGCAGTCCTTGCGCGAGGCGATAGCGGTCGGCAACCGCGAGATGCTGGCCAGCTTCGCCACCGAGGACTTCAAGGAAGGCGTGGCCCACTTTGTCGAGAAGCGTCCCGCGGCCTTCACCGGACGCTGAAACCGGACGCTGAAGACCGATGAACCGGCCCCCTCCAACCCATGACGCTGCACAGCGCACCCAGGCCACACGATGAGCACTGACACCCCCCTGCCGCTGGCCGGCATCCAGGTGCTGGAGATAGGCGGCGGCGCTGCCGGCGCCTATTGCGGCCGGCTGCTGGCCGACGCCGGCGCCACCGTGCGCGTCACCGCGCTGGACGATCGCCACAGGCTGGCCGGCATCGTTCGCGCCGACACGCCCGCCGAACAGGCCTATGCGGACTACCTGGGCGCTGGCAAGCTGCAGTTGCCGGCGCTGGCGGACCTGGCAGCACTGCAGGCCTCGAGCCGGCAAGCCGACCTGGTGATCCTGGGCGAGGCCGTGGACGGGTCGGCTGGCGGAGAAGCCGGCGCCACGGCGCTGCTGACAACGCCCCGGCTGGCCAGCATAGACCTGTCGTGGTTCGGCCCGCGGGGCGACTACCGGCACTGGCGCGGCAGCGACCTGGTCGTCCAGGCCCTGACCGGCATGCCGCAGATGGCCGGCGCGGTGGACGGGCCCCCGCTGGCCGCCGGCGACCGCCAGGCCACCACGCTGGGCGGCGTCACCGCCTATATCGCCGCCTGCGCGGCCTTGCTGGGCGCGTCACGCCAGCCCGCCAACTCGCCGCGCCGACTGGCCGTCTCCATACTCGAAGCCAACCTGGTGATGGCCGAGATGCACATGTACTTCTTCGACAAGGATGGCTTGCCGATGAAGCGCTGCGGAATCAACCGCTTCGCGCCCAACAGCCCGGTAGGCATCTACCCCTGCCAGTCGGGTTGGGTCGGCATCACCGTGGCCACGCCCGACCAGTGGCGCGGCCTGTGCCGGGCCTTGGGGCTGGAGGCGCAGTCAAGGGACGAAGGCCTGGCCACGCGCGAGCTTCGCTTCGGACGGCTGGACGAGGTGGAGGCGGTGCTGTGCCAGGCCCTGGCGGCCAGGACCGCCGACGAATGGGCAGCCATAGGCCGGCAGCACCGGGTGCCCATCGTGGTGGTGCCCGACGCGGCCGGCATCCTGTCGCACCCGATATTCGAGGACCGCCAGTCGCTGGCCGAGTTGCGCAGCGGGGGCCAGCGGGTGCTGGTGCCGCGCACGCCGTTCGGCCTGACCGCCACGCCGATACGCACCCGGCTGGAGCCGCCCCTGGCAACTGCGCCGGCGCCCGAACCGGACACCAGCCTGGCGGCTGCGGCGCCGCGCGCCACCGACGCTGCGGCCTCGCCCACCGCCACCGAGCCCCCGCTGCAAGGCATCGTGCTGGTCGATTTCGCCATGGGCTGGGCCGGTCCGCTGGCCAGCCGGCTGATGGCCGACCTGGGCGCCGAGGTGTTGAAGATCGAGGCCGGACGCTACCCCGACTGGTGGCGCGGCATGAACTGGACGCCCGAGTTCATCGAGGGCCGACAATTTGAACTGGCCACCATCTTCTGCGGCCTCAACCGGGGCAAGCGCGGCGTCAGCCTCGACCTGACCACGCCGGCCGGCCGCGACCTGGCGCTGCGCCTGGTGGCCGGCGCCGACGCGGTGGTCGAGAACCAGGCCGCCGGCGTGATGGCCAAGTTCGGTCTCGATTTCGCGCAACTGGTGCAGGCCCGTCCCGACCTGGTGATGGTCTCGATGTCGGCCTTCGGCACCGGCAACGCCTGGTCGGACACCCGTGCCTACGGCTCCACGCTGGAGCAGGGCTGCGGCCTGCCCAGCATGACCGGCGTGGCCGGCACGGCGCCGACGATGACCCACCTGGCCCATGGCGACCCGGTGGGCGGGCTCTACGGCTGCGCGGCGCTGTTGACGGCGCTGGTGCACCGCAAGCGCAGCGGCGCCGGCCAGTACGTCAACCTCAGCATGGTCGAGGCCATGCTGCAGCTGACGACACCCGGCCTGCTGGCCCACCAGGTGGCGCCGGACGCGCCGCTGCGCAACGCCAACCGCCGCGCCAGCCTGGCGCCGCATGGCCTGTACCCGGCCGCCGGCGTCGACCAGTGGCTGGCGCTGGCCGTCGACAGCGCCGAGGCCTTTGCCGCGCTGGCCCAGGTGCTGGGCCGCCCCGAATGGGCACATGATGCGGCGCTGGGCAGCCTGGCAGGCCGCCAGGCCCGCGAAGACGAGATCGACGCGGCCATCTCGGCCTGGAGCCGCCAGCACCCGCCCGAACAGGCCGCCGCAAGGCTGCAGGCTGCGGGCGTGATGGCCGCGGGCCTGCAGCATGCGCAGCACCTGGCGGCCAACGCCCACCTGGCCAGCGCCGACTTCTACATCGACCTGGACCGCGCGCTGTCCGGCCCGCAGCGCCAGGCCGGCGTGGCCATCCTGCAGAGCGACCAGCGCCTGGGCGCCCGCCAGCCCGCGCCGCTGCTGGGCGAGCACAGCTGGCAGGTGCTGCAGCGCCATGCCGGGCTGTCGCAGGCGCAGTTCGACGCGCTGGTCCATGACGGCGTGATCAGCCTGTCGCCCAAGCCCGAGCGCAACCTGGTGACGGCACCGATCCCGGGCGGCTGAGCCGGCGCCGCTGGGCGCTAGACCGAGGTCGGGGCATTGCTGCAGGCCGTTGGCGTCGATGCGCGGGCGGCGCTGCCGGCCCAAGAACGCGGCGCCGTCAGCCATTTCTCCAGGAATGGAGTATCGAACGCCGGGCCGACCCAGGACCTGAGTTCGGCGGCGTCAAGCTGCAAGGCCCGGGCTGTGCAGTCGCTCAGCGTCGCCAGCTCTGCCGATCTGAAATGGCCAGGCTGCGCCGGCCGAGTTCGCGTCCCAGCGCGGCATGTCGCTCGGCATTGGCGCTGTCGTCGAGAGCCTGGCTGAAGGTATTGCAGGCGATGATGCAGGCGCTGCAGTCCACCCGGTGGCACCGGTGGGCGGCGGCCAGCGCGGGGCTGACCTGGCCCACCCGCAGCGTGAACGGCGCGTCGCCGAGCACCCGGTACCCGGTCTCGCGGTAGGCCTGCGCGGTGCCGGGGTCGATGCTCGATTCAGACAAGAAAAAGCCCTCCTATCTGGGAGGGCCGACGCTGCTCCCGCTGGATTGCCCTTGAAGGGCCGCATCCGCTGTCGCGTGTCCACCTTGCCCGGGAGGGCAGGTTGGCGTGGGCGTCGGCCCCACTCTGGATGCTGGCGGCATGGCAACTGAAGTGACTGTGCACCCAGGCTCACCAGGTGAGTTCGTCGCACAAGATGGCCTGGCAAGGCCGTTCCTGCTGGGCGGTGTTGCCGTGGATGCTTGCAGGCTGCAGGCGTCGGGACCATGCCAAGGCCGTGCCTACGCGGGATGTCGGCTGTTGGCGCCGAACTGGAAGACCGCCTGCACGCAACAACGCCCGATCTGCGCGGCGACCTCGCCGAAATTCGGCAGTGGCGCCGACGTGGACTCGTCCATGTACAGAGCCCGGTTCACCTCCACCATCACCGCTGCCACGCGGGAGTCGGTCTCGAAATGGGCGCTCGGGACGAGCGCCCCCGCAAACGGGCTGTCGAC
>CANGHK010000039.1 GCA_947453625.1 Burkholderiales bacterium
CCTGGATGCTCTGGTACAACCGGACCCGACTGCACTCGACGCTGGCCTATGTCAGCCCGATGCAGTTCGAAGAAAACTGGCTGGCCGATCAACCCCGGCAAGCCAGCGCGTAGGCCAGCTATGGGATACGGAATCCAGGGGCAAGGTCATACCGCCTTCACTCACTCACATCGAGGCTGAAGTTGACAGAAAATTGTTCATATAACCGTTCTGAATGGCCCTTGTCGCTCACGCGTTCGCCAGGGGGGATGAAAGGAGGCTTCAATGCACTCGAGCGGAACCAGCCTGCGAGCGCCGGGTTGACGCCACCACGGTCCCAACCGGTGGTGCCGGCCTCGTATCGCCCCCCGGGGGACAGCGAGACCGACCGAACGAGTCGTCGGCGGGCTCGCGTCGTCTACTGGGCGAACGGGGGAGGACTGTCCCGGTCGGCTCGCATCGTGTCGGAGGCACTTGCGTCTGCAGGTTGGGAAGTCGAACTCGTCGAGGACGTCAGGTTTCCCACGTCTACGCACCGCCCGGCACGCGCGATTCACCAAGTGCGCCGGTGGCTGCGGCATGGGCTTGAAGGAGTGGTCCGGGCGGCGGCCGTTCGATGTGGTCGGATCGATCAGGCCGATCTGAATATCTTTCTCGAGCATCTGGTGCCGTCGCAGTTCCATCTCGCCAAAAGCAACGTCTGGATTCCGAACCAGGAATGGATGCTTTTTCGGTGGCGTCCGCACTTGCCGCGGCTCGATGGAATCTGGGTAAAGACGCACTATGCCGAGCGGATCTTTAGCGCCTTGTCGCCTTCGGTCACCTCCGTCGGATTCAGTTCGTTCGATCGGTACGCCCCGGCGGTTGTTAAGGAACCGAAGACGTTTCTCCATGTCGCCGGCCGGAGCCGCCAGAAGGGCACGTCTGCGTTACTCGAGGCCTGGCGACGAAACCCCGGTTGGCCACGGCTAGTCGTGATCCAGAATCCGGAGAGAGCACAGATCGTGACTCTCCCCAACGTCGAGTATCGGCCAATTCGTCTCGATGACGAGGAATTGCGACTGCTCCAGAACAGATCGGAATTCCATCTCTATCCATCAGAAGCCGAGGGCTTTGGGCACGTGCTCTGCGAGTCGATGGGACTGGGAGGCATCGTGATGACGACCGACGCGCCGCCGATGAACGAGTTGGTCGCGAACGACCGCGGGTTGCTGGTTTCCTACGATCGCACCAGCCCTCAGGGGCTCGGTACCAATTACTACGCTGCCGTTTCGTCCATCGAAGCGGCCGTCGAGCGGATGTTGCAGATGAGTGATCAGGAAAAACAGGTGCTTCGCGACAACGCGCGGTTGTGGTTCCGGGAGAATCACGCGACATTCACCCAGGCGCTGCAGAGAATCGCTACGCATGCGGTGGAGAAACGGAGGCCGTGATGAACATTGAGATCGTGGGGGCGGGCGTCGTCGGCTCTGCGTTTGGCCGAGCCCTGCTTGCCGGAGGACACGCTGTCCAGTGGATCGATAGCCATCCCGGACGCGTCCAGGATCTTCGAGAGAACGGCTTCACAGCCGCGCTTCCAGACGAACCCGCCGATCCCTGTCCACTCTATTTTATATGCGTGCCGACACCGACGATCGGGCGTGACCAGGATCGTACGGCACTGGGCAAGGCACTTGCGCGAGTAGCGATGCTGCTCCGCCCTGAACTGTCGCCAACGGTCGTGATCCGCAGCACGATCCTGCCGGGGACATCGCGCCAATGGGCTCTTCCCTCCCTCGAACGGGAGAGCGGACTACGACGAAGCGATCACTTTCGGTTCGTGTATTGCCCCGAGTTTCTCCGCGAGCGGCATGCCGCAGAAGACGCGTCGGCGCCGCGGATCCATCTGCTGGGGGAGTTAGAGCCCGGGCAAGGCGACGTCGTCGCCCAGATCCTCGGGGGGGGCGAGGCGCCCGTCGTTCGGGTGCCCCTCGAGGCGGCGGAACTGCAGAAGTACATCCACAACAGCTTCAACGCGCTGAAAATCAGTTTCTTTAACGAGATGCGTTGTGTTGCGGAGCGGATGGATCTCAAAGCGGAAGTCGAGACAATGTTTTCCGTAACGCGTCAGAGTGCCGAAGGGATGTGGAATCCAGCCTATGGGACGCGTGATTGGGGGCCTGTTTCTGGGCCGTGCCTTCCCAAGGACGTCGAGGCTTTCTTGGGATGGATGCGATCGTGCGATCTCGCATCGCCTCTGCTCGAAAGCCTGTCGGCATCCAGCGGAAACAGGTAGCCCGGGAGGGGGAGGAAGCCAGAAGGGGGGGGAGTCGTGCCGCTCTTGCGTCCTCCGTTGCACAGGCCGGTGAATGGCACAGCGCCTGATCAGTGACCACTAGTCAGCCTTGAGTGAGTAGATGATCGCCGGTGTTGGCGCCGATCCAAATCTGAGCCACTGCGCCGACCGAATATTGAGCCAGGGGTGGAAGCCGACTTTGAGATGGCCGGCTGTGGATAAGTGTAGGTCCTGAGCTGTTTCGTTGACCTCCTTGAAGCTGTGTTGATCGCGCGGGGGATGACGCGCAGGGCGTAGCCCGTAGCGGCTTCCCCCGCGCGGCGGATCGCTCAGAACTCGTCGTTCTGCGGCTCTGGCTTGGTGCTCTTGCTGGCCTGCTCGCGTGCCTTGATGCGCTTCTTGGCCTCGGCCGTGCTGCGGCTGAAGCGGATCGACTCGTTGCCCGTCTCCAGGATGTGGCAGTGGTGCGTGAGGCGGTCCAGCAGCGCGGTGGTCATCTTCGCGTCACCGAACACGCTGGACCACTCGGCGAAGTCCAGGTTGGTCGCCGCCGACATCGTGCTGCGCCCGGCCACGGGCCAGGCCACGCGCCAGACGGCCGACTACTTCAAGGTGGCCACCCAGGGCATGCTCAGCGAACTGCCGGCCCAGCAGAGCCGCTACGTCAGCCAGATGTACGAGCAGGCGCAGGTGCTTGAGCAAGCGCACGCCACGTACCAGCAGTTGATCAAGGACGGCAAGATCGCTGATGCCCGCGAGTACCTGACCGACCACCGCAGCGAGCTTGTGCGCTACGGCTCGGTCGAGGGGGTCAAGAAGGGCGAGGCGAAGTTCAACGAGATGATCCGGATGATCGAGAGATCAGCCAAAGACCCTGATCAGAAGAGGATCGAGATCGATCGGATCCGAGGCCAGCAGGACAAGATGGCGCGGCTGGTTGCGCCTGGCCTTCCGTAAAGACCAAAACCCGCGGGAGCGGGTTGGTTTCAGACTCAGGGGCGGCACATGCCGCCCCTCCGCTTGGCACACTTCTGTCACACACAGTGTGCCAAAAGCTGCCATTTCTTGCTAACACCTGCTAAGCTAAGTCCTTGTTTTTACACAACTTTTAGCTTAAACAGGGTGTATCCTGGTGCCTCCGACAGGAATCGAACCTGTATCTAGCGCTTAGGAGGCGCTCGTTCTATCCATTGAACTACGGTGGCTGAGTCTAAGGGATTCTCTCACGCCGATATGCGGCCGCCAGCCCGGCCCGCCCTCACCAGCGCCAGGACCAGATCACGTCGAGCGCGTTGTCCATGCCCGATTGCGCCCGCAGCGTGAAGCGCTGGGCCACGCGGTAGATCACCTGCCAGCTGCCGGTGGTGGCATTGACGCTGCGCTCGTAGCCGACATACCAATTGCGCGACAACTGCTTGCCCAGGGTGACGATGGTTTCGCGGGTGTCGCCGTCGGCTTGCCGCACCGAGAAGTCGGTCAGGCCGATGTTGTCGAGCAGCGCTCCGGTAGGGCTTTGGCCTTCGCCCGCCAGCAGCGCCATCGCCGCGCTCTGCAGCAGAGTGGTGTCGCTGCGCCCCAGGCCGTCCGGGGCGCGGCCCAGCACCAGCCAGGACAGCTTGTCGTAATCGGCCATGTCGGGCTCGCTGAAGAGGCGGATGCGCGGGTTCTGCGCCGGGCCCGCCACCTGCACGCCGACCCGGACGTCCAGGTTGGGCCGGATCGCCAGCAAGTCGAGCTGCGGATTGTCCAGTGCACCGTTGAAACTGACGGCGCCCCGTTCGACCTCGAGCTTCTGGCCATAGGCCGCCACCGTGCCGTCCACCGCCCGCACCTGGCCGCGCAAGGCCAGCTTGCCCTCGCCGCTGTTGACGGCCAGTTCGCCGCGCAAGCCGGTGTCGAGGCCGCGCCCGCGCAGGCGCAGCTTCTGGCCCAGGTCGATCTTCAGCGCCACCTGGGCCTGGCGCACCGGCAGCGGGGCTGCCACGGCCACCGCGGCCCGCTCGGCCGGGGCTGCCGCGGCGCTGCCGGCCCTATGCACCTTGACGTCGGCGTCCAGCCCGGGCGCGTCGCCATGGCCCAGTTCGATCAGCCCCTCGTCGACCGTGAAGCCGCCGTCGACCCGCAGGCGCTGGCCATCGAACTGCAGGTCGGCCTGACCGCTGGCCACCAGCCGGCGGTCGATGCGGCCGAGCAGCCGGAAGCGCTCGGCCTTCATGTGCAGCCGGGCGCTGGGCGCGGCGCCCAGCGTGGCATCGCCGCTCAGGCTGAGCAGGCCGTCGCCGCCCTTGATCACGAAGCGCTCGATGCGCGCGCTGTCGCCGGCCAAGGTGATCGCGAGTTCGCCGTCGGCGAAGTTCAGGCCCTGCAACAGGTTGCGCGCGCCCAGGCCGCTGCCCACCATCTCGCCGCGCAACTCGGGCGCGCCCAGCGTGCCGGCCAAGCTGGCGCTGGTGTGCAGGCTGCCCACCAGGCGCCAGCCCGGCGGCACCCAGGTGCTCCAAACGCCGAGGTTGGCGACATTCGACTCCAGCACCCCTTGCAGTGGCGCGTCGGCGGGCGGGAACTGCCGGTCGGCCGTGGTGCGCAGCACCTGGGCGCCGGCCATCGCGCCGATGTAGCGCCCAGCCAGGCCCTGTGCGAATTGCCACAGCCCGTCGTGGGCGCTCAGCGCCAGGCGCAGGTCGCTGAGCTCCAGCGCCTGGGTGGCACCCAGGTCGTCGGTGATGCTCAGGTCGCCGCCCTGGCGTTCGAGCACCACTTCGGCGTCGAAGGTCTCGGCGCTGCGGATCTCGATGCGCCCGCCCAGCGCGAGTTGGCCGCCCCAGCCCATCGCCGGCTGCGCCCGCGCCAGCAGTGCCGCGACGTCGAAGCGCTCGAGCTCGGCCAGCACGCTGAAGCGCCCGCGCCGGCTGGCCGGGCCCGGCCCAGGTGCGGGTGCGGCCTGCCAGCGGGCCTCGCGCCAGCGCAGCGCGGTGCTGAGCAGCTGAACCCTTCCGGGGGCCAGCGTCACGGCCAGCGGTGCCCCGTCTGGCCCCAGCGCCAGGTCGGCCGCCAGCGACCGTGCTGCCAGCCAGGGCCGGCTGCCGCCCTGCGCGTCGCGTGCGTCGACCTGCAATTGCAGGTCTTGCAGCCGCCAGAATCCGGCCGGGACTCCCGGCAGGGTCTCGGCGCCACTGGCCGCCTGCGCGGCCCAACTGCCCTGGCCGTCGGCTTGCAGTCGGGTGCCTGCGCCGGCCGGGCCGAGCAGGTTCTCGGTCCAGGCCGGTGGCCTGGCCGGGCTGTCGGCGCGCAGCGTCAGACGGTGTTTGCGCAGCGTGCCGCTGACGCTGGCGCTCAGTTGGTCCAGCTGCTGCTGGCCATTGGCAAGGCCGGCTGCCTGCAGTTGCAGCGACAGCGGCGCATCGGCGCTGTCGCCGGTTTGCCAGCCCAGCGTGGCCGACCGCAGGGCCATGGCCGCGGCGTTGAGGCCCTCGACCTGCAGCTCACCCTGGGTGCGCAGCAGCGGCCAGCGGCCGCTGGCCTGCAGCCGGCCTTGCAGCTTGCCGCCGGCGGGCCAGAGCGGGACGCTGCCGGGCGCCAGTTCGGCCACCAGCCGGCCCAGCGGCGCCAGCGCAGCCAGCGCCGGGGCTTGCAGCTGCAAGCTCCAGTGGTCGGCGCTGGCTTGGGCGGCGCGTTGGCCGGTGAGGCCCAGGCGATTGCCCGCAAGGTCCAGGCTGGCATCGATCTCGGCGCCGGGCCCGACGCTGTGCAGACGCAGCGAGGCGCTCAGCGGCATACCAGCGAACTGGCTGTCGTTCAGGCTGACCTGGGCATCGCCGTCAACCGCGCTCAACCAGCGCTCGATGGCCGGCCACTGCTGCGCGCTGGCCGGCAGGCCGCGCCACAGCAGGTCGATCTCGGCCTGGCCTTCCAGCCGGTGCGGTCCGCGCCGCCAGACCGAATCGTCTGCCCCGCGCCACCAGGGTCGGGGATCGAAATGCGCGAGTTGCGCCTGGCCGCGCAGGCGCCATCCGGCCGGCTCGGCGCGGGCGTCGAGCCGGCCCTGGGCCCGCGCCGGGCCGGCGCTGGCCTGGGCCTGGGTGACGCTGAACTGGCGCGGATTGCCCCTGCCGACCAGACGCAGCTGCACCGGCAGGCCGCTGCCGTCCAGCGTGCGGCCGGTCAGCGTGGTGTCGACCGAAAGCCCCAGTTCGGGCTGGCCCGCCGGCGCTGCCGCATTGGGCGCGGCGGCGGGCGCTGGCGCCGGGCCTGGCAGACCGGTGGCCCGCAGCCGCACCGGGCCGCCCAGCACCAGCGCGGCGGCCTGGCGGTGCAGGCGGGCGGGTTGCAGGTCTTGCACCTGCAGGTCCAGCGCCAGCCCGTCAGCCGCCCAGCGGCCCTGGCCGGTGACCTGCCCGGCCGCGCCGCGCTGGTCGGCCAGCGTCAGCGCGAAACGTTCCAGCACCAGCGCGTCGGGCTGGCGCAGCCTGGCGCTGGCGCGCAGCCTCAGGTCCTGGACAGGCAGCCTGGCGTCGTCCCACGCGCCGGGCAGCGCATTGGCCAGCGTGACGTTGACGCTGGCCGGCTGGTCCAGGCCACTCGACTGCAGCGTGGCACTGCCGCTCAGCCCGGTGCGGGGCAGGCCGGGGCCCAGCATGGACAGGTCCAACTGCTGGGTGGCCAGCGCCAGATCGCCCAGCGGCCAGGCGGCGAAGGGCAGCAGGGTGGCGCGGGCGTCCAGCGACGGTGCGGTTCGGGTCGGGGTGCCGGCTTGGGCGCGGGCGGGCTCGACCCGCAGCCGGGCTTGGGCATGCAACTGCGCCAGCGGACCGTCCAGCGACAGCGTGGCGGTCCAGCCCGGCAGCGCCTTGTCCGGCGTCGCCCGCGACGCCTGCAGGGTCGCTTGCACCACCAGCGGCCCGGTGCTGCCGATCTGCAGATCGGCCTGGACATGCGCCTGCTGCCAGTCCAGGGCCAGCCCGGTGATGCGGTGCAGCGCGCCCTGGTCGGCCCCGAGGGCCAGTCGGGCCGACAAACCCTCGACCGGGGGCAGGGTGTCGACCTGCAGCCGTCCCAGGCGCAGCGCATCGATCTGCAGCGCCAGGGGCAGGCGCAGATCGGCCGGCGCCACCAGCGGCTTGCCCGAGGGCGGGCTGCTCAGGTAGGTCACGCTGTCGGCCGCCAGCAGGCTGACATCGAGCCCGACCCAGGCGCCAGGGTGGGGCGCCCAGGCCAGGCGCAGGCCTTGCAGATCGAGGCCGTCTATTCGCAGGTCGCCGGCACCCGCCGGCAGTTGCCAGTGCAGGGTTCGGGCGCGCAGCCGGCCCGCGCCCAGCGTGCCCTGCAGGTCTTGCACCTGCAGGCCCGGCACCCGCTGCAGCAACGAGGACAGGGCCGTCTGCGAATGGCGCAAGGCCAGCATCCCGCCCAGCGGCAGGCCGACGAGCAGGGCGGCGATCCCCAACGCCAGACCCAGCTGCCAGCCTGGCCGCCAGCCCAAGCCGCGCCGCGTGGCGCGGGGCGGGGCGGCGGGCGTGTCTGGTGCCGGTGCGGCGCTCAGCGCATCGGGTTCGGCCATCAGAACGTCACCCCCACCGTGAAGTGCAGCCTGAACTTGCGCAACTCTTCGCCGTAGGCCAGGTCGATCTTGAGCGGGCCGATCGGGCTGCGCCAGCGCAGCCCGACGCCGTAGCCCAGCGCCGGCTTGTAGTCGCGCCAATGCGCCACCGCCCGGCCGGCATCGACGAACACCGCGCCCCAGACGGCCGGCTGCCTGGGCAGGATGGGCCGTGCCAGCTCGAAACTGGTGGTCAGCAGCGACGGGCCGCTGATGGTGCCGCCATCGCTGCCGGTGGGGGTCAGCGAGCGGTAGGCGTAACCGCGCACCGAGTCGTCGCCGCCGGCGCGGAAGCCCATCGCGTCGGGCACCGTGACCTTGTCGGACTTGAGGATCTGGCCGAGTTCCAGCCTGGCCTGGCCGAACCAGGTCTGGCCCAGCGGCAGGTAGCCGGTGAAGCGGCCGTACAGGCGCGCGAACGGCCCGGTGGTGCCGCCCGGGCTGGTCGATTCACCAGCGCTCAGTTGCAGCGACATGCTGCGCCCGCGCGTGGGCAGCAGCACGCTGTCGAGGTCGCGCCACACCAGGTGGTAGTTGGCGCTGAGGGCGGTCGCGGTGTTGGGGCTGGGGCTGGTGCGGGTGACGGGCACCGAGTCGGTCTGCTGCGAGCGCAGCAACTCGCCGAAGTACAGCCGCTCGATGCGTGGTGTGTCCTGGGTGCGGCCCAGGCGCACGCGCTGCGACAGCACCATGTCGGTGCTGCTCTTGACATTGTCGACCTGCACTCCCAACAGGTTGCGGTAGAAGCCCTCGCCCGGATGCGTCAGGAAGTCACCGGTCCAGCTCTGTTTGTCGCGGCCCCATTCGATCTTGTTGTAGGCCGTCAAGGGATAGCCCAGCAGCCGGCGGTGGCGGTGCTCCAGCGTGGCCCGCGGGCCGGTGTTGGCGCTGACGCCCAGGCCCACGGTGGCCTGCTGGCGCGACAGCTCGGTCAAGCGCACCCGCAGCGGGATTGCCGCTGCCCGGCTGGCATCGGCCTCGAAGCTGACGCTCGCCGACTCGAACAAGCCGGCCTTCTGCAGGCGCTCCTGGTAGTCGAGCAACCGGGCCTCGGTCAGCGGCGTGCCAGGCGCGAAGCCGGCCAGGTTCCGCACCGTGGCCTCGTCGTGCAGCTTCAGGCCCTCGATCTGCAGCGGGCCGGCCAGGAACAGCGGGCCGCTGGCCAGCAGCACATGCAGTTCGGCGCGCTGGGTCGGCACATCGATGTCGGCCTGGGTCTCGTCCAGCCGCGGCGCGGCGTATCCCGCGGCGCGCAGCCGCGACAGCAGTTGCTGCTTGGCCTGCGACCAGTCGGTGTTGCGGAAGGGCTTGCCCTGCTGCTGCGCACCGGCCGTGGCCAGCGCCTGCTGCAGTTCCAGCGCCTCGGCCTCGCCCTGGGCCGCGCGCTGCTGCAACTCGCCGCGGGGCTCGATGGTGACGCTGGCGACCCGGGTGAGCGGGCCGGGCGTGACCCGCAGGACCACCTGCTGGACCGGGCGGCTGCCACTGTCGTCGACGAGGCGCTGCACGCTGGCCTGGGCCTCGAAATAGCCCTCGGTCTGCAGCAACTCTCGCGCCTGGGCCGGCGCGGCCGCGGCCAGCCTGGCCCATTCGGCGTCGTCGACCGCCTCGTCGCCGCGCAGGCGCTGCACGCGGGCCAGGTCGAGGTATTTTTCGAGCAGGCTGCGCAGATCGTCCGGCGCCTCCACCACCAGGCGCAGGCCCGGCGACAGGTCGGCGCTGACTGCGCCGGGATCGGCCGCGTCCTGGGGCAGCAGCGCGCAGCCGCCGGCCAGCATCCCCACTGCGCACGCCGTCAGCCACAGCGCTAGCTTCACCGCCACCTTCACCGCCACCTTCACCGCCACCCACCGTGCCAGCCACAGCGCCGCGCTGGCCACCGGCCGCCAGTCGAGCCAGCGCAAGGCCTGGGTCACCGGGCGGGTGTCACTTGGTCAGCAGGCGCATCGCCCCTTCCAGGCCCGCCAGGGTGAGCGGGAACATGCGCTGGTTGACCAGTTGCTGCACCACCGAGATGCTCTGCCGGTACTGCCAGACGCCTTGCGGCTCGGGGTTGATCCAGGCAAATTTCGGGAACGCAGTCGTCAGGCGCTGTATCCACTCGGCGCCGGGCTCTTCGTTGTTGTACTCGACGCTGCCGCCGGGTTGCAGGATCTCGTAGGGGCTCATCGTCGCGTCGCCAATGAACAGCAGCTTGTAGTCCTTGTTGTACTTGCGGATCAGGTCCCAGGTGGCGGTCTTCTCGCTGAAGCGGCGCCGGTTGTTCTTCCACATGAAGTCATACGGACAGTTGTGGAAGTAATAGAACTCGAGGTGCTTGAACTCGGTCTTGGCGGCCGAGAACAACTCCTCGACACGGTGGATATGCTCGTCCATCGTGCCGCCCACGTCCATCAGCAGCAGCACCTTGACCTTGTTGTGGCGCTCGGGCACCAGCTTGATGTCGAGGTAGCCGGCGTTGGCCGCGGTGCTGTGGATGGTGTCTTCCAGGTCGAGCTCGGTCTCGGCGCCTTCGCGGGCGAAGCGGCGCAGCCGGCGCAGCGCGACCTTGATGTTGCGCGTGCCGAGCTCCAGCGTGTCGTCGTAGTCCTTGTAGGCGCGCTGGTCCCACACTTTGACCGCGCTCTTGTTGCGGCTCTTGTCCTGGCCTATGCGTATGCCTTGCGGATTGACGCCGTAAGCGCCGAACGGGCTGGTGCCGCCGGTGCCTATCCACTTGCTGCCGCCCTCGTGGCGTTCTTTCTGCTCCTCGAAGCGTTTCTTGAGCGTCTCCATCAGCTCGTCCCAGCCCATCTTCTCGATCTTGGCCTTTTCCTCGGCGCTGAGCTCGAGCTCCAGGTTCTTGCGCAGCCAATCCAGTGGCACGTCCTTGGTGAAGTCGGCCAGCATCTCGACGCCCTTGAAATAGGCGCCGAAAGCGCGGTCGAACTTGTCGAACAGCGCCTCGTCCTTGACCAGCGTGGTGCGCGCCAGGTAGTAGAACTGGTCGACCGAGTGGTCGATCACGCCGACCTTGACGGCTTCCAGCAGGGTGAGGAATTCCTTCACCGAGACCGGCAGCTTGGCCGCACGCAGCGCGTAGAAGAAGTTGATCAGCATGGCTTGAGTCTTTCCGGACGGTGGACAGTCAATGATCCGCAAACAGAGCATACCCATTTCGCGCCGAAATTCATTCGGCGCCGCAGGGGCTGCGAGGAGGGGCTGGCGGGCCGCCGGGTCACGGGCGCTTGCGGCCGCGGCCTTTGGCGGGTTCTGCACCGGCTGCCGCCGGCAGCGGCTTGGACGGGTGTTGTGTCGGATTCGGGTGCTGGCGATGCGCTTTGAGCCAGCCGAAGAACTCCGCATGCCACAGCTTGGCGTTGCGCGGCTTGACGATCCAGTGGTTCTCGTCCGGAAACCACAGCAGCCGCGCCTCGACCTGGCGCGCTTTCAGGGTGTTGTAGTAGGCGAGGCCCTGGGCATCGGGCACGCGGTAGTCGAGCGCGCCGTGGATCACCAGCGTGGGGGTGTTCATCTGCGCGGCGAAGGCATGCGGGCTCTGGGCGTTGACGCGGGCCATGTCGTCCCAGTACCAGCCGCCCAACTCCTTGGCATGCCAGGCCCAGGCGTCGTCGGCGAACATCGCCGTCCAGTCGAAGCAGCCGGCGTGGCAGACGTAGGCCGCATAGCGTCCGCCCGCACCGCCCGGGACATGGCCGTTCATCCAGGCCACCATGAAGCCGCCGTAGCTGCCGCCGGTGGCATAGACCCGGGTCGGGTCGATGTAGGGGCGTTTGAGCAGTTCGGTGGTGGCGGCTTCGATGTCCTGCAGTTCCAGTTCGCCCCAGCGCCGGGTGATGCTGTCGAGAAAGGCGTGGCCGAAGCCCGACGAGCCGTGGTAATTGACGACCGCCACGACATTGCCCTGGGCCGCGAACAGCGCGTTGTTCCAGCGGTAATGCCAGTTGTCGCCGACAGCGGTGTGCGGGCCGCCATGGATCACCTGCAGCAGCGGGTAGGTTCGGGCGGGGTCGAAGCCCGGCGGATAGAACAGCCAGACCTGCACCGGGTCGCCCAGCGCGCCGGCAACGCTGATGGTCTCATGCCGTCCGAGCGCGATCTTGCCCATCAGCTTGTCGTTGAAGGTCTCGATGCGCAGCGCCGGCGCGCCCGGCAGATGGGCTTGCAGCCGCGCCGGGTGGTCGGCTGCGTCGGTCAGCGTCACCAGCGTGCCGGCGGCCTTGTCGAAGCTGTTCAAGCAGCCGCCGCGCACCACGGCCTCGGCCCGCCGGTCGGCCAGGTCGAAGCGCCAGAGGTGGCGCTGGCCCTGCTGCTCGGCCGCGAACAGCAGCGCTTGGCCATCGTCCTCCCACAGCAGCGGCGCCTGCACCGAATGGTCCCACTCGGCGCTGACCACCTCGACCGGCTGGCCCGCGCTGACCACCGCCAGCTGCCCCGGCATGGTGTGGCTGAGCGCCTGGTGGCTGGCGATGAAAGCGACGCTGCTGCCGTCCGGGCTGTAGCGCGGGTGGTTGAAATCCCAGCCCACGTCCTGCGCCAGGGTCTCGAAGCGCTTGCGCTTCAGGTCGAACTCGGCCAGCGCGAAGCGGCCGTCGCTGCGCTTCTCGGGCGCCGGGTCGTAGGCGAACACCACCCGTTTGCCGTCGGGCGAGATGTCGAAGCAGTGCGCGTCCGGTTCGGCGCGCTGCAACTCGAAGCCGCTGCCCTCGAACAGGTCACGCACCTTGCCGCTGGCCAGGTCCATCAGGTGCAGGTGCGGTACCCGGCCGGCAGGGGTGAAGTGGTCCCAATGGCGGTAGAAGGCCTCGCTGGTGGCGTAACCGGTGTCCTTGCGCGCCTTGAAGTCCCGCAGCGCCTTGGCCTGCGCCTTGGCACCCTTCAGCCCCGGCCAGACCCAGGAGATGAAGACGATGCGCTGGCCATCCGGGCACCAGCGGAAGGCGTCGATGCCGGTGGGCACGTCGCCGACCCGGTGCGCCTCGCCGCCGTCGGGCGCGATGAGGTAGAACTGCGGCGACTCGTCCTTGTGGCCCTGCTGCTCGCGCCTGGCGATGAAGCCGACCTGGTCGCCTTGCGGCGAGAAGCGCGGCTGGCCGTCCTTGTCGCCACATTGGGTCAGCGGCCGCGGTGCGCCGCCCAGCGTCGACAGCAGCCACAGCGCGCTGCGGCCCTGGTTGTCCGCCATCGAAAAGCTGGCCAGCGAACAGACCGCCTGCGCGCCGTCGGGCGACAAGCTGGGCGGACCCAGGCGCTCGATCTGCCACAGGTCGTCGATCGTGATGGGCTTGCTGCGGGCCATGCGGGCTCCTGGGGGGATGGCGGGCGCCGGTGTGCGCTGTGGCGGTCAGGCCGGGCGGGCGAGCTGGAAATCCAGGTGCGCCCGCACGGTGGGCCACTCGTCGGCGGTGATGCTGTAGACCGCGGTGTCGCGCAGCGTGCCGTTGGACGCGCGCTGGTGGCAGCGCAATACGCCGTCGAGCTGCGCGCCCAGGCGCTCGATCGCGCGCCGGCTCTGCTGGTTGAAACGGTGGGTGCGGAATTCGACCGCGATGCAGCCCAGCGTCTCGAAGGCATGGCCCAGCAGCAGCCGCTTGGCCTCGGTGTTGAGCGGCGTGCGCTGGGCGCTGCGCGCGTACCAGGTCGAGCCTATCTCCACCCGCTGGTGGCTGGCGTCGATGTTCATGTAGGTCGTCATGCCCACGGCGCGGCCGCTGGCGTCCATCACCGCCCAGGGCAGCATGGACCCGGTCGCCAGCAGGGCCAGCCGGCGCGCTATCTCGGCCGCCATCGCCTCGGGTGCCGGAATCGCGGTGTACCAGAGCTTCCAGAGCTCGCCGTCGCGCACCGCCTCAGTCAGCGCCGGCGCATGGTGGACGGCCAGCGGTTCGAGCCGCACATGCTGGCCTTGGAGGGTGACGGGTTGGGTGATGCGGGGCAGGGTCATGGTCTCATTCCCGGGGGGTGTTGTGGCGCACGCGCCAACGCAGCGACGCCCATTTGCCGGCGCCGCAGCCCAGCAGCAGCAAAGCCCAGCCCATGACGCTGCGGGCCAGGCCCTGGCCGTCCGCCAGAACGTCGCAGCCGAACCAGCGCCCCAGCTGCCAGCCCGCCAGCGCACCGCCGACGAAGCCGACCGCGTCGACCAGGCCATCGGCCAATGCGTCGCGGGCCGTCCGGACCGGGGGGCTCATCGACAACTCACAGGCGGAGCCGGGCGCCTGCGCTCAGCGGTTGTGGCGCTGCATGAACACCAACTTCTCGAACAGGCTGACGTCCTGCTCGTTCTTCAGCAGCGCGCCCACCAGCGGCGGCACCGTGACCTTCTGGTCCTGGCTTTGCAGCACTTCGAGCGGGATGTCCTCGGCCAGCAGCAGCTTGAGCCAGTCCAGCAACTCGGAGGTCGACGGCTTCTTCTTCAGCCCGGGCAGGTTGCGCACGTCGTAGAAGGTCTTCATCGCCGCGCCCAGCAACTCGGCCTTGAGGCCGGGGAAGTGCACATCGACGATGCGCTTCATCGTGTCGGCGTCGGGGAACTTGATGTAGTGGAAGAAGCAGCGCCGCAGGAAGGCGTCGGGCAGCTCTTTCTCGTTGTTCGAGGTGATGAAGACCAGCGGCCTGTGCTTGGCCCGCACCAGTTCGCGGGTCTCGTAGACATAGAACTCCATCCGGTCGATCTCGCGCAGCAAGTCGTTCGGAAATTCGATGTCGGCCTTGTCGATCTCGTCGATCAGCAGCGCCACCGGTTGGTCGGCGGTGAAGGCCTGCCACAGCACGCCGCGCACGATGTAGTTGCTGATATCGCGCACTTTCTCCGAGCCTTCGATGCCCGAGAGCTGGCTGTCGCGCAGCCGGCTCACCGCGTCGTACTCGTACAGGCCTTGCTGGGCCTTGGTGGTGCTCTTGACATGCCATTGCAGCAGCGGCATGCCTAGCGCGGCAGCCACCTCTTCTGCCAGCATGGTCTTGCCGGTGCCGGGCTCGCCCTTGACCAGCAGCGGGCGCTGCAGCGTGATCGCCGCGTTGACCGCCAGCATCAGGTCTTGGGTGGCGACGTAGTTGTCCGTTCCTTGGAACTTCATGGCGGATGAGGCCGTGGCGGACGGCCTTTGTGAGGGGTGGAAGAGGGCTGTTGGAGCAGTCGAAATGAGTATAAGGGTGGCCTCTATAATCCCGAGACCCTGTGGTGACAGCGCGAACGCTTGACCCAGGTCATTCCCTGTGGCCGCTGTGCGGCACTCCAGTTCCCGTGACATCCCACTTGTCTGACGATGAAAAAAGCCCAATTTCTGCTTCCCCTGGTGCTGGCGCTGGCCGGCCTGTGCGGCCCGTCGCAGGCCCAGGACACCAAAGCCGGTGACGCCGCCAAGGGTGGTGACAAGGCCGCGATGTGCATCGGATGCCACGGCATCGCGGGCTACCAGGCCAGCTTTCCCGAGATCTACAAGGTGCCGATGATTGCGGGTCAGGGCGCCAAGTACATCGTGTCGGCCCTCACCGCCTACCAGAAGGGCGATCGCAAGCACCCGACGATGCGTGGCATCGCTGCATCGCTGAGCGAACAGGACATGGCCGATCTGGCCGCTTATTACGAGGCGCTGGGCAAGTCTGCCGCCGGCAATCCGGCGCCCGTCGCGCTGGCCAAGCCCGTGCCCGAGGCGCTGAAGGACAGGATGGCGGTCTGTGTGTCGTGCCACGGCGCCAATTTCAGCGCGCCCATCGACGGCGCCTTCCCGCGCCTGGCCGGCCAGCATCCCGACTACCTCTACGCCGCGCTCAAGGCCTACCACACCGACGGCAACCCGCTGGTGGGCCGCGGCAACGTGACGATGCGCAGCCAGGTGGTGCAGGAAGCCGACGGCAAGAAGAAGCTGACCTTCAACACCGCCGAACTCAAGCAAGTGGCGGCCTACCTGGGGTCGCTGCCCGGCGACCTGAAGGTCGTGCCGCAGAGCCGGTTCAGGTAATTCCGGCGCGCTCGTCGCATCGAGAACCGCTGCCCCGTGCAGCGGTTTTCCGTTACGGCACCGCGCAAGCGCCGCGCGCAGCCGCTCAGCGCTCAAGCTTCGGCTTGAACCGCCCCAGCAGCAGCGCGTTGCTGATCACGCTGACCGACGACAGCGCCATCGCCGCGCCCGCCACCACCGGGCTGAGCAGGCCTAAGGCGGCCAGCGGGATGCCTACGATGTTGTAGGCGAAGGCCCAGAACAGGTTCTGGCGGATGCGCCGCGTGATGGCGCGCGACAGCTGCAGCGCCTCGACCACCAGCAGCGGGTCGCCGCGCAGCAGAGTCAGGCCCGCGGTCTGCATCGCCACATCGGTGCCGCCGCCGTCGGCATGCGTCATCGCCAGGCCGACATCGGCAGCGGCCAATGCCGGCGCGTCGTTGACGCCGTCGCCCACCATCGCCACCCGCTGGCCAGCGGCCAGGCGGTCGCGCAAGGCCTGGACCACGCGTGCCTTGTCGGCCGGCAGCACCTCGGCGCGCACTTCGGTGATGCCCACCTCTTGCGCCAGCGCCTGCGCCGCGCCGCGGTTGTCGCCGCTGACCAGCACGACGCGCAGGCCCTCGCGCTGCAGGGCGGCCACCGCCCGGGCCGCGCCAGGCTTGGTCTGGTCGCCGAAGGCCAGCAGGCCGAGCGCGACCGGGGCCAGCCCCGGCCCGGCCTCGGCCAGCCAGGCCACGCTGCGCCCCATGCCGGCCCAGGCCTGGGACTGGGTCACCAGCGCGGGGTCGACCACGCCGAGCTCGGCCATCCACACGCTGCTGCCGAGCTTCAACGCCCGGCCGTTGACCGTGCCGGCGATGCCGCGGCCGGGCACCGCCTGAGGCGTCTCGGCCGCCGGCACCGCCACGCTCTCGGCTTGCGCGGCCTGGACCACGGCGTGCGCCAGCGGGTGCTCGCTGGCGGCCTGCAATGCTGCGGCCAGCGCCAGCAACTCGGCCCGGCCACCGGTCAGCGCCTGGCTGGCCACGCTGTCCACCAGCCTGGGCTTGCCCTCGGTCAAGGTGCCGGTCTTGTCGAAAGCCACCACCTTGACCGAGCGCATCAGCTCGAGCGCCTGGGCGTCGCGCACCAGGATGCCGCGCCTCGCCGCCAGCCCGGTGCCCACCATCAGCGTGGCCGGGGTGGCCAGGCCTAGCGCGCAGGGGCAGGCGATCACCAGCACCGACACGGCGTGGATCAGCGCGCCGGCCCAGTCGCCGGGTGCGCCCCACAGCCCCCAGCCCAGCAGCGTGATCAGCGCGACGCCGAACACCGCCGGCACGAACACCGCGGCCACCTGGTCCACCGTCTGCTGGATCGGCGCTTTGCGGGCCTGCGCCGATTCCACCATCTGGACGATCTGCGACAGCATGCTGGCGGCACCGACGGCGGTGGTGCGCACCACCAGCAGGCCTTCGCCGTTGATCGCGCCGCCCGTCACCGCGTCGCCGGGTTGGCGCGCCACCGGCAGGCTCTCGCCGGTCAGCAGCGACTCGTCCAGGTGGCTGCGGCCCTCGACCACCACACCGTCGGTGGGCAGGCGTTCGCCCGGTCGCACCAGCACCAGGTCGCCAGGCATCACCTGGTCCAGCGGCACGCGCAATTCCCGGCCGTCGCGGCGCAGGTTGGCGGTGTCTGGGCGCAAGGCCCGCAGACCGTCCAGCGCCACCAGCGTGCGGCGCTTGGCGCGGGCCTCCAGCCATTTGCCGAACAGCACCAGCGTGACCACCACCGCCGCGCTTTCGAAGTACAGGTTAGCCATGCCGTCGGGGTCTACCCCCCTGGCTTGCAGCATCAGCGCGACGCTCAGGCCATAGGCCGCGCCGGTGCCGGTGGCCACCAGCAAGTCCATGTTGCCGGCGCCGGCGCGCAAGGCCTTCCAGCCGGCGATGAAGAAGCGGGCGCCGAACCAGAACAGCACCGGCGTGGCCAGCGCCCATTGCCAGATTGCCGGCAGCATCACATGCCGGCCGAGCAGGTCGCCCGCCATCGGCAGCGCCAGCGGGGCCGACAGCGCAGCGGCGGCGGCCACCTTCCAGCCGGGTTCGCGGTTCCTGGCCGCCGGCGCGGCGCCGCCGGCATTCAGCGCCATGGCGGTGTAGCCGGCGCGCTGCACCGCCAGCACCAGGGCGGCGTCGTCCGCGCTGCCGGCCATGCGGCGCACCCGGGCGGTGTTGGTCGCCGCGTTGACGCTGGCCTCCAGCACGCCAGGCACCCGCGTCAGCGCCTTTTCGACTCTGGCGACGCAGTTGGCGCAGGTCATGCCGTCTAGCGCCAGATCGCGCGTGTCCTCGGGCACCGCGTAGCCGGCCTTGGCCACCGCCACCGAGACGGCCAGTGCGGTGGCGGGCAGGTTGGCGGCCTCAAGCGTGATCTGAGACTTTTCGGTCGCCAGGTTGGCGCTCGCCGCCCGTACCCCGGGCACTCTGGCGATGGCTTTTTCGACCCGCGCCACGCAGCTGGCACAGGTCATGCCCGTGATGGTCAGGGTCAGTTTGCAGGTATCGGACATGAGCGCCATGCTAGCCCGGCCGCCCGCCTCAGGGTCGATACTGCACAGTCCGACAACCTGGAGCCCGACGATGATCGAACTCACTCTGCCCACCATGACCTGCGGTCACTGCGTGCGGACTGTCACCGAGACCGTGCAGCGCATAGACGCCGCAGCCACGGTGCAGATCGACCTGCCCACGCACCGCGTCAGCATTGCGTCGCAGCAGCCGGCTGAACTGTTCACTGCCGCGCTGGTCGAGGAAGGCTACGTGCCGGCCTGAGCCGCGGAAGAATAGGGGTGTGTGCAGGCCGCCGCAGGCGGCTCGAGGGTCAGCGCGTCGCGCGGCGCCGCACCGCCTCGATGTAGGCCGGCCCGTCGGGCGGCAGACCGCTGCGCTGGCTGGCCCAGATCATCTCGCCCAGGCATTCCATCACTTCGTGGTGGGCCTGGTGCAAGCCGTTGCGGCGTGCGGCCAGCAGACTCACCGCCTGGCGGATGCCGGTGGGCTGGTCGATGCCGCACTGCTCGGCGATAGACAGGTGCATGGACAGGTGCAGAAAGGGGTTGGTCCGCCCTTCCTCGACCGAATAACTGGCGGCCAGCGCGGTATCGACATCGGCCAGGTCGTCGTGGTATTCGGGGTGTTCGGCGATCCAGTCGGCGGCCATGGCCTCCATCGCGCTCAGCGGCAAGGCCTCGCGCTGCTTGCGGCGGGCGTCGCAGAAGAATCGCCGGACATCGTGTTGTGAGGGTTGGAACATCCGACAATTGTCGCCCGCCCCAGGCCACGCCTTTCGAGAGAACCCATGTCACTGACCACCGCCCAGTTGTTCACCGATGCCCGCACCCAGAACGGCTACCTCGACCAGCCCGTCGCCGATGCCTTGCTGCACGAACTCTACGACCTGGTGAAGTTCGGGCCCACGGCGGCCAATGGCAGCCCGGCGCGATTCCAGTTCGTGCGCTCGGCGGCGGCGCGTGCCCGCCTGGTCGACTGCGTGTCGCCCAGCAACGCCGCCAAGGTCGGTCAGGCCCCGGTGACGGTGATCGTGGGCATGGATCTGGCTTTCCACCAGCAGTTGCCCAAGTTGTTTCCGCATGCCGACGCCCGGGCCTGGTTCGCCGGCAACGACGCCTTGATCGCCGAAGCGGCGATGCGCAATTCCAGCCTGCAGGGTGGCTACCTGATCCTGGCCGCGCGCGCGCTCGGCCTGGACTGCGGGCCGATGAGCGGTTTCGACGCAGCCAAGGTCGATGCGGCGTTCTGGTCGGGCACGGCGGTCAAGACCAATTTCCTCTGCACGTTGGGGCATGGCGACCCGGCCAGGATCTTCCCGCGCAGCCCGAGGCTGGCTTTCGACGAGGCCTGCAGCCTGGTCTGACGGCTTGCGGGATGCGGGATGCGGGATGCGCTGCATGGCGGGGTTTTGTCGGGGCCGCCCCCGCCCGTAACATGGCAGCATTCGTCCTGGGGTTCAGCCGCTGGCGCTTCCCGGTTTTCGAAAAATACCCAGGAGAGCGCGCTGGCCACCCGCACCGTCGGCCGGGCCGGGTATGAGCTGGTGCAATGGCAAGCCCTGATCGATTGACTCCGTCAACCCAAGAACCATGACCGACACTGAAACCTTTCCTCTGCATTTCGCCACCCTGGCCTCGCTGCAATCCCGCGTCGGCGAACACCTGGCGACCAGCCCCTGGCTGCTGATCGACCAGCAGCGCATCGACCTGTTTGCCGAGGCCACCGGCGACCGCCAGTGGATCCATGTCGACCCGGTGCGTGCGGCCGTCGGGCCATTCGGCACGACGATCGCGCATGGCTTCCTGACCCTGTCGCTGCTGCCCGAACTGGCCGAGAAGGCGATCTGCATCGACGATGTCAAGATGGGCATCAACTACGGCCTGAACCGGGTGCGCTTCATGGCCCCGGTGCCCGCGGGCAGCCGACTGCGCGGCCAGATCCGGCTCAAGGCCTACGATGCGATCGAGGGCGGGGCCCAACTGACGATGGAAGTCAGCATCGAGCGCGAGGGCGCAGCCAAGCCGGTGTGCGTGGCCGAAGCGGTGTCGCGGCGCTTCACCTGAAGGCTTGAGCGACGGGCCGGTGTGGCCAGACTGTTGGGGGGGAATGGCACATGAAAGTGCTGCTGGTTGACGAGCAACCGCTGATCCTGTCGGCGCTGAGCCAGATCATCCACTCGCTCGACGAGGCCATCACGGTGCTGACGGCCGGCAACCCGGAGGACGCCTTCGCGCTGCTGGCTGCCGACGGCGCGGTCGAACTGGTGCTGACTGACCTGGTGCTGGGCCAGGGCATAGACGGCTTCGCGGTGCTGGCCGAACTGCGTGCGCATTACCCGGCCTTGCCGGTGGTGGTGGTCTCGGGTGTCGAGCGCCTGACCGACATGGTGCGGGTGATCGACATGGGTGCGATGGGCTTCGTGCCCAAGCGGTCGCCCCAGTGCGAACTGGTCGAGGCCTTGTCGCTGGTGCTGAGCGGCGGCGTCTACATCCCGACGGTCCTGCTCGGTCTGGCCCGCACGCCAGGCATCAACCTGGCCGAGGCCGCAGCCGCCGCCGATGTGGTGGCCGGCCAGCAAGCCGCGCGCTGGCGCGTGCCGGCCGCGGCGCCGTCGGCGGCGGTGATGCGGCCGATGGCCGAAGCCGCGCCCGGTCCGGCGGCCGCTGGCAACGCCATGGGCACGCCGGCCGCCACCCGCGCCGGCATGGCCGCGCTCGGCCTGACGCCGCGCCAATGCGATGTGCTGGCGCTGCTGCTCAAGGGCTTGCCCAACAAGCTGATCGCCCGTGAACTGCACCTGTCCATCGACACCGTCAAGGACCATGTCGCGGCCGTGCTGCGCACCCTGGGAGTGGGCTCCAGAACCCAGGCCGTGCTGGCGGTCAGCCGGCTGACGCAGGCCGGCCCGGGTGCGGGCGATCTGCCCTAGCCAGGCTCACATCGGCAGCGGCGGCAGGCCGTGGCGGGCGCGGGCCTTGGTGCAGGCGTCGTCGCCGATGCCGAAGGGCGCGCGCAGCCCGAACTCGCGGCAGGGTGAGGGCCGCCACTCGTGGATGGCGCAGCCCACGCGCTGGCCCACCTGGCCCGTCAGCGCGGCGCAGCGCGGTCGGGCATGGTCGGTGCCGCGCATCCGGCACAGCCCGGCGGTCAGGTCGACGGCCAGCCCGTCGGGCACGCAGCCGCCCTCGCTCTGCAACTCGGCGCGGTTGAAGTCGACCCGAAAGCCGGTGCAGCAGGCGCCGCAACGGGTGCAGAAGTTGTCGTCGGGCGCCGCAGCGGCGGCAGGCGCCGGCAGCGCATGGCCGCGGCTCATGGCGTGGCCTGCTGCGGCGCGGCCACTGGCTCGCTGGCCGGACCGGCCGGACCGGGGGCACGCACCACGGTGACGGTGCAACTCGACTGCGCCACCACCTGCGACGACACGCTGCCCAGCAGACGCCGGAAGGCCGAGGTGTCGCGCGCGCCCATCACCAGGTGGTCGGCCTGGTTGCGCTGGGCGAAATCGATCAGCGCGTTGGCCACGTCGCTGGCCTCCAGCACATGGAAGGTCAGCCGCCCCTCGTCGAGATCGAGCGCCTTGCTGATCGGGCGCGCCCAGTGCTTGAGCGCCACCAGCTGCTTGACATGCAGGCTGCGGCCCTGCTCGTCGACCAGCTCGTCCATGCCGATACGGTTGATCTTCATCACGCTGACGCAGGCCAGTCGGGCACCGGGCTCGGTCAGCACGATGCGGCGCACGGTTTCGCGCAACTGCTGCAGCAGCTCGGTGGTGGCATGGTCGATGTCGACCGCGGCCATGATGATCGGGCAGCGGTCCAGCCGCTCGGCCACGCCGCCGCGGTCGTTGCCGGGCTCGGCGCCGAGCGCGAAGAACCAGCGCTTGAAGGTCTTGATCGCGCCGCTCTTCTGCAGCTTCTCGGCGCGCCGGGTCAGCGCGATCTGGCCCGGGTTCTGCAGGTCGAGCGCGAGTTGGCCGGCGGTCTGGTAGCGGCGCTCGGGGTCGACCTCCAGGCACTTGAGGATCACCTCCTGCAGCCAGGGCGGGCAGTCGCGGCGCAGCGTGCGCGGCGGCACCGGGTCGACGTAGAGCCGCCGCCGCAGGCCGCGCACGCTGTCGGGCTGGCCGAAAGGCCGCTCGCCGGTCGTGAAGTGGTAGAGCATCACGCCGAGCGCGAACAGGTCGCTGCGCGGGTCGTTGCGGATGAACTGCACCTGCTCGGGCGACATGTAGGGCCCGGTGCCCATGGGCAGCGTGAACTCCTCGTCCAACAGGTCGGGGAGAAAGTCGTGGCGCGACAGGCCGAAGTCCACCAGCACGGCGCTGCCGTCGGGCCGGAACAGGATGTTGCTGGGCTTGACGTCCAGGTGCACCAGGTGCTGGCGGTGCAGGTCGTGCAGCGCGGTGGCCACGCGCGAGCCAATCTCTATCACCTCGTCCAGCGCCAGCGGCGCCTCATCCAGCCGGGCGCGCAGCGACACGCCCTCGATGCGCTCCATCACGATGAAGGGCTGGCGCGTGAAGTCGCCCTTGGCGATGAACTTGGGGCAGTGCGGGCCGGTGAGCATGGGCATGATCATCTGCTCGACCTCGAAGCCGACGATGGTGGCCGGGTCCTCGCCGCCCTTGATGCGCGGCACCTTCATGATCAGCTGCAGCCGGGAATCCCCCGCGTGGTTGACCTCGCTGACGCGCCAGAGGTGGGCCATGCCGCCGACATGCAGCTTCTCCTCGAGCTTGAAGCGGTCTATCACCATGCCCGGGGCCAGCAGGCTGGGCGCGTTCTGGCCGCCCGTGCCGGCGTAGCCCAGCGAGTTGCTGTAGAGCTTGGAGTCCATCGCCGGCAGCCTTCAGTGGCCGTCTTCGAGCCGGCTGGCCAGTCGCTGCGGCAGCTTGGCAGCCAGGATCTTGGCACCGGCGCTGGCGTGGTCGTAAGGCACGCGGTGGTAGGTCAGCAGGCTCTGGTCTTCGTCGAACATCGCATAACAGGCGGCGGGGTTGCCGTCGCGTGGCTGGCCTGCCGAGCCCGGGATCACCAGCCACTGGCGGTGCGGCGGCACCGGAATGGCCACGCCGGCGGTGGGCACGAAGTCGCCGGCCTTGCCAGTGCTCGAGACATGGAACAGCTTGGGTTCGTGCATGTGGCCGCAGAAGGTGTAGCGGCATTCGGTGGCATGCAGGCTGCGCACCGCCTCCGCGCGGCTGGCGACATATTCCCAGCCGGCGGGGGCCCAGGCATTGGCGTGGACGTAGAGCTGGTCGCCCTGGCGCTGGGTCATCGGCAGGCTGGCCAGGAAGTCGAGCTGGTCAGGGGCCAGCTGGGACCGGGTCCAGTCAATCACCTGGCGCGCTTCGGATCGCATGCCCGGCGCCGCGCCGCGCACCACCGCCTGGTCGTGGTTGCCCATCACGGCACAGGCGCCCTGGCGCACCAACTCGCGCATCTGGTCCACCACCCAGCCCGGGTCGGCGCCATAGCCGACAAAGTCACCCAGCAGCACCCAGCGCTGCGCGCCCTGCGCGCGGGCATGATCCAGCACCGCCTCCACCGCTTCGCGGTTGGCATGGAGGTCGGTGATGAAGGCGCATTTCATGCCAGGAGTGCGGGGCAGCGCACAGGGTCAGCCTATACGGCCGAGCAGCAGGTATTCCATCAAGCCCTTCTGCACATGCATCCGGTTCTCGGCTTCATCCCAGACGACGGACTGCGGGCCGTCTATCACCTCAGCCGTGACCTCCTCGCCGCGGTGCGCCGGCAGGCAGTGCATGAACAGCGCGTCGGGCGCAGCCGCAGCCATCATCTCGGCGTCCACGCACCAGTCGGCGAAGGCCTTCATGCGGGTCTCGTTCTCGGCTTCATAGCCCATGCTGGTCCAGACGTCGGTGGTCACCAGGTGGGCGCCCCGGCAGGCTTCCAGCGGATCGTCGAAGACCTTGTAGCAGTCGGCCGAGCTTATGCCGGCCACTTTCGGGTCGACACCGTAGCCGCCCGGCGTGCTGACATGCACCGTGAAGCCCAGCACCTCGGCGGCCTGAAGCCAGGTGTTGGCCATGTTGTTGCCGTCGCCCACCCAGGCCACCACCTTGCCGCGCAGGCAGTCCAGCGCGCTGGCGCCGGCGGCGCGGTGCTCGATGAAAGTGAACAGGTCGGCCAGGATCTGGCAGGGGTGGAACTCGTTGGTCAGGCCGTTGATCACCGGCACCCGGGAATGCGCGGCAAAGCGGGCGATCTTGGCGTGCTCGTAGGTGCGGATCAGCACCAGGTCGACCATCCGGCTGATCACCCGGGCCGAATCCTCGATGGGCTCGGACCGGCCCATCTGGCTGTCGCCGGTGGTCAGGTGCACCACCGACCCGCCCATCTGGTACATGCCGGCCTCGAAGCTGACCCTTGTGCGGGTGCTGGCCTTCTCGAAGATCATCGCCAGCGTGCGGTCGACCAGCGGCGTGTAGCGCTCGTAGTTCTTGAAGCGGGTCTTGATGATGCGGGTCCGCTCGAACAGGTAGGCGTACTCCTCGGCCCGCAAGTCCTTGAACTGGAGGTAGTGTTTCATCAGGCTGTGCCCCGGTTTCATGCCGCGGTCAGGGATGGGACGCGCCCAGGAAGTCGCGCACCAGCGGCACCAGGATGGCCAGCAGTTCGTCGACCTCGGCGGCATCGATGATCAGCGGCGGCAGCAACCGGATCACCGTGTCGGCGGTGATCGACAGCAGCAGGCCGGCTTGCGCCGCCTTGAGCAGCAGCGCGCCGCAGGGCCGGTCGAGTTCGATGCCTATCATCAGGCCCTGGCCGCGCATCTCCTTGAAGCCTGGCAGCTGGCCCAGTCCCTCGGTGATGCCGGCGCGCAGGCGCTCGCCCATCGCCGCGGCGTTGGCCATCAGGCCGTCCTCTTCCATGATGCGCAGGGTCTCGATGCCGGCGCGCATCGCCAGCGGGTTGCCGCCGAAGGTGGTGCCGTGGTTGCCGGGCTGCAGCACGTCCTTGGCGCGCGGCCCCGCCACGATCGCGCCTATCGGCACGCCCGAGCCCAGGCCCTTGGCCAGCGGCATCACATCGGGTTTGATGCCGGCCCATTGGTGGGCGAACCATTTGCCGGTGCGGCCTATGCCGCACTGCACCTCGTCGAGCATCAGCAGCCAGTCCTGCTCGTCGCAGATCTGGCGCAGGCCCTGCAGGATGTCGATGCGGGTCGGGTTGATGCCGCCTTCGCCCTGGATCGTCTCCAGGAAGATCGCCACCACGTTCGGGTTGCTGCGCGCCACCGCGCGCACCTGGTCCAGGTCGTTCAGCGCCAGCCGCACGAAACCCTCGACCAGCGGGCCGAAGCCGGCCTGCACCTTGGGATTGCCGGTGGCCGACAGCGTGGCGATCGAGCGGCCGTGGAAGGCGTGCTCGTAGACGATGATCTCGGGCTTGTCTATGCCGCGGTCGTGGCCGAACTTGCGTGCGATCTTCAGCGCACCCTCGTTGGCTTCGAGTCCGGTCGAGCAGAAGAACACCGCGTCCAGCCCCGACAACTCGCACAGCTTGGCGGCCAGCGCCTCCTGCATCGGTGCGGCGTAGTAGTTGCTGCAGTGGATCAGCTTGGCGACCTGGTCTTGCAGCGCCGGCACCAGCTTGGGGTGGGCATGGCCCAGGGTGTTGACGGCGATGCCGCCCAGGCCGTCCAGGTAGGCTCGGCCATCGGTGTCCCAGACGCGGCAGCCTCGGCCGTGCGACAGCGCGAAGGGCAGCCGGCCATAGGTGTTCATCAGGTGGGACGTCATCAAGAGGCTCCTGCAATAGCGGTCCGACAATGGAAAAGCCGGCGTCATGCCATCTGGGCTCAACGCCGGCCGGGGCGTCAATTCTAGGGTGCCGCCCCGCAGCCCCAAGCATCACCGGCGCTGCCTGGGGTGCAATTGACAGCAGGACATGTTGCGGCGCAACATTTTCGAATAAGTTAAGCGGCACAATAGCGGTTTACCCGAGGGTGAATCCGCGGCGTCTGCTGCCAGCGGCCTTGCCCATCGCCCTGCCAGAGCCCGCCCATCCGACCCCGGTCCGCATGTCTGCCCCCAAACCGCGTCAGTTCTACATCCAGGGCGTCACCCTGGCGGGCCGGACCTTCCGGCCCAGCGACTGGTCCGAGCGACTGGCCGGTGCCTTGTCCAGTTTCAGGCCCAAGACCGGTGCCGGCGGCATCGGCGCCCATATCGGCTACTCGCCCTACTGCGTGCCGCGGGTGATCGAGGGCGTCAAGTGCGTGATCGTCAACGAAGCGCTGCGCGACCTGGAGCCCATGGCCTGGGACTTCGTCATGCACTTCGCGCGTGACAACGAGTTGCGGGTGGTCGAGGCCATCCCGTCGCCGGAGGTCCGGCCTGTCGCCTGAGGGCGTTTCGGTGCCGGCATGAAAAAAGCCCGCAGTTGCGGGCTTTTTTCAGCGTGAGATCCGCCTGGGCGGTCACCACACTGCCATCCGGATTTCGATCAGGCTGCGGCAGCCAGCGCCTTGATCTTGGCCGACAGGCGACTCTTGTGGCGAGCGGCCTTGTTCTTGTGGAAGATACCCTTGTCGGCGATCGAATCGATCACCGATTGGGCATTCTTGAACAGCTCGGCCGGGACGGTCTTGTCGCCGCCGGTTGCAGCCTTGTCGAGGGCTTTTTGCACGTTCTTGACGACGGTGCGGAATTTCGAGCGCAGTGCCGTGTTGGCGGCATTCAGTGCGACGTCCTGGCGAGCGCGCTTGCGGCCCGATGCCAGGCGGACGGTTTTCTTCTTGGCTTTGGATGCGGTTGCCATATTGGTGCTGTTCCCGTGCGAATGCTTGCGTCTGAATTCCGGATGGAGCCCAAGAGTATAGCAGCCGTTCCAGCCCGGGCATCAGCCCAGGGTGGCGCTTCCTATAATGGCGCCTGGCTCCTCAGACGGCAAAGACGGCAAACCTGCCGGCCCGGCCTGACCCCCGCCCGCATGACTCTGTTCAAGGCCGTCTTCTCCGTCTCTGCCCTCACGCTGGTCTCGCGCATCACCGGCCTCGTCCGGGAGCAGATAGGCGCCGCCTTGTTCGGCACCTCGGCGGCGATGGATGCCTTCCAGATCGCCTTCCGCATCCCCAACCTGCTGCGCCGGCTGTTTGCCGAGGGTGCGTTCTCGCAGGCTTTCGTGCCGCTGCTGGCCGCCACCCGCGCCAGCGAGGGCGACGAGGCCACCCGGGCGCTGGTCGACGCGGTGACCACCGTGCTGGCCTGGGTGCTGCTGGCGACCTGCGTCGTGGGCATCGTCGCCGCGCCGGTCCTGGTCTGGATGCTGGCCTCGGGTTTCGCGCCGTCCACCGAGGACACCGCGGTGGCGTTGACGCGCTGGATGTTCCCCTACATCGGCTGCATGTCGATGGTGGCGCTGGCCTCGGGCGTGCTCAACACCTGGAAGCGCTTCGCCATCCCGGCCTTCACGCCGGTGCTGCTCAACCTCAGCGTGATCGCTTCCGCGCTGGCCGGGGTGCCGGTGCTGCGCCGCCACGGCATCGAGCCGGTCTACGCGCTGGCGCTGGGCGTGATGCTGGGCGGCCTGCTGCAGCTCGGCATCCAGCTGCCCGCGCTCGCCGCCATCGGCATGCTGCCGCGTCCCGGCTGGCGGCTGTCAGGCTTGCGGATGGCCTGGCAGCACCCGGGCGTGCGGCGCATCCTGTCGAAGATGGCGCCGGCGCTGGTCGGGGTGTCGGTGGCGCAGATCTCGCTGATGATCAACTCGCAGATCGCCAGCCACCTGGGCACCGGCGCGGTGGCCACGCTGGTCTATGCCGACCGCTTGATGGAACTGCCCACCGCGCTGCTGGGTGTCGCGCTGGGCGTGGTGCTGACGCCGCAGTTGTCGGCGGCCAGGGCGCGCGCCGACTTGCTGGCTTATTCCGGTCTGCTCGATTGGGGCTTGCGCCTGGTGCTGATGCTGGCCCTGCCTTGCGGCGTGGCCTTGCTGGTGTTCGCCCAGCCCATGGTGGCCGTGCTGTTCCACCGCGGCGCCTTCGACGCCCACGCGGTGGCCACCACCACGCTGGCGGTTATGGGCTACGGCGCGGGGGTGATCGGACTGGTCGGCGTCAAG
Source organism: Burkholderiales bacterium (assembly GCA_947453625.1). GTDB lineage: Bacteria > Pseudomonadota > Gammaproteobacteria > Burkholderiales > Burkholderiaceae_C > Pseudaquabacterium. The sequence goes on from CANGHK010000039.1 coordinate 28,437, forward strand.
GTGGCCGCGCCGGCCTACTACGCCGAGCAGGACATGGTCACGCCGATGCGGGTGGCGATCTTCGCGCTGGCGCTGACCCAGGCGCTCAATGCGGCGCTGATCTGGGGCCTGGGCATGGGCGTGGCGGCGCTGGCGCTGTCGATCGGGCTGGCGGCCAATACCAACGCGCTGGTGCTGCTGTGGGGCCTGAAGCGGCGCGGCAGCTACCGGCCCGCCGCCGGCTGGCTGGGGTTTGCCTGGCGCGTCGCGCTGGCCAGCGCCTTGATGGGCGGGCTGATGGCGTTGGCCGCGCGCCATATCGACTGGCTGGCGCTGGGCCAGCGCGAAGGGCTGCGCGCCGGGCTGATGGCGCTGGTGCTGGCGGCGGCAGCCTTGCTGTACTTCGGCGCGCTGGCGCTGCTGGGCATCAAGGCCGGCAGCTTCATGCGCAAGACTTGATGCCGCTGTTGCCATGACCTTGCCATGACCTTGCCATGTTGAACCTGCCACGCGTTCCGCCGACGGCGCTGGCCTATTTCGCCGCGCTGGTGGCCGAGGACGCCGGTTTCGCGCTGCTGGAGGCGGCCATCTGCGTCGCCCAAGACGACCATCCCGGGCTGGACGCGCAGGCCGTGCTGGCCGACATCGACCGCCTGGCCGCCCGGCTGAAGTCCAGGCTACCGGCCGATGCAACGGCGCTGCGCCGGCTGCGCGCACTGAACCAGTACTTTTTTAGCGAACTGGGGTTTGCCGGTAATGTCAACAATTACTACGACCGCCGCAACAGCCACCTGCACGAGGTGCTGGCCTCGCGGCGCGGCATCCCCATCACCTTGGCGCTGCTGTATTGCGAGCTGGCGGGCCAACTCGGCCTGACGGCCTTCGGCGTGTCGTTCCCGGGCCACTTCCTGGTCAAGCTGCACATGCCGCAGGGTGAGGTGGTGGTCGACCCGGTCAGCGGGCGCTCGTTGTCGCGCGACGAACTCGACGAGCGGCTGGCGCCCTACCGCGCCCGGCATGGCTTGGCCGGTGATTTCGAGACACCGCTGGGTCTGTTCCTGCAAGCCGCGCCGCCGCGCGACACGCTGGCCCGTCTGCTGTTCAACCTGAAGGAGATCCACCGAGCCGACGAGGACTGGCCGCGCCTGCTGGCGGTGCAGCAGCGTCTGGTGCTGGTGCTGCCGCAGGCCGCCGAGGAGTTGCGCGACCGGGGCCTGGCCTGGGCCGAAACAGGCCACGACGCCGAGGCGGCGCGGGATTTGGCGGCCTATCTGGTGGCCCGGCCCGATGCCGACGACGCCGCCGCGCTGCGCGGGCGCCTGGCCGAACTGCGGCGCGGCACGCCGCCCGGCAGCGGCTGGGTCGCCGCTTGAGCCGGCTCTTACAATGCGCGGCGGGCCTGGGGCGGGCCAGCAGCCCACCCGTTCCACCAGGCAGGCGCCGCCAGCCTGAGCTGCCGGGGTCAGTGCCGTCCAGCAGGCCCTGGCCGACCGAACCGGAAGCGGCCGAACCGGCCGAACCGGCTGAACCGGGCGCTTCACAGCCTGCCCCTCGCGACCCTGATGAACCCGTCACCCGTCCGCCCTCTGTCCGTAACCTGCCCCGCGCCTGTCGGCGGTGCCGCGTCGGCTTTGCCAGTGTGGCGGGTCGGGTGTCCGGTTTTTCGGCCGGTTTCGCGGCCGTCGCGATGAAACAGATTCCGCTGCCCATCTTTCCGCCACCGGCCGACGACTTCGACCAGTGGGTGGTGGGCCGCAACGGCGCCGCGGTGCAGCACTTGCGCGGCCTTGGGCTGACGCTGGGCGCCGCCACGCCGGTCTACCTGTGGGGCGAGGCCGGCATCGGCAAGACCCATCTGCTGCGGGCCTTGGCCGCCCAGCACCACGCCGAGGGCGAGCGCGTGGGCTGGTTCGACGCCGCCACGCCCTTGCCCTGGGGGCTGGACGAGGGCTGGGGCCTGGTGGTGGTGGACCGCTGCGACGCGCTCGACGCTGATCACCAGCAGGCGGCGTTTGCGCTGTTCGTCGATGCCGAGACCCACGGCGTGCAATGGGTGGCGGCCGGTCGCGTGCCGCCGGTCGATCTGGCGCTGCGCGACGACTTGCGCAGCCGCCTGGGCTGGGGCCATGTGTTCGGGCTGCAGCCGCTTGCCGAAGGCGAGACCCGTGCGGCGCTGCGGCGCGAGGCCGACCGGCGCGGCATCTTCCTGTCCGACGAGGTGATGGACTACCTCTTGACCCACCTGCGCCGCGACCTGGGCCACCTGATGGGCCTGCTGGGCCGGTTGGACGGCTTTGCACTCGCCGAGCAGCGGGTCGTCACCGTGCCGCTGTTGAAGAAGATGCTTTCCGAAGAATCGGGCGGGTCGGCCACCCAGGCCTCCGCGCCCGTGAACCCCTCCCCATGAACCTGGCCTTGTTCGACCTCGACGGCACGCTGATTCCAGGCGATTCCGACCACGCTTTCGGCGATTTCATGATCACCCAGGGGTGGGTCGACGCCGAAACTCACCGCCAGCGCAACGATGACTTCTACCGCCAGTACCTGGCGGGTTGCCTGGACATTGACGCCTACATCGAATTCAGCACCGGCGCCTGGCGCGGCCGGCCGCTGGCCGAGCAGCAGGCCGCCAGCGCGCGTTTCATGGCCGAGGTGATGGCGCCGCAGTTGTTGCCGGCCGCGCATGCCCTGCTGGACTTGCACCGTGCTGCGGGCGACCTGATCGCCATCGTCACCGCCACCAACGACTTCGTCACCCTGCCGATCGCGCAGGCGCTCGGTGTCGAGCACCTGATCGCGGTGCAGTTGCAGCGCGACGACCAGGGCCTGGCCACCGGCCGCATCGCCGGCGTGCCCTCGTTCCGCGAGGGCAAGATCGCGCGGGTGCATGACTGGCTGGACAGCCTGGGCCATGCGCTGGGCGATTTCGAGCACAGCGTGTTCTACAGCGATTCCACCAACGACCTGCCGCTGCTCGAGATCGTGAGCGAGCCGGTGGCCACCAACCCCAGCCCGCCGCTCGAAGCGATCGCCACGCAGCGCGGCTGGCGCATTCTGAGGTTGTTCCCATGATCAAGAAATTCATCAGCCGCTTGCTGGGCAAATCTGCACCGGGCGAGGACGCCGCGTTGCCCGCCACGGCGCCAGCGGCTGCGGCCATCCCGACCGGCAAGCGGGTCGAGGTGCCGGTCTCGGTGCACGGCATCGACCCGTCGCTGGTCGACGACCGCGCCGTCAAGGTGGTGCGCACCTTGCAGCAGGCCGGCTTCCAGGCCTATGTGGTGGGCGGCGCGGTGCGCGACCTGCTGGTCGGGCTGCGGCCGAAAGACTTCGACGTCGCCACCGACGCCACGCCCGAGCAGGTGAAATCGCTGTTCAGGCGCGCCTTCATCATCGGCCGGCGCTTCCGCATCGTGCACGTGATCCACGGTCGCGGCCGCGACCACGAGGTGATCGAGGTCTCGACCTTCCGCGCCTACATGGACAGCAGCGAGGCCACTCAAGTGGCCGGCAACGAGAAGACCAGCAAGGCCGCGCTGGCCGGCTCGGCCCATGCCGTGGACGCCAGCGGCCGGGTGCTGCGCGACAACGTCTGGGGCCCGCAGATCGAGGACGCCGCGCGCCGCGACTTCACCGTCAACGCGATGTACTACGACCCCGAGACCCAGACCGTGGTCGACTACCACGGCGGCCTGGCCGATGTGAAGGGACGTCTGTTGCGCCTGATCGGCGACCCGGCAACGCGCTACCGCGAAGACCCGGTGCGCATCATCCGGGCGGTGCGCTTCGCCGCCAAGCTGGGCTTCGACTTCGAGCCGCGCACCCATGCACCGATCGCCGAGACCGCGCCGCTGCTGGCCAACGTCCCGGTCTCGCGCATGTTCGACGAGATGCTCAAGCTGCTGCAGACCGGCCATGCGCTGGCCAGCATCGAGGCCCTGAAGCGCCAGAACCTGCACCGCAGCGTCTTCCCGGTGCTCGACGCGGTCTACGACGAAGCGCGCAGCACGCCACAGCAGCAGGCGTTCATCCGCCAGGCGCTGGCCGACACCGATCGCCGGGTCGGCGAGGGCAAGCCGGTGGCGCCCAGCTTCCTGCTGGCCTGCCTGCTGTGGCACGACGTGCTGGCCGGCTGGCAGCAGCGCCAGTCCGACGGTGAACATGCGGTGCCGGCGCTGCAACAGGCGGTGGATGCGGTGTTCGACGCCCGCATCGGCGACATCTCGGGCGGCGGCAAGCTGGGCGCCGACATGCGCGAGATCTGGATGATGCAGCCACGCTTCGAGCGCCGGCAGGCCAATACCGCGTTCTCGCTGATCGACCAGGCGCGCTTCCGCGCCGGTTTCGACTTTCTGCGGCTGCGCGCCGATGTCGGCGAAGCGCCGGCCGAACTGGCCGAATGGTGGGAAGACTTCTCGCTCGGCAGCGACGATGACCGCGAGGCCTTGCTGGTGGCCGTGCGCGAGGCCCAGCGCAGCAGCCCGCGCAAGAGCGCCGCGCCGCGTGCCGCCAAACCCGCTCTGGCACCGTCTCAGGGCGGCGCTACCGACGCTGACGCGGGTGCGGACCGCGACCATGACGAGTCGGACGAAGCCGACGCCGCCACCGGTGACGCACCCGCGCGCAAGCGCCGCCGCCGTCGGCGCAAGCCGGCCGGCGCCGAGGCCGGGGCGGGCGGCGAAGCCTCGTCGGCCGCCGATTGACCTCGCTGCCAGCGCCACCACCGCAGCCGTCAACCGGCGCCTTGCCTGCCACGCCCGCTGTGCGGGCCTACATCGGCATCGGCGCCAACCTGGGCGACGCCCGCGCCACGGTGGCTCAGGCGATCACCGCGCTGGCCGCGCTGCCCGCTTGCAGCGGCCTGCGGGCGTCGCCGCTCTACCGCTCGGCGCCGGTGGACGCCGCCGGGCCCGACTTCTTCAATGCGGTGGTGGCGCTCGACACCCGGCTGACGCCGCAGGCCCTGCTGGCCGCGCTGCAGGCCGTCGAGCAGGCGTTCGGCCGGCGCCGGCCCTACCCGAACGCGCCGCGCACGCTAGACCTCGACCTGCTGCTGCACGGTGACGCGGTGCTGCACACGCCCACGCTGACGCTGCCGCATCCGCGCCTGCACCAGCGCGCCTTCGTGCTGCGCCCGCTGCTCGACCTGGCGCCCGCGCTGGGCGCGCCCGGTGTCGGGCCGCTGGCCGACTGCCTGCCCGCCTGCGCCGGGCAACGGCTGGAAAAAATCGAGCGCCGATGATCGCCAGCCTCCCCGTCAGCCTGCAGACCGTGGGCCTGTTGATCGGCTCCAACCTGTTCATGACCGTGGCCTGGTACGGCCACCTCAAGTTCCAGGCCGACAAGCCCTGGTGGACGGCGGCGCTGGTGAGCTGGGGTATCGCCTTGTTCGAGTACCTGCTGCAGGTCCCGGCCAACCGCATCGGCTACGCCGGCGGCTTCTCGCTGGCGCAGCTCAAGATCACCCAGGAGGTGATCACGCTGGCGGTGTTCGTGCCCTTCGCGGTGTTGGCGATGGACCAGCCGCTCAAGCTGGACTTTCTGTGGGCCGGGCTGTGCCTGGTCGGCGCGGTGTACTTCATCTTCCGCGGCTGAAATCTGCACCGCCGCGGGCCGTCGCCGGGGTAGTCGGGCCCGCCAGGGCCGGTCGTGGCGCACCCGTACAATCCAAATATGACAGATTTGTGACGACTCAGTCACAGTTACCGGCAGTTCCTGATCAGGGTTCACACCAGCCGGTCCTCTTGGAGATTCCCCATGTTTTTCGGCAAGTTGCTGCCCCGCGAAGGCAATTTCTTCGAGTTGTTCAATGAGCATGGGAAGCACATCGTCACGGGGGCGCGGGCCTTCATGGCCATGGTGGAGAACTACAGCGACCAGACCTTGCGCGAAAAATACGCCGCTGAAGTCGACAGCGCCGAGAAGCAGGCCGACCGCGTCACCGCCGAGGTGCACAGGCTGCTGCACAAGACCTTCATCACGCCCATAGACCGCGAGCAGATCCACGGCCTGATCAACGCGATGGACGACATCCTCGACCTGCTGCAGGATTCCAGCGAAGTGATGTCGCTGTACGACTTGAAGAGCGTCAGCGAGGACGTGATCCGCCTGGGCGAGATCTCGACCCGCTGCTGCGAGCGGGTGCAGCATGTGGTGACGCTGCTGCCCAAGCTCAGCCAGGCCAGCGTGGCCGAGGCCGCGCTCAAGACCTGCGAGGAGATCGACCGGCTCGAGAGCGACGCCGACCGGGTGATGCGCTCGGCGATGAGCAAGCTGTTCCGCGACAACATCGAGGTGCGCGAGCTGATCAAGCTGAAGGCGGTCTACGAGCACCTGGAGTCGATCTCCGACCGCTGCGAGGACGTGGCCAACATCGTCGAGGGCATCGTCCTCGAGAATTCATGACGGCCCCCGAGGCGGGTTTCGGCATCAAGCGCTCCGCGCCGGGGACGCGCTGAACATGGACAGCCTGCAGATCAACTTCTGGGTCGTGGTGCTGCTGGTCGTGCTGGCGGTTGGCTTCGACTTCATGAACGGTTTCCACGACGCCGCCAACTCGATTGCGACGGTGGTGTCCACCGGCGTGCTCAAGCCCCAGCGTGCGGTGCTGTTCGCCGCCTTCTTCAACGTCGTGGCGATCGCCGTCTTCCACCTCAACGTGGCGTCCACCATCGGCAAGGGCATCGTGCAGCCCGGTGTGGTCGACCACCATGTGGTGTTCGGCGCGCTGATTGGTGCGATCGCCTGGAACCTGATCACCTGGTGGTACGGCATCCCGTCGTCGAGCTCGCACGCGCTGATCGGCGGCATCGTCGGCGCGGTGATCGCCAAGTCCGGCGCCGGCCAGTTGATCGGCAGCGGCGTGGGCAAGACGGTGGCCTTCATCTTCATCTCGCCGGTGCTGGGCTTTCTGCTGGGCGGGCTGATGATGGTGCTGGTGGCCTGGGTCTGCCGGCGCACCTCGCCTTACAAGGTCGACCGGTGGTTCCGGCGCCTGCAACTGGTGTCGGCCGGTGCTTATTCGCTAGGCCATGGCGGCAACGACGCGCAGAAGACGATCGGCATCATCTGGATGCTGTTGATCGCCGCTGGCTATGTGGGCGCGGGCGACAAGATGCCGCCGTCCTGGGTGATCTGGGTCTGCTACACCGCGATCGGCATGGGCACGATGTTCGGCGGCTGGCGCATCGTCAAGACCATGGGCCAGCGCATCACCAAGCTGCGGCCGGTGGGCGGCTTCTGTGCCGAGACCGGCGGGGCGATCACGCTGTTCATCGCCACCGCGCTGGGCGTGCCGGTGTCGACCACCCACACCATCACTGGCGCGATCGTCGGCGTGGGTGCGGTGCGCAACGCTTCCGCGGTGCGCTGGGGCGTGGCGGGCAACATCGTCTGGGCCTGGGTCTTCACGATCCCGGCCACCGCCTTCGTCGCCGCGGTCTTCTACTGGGTCAGCATGACCTTGTTCTGAATGGGCGCTGTGCTGGGGTTCAGGCGGCTCATTCCGCCTTGGCGCCCGAGTCCTTCACCACCTTGGCCCATTTGACGATCTCGGCGGCCTGGTACTTGCCCAGTTCCTCGGGGGTCGAGATCCAGGGCTCCAGACCGATGGTTTTGAGCTTGTCGACCACGTCGGGCAGCTTGAAGACCCGGACCATCTCGGCGTTGATGCGCATCACCACGTCGCGCGGCGTGCCTGCCGGGGCGAACATCGCGAACCAGGTGGTGGCCTCGAAGCCCGGCACGGTCTCGGCCACGGTGGGCACGTCGGGCGCCGCTGGCGAGCGCTTGGCGGTGGTCTGGGCCAGCGCCCGGATCTTGCCGTCCTTGGCCATGGGCAGCGCCGACGGCATGTTGTCGAACATCAGCTGGATCTGGCCGCCGACCAGGTCGGGGATCGCGAACTGCCGGCCTTTGTAAGGCACATGCTGCATCGTCGTGCCGGTCATGGACTTGAACAGCTCGCCAGAGACATGGATGGACGAGCCTATGCCGGGCGAGCCGAAGCTCAGCTTGTTCGGGTGGGCTTTCATGTAGCTGATCAGCTCGGCCACGGTCTTGACCGGCAGGTCGTTGGTGACGACCAGCAGGTTCGGAGCGCTCGCCACATGCCCCAAGGGGGTGAAATCCTTCACCATGTCGTAAGGCATCTTGGGGTAGAGCGAGCCGTTGATCGAATGCGTGCCCACCGTGCCCATCACCAGGGTGTAGCCGTCGGCCGGTGCCTTGGCCACCTTGTCGGCGCCGATGTTGCCGCCGGCGCCGGCGATGTTGTCGATCACCACCGGCTGGCCGAACTGGGCCTTGTCGGCAAACAGCCGGGCCAGGATGTCGGGTGCGCCGGCGGCCGGGAAGGTGACGACCAGCCGTATCGGCTTGGTCGGAAAGCCCTGCGCGTTGGCGCTGGCAGCGGGTAGGGCCAACAGCGCGGCCAGCGCGCTGGCCAGCAGCAGCTTGTTCGGATTCATCGTGGGTCCTTCGGGGCTTGGTGCCGGGGTTCGGTCAACCTTAAAGCATAGCCCTGCGCCCAGGCACCGGGCGCCAGGGATGTCCCTGGTCGGACCGTCGCCTTGGCGACCCTGGCCCGTCGCGGGCGCTTCTAGGATGCGCCGACCTCGCGCTACCTCAAGCGCCAAGACCTACCAGGAGTCCTCATGCCCCCCTTGTCATCGATGAAGTCCTCGGCTGCTGCCGCGGTGCTGGCGCTGCTGGCCGCGCTGCCCGCCGGCGCCGCCGACACGGTCAAGATCGCCTTCATCGACGTGCTGTCGGGTCCGTTCGCCCGGACCGGCGAGGGCTCGCTGGCGCAGTTGCGCGAGGTGGTCAGCCAGATCAACGCCAAGGCCGCGCCGGGTGAGGTGAAGTTCGAGGTCGTGCCCTTCGACGGCAAGGGCACGCCGCAGGAGAGTGTCACCGTGCTGAAGGCCGCCACCGACCAGGGCATACGCTACATCACCCAGGGCGGTGGTTCGGGCGTGGCGTTTGCGCTGAGCGAGGCGCTGAACAAGCTGGCCGAGCGTGAACCCGACAAGGCCACGCTCTACCTGAACTACTCGGCGATGGACCCGGGGCTGACCAACGACCGTTGCAGCTTCTGGCATTTCCGCTTTTACCCGACCAGCGAGATGAAGATCGAGGCGCTGACCACTTACTTCCAGAAGTCTCGGCCCGACATCAAGAAGGTCTTCCTGCTCAATCAGAACTACACCCATGGCCAGCAGGTCAGCAAGGCCTCGCGCGAGTACCTGGCGCGCAAGCGCGCCGACATCCAGATCGTCGGCGACGACTTCATCCCGATCGCGCAAGTGCGCGATTTCGCGCCGCAGATCGCCAAGATCCGCGCATCGGGCGCCGACACCGTGATCACCTCCAACTGGGGCAGTGACCTGACGCTGCTCTTCAAGGCCGCGCGCGAGAGCGGCTTGAACATCAACTTCTTCACGATGAACGCCAACAACCCTGGCACGCCGCAGGCGATGGGTCCCTGGGGCGACGGCAAGGTGGGCGTGATCTGGAACTGGGGCCACAACGCGCCCACGCCCGAACTGGAAAAGATCTACGTCGCCTACAAGCAGAAGACGAACGAGGACTTCATCTTCGCCGCGCACTGGAACAGCATGCAGATGCTCAAGACCGCGATGCGCGAGACCAAGTCGACCGATCCGAAGAAGGTGGCGTTTGCCCTGGAGGGCATGAAGTACAAGAGCCCGGTGGGCGACATCGAGATGCGCAAGACCGACCACCAGCTGCAGGCGCCGCTGTTCCTCGGCCTGTGGGCCAAGCAGGGTACGAAGGGGGTGAAGTACGAGGCCGAAGGCACCGGCTACGGCTTCCGCTCCGAACAGGTGTGGGATTCGTACATCAGTGCCCAGCCGACCTCGTGCCAGATGAAGCGGCCGGGCGCCTGAGCGGCACCATGGCCGCTAGGGCGGCCATTCGGGGCGCGTGCGACAACAGTCATCGCCACTGAGCACTTGATCTGCGCCAATCCGCTACGCCTGCAGAGATGCGCCAGGTGCAGCGGCTCAAGACTCTGCAGTTGGAGGGCTTGACCTCGATGCAGGCGCTGGAAGACGCCGAGGTGTGCCGCAACAACGCACCGCGCGATCTGGTCGCGGCACGCGCCCGCCAGCAACTGCGCCGCACCGAGGTGCAGGCACCGTTCGACGGCGTGCTCAGCGAGTGCAAGGTCTCGTTGGATGGCACCACGCAGGTGGCCAAGGCGTTGGTCAAGGTGATCGACCCGCGCAGCATGCGCTTCGAGGGGCTGGTTCCGGCTCGTGGGCGCCACGATCATCGGCTGCCAGCGGCGCTGCTTCGCGATGAAACGGGTGAGCTCGGCCATGCTGCTGCCCGCGACGATCGGCGTCTTACAGCAGAATTCCGCAGCCTTGGCCGACTGAAAGCCGAAAAACGCGCCTGACCTGTGACGCAGGTGGCGGTACGAGCGACGGCGAGGCAGCGGCTGCGCCTGAGAGGCTGAGAGTTTTTCGATCATGCCCGCTCACCACGCCAAAACGCACCCGCTCGTCGTTGCAAATGCTCGCCATAGCCCGGGCTATGTCTGCGCTTTGCGCCTCATATGGTCGCGTTTGTCAATCAAGCTTGGGTTTCGTTGGTCATCCAAGATCGATCAGGTGATGCGAGGCGGGCGAAGCTGCGACGATGAATCAGACTCATATCCGCGGATTGGTTACCAGCATGACATCGATTCGTCGTGGACCTTCCTCGCTCTAGATTCGCGGATCTTCCTTGCGGAGCCCGGTGTAGGCGCATCGAGGGTTGTCCCGTCGTTGCCCGGCTCGCATCGCCGGATCGATCTTCATGGCTCCTTCAGTGGCGTCGTCGGGGCTCCCCTTCTCGCTGGCGGGAAGGGGCGGGGGGGATGGGTGGGCGGTTGTTTACGGCGCTCGATTGGCGGCTGCCTGTTGCTGGGCCATCGTGCCGATGGCCCAGATGAAGCCCGTCAGCTCTCGGGCCACGGCCACACAGACCTTGTTGATCTGCAGGCCCCGGCCCTTGAGCGCGGCAAGGCGCTTGGTCAGCCTGAGCTGAGCCTTCCAGCCGAGGGCGCGCACCTGCTCGCCCAAGTCCTCCTGGCGAACCTGCGCGCGCCGGCTGATGCGGGCGCTGAAGCGGTAGTTCCAGGCTGCTTCGGTCAGGAGTCTGCGCGCATGAGCGTTGCCGGTCTTGGTGATGCTGCCGCGGCACACCCGCTCGCCGCTGGAACCCACACCGCGCCCAGTTGCCCCGCGCGCGAGCATCCGGCCAACGCAATGCTGTCGCGCCCATCGGTCTTGACGCGCGCTGCGGCCGGCCGCTTGGGCATCAGCGACGGCGCGATGAGCTCGCATGTGTATCCCCGGGTCTGCAAGGCTCGCAGCAGGCCGTAGCCGGTCGGCCCTGCCTCGTAGACCAGATGCAGTTGCGCAGTTGGCCCTAGCTTGTCCAGCACCTTCACCAGCTTGTTCACGTCGTGCACGAGCTTGCCCACCACGCGAGCGCCCGCTCGCCCCGGCTCGGCCGCCGCCACCGTGATGCTGTCCTTGTGAACGTCCAAGCCCACATGAATCTTGGTAGTCTCTTCCATGGCCGGTCTCCACACGTTGAGTTGCTGACGCAAGTCGCAATGTGTGGCTCGGCAGGCCTCGGCCTGCAACCTACGTCGCAGGAGGCCGGCCGCCTGCAGCTCGCGCCGCGACCATGGTGTCTAGAACGGGCACGTTTTGGCACGTTGCTCGGTCACGCTCGAATTCCTCTCAGCCTCTGAGGCCGAGCCGGGTGGCTGCCACGCCGCCCGGCTCGGGGCCGGATCAACGGTCCGGTATCTGGTAGGCCAGTTGCAGCATCAAGGCCGAGTTGCCCAGCAGGGTGAACTGGGCCGACAGCTTGTCGGTCAACTGGTAGCCCGCAGACGGGATGAACACCGGCGACAGGCCCTTGTAGTTGAGCGGCACCTTGTGGTTGTAGGGCGCGACATAGCCGTAGACCGGTCCCACCGTCCACTGCCAGTACCATCGGTCACGGCCGAAGGCGTTCAGGTAGCGCTGCCCGACCTGCAGGGCGACACAGGGCTGGCCGAAGGAATTGCTGAACACCGCGCCCGAGATCAGCGTGCCGTCGTCCTGCACGCGGGAGGCCCCCAGCAGCAAGACGTTCTTGTGCTCGTTGCTGGCGGTGAAATGCAGCGTCAGCGGGCTGAAATTGGCTTCGGTCAGGCCGAGTACCGGGCTTTGGGCAGCGGCAGGCGCGCAGCTCAGGCAGGCCAGGGCGGCCAGGACCAGGACACGGGCGCGCGGTGGAAAGATCGTGTAAGGCATTGAAGTTCAAGCGATGGGGATGACGATGACGCAGCGCCTGCGGGTGGGCAGGTTCGCGGTGTGGTTTTTGGCCGCACTGCTTGAGGCGTCCGGGCTGTCAGGCTGCGCCTGGCTCGACGTCAAGCAGCGTGGCTGGATCTACCGGCCCACGCCCGGTCATTGGGCCGACTGGGCGCCGATCACGGCGCACGACGAAGCGCTATGGCTGGACTACCCCGCGCGCGACGGCATGGCCGAGCCTCAGCGCCTGCGCGCGGTCTGGGTGCCGGCGTCCGACCCCGGCGCACCTGCTGTGTTGTACCTGCATGGAACCTTTCGAAACCTGTTCCAGAACCGTTCCAAGATCGCCGCAATCCAGGCCGCGGGTTTCTCGGTGCTGGCGCTGGATTACCGGGGCTGGGGCGAGAGCACGACGACGCTGCCGTCCGAGGCCAGTATCGTCGAGGACGCCGAGCTGGCCTGGGCCGAGTTCGAGCGCCGCATGCCGGACCCGGCGCGGCGCATTCTATTTGGCCATTCGATGGGCAGCGGGGTGGCGGTGGAGCTCGCGCTGCGCCACGCCGCGCAGGCGGGCTACGGCGCGCTGGTGCTGGAGTCGGCGATGACCTCGATGCCCGACATCGCGCGGGCGCAGGGCGCGCTGGGCAGCCTGGCGGCTTGGGTGACGACGCAACAGTTTGCGTCTATCGACAAGATCGACCGTATTACCGCGCCGAAGTGGTTTCTCAGCGGCAGCGCCGACAACACCGTGCCCTCTCACCAGACCCGGCAGCTCTTTGATGCCGCCCGGGGCCCCCGGCAACTCGAATTGTTCGAAGGCGGATCGCACAGCGGCCTGGCCCAGGAGTTTCCCGAGCGCTACCGCGCGGTGTGGCAGGACGTGGCCGCTGCGCTGAAGCCGGCGCAGGCCGCCAGCGCGGCGCGCTGAAGGTCGGTGTGCCCGCCCCCCAAGCGCGTGTGCCAAGGGCCGGGCCGGATGCTGGAGAATGGTGTTGAAAGCGAAGACTGTTTTTCTGTTGAGAGCAGGGTGCGCCGCCTCGCTCGGAGGTGTTGGATGCGCCGACTGATCGCCCACCCCATTCCGGAGTCCCGCACGCCATGCCCGCTCTGCCCATCCCCCTGTTCGCCAGGCGCCTGCCGGCGGCCGCAGCTTCGGCTGCGGTCGCCCTGATGTTGCTGGGGGGCTGCGCCAGCACGCCCGAGGTCCGGGTTGATTTCGACCGGTCAGCCGATTTCACACAGTACAAGACCTTCGGCTTTGCCAGCCCGCTGGGCACCGACCGCGGTGGCTACCAGAGTATCGTCTCGCAATACCTGAAGGCGGCGACGCAGCGCGAGATGGAGGCCCGAGGCATGCGCCTGGAGGCCGGCGCGCCGCAGTTGCTGGTCAACTTCAACGCCGCGCTGAACGAGAAACTGCGGGTCACCAGCGTGCCGAGCATGGGCTACGGCTATTACGGCTACCGCGGCGGCCTGTACTCGGTCTGGCCGATGTACCGCGACCAAGCCACCGCCACGCCCTACACCGAGGGCATGCTCAACATCGACGTCATCGACGCCGCGCGCAGGCAACTGGTCTGGGAGGGCGTCGTCACCGGCAGCGTCACCCAGGTCCAACTGGACAACGTCCAGGCCGCGATCGATGCCGCGGTGGCGGCTGCGTTCTTGAAATACCCGATCGCCGGGCCGGCCAAAGCGCCTTAGCCAGGCCCGATACTCTGGCGCTGGGCAATCCGCCCTGGCCCTTCGGACAAACATGATATTGAAACGAATCCTGCTGGCACTGCTGGTGCTGGTCTTGCTGGCGGCGGCCTACTTCACTATCGCGCTCAAATGGAGCTATTCGTCCGGCGAGCGGGCAGGCTGGATCCAGAAGTTGTCCCGCAAGGGCTGGGTCTGCAAGACCTGGGAGGGCGAGTTGGCCTTGGTCTCGATTCCCGGCGCCGCCACGGTCGAGAAGTTCGCCTTCACTGCCGACAACGACGCCGTCGCCGAGGAGATCACCCGGGCCATGGGCAAGCGGGTCAATCTGCATTACGAGGAGAAGGTCGGCCTGCCGACTCGGTGTTTCGGCGAGACCCGCCACTACGTGACCCGGGTGACCGTGTCGGGCGAGGTCTCGCTCTCGCCCGGCGTGGTGGTGCCGGTCGCCGCTGGCGCAGCGGCCTCGCGCTGAACCGGCGCGGCCAGCCGACCCCGAGCGGCTGCGGCTGCAAGCGCATGAGCGGGCGGTCAGCGCGCCCCTGCGCCCGGGTCCTTGATCAATAGTGCGGTGGCAACTCGTCGCGCAGGCTGCGCTGCGGCGCATCGCCAGCCTGTCCCTGGTCCTTGAGCCGGACGATCTCGCGCAGCAGGCGGTCGATCTGGTCTTGCTGGCGCGCCACCAGTCGGTTCAGGGACTCGACCAGGTCCTCGGTGAAACAGGCCTTGATCTCCAACTCGGTCAGTCGCGAGGTGATGCGGTGCAGGGATTCCATGGCCGCATTGGACGCCAAAACCCGGCGCGGCGCGGGCCGCTGGACTGGCGCCAGTGCCGTGCCCCGGTCTTCGGTCTAGCATCGGCGTCCGCACCCACGCTGATTTGCTCCCACCCACCGCTCCCGCACCCAAGGCCCCCATGACCGACATGCACCTGATCCCCGTCCCGCAACTGCGCACCGCCATGCGGGCGGTGGTCCAGGGCTTCGGCAGCAGCCAGGCCGAAGTGCAGGCTGTTGCCACCAACCTGATCGACGCCAACCTGACCGGCCATGACTCGCATGGCATAGGCATGCTGCCGCGCTATGCCGAGGCCTTTCTGCAGGGCGGGCTGCGGGCCAACGCCCATGTCAGCACGCTGGTCGACGCCGGGGCCATGCTGCGCCTGGACGGCAACGCCGGCTTCGGCCAGGTGATAGGCGCCGAGGCGATGGCGCTGGGCATCGCGCGCGCGCAGGCCAGCGGCAGTTGCATCGTCGCGTTGGGCAATTCGCACCACCTCGGGCGCATCGGCGCCTGGGCCGAGCAGGCCGCCGCCGCCGGGCTGGTGTCGCTGCATTTCGTCAACGTGATCTCGCGCGCCATCGTCGCGCCGCATGGCGGGGCCGACGCCCGTTTCGGCACCAACCCGTTCTGCGCCGGGCTGCCGCTGAGCGGGCGCGATCCGGTGATCCTGGACTTCGCCACCAGCATGATCGCCCAGGGCAAGACCCGGGTGGCGCTGAACAAGGGCGAGCTGGCGCCGCCCGACTGCCTGATCGACGACCAGGGCCGGCCGACGCGTGAACCGCGCTATGCGGTGATCCCGCCCTTCGGCGCGCTGTTGACCTTCGGCGCCCACAAGGGTTTCGGCATGGCCTTGATGTGCGAGTTGCTGGGCGGCGCGCTGGCCGCCGGCATGACGCAGCGCGACGACGCGAGCGCCCAGCGCCGGGTGCTCAACGGCATGTTCAGCGTGCTGGTCGACCCGGCCATGCTGGCCGACCGCAGTGCCTTCGAGGCCGAGGCGCTGGCCTTTCTCGACTGGGTCAAGGCCTCGCCGGCGCGCGAGGGCTTCGGCCCGGTGGCGGTGGCCGGCGAGCCCGAGCGCGCGTCGCGGGCTCGCCGGCTGGTCGAAGGCGTGCCGGTCGACGCCACCACCTGGCAGGAAATCCTGGGCGCGGCGGCCAAGCTCGGGGTCGACCCGGCGGCCGTCCAGGCGGCGGCCGGGCTGGGCGGGTAAACCCCTCTGCCGGGACCGGCCTAAGTCCCTCGGAAGGCCGGGTTCCCGAAATGCGAATTGTTCTTTGCGCCGGCAGCGCTCAAGCTGCGGGCAGTGACCGTGGACACCCGCGGTTCTGCCATCAGCCCGAGCCTCCATGACCGCCAACCCCTACCAAGACATCCGCGACGCCGTGCGCGCCCTGTGCGCCGAGTTTCCCGACGCCTACCACCGCGAGGTCGACAGCCGGCGCGCCTACCCGGAAGCCTTTGTCGATGCGCTGACCCGCGCCGGCTGGATGGCCGCGCTGATCCCGCAGGAATACGGCGGCTCCGGGCTGGGCCTGGCCGAGGCCTCGGTGATCATGGAAGAGATCAACCGCGCCGGTGGCAACTCGGGGGCCTGCCATGGCCAGATGTACAACATGGGCACGCTGCTGCGCCACGGCAGCGACGCGCAGAAACAGCGCTACCTGCCCAAGATCGCCGCCGGCGAGTTGCGCCTGCAGTCCATGGGCGTGACCGAGCCGAGCACCGGCACCGACACCACCAAGATCAAGACCAACGCCGTCAAGAAGGAAGGCCGCTATGTCGTCAACGGCCAGAAGGTCTGGATCTCGCGCGTCCAGCACAGTGACCTGATGATCCTGCTGGCGCGCACCACGCCGCTGGCCGATGTCAAGAAGAAGAGCGAGGGCATGTCGGTCTTCATCGTCGACCTGCGCGACGCGATCGGCCAGGGCCTGACGGTGAGCCCGATCACCAACATGGTCAACCACGAGACCAACGAGCTGTTCTTCGAGAACCTGGAAATCCCGGAAGAAAACCTGATCGGCCAGGAAGGCCAGGGCTTCAAGTACATCCTCGACGGGCTGAACGCCGAGCGCACGCTGATCGCCGCCGAATGCATAGGAGACGGCCGCTGGTTCATCGACCGGGTCAGCGCCTATGTCAAGGACCGGGTCGTCTTCGGCCGGCCGATCGGCCAGAACCAGGGCGTGCAGTTCCCGATCGCCGAGGCCCATATCGAGGTCGAGGCGGCCGACCTGATGCGCTGGCAGGCCTGCACGCTGTACGACGCCCACCAGCCCTGCGGCGCCCAGGCCAACATGGCCAAGTACCTGGCGGCCAAGGCCAGCTGGGAGGCGGCCAACGCCTGCATCCAGTTCCACGGCGGCTTCGGCTTCGCCTGCGAATACGACGTCGAGCGCAAGTTCCGCGAGACCCGGCTCTACCAGGTGGCGCCGATCTCGACCAACATGATCCTGAGCTATGTCGCCGAGCATGTGCTCGGGTTGCCTCGATCGTATTGACGCCCATCCCGGCGAAGCCGGTTCCGCGGCGTCTGCTTGCTTGGGTCGCTGCCCTGCACAGTCGGTGATGAGCACCACCCCGGAGAAATCACATGCTTCCACTGGAAGGCATCACCGTCGTCGCGCTTGAGCACGCGATCGCCGCACCGTTCTGCACCCGCCAACTGGCCGACCAGGGCGCGCGGGTGATCAAGGTCGAGCGGCCCGGCGTGGGCGACTTCGCCCGCGGCTATGACGAGCGCGTCAAGGGCCTGGCCTCGCACTTCGTCTGGACCAACCGCAGCAAGGAAAGCCTGTCGCTGGACTTGAAGCACGCGCAGGCGCCGGCCGTGCTGTCGCGCCTGCTGGACGGCGCCGACGTGCTGGTGCAGAACCTGGCGCCGGGCGCGGCGGCGCGCATGGGCTTGTCCTACGCCGAACTGTCGGCAAGCCACCCCAGGCTGATCGTCTGCGACATCTCGGGCTATGGCAACGATGACGCCAACCCGGGGCCCTACCGCGACAAGAAGGCCTACGACTTGCTGATCCAGAGCGAGTCGGGCTTTGTCTCGATCACCGGCAGCCCGGACGAGCCGGCCAAGGCCGGCTGCTCGATCGCCGACATCGCCGCCGGCATGTACGCCTACAGCAACATCCTGACCGCGCTGATCCAGCGCGGCCGCACCGGGCGCGGCCGGCACATCGATGTCTCTATGCTCGAGGCGATGGTCGAGTGGATGAGCTACCCGATGTACTACGCCTTCGACGGCGCGCCGCCGCCGCCGCGCGCGGGCGCGGCCCATGCCACGATCTACCCCTACGGACCGTTTCCCACCGGCGACGCCAAGACGGTGATGCTTGGCCTGCAGAACGAGCGCGAGTGGCAGGCGTTCTGTCAGCAGGTGCTGCTGCAGCCTGCGCTGGCCAGCGACTTGCGCTTCAACAGCAACGCTAGGCGCACCGCGGCGCGCCAGGCGCTGCGCGCGCTGATCACCGAGGCCTTTGCGGCGATGAGCGCCGAGCAGGTGGTGGCGCGACTCGACGCTGCCGGCATCGCCAACGCCCGCGTCAACACGATGGCCGATGTCTGGGCCCATCCCCAGTTGCAGGCGCGCGGCCGCTGGACCGAGATCGACACCCCCGCCGGGCCCGTGCCCGCGCTGCTGCCGCCGGGCTGCACCGAGGCCCGCATGGACGGCGTGCCGGCGCTGGGCCAGCACAGCCAGGCCATCCTGGCCGGGCTGGGCTTCGACGCCGGGCAGGTCGCCCAGTTGCAGCGCGACGGCGCGATCTGACTCCCACTTCTTGCAAAGGCACAGCACGATGAACCCCACCGACCCCACCGATCCAACCCGCGCGCTGGCCCAGTTCGCCGCCACGCTGAAATTCGACGCCATTCCGGCGCCGGTGCTGCGCCGCGCCGAAGACCTGTTTCTCGACTGGTTCGGCTCGGCGCTGGCCGGCAAGGGGGCGCGGCCGGTCGAGAGCATCGCGCGCTTCATGCAGAGCATGGGGCCGACCGAGGGGCCCGCTGAAGTGCTGATCCACCGCCGTGGCAGCAGCCCGCTGGTGGCGGCCGTGGTCAATGCCGCGGCCTCGCACTTTGCCGAGCAGGACGATGTGCACAACGGCTCGGTGTTCCATCCGGCGGCGGTGGTGTTCCCGGCCGCGCTGGCGGTGGCGCAGGCGCTGGGCCGCAGCGGGGCCGATCTGCTGGCCGCCAGCGTGGTGGGCTACGAGGTCGGCATCCGGGTCGGTGAGTTTCTCGGCCGTTCGCATTACCGCATCTTCCACACCACCGGCACCGCCGGCACGGTGGCTGCGGCCGCCGCGGTCGGCCACCTGCTGCGTCTGACGCCCGATCAGATGGCGCATGCCTTCGGCTCGGCCGGCACCCAGGCCGCCGGGCTGTGGGAGTTCCTGCGCACCGCGGCCGACTCCAAGCAACTGCACACCGCCCATGCCGCCGGCGCCGGGCTGACCGCGGCCTATCTGGCGGCCGACGGCTTCACCGGCGCGCGCCAGATCTTCGACGGCCCGCAAGGCATGGCAGCCGGCATGTCGACCGACGCCGACCCTGCCAGGCTGTCGGCCGGCCTGGGCACGCGCTGGGCGCTGGCCGAGACCTCGTTCAAGTTCCACGCCGCCTGCCGCCATACCCATCCGGCGGCCGACGCGCTGCAGCAGTTGATGCGCGAGCATGGCCTGGCCGCCGACGCGGTGGCCCAGGTGACGGCGCAAGTGCACCAGGCCGCGATCGACGTGCTCGGGCCGGTGGTCGACCCGCAGACCGTGCACCAAGCCAAGTTCTCGATGGGCACGGTGCTGGGTCTGATCGCGGTGCAAGGCCGGGCCGGTCTGACCGAGTTCGATGCCGATTACCGCTCACCGGCGGTGGTCGCCTTCCGCGACAAGGTGGGCATGGCGCTGGACGCCGAGGTCGACACCGCCTACCCGGCACGCTGGATAGGCAAGGTGCAGGTGCTGACGACCGACGGCCGCGCGCTGTCGGCGCGGGTCGACGAGCCCAAGGGCGACCCCGGCAACACGCTGGACCGCACCGAACTGGTCGACAAGGCCTTGCGCCTGGCGGCCTACCGCGAGGGCGCGACCGAGGCCGAGATGCGCGGCGTGATCGACCGCGTCTGGGCCTTGGCCGGGGCCGCATCGGTGCCGCATTTCCTGGGCTGAGGGGCTGCGTCGGCGCG
>CANGHK010000040.1 GCA_947453625.1 Burkholderiales bacterium
CCTGACGCGGCCTCGGCGGCCTGGATCGGCGGCCTCAGCTACACGCTGGCCTGCTTGTTCTGGGGCATGAACATCCCGCTGACGGCCACCTTGTTCAAGACCTTCGATCCGTACTGGCTGGCCTTCATGCGGGTCAGCGCAGCCGCGCTGCTGCTGGCCGCCGTGCTCGGCTTTACCCAGGGCGCCAGGACCTTGCGCTCACCCATCCCGGTCTGGCGCATCGCCGTGATGGGGCTTTTCGCCAGCACTTTCTTCGCGCTCTACAACATCGGCTTGCGCCATACCAACACCATCACCGCGGCGGCCATCGTCGCCGGCTCGCCGGTCTATGGCGCGGTCGTCTCGCGCCTGATGACCGGCGCCCGGTTGGAGAAGGGCTTCTGGGGCGCGGCGCTGCTGACCCTGGCCGGCGCCGGCATGGCGATTTACGGTCGCGCTGGCTCAACGGGACAAACCGTCGCGCTGCAGGGCGGGGAGATTCCCCTGGTGCTGGGCATGGCCTGCTGGACGGTCTATTCGATCCTGTCGCAGCGCTGGTTCAAGCCGGAAACGCCGCAGTTGCAGCGCACCTTCCTGGGCTTGTCAGGCTCGGTCCCCTGGCTGCTGTTGTGTTGGGTCGTGGCCAGTGCGGCGGGCATGACCCAGACGATCAACCTGCACCCGGGCCCGACCGCGCTGGTCTATCTGTTGATCACCACGGTGTTCGCCACCGCGCTGGGCGGGGTGGTCTGGAACATCGGCGTGGCCAGCCTGGGCATCACGGCCGGCATGATGTGGCAGAACACCGTGCCGGTGTTCGCCGTGCTGATCTCGCTGCTGTTCTTCGGCGTCAAGCCCCTGCCCGAGCAGGTGATCGGCGGCGTCACCGTGCTGGCCGGGGTGCTCTACATGCAATGGCACCGGATCCGGGCCACGCGCGCCGCATTGGCAGCCCGGCCCGCGGCAGCCTGACCCCACCACCCTGGCGGCCAGCGCAGCACGGGTTCAGCAGTCGATCAGGGCTGAACCAGCTGGCGCAGGCGCTGGTGGAAGGCCGGGGCGGCGGCGAAGCCGATCAGCCGCGCCGCGCTCACTTCGCGGCCCATGGCGTCGAAGAACACCAGGCCCGGCGGCCCGAACAGCCCGAACCGCTTGAGCAGGTCACGGTGCTGGGCCGAGTTGGCGGTGACATCGGCGCGCACCAGGGTGAACTTCTGCAGCGACTGCATGACCTGCGGGTCCTTGAAGGTGCCGCGCTCCATCTCCTTGCACGACACGCACCAGTCGGCATAGAAGTCGAGCATCACCGGCCGGCCCGGCTGGGCCAGGATGCGATCGAGTTCGACCGACGAGGCGACCGAGGCGAAACGCGGCGCCGCCGGCTCGGCGCCGCCGGGCGGGTTGCGGTGCTGCGCCAGGTGCGCCAGTGGCGCGAGCGGATCGTCGGCGCCGCTGGCGCTGCCCACCAGTTCCAGCACGCCCAGCACCGCCAGGGCGATGACCACCGTGCGCAGCGCGCGGGGCCCGGGACCGGCCGCCGCGGGCAGGGGGTCGTACAGGCCCAGGAACAAGGCTGCAGCGATGGCCAGCAGCCCCCAGACGGCGAGTTGCGCACTGGGCGAGGTCAGCGGCGTGACCATCCACCAGGCGACGGCCAGCAGCACCAGCCCGAAGACATGCTTGACCCGGTTCATCCAGGCGCCGGCGCGCGGCAGCAGGCTGCCGGCCGAGGCGCCTGCCAGCAGCAGCGGCACGCTCATGCCACAGGCCAGCGCGAACAAGGCCAGTCCGCCCAGCAGCACATCGTGCGACTGGCCGATGTAGAGCAGCGCACCGGCCAGCGGCGCGGCCACGCAGGGGCCGATCATCGCAGCCGACAGCGCGCCCACCGCCGCCGCGCCGCCCATCGCACCACCGCCCAGGCGGTCGCTGACGGCGGCCAGGCGGGTCTGCAGCGCCGAGGGCACCTGCAGCGTGTAGACGTCGAACATCGACAGTGACAGCACCGCGAGCAGCAGCGCAAAACCGACCAGCACCGCCGGCTGTTGCAGGTAGCCGGCCAGGCCCTCGCCGGCCAGGCCGGCGGCGACACCCAGTGCGGTGTAGACCAGGGCCATGCCCATCGAATAGGCCAGCGCCAGTTGCAGGCCACGGCGCCGGGTGGTGACCTGCTGGCCGACGACGATCGACGACAGGATGGGCACCATCGGCAACACGCAAGGCGTCAGCGACAGCAGCAGGCCGAACAACAGGAAGGTGCCCACCACCTCCAGCAGGTTGCCGGCGCGCAGCACCCGGCCGGCATGGCTGCCGGCGTCGTCGCCGCTGTCGCCCACCGCGGGCTCGGCCGCGCCGCGTGCCGTGGCGGACGTTGCGACGGTCGTTGTGGCGGTCGGTGCCAGCGAGGCCTGGGCGTCGACGCTACCCGTTGGCGGCGTGACCGGTGACTCTTCGAGCAGCGTCAACGGCGAGGCGGCGCCGGCGGCGATGCGCACGAAGCGGTGCAGCGGCGAATAGCACAGCCCGCTGTCGGCGCAGCCCTGGTACTCGATGTCCAGCAAGCGACCGGCGGCGGGTGCCGGCAGGGCTATATCCAGGCCGTGGTGGTAGACCGCCAGCGTCTCGCCACTGCCCGCATCGCGCTTGCTTTCGGCGCCGGGCAGCCGCGGCGACACCTCCTTGCCGTCTAGCCGCAGGTGCAGCCGCTGCTGGTAGAGGCTGTAGCCCTCGGCGATGCGCCAATGCAGCGCCACCGCGCCGTCGGCACGCCGCTCAGCGCTCAACACGAAGGCCTGGTCGGGGTCAAGATAGTCTTCGGCGGCGTGGCTGGCGGAAACGCCGAGACCTGCACCGAGACCTGCGCCAACCAGCAGGACGACCCGGGCCGATACGCCGCGCCAGGCCCGTGCCGCGGCACGGGGGGAAAAAGAGATCATGTCGAAACCCCTTGACCGCGGCTTTGCTGGCCCTGGTCGTCGATGGCGAGGAAGGCCAGGCCGCTGTTGCGCAACACCTCACGGCCCCGCGATTCGGCCAGCATGGCCAATGTGGTGACGCTGCCGGCGGCGATGCACAGCGGAGCGGCGACGCTGACCGAGCGCCAGAAGTTCACCGGCCAGCCGGTGAACGGGTTCAGCAGGTGGCAGTAGCGCCCGCCGTCGAGCTCGAAGAAGCGCTCGTAGTCGCCGCTGGTGGCCAGGCCGCCGCTGGCCAGTTCGATCTCGGCGGCCGCTCGCTGCGGCGCGCGCGGGTCCTGGATCGCGATCGTCCAGGGCCGGCCGTCAGGCTGGGGGCCGATCGCGTGCAGGTCACCGCCCAGGTTGCCGAAGCCGTGACGCGCGCCGGCCGCATGCAGGGCCGCGGCGGCGCGGTCGGCGGCGTACTCCTTGCCGAAACCGCCGAAGTCCAGTTCCATGCCCGCCACCGGCAGCCGCAGCGCGCCGCCGTCGCGCTCCACCCGCTGCCAGCCGACCAGCGCGCACAAGGCCTCGAGCTGGCCAGCCCGCGGCAGCCTGGCCGCCTTGAAATCCCAGGCCCGGCGCAACACGCCCGAGGTGATGTCGAACGAGCCGCCGCTGGCCTGGTGCAAGGCGTCGGCATAAGCCAGCAAGGACTGGGTCTCGCTGTCGCAGGCCACGGCATGGCGGCCGGCCGCGGCGTTGATGCGCGAGACGATGCTGTCGTCGCGGTAGCGCGAGTACTTGTGCTCGATGCGGCGCACCTCGGCCAGCGCCGCATCGGCCCAGCGGCGCGCGGTGGCAGCATCGGGCGCGGCCAGCCGCACGCTGCAGCGGCTGCCCATGGCGCCGAATTCGAAGTCCTCGCGAACCACGGCAGCGGCAACCGAGGTGACCCGCGTCGGCATCAGAAGCGCCACGACAGCCCGGTCTGGAACATCGTCGCGCTCAGGTTCGCCAGGCCGGTCGTGCCGTTGCCGCCCAGGCGCCAGGCACCGCGCTGCTGGTAGAGATCGACGCCAAGGTCGAGCGTCAACCTGGCGTTGACCTGCCAGTCCAGCTTGAGCCCGCCGGTGAGCGCACCGAAGGCCGACAGCCGCTGGTCAGCCGACATCAGCGCGGTGCTGCCCATGGTGTAGCCGGGCGGGAAGGGCTCGCCCAAGGCCGGGTCATAGCTCGGGCCGAAGAAGAAGCTGGCCGCACTCTGCGTGGTGTAGCGCAGCGAGGGCGTGACGCTGACGCCATGCCCGACCGGCTGCTGCCACTCCAGGCCCAGCGTGTGCGCGGTGACGCCCCAGCTGTCGATATACAAGCGGTAGCTGGTGCGCAGCGCGGCCTGCTGGGCATCGACGAAGTGGTTCCAGGCGACATAGAGCGTGCGCTGGTCGCGGCTGCGAGGGCGGTTGTCCGGAAACTTGTAGGGATCGGAGAAGTAGCCGCGGCCGCGGTTGTAGCCGAGGTTGAGCTGCACGATGTCGTTGACGCCCAGCACCTGCGTCACGCCGCCGAACAGCGAGGCGGTGTGCTTGTGCTCGTCGATCACGACGAAGTTCACCGGGCTGATGCGGTCGCTGCTTTCCGAGCCCCCCAGCGTCCAGGTCGTGTTGTTGTCGTCCGATGACAGCTTGCCCTGGGCCGAGAAGCCTTGCGACTTGTAGTCATGCTCGCTCGAGCCGTTGACGCCCAGCGTCAGCGAGCCGCGCGGGAAATAACGCGTCGCCTTCAGGTCGTAGGCCGCCCGTTCGTCGTGCATCTGCGACGCACCACTGACGGCCGTGTGGTAGCGCGGCGACGCGCCCGAGATCGTGTCGTGCACGCCCAGCGCCGAGACCGACCACTGGTCACCCAGCCGCAGGTTGAGCAGCGCGGTGGGTGAGCTGACGTGGATGCGCTCCAGCCCGGGTTGGCGGTCCTCGTAGGACAGGAACTTGACCGACAGTTCGTTGAACTCGGGCGGCGATTCGGCCTGGGCCAGCGGCATCAGGCCCGGCAGCAGCATCGCGGCGGCGACGATGCGTGCGCCCAGGCCGCTGCCCATGGTGGCGGCGGACGGCGATTCGTTAGCCCGGTCAGTTGCAGCCACAGCCACCTCCTGCCACGCCGGCGCCGCCGGAGGCCGCTTCGCGGCTGGAATAGACATGCTCGAGGAAACCGCGTCGCAAGGGGTCGTTGTCGAAGGCCATCTCGGGCTTGGCCAGATGGCCTTTCTCCCAGGCCTGGACCGGCGCGACCGGAACGGCACAGGCGCCCAGCGCCAGTAAGGCGCCCAGGCAGCCGAGGTGGAGGGCGGCGCGCCGGGCGGCCGTCAGTCGAGGGTGGTTCATCGTTGCACTCCCAGTGCGTTGCGGATCTGTTGTTCGAGCGCGGCCTGCTCGGATTCGCGAAAGCCGCTGTGCACCATCAGCACCCGGCCGTCGGGCCCTATCAGCACGCTGGTGGGCATGCCCTTGACCTGGAATTGGCGCGGCGTGGCACCGGCCGGATCGAAGGCCAGCGCGAAGCGCGCCGGGTGGTCGGCCAGGAAGCGCTGGGCGTCTGCCCCCTGCGCGTCGAGGTTGATCGCCAGCACCTGCAGTCCCTGCGCGTGGTACCTGTCATGCAGCGCGTTCATCCACGGAAACGAGGCCTTGCACGGGCCGCACCAGGAGGCCCAGAAATCGAGCCAGACCGTCCTGCCGCGGTACTGGTCGAGCGTGACCCGGCTGCCGGTGCCGGAGAGGTCGATCGCCGGGGCGGGCGCGCCGACCTCCACCGCCTTCGCCGACGTCAGGCTCAAGCCCAGGGCGATCACCAGGGTGGCCTGACGCACCCGCCGGGCGAGCGACCGGCGATCAATATTGAGCTTGTTCATGTTTTTCATGGCTTCACCGGAAATTGGCGGGACGAATCGGGGGGGCGACCGGGCGCCTGACGGCGCGACCGGCGCCAGCAGGCCACGCCGGCCGCGGCGGCCAGCAGCAGTGCCAGGCTGGCATCGCGGCCGTCGGTGCTGGCCGAGCAACCGCCGCCGCCGGTGGCGGCCGCTGCTGCCGGTGCGGCTGCGGGAACGACCGCTGGCGTGACTGCGGCGACCCCGCTGCCGGTCAGGTTGGCCAGCGCGCCCACGCCAGTGCTGTCGCTGCCTACCACCAGCGACGCGCTGGCCGCACCGGCCGCTGCCGGCGTGAAGATCAGCGCAAGCTGGCACGACTGCGCGGGCAGCAGCACCCAGGGCGGCGCGGGGCAATCGCCGTCGGCCGCGGGCGACTGCAGCGTGAACGAGGCCGTCGCCGCGGCCACCGGGCTGGCCGCGGCCATCGTCCGCCCGATAGGCAGCCTGATCCAGGCCACCCGCCGCTACCAAAGCGACGGCCTGCCGCCCGCCGCCGTGCCGCGGTCGCGCATCACCGAGCTGGGAGAACTCGGCAACGCCTACCTGGAGATGATCCGCAACGTCGAACGGTCGCGCCAGGCCATGGTCAGCGCCTCCAAGCTGGCCATGCTCGGCGAACTGGCGGCCGTGCTGGCGCATGAGGTGCGCACGCCGCTGGGCATCCTGAGATCGTCCGCGCAACTGCTGCTGCGCGACGACCGCCTGAGCGCCGACAGCCGCGAGTTGATGGGCTTCATCGAGTCCGAGACCCAGCGCCTGAACCGCCTGGTTTCGGCGCTGCTCGACACCGCCCGCCCTCGCCCGCCCAGCTTCGCCCCCTGCGATCTGAACGCCCTGCTCGCGCGTTGTGCGCAGATGCAGGGTCTGCAAGCCCCGGACGCACGCGACGGCGCGCGGGACGGGGCAGGGATGGCGCCGCCGCGCATCGCCCTGACACTGGACGCGACCCAGGCCACCGTCGACGCCGATGCCGAACAGCTGATGCAGGCGGTCTTCAACCTGCTGCAGAACGCGATCCAGGCCGCCGGAGCAGAAGGCTGGGTGCAGCTGTCGACCGCGGACCGTGAAGAGGGCGTGGACCTGGTCTGCGCCGACGACGGCCCGGGCATCGCGCTGGAGATCGCCGATCGCATCTTCGACCCCTTCTTCACCCGCCGCGAGGGTGGCTTCGGGCTCGGCTTGTCGGTGGTGCAGCAGGTGGTTCAGGCGCATGGCGGCACGATCGCGGTCGGCCGCAGCGCCTGGGGCGGCACGGCCTTCACCTGCCATCTGCCGCACCACCCGCCACACCACCCGCCGCGCCACCCACTGGCGGCCACCGGCAGCCACCCCGGAGACCCCGCGCCATGATGCCCTCGTCCATCCTCGTCGTCGACGACGAGGCCCATATGCGGCGGGTGCTGGAGATCATGGTCGGCCAGCTCGGCCACCGCGTCTGCACGGCCGCCAATGGCCGTCAGGCGCTCGAGGTGTTGGACAGCACGCCTATCGACCTGGTGCTGACCGATCTGCGCATGCCGGTGCTCGACGGCATCGGTCTGCTCAAGGCGATGGCCGAACGCGGCCTGGCCATGCCGACCCTGGTGATGACGGCGCAGGGCACGGTCGAGACGGCGGTGGCGGCGATGAAGCTCGGCGCCCGCGACTACCTGCTGCGGCCCTTCGATGTCGATGTGCTGGAACTGGCGATAGAGCGCGTGCTGTCGCACGAGCAGCTGCGCATCGAGCATGACTTCCTGCGCGGGGAAGCCGACCGACCGGCGGCCTCGTTCATCGGCCGAAGCGCGGCGATGGCTGCGGTGTTCGAGCAGATCCGCCAGGTGGCGCCGACCCGTGCGGCGGTGCTGATCACCGGCGAGACCGGTACCGGCAAGGAACTGGCCGCGCGCGCGCTGCACCGCGCCTCCGGCCGCGCGTCGGGCTTGTTCGTGGCGATCAACTGTGCGGCGCTGCCGGCCGAGATGATCGAAGCCGAGTTGTTCGGTCACGACAAGGGGGCGTTCACCGGCGCGCTGAAGGACAGGATAGGCAAGTTCGAGCTGGCGTCCAAGGGCAGCATCTTTCTCGATGAGATCACCGAGATGCCGAACGCCCTGCAGGCCAAGCTGCTGCGCGTGCTGCAGGAGGGCGTGGTGGAGCGGCTGGGCAGCAACCGCAGCCGGACGCTGGACCTGCGGGTGATCGCCGCCTGCAACCGCGACCCGCGCCAGGCCGTGCGTGACGGTCGGCTGCGCGAGGATCTGTACTACCGGCTGAGCGTCTTCACGCTCGACCTGCCGGCGCTGCGCGACCGTCCCGAGGACATTGCCGACCTGGTGCGCCACTTTGCCGCCCGCCAGGGCCGCCGCGCTGCGGTCAGCCCCGAGGCGCTGGCCTGCCTGGCCGGCTATGCCTGGCCGGGCAACGTGCGTGAGCTGGACAATCTGGTCCAGCGCGCGCTGGTGCTGGGATCGGGCGAGACGATCGAGTTGCACCACCTGCCGGCCGATCTGCGCACGGCCGGCATGCCGGCTATGGCACGCCGCGCCACGGACCGCGCCACGGACGCCGAGTTGGCGACACAGGAATCCTTGACGCTGTCAGGTGCGGTGGCGGCGATGGAGGCGCGGTTCATCACCGAGGCGCTGCGCAGGACCGGCGACAACAAGCGCCGCGCCGCCGCCTTGCTGGGCATCAGCGAGCGATCGCTCTGGTACAAGCTCGAGCGCGACAAGACAGTCTGAAGCGCTGACTGGCCGGCGCGGGCTTCAGCAGGCCTGGGCCAGCGCGCCGGCGGACCGGGGTCAGGCCACGGCGGTGGCGCTCATGGCATCGTTCTGAACCCCGCCAGCGGCGGCAGGCTGCCGGACAAGGGCCGGACCCGGCTTGCCCGCCACGCCATCGCCCGCAGCGGGCTGGAAGCTGTCGCTGCGGGCCAGCGGCCAGTAGCGGCCAGTCGGCCTGCCCGCGCTCGGCGGCCAGCAGCGCGCCCGGCGCCAGCGCGCGGGCGATGTCGAAGGCGCTGACGATCTTGCCGGCGCAGCCGACGCGGATGCGGCTGCGCAGGTTCAGCCCGACCAGCGTGTTGTGCACCAGGCGCAGGCCTTCCTGCATCGGTGCGCCGACATGGTCGCTGAACTCCAGCGGCGCGGCGCCGGTGCCGCCCTCGACACCAACGCCTAATCGCGCAAACCACATAAAAATTGTAATACCATGATGTGTTGGCACATGACTTGAAATGCAAAGCCGCGATGTCAAGAGCATCAGGCGGAAATCACCCTTGCTGCACCGCCTGCTGAAGGCGCAGCAAGGCCAGCGCCTCGGCAAACAGTTGCCTTCAAGCAGTATGCCGCGAACGATTCCCGGCAAACGCTTCTGCTGCCGCGGTCAGAACAGCAAGAGGCCCGACGCGGAACCGGCACATGAAAGGAATTTAGGGCGTGCCGACCAAACTGAACAGGTCGGCGAGCGCTTCTATGCCGAGAGCTGTCGGCGGCCGCACTCGGGGGTATGGCTGACAATGCGCGTTAAGGTACCACGGCCTCAAGGAGGCTCAAAGGGAAAAAAGGTGACCTGCCTGCTCGCCCCGCTGGCGACCTGATCCAAAGGATGTGCAGCATGACCCGAGGCAAGACCATCTTCATCACCGGCGGCGCGGGCTTCATCGCCAATACGCTGATCGCCCGACTCGCTGAACACAATCACATTGTGGTCTACGATAACTACACGCGGAACACACTGCGTGGATCGCCTTACGACCAGCATCCGCAAGTGGCCCAGGTGGAGGGCGACGTGCTTGATTTTGAGCACATGAAGGCTCACATGCAAGGCGCGCAGGTGGTCGTGCATGCGGCGGCGATTGCAGGCATAGAGAGCACGCTGCGCAATCCGGTGGCGACTATGCGCGTGAACATGATAGGCACTGCCAACGCGCTGGAGGCTGCACATCAGGTCGGTGGCGTCGAACGTTTCCTTGATTTCTCGACCTCCGAAGTGTTCGGTTCGCGGGCCTTCATGGTCGATGAAGGCTCGCAGACCGTCACCGGCGCTGTCGGCGAAGCGCGCTGGACCTACGCCGTCAGCAAACTCGCCGGCGAACACCTCGCACATGCTTACTTCAAGCAGTACGGCCTGCCCGCCGTGACGCTGCGACCGTTCAACGTCTATGGCCCGGGTCAGACCGGTGAGGGCGCGTTATCGATCTTCATCCGCAAGGCGCTCAAGGGCGAAGACCTGGTGATCTTCGGTGACGGGTCGCAGATCCGCGCGTGGTGCTTCGTCGACGACATGGTCGACGGCGTGATGCGCGCACTCGAGCATCCGAACGCCATCGGAGAGTCGTTCAATATCGGCAACGCGCGTGCGGTGACCACGATCTACGGCTTGGCCGAAGCGGTATGCCGCGTTGTCGACTCGAAGTCCCGCATCCTGTTCCGCCCGGCGCTTTCTGCGGATATCGAGCTGCGCATTCCGAACGTCGACAAGGCGCTGGAACGTATCGGCTTCGCCGCCACGGTGGATCTCAATGAAGGCCTGCGTCGCACAGCGGCGTGGATTGGCGCGAACGAGCATTTGCTGCCACCGCTGGCTTCCATCTTCACGAGTTGAGGCCATGCTTCGCCTGTCGCTGCCACACATTGACGAGGCCGGCATCGCTGCAGCCGTCGAGGTGCTCCGCTCGGGCCATTTGGTACACGGCACGCAAGGCAACGCCTTCGAACGAGAACTGGAGGCCTGGCTCGGTTGCAGACATGCCGTGCTCGTGTCCTCCGGCACTGCCGCACTGCACCTCGCGCTGGTAGCGCTGGACATCGGACCGGGTGATGCGGTGCTGGTGCCCGACTTCACATTTCCGGCCACTGCCAACGTGGTGCAGCTCGTCGGCGCGATACCCGTGCTGGTCGATGTGGACGCGCGCAGCTATTGCGTTGCGCCGCAGGCCTTCGCAGCGGCGATCGAACAGTGGCAAGGACCGGAACGCTTGCGCGCGGTGATGCCGGTGCACGAATTCGGCCATCCGGTCGACATGACTGCGCTGTGCGCACTAGCCCGGCGCCACAGCCTGAAGGTCGTCGAAGACGCGGCCTGCGCGATTGGCGCCACCCATCGCGGGGCGAAGTCAGGAACGCTGGGAGACATCGGTTGCTTCTCGCTGCACCCTCGCAAGACTCTCACGACCGGCGAAGGTGGCATCTTGGCGACGAACGACCATGCGCTCGCGCACCGGCTGCGGCGCTTGCGCAGCCACGGCATGGAACGTGACTCGTGCGGTTTGCAGTTTCATGAGATCGGCTTTAACTACCGCCTGACCGACTTCCAGGCCGCTCTGGGGCGTGCGCAGTTGCCGCACCTGCAAGGTTGGATCGATACCCGACGGGCGCTGGCGCACGCCTACCGGATCGCACTGGCTCCGCTGCAGCATCAGGGGCTCCTTGTGCTGCCCGCCGCCGATTCGGGCCACAGTTGGCAGACCTTGATGGTCGTGCTGGCCGACGGCATCGACCGCAGCACGGTGATCAGCAGACTGGCCGACGCAGGCATCGAGGCCAACCTCGGAGCGCAATGCTTATCGGCGCAGCCTGCCTTCAGGGCATTCGCCAGGACGCCTGATGAGGCTCCCAACGCGCTGCGGCTGTACCGCCAGGGCCTGGCCCTGCCGTTCTGCGAGCGATACGGCAGCGCCGAGGTCACCCGGGTCGCGGCCGCGCTGACCACCGCATTGCAAGATTCACATGCTTGAGTTCCTGAAGTCGATCGAACCGCACATCGAGACCTTGATGCAGGAGGTGCTGGGCGCCCGCATCGACAGCGAACGTAATCGCGACTTGCGTCGCAACATCGTTCTGCGTTTCCTGTCGCAACTGCTCGCCGACGACGAGCGCGCGCGGCTCTATGGCCTGCCGGCAAGCTGCCGCGTGCGCGAGAACACCAAAATCCTGAATCCCGAAAAGCTGGTCTGCGGCGAGCATGTCTGGATCGGCGAAAACGCGTTCATCGACGCCTCGGGGGGATTGGAAATCGGGGACCACTCCACCGTCGGCGTCGGCGTCTTCGTTTGGACGCACACCAGCGTGCTGGCCAATCTGATGCAAGCCAATCATCCTGGCGGCGCGCAGGTGATCCGCCGATCGACACGCATCGGTACAGGCTGCTACATCGTAGGCCACGCTGTGCTGAACCCAGGTGTCACTGTCGGCGACGGTGCGATCGTGCTTCCAATGTCTTGCGTCAGCCATGATGTGCCCGCGGGTGACATTGTGGCCGGATCCCCTGCCAAGAGCGTCGGGCAAGTCACTGAAGCCTTCAAACAGCGCCTGCGAGAGGAACTGGCGGTCCAGCGAAGCGGGCCGACCTGATGCAAAAGCCTCGACAAGGCCCGTCAAGAGTCTTGATCGGACCAACGGAAGTAGCGGGATTCGCCCAAGGTCTGCAGACTGGGCTGATGCAGATCGGCATTGCCTCAGAACTGGTTCTGGAGTGCCAGCACAGCTTCAACTACGCCGCGCATGAGGCATCGTCGCCATTGGTTCGGGCGTGGAAATGGGCCGGTACGCGGCTCCGAGAGATTCCGATGCGGCAGCTCCCACTGAAGTTGCTCGCGTACGTCTGGCATCTGGCGCTGGGCTGGTCGGTCTTGTGCTGGGCCCTGTTCAGATATGACGCTTTTGTTTTCCTGTATGGCCGGACGCTGACCAACACGAGGCTCGAACTGTGGGTGATGCGGGCGCTTCGCAAGCCTGTCGTGGTGATCTTCCTGGGTTCGGACGCGCGGCCGTCCTATATCAACGGCGCCTGGCCGACATCGACCGCCGCGGCCCTGCATCGCGACGTACGGCGCCAGAAGCGCAAGCTGCGTTGGCTCGAAAGATTGGCAACGGCGTGCGTCAATGCGCCGGGCACTGCGCATTTCCACGAACGTCCCGTGATCAACTGGTTCGCCCTCGGATTTCCACGCAGCGTTGCGGCCATGGTGCCCGTTGCGTCGGAAGAGCGCCGGCCAAACGAATCGGCGAGCACCATCATGGCCGATCCGGGCGCCCTGGTCGATGTGAATCGGCTTGGCACGGCCCCGGTGCGAATCCTCCACAGCCCGTCGAAACCGACGGTGAAAGGCACTTCCCGGATTTTGGCCGCCGTGCAGCGCTTGCAGCGGCGCGGCTTCGATCTGGAGTTCGTGACACTCCAGGGCTTGGAGAACGACGCCGTGCTTGCGGCGCTACGGCGCTGCGATCTCCTCGTCGATCAGCTCTATTCCGATACGCCCATGGCCGGCCTTGCGACCGAGGCGGCTTTACTCGGCAAACCTACGCTGGTGGGGGGATATTTCGCGCGCGATATGCCGCAAGCGTTGGCCGGCATGCCCGTTCCGCCCACACGATTCGTCGAACCCGAATGCTTCGAGCAGGCACTTGAAGAACTGGTGATGTCCGCAGCCGCGCGAGTCGCGCTCGCAGACGTGGCGCTGGACTTCGTTCAAACCGAGTGGTCGTGCCAGCAGGTCGCCAGCAAGTTGTTGCGAATTCTTCGCGGCGAGACACCGGCCAGTTGGTGGTTCGACCCGGCCGGTGTCAGCTACCTCGCTGGTTGCGGGATGTCGGAAGATGCGGCCCGCGAGCGTGTGCGCCAATTGATCGCCCATGCAGGCATCGGTGCACTGCAACTGGCCGACAAACCGAAGCTCGAGCAAGCATTCGCGAACTGGGCTCGGGTCCGAACTGGGAGTGACTCTCCCGTTGAGCAGATCGTCACACCGTGATCGAAAGGCTAATGCGTGATGGCATGGTCTACGCGATCGCGGCGATGGCCTCCCGCGGCGTGACCTTCCTGCTCGTTCCGATCTACACCCGAATCCTCGGTCCGGTGAACTACGGCGCACTGGATCTCATCCTTACTGCCGGATTGCTGGTGAACCTTGTCGTCGCACTCGAGGTTGGACAAGGGCTTGCACGGGAGTGGGCGGATCAGGTCGATGAAGCTCAGCGTCGCCGGTTGGTGAGTACTGCGTTGACGTTCACGGTCCTCACGCACGCCGCATTCCTTGCTTTGGCGCTCGCGGGATCTGCGCCATTGACAGAGGTGTTGATTGGATCGCCAAAGTTCGAGGCCGAACTGCGCGCAGGCCTCACCTTCATCGCCGTGAATGCAGTCTTCCTGCAGTTGCAAAGCCAGTTTCGGTGGGGCATGCGTGCGCGCAGCTATGCGGCAGTCAGTCTTCTGTACAGTTTGCTGACACTCTACCTTGGCGCAACGCTTGGGCGCTCTCATGGCCTGCAAGGAATTCTCTGGGGTCAGGCTTTGGCCGCCGGTCTTGGCTGCGCGACTGGCATGGCAATGCAGCGCGGACAGTTCCGGCTGGCGTTGGACACTCGGCAGCTTGGGCTGATGTTGCGCTATTCGCTGCCACTGGTTCCCACCGGGATTGCGATGTTTGCGAGCTTCTATGTCAATCGGCTGATCCTCTCCGCGATGGCGCCGTTGACGGAGGTCGGAATACTGGGCGTCGGCCAACGGGTCGCGAGTCTGACGATGCTGCTCATCGTCGGCCTGCAGGGGGCTTTGACGCCACTCATCTATCGTCATCATCACGAGCCAGGTGTTCCGGCCCAACTCGCGCATATTTTCGAGCGTTTTATCGCGCTCGCCATGCTGTCATGCTTGCTGCTCAGCGTGTTCGCTGGCGAACTGATCAGGTGGCTCGCAACGCCCGAGTTCGGCCCCGCGGCCGCGCTGTTGCCGTGGCTCGCGCCCGCAGCATTGCTGAGCCAGATGTACATCTTTGCTCCCGGTATCGCGATCGCCCGCAAGACGGCTTGGCAATTCGCATTGACCGGCATCAGCGCTGTGCTGGCCATTGGGCTGAGCCTCCTTTTGATCCCGCTTTGGGGCGCACCGGGCGCAGCCGTTGCCAGTTGTTTCGCGGGGGCCTTGTTTCTCGCGTTGTGGGTTACCGCCAGCCAACATGTCTACCCGTTGCCACTGCGCTGGCGCGCGATTGCATGGACGCTGCCAGCCTACGTGGGGTTGGTCTGGGTGGGTCTCCAGTTCGACCGATCTGGCTGGCCGACAGGCGCGACGGTGGCGTTGAAACTCCTGACGCTTGGCGCATTGGCTGCGTTGCTCAGGCTTGCTGGCTTGCTTCGACGGCACGAACTGGCCAGCTTGGGCGCCAGCAAGGCGGGCGCCTCAGAGTCGCAGCCGACCGGGACTTCGACGCCGTCGACGCATCGGCCGGATCCGGCGGATTGCCGTGCATGATCGCCGAATGAATATCATCACCATCGTCGGCGCCCGCCCCCAGTTCATCAAGGCCGCCGCCTTGAGCGCGGCACTGGCTTCGTATCCAGCCGTTCGCGAGCGCTTGCTGCACACCGGCCAGCACTTCGACGACAACATGTCCGGGTTATTCTTCCGTGAGTTGGGCATCCCAGCGCCAGCCTGGAATCTCGGCCTCGGCAGCGGCACGCAGGGTGGGATGACAGGGAGGCAGTTGGCAGCGATCGAGCAGGTGCTCATCGCCGAACGGCCCGACGCCGTGCTGCTCTACGGTGACACCAACTCCACGCTGGCTGGCGCGCTGGCGGCGGCCAAGCTGCAGATTCCAGTGGCGCATGTCGAGGCAGGGTTGCGATCGTTCAATCGCCGCATGCCGGAAGAGATCAACCGTGTGCTGACCGACCATGTGTCGCACTGGCTGTTTGCCCCGACCGAGTCGGCGGTGCACAACCTGCAGCGCGAGGGCATCGCGGCGGCCCAAGTGCACAGTGTCGGCGACGTGATGTTCGATGCCGCGCTGCACTTCGCCGGCATCGCCAGAGCCCGCTCGCTGCGCCACCCGGTGTTCGCGGTGGTCGCCACGCGACCCTTCGTCTTGGCCACGGTACACAGGGCCGAGAACACCGACGCCTCTGAACGCCTGCGTGTGATCGTGCATGCACTCAAGGCGCTGGCCGGCGGTATCGATGTCGTCTGGCCGCTGCACCCTCGAACTCGGAAGGCGCTTGCGTCTTTGGGTCTCGCGGTGGAGTCGACCGCCGGCCTGCACTGCATAGAACCGCTCGGCTACCTCGACATGATCGAGATGGAGCAGGCTGCGCAGATGGTCGTCACCGACTCGGGCGGCGTGCAGAAGGAGAGCTTCTTCTTCGGCAGGCCCTGTGTCACGCTGCGCGACGAGACCGAATGGGTCGAATTGGTGGATGCCGGCTGGAACCGGCTCGCGCCGCCGACCTGCGTCGCTGCCGTGACCGCCGCATTTCACGCCGCGCTGGGCTCAGCGGGCGTGCCGGTGCGCCCGTATGGCGATGGCGACGCGGCGCAGCGAATCGCCAGCACGCTGCTGAGAAGGGCCGACTGAGGATCCCGCCCATCATTGACCACCGGCCGGAGTTGAGGGAACACCCCAGGACGCTGCAGAGCGCCAACCCAGGCACAGCGCGGTGCCAGCGCGACTCGATGGCACTGAGTGCCTGACCGATCACGGCCGGCCGCTGCCTTCACCTCAGGCTTTCGTACAGCGCAAGCAATGAGGGCATCTGCTGATCCCACGAGTACCCCGTCTCGATCGCCCGGCGGCCCGCCCGGCCCATGCGATCGGCCTTCTCAGGATGCGCGAGTATCCACCCAACAGCGGCTGCAAGCGCCGAGGCGTCGTTGGAGGGTGACACCAGCAGCCCGCAGCCGTGGCGACCGATGATGTCGCGCGCGAAGCCGATGTCGGAGACGATCACCGGCAGCCCCGCGGCCATGTACTCGAACAGCTTGTTGCTGCTCACATGCACCTCGTCCTGATGGAGGTCGAGGATCAGCAGACCCGCACGCGACGCGTCGAACAGTTCCTGAATCTGCTGCCGGTCGATGTAGCCCAGTTCCTCGACTCCCGCCCAACCAGGACGAGCGACGACCTCGGTGCGGAGACTTTCGGGGTACCACTTTCCAGCGAGTGCGAGCGTGGCCCCGGCAGTCGCTGCGGCATCGACCATCTCGCTGACACAGCGGATCGTCGACAGAATGCCGACGCAACACACGCGCGTCGGCCGCTCGGCCGCTGGCATCGGCCCAGGCCGAAATTCCTTCGCCAGCGGGTAGTTCTCCATGAGGATGGACCGCCGCAACGGGAGCACATGCTGCATGTTGGGCGCGCAGACGACGCAGGCGTCCAGGACGAGGGCGGCCCAGCGTTCGGCGGCCCCGTAGACATTGGCCAGCATTGCCGACACAGGCCGGGGCAGCGAAGCCGTGGCACGGAGGTGGACCCGGTAGTACTCGTGGATGTCGTAGACCACCCGCCAGCCAGCCAGGCGGACGACGAGCCCGCCGGGGATCAGTTCCGGATCATGGAAATGCAGGATGTCGGGCCGCGTCCGCAACGCCAGCCACCACATCCGCGCCGTAGCCCAACAGGCCCGCGCCAGCCGACCCGACGGACGTCCGACGTCGATGATCCGCACCCCGTCAATCAACCCGTCCCCGAGTCCGTCGGCCACCAGGAGCGTCACGTCGTGGCCGGCGGCCGCGAGTGACCGGCACATCTTTCTGAAGATGCGGGTGTCCGACCTTGTGTGCACCGTGGTGAGGTGGGCTATTTTCATAATTCCATTCAGCGCTAGCAAAGACGCGCATTTCCGCCAGCGTGGATGGTGAAACGGTGTTGCCAGAGTGGCCTTGCGATTGTATGAAGCGCCGTCAGCAGGAATCCGGTCACCCGGCTGACATGGCGCTGGTTTCGGGGTCGGCTTGGGGGGCCGGCCTGCCCGTGGCGCTGCCGTGTCGCGCGTGATCGTCGGCGCGCGGCTGAAGAAGGGTGGTTGGGGCGCGGCGCTGCTGATCCCCAGTGCTAGACGGCGGCAGTGGTGCTCAAGGCCCCGGTCTGAACCGGGCTGCGGGCAGGTTGGCCGAACGCCGCCGGACCCGGCTTGCCCGCGCCACCATCGCCCGGGACTTTGGCAAGCTGGAAGCTGTCGCTTCTGGCCAGCGCCCAGTAGCGGCCAAACACCGCTTGCGGCCAGTCGGCCTGCCCGCGCTCGGCGGCCAGCAGCGCGCCCGGCGCCACCGTGGCGAGCAGCCGGTCGAGCGGGCTCACCTCCTGGTGGCTGACGCGCCGCATGATGTGGGCGGGGCTGATCTGGTCGGGGTGGCTCAGGCCAGCGGCCTGCACCAGTTCCTGCAGCGCTTCCAGCGTCTGGCGGTGGAAATTGGCCACGCGCCGGGTCTTGTCGGGCACCACCAGCGCCTGCTGGCGCAGCGGGTCCTGGGTGGCCACGCCGGTCGGACAGGTATCGGCATGGCAGTGCTGGGCCTGGATGCAGCCGAGCGCGAACATGAAGCCGCGCGCCGAGTTGCACCAGTCCGCGCCCAGCGCCAGCGCGCGGGCGATGTCGAAGGCGCTGACGATCTTGCCGGCGCAGCCGATGCGGATGCGGCTGCGCAGGTTCAGCCCGACCAGCGTGTTGTGCACCAGGCGCAGGCCTTCCTGCATCGGTGCGCCGACATGGTCGCTGAACTCCAGCGGCGCGGCGCCGGTGCCGCCCTCGGCGCCATCGACGACGATGAAGTCAGGCAGCAGGTCGCTCTCGGCCATCGCCTTGGCCAGCGCAAACCATTCCCAGGGGTGGCCTATGCACAGCTTGAAACCCACCGGCTTGCCGCCCGACAGCTGGCGCAGCCGGTCGAGGAACTGCAGCATGCCCAGCGGGGTCGAGAACGCGCTGTGCGATGCCGGCGAGACGCAGTCGACCCCGACCGGCACACCGCGCGCCGAGGCGATCTCGATCGACACCTTGGGCCCGGGCAACATGCCGCCATGGCCGGGTTTGGCGCCCTGGCTGAGCTTGAGCTCGATCAGCTTGACCTGCGGGTCGCGGGCGTTGGCCTCGAACTTGGCCTCGTCGAAGCGGCCGTCAGCGTCGCGGCAGCCGAAGTAGCCCGAACCGATCTCCCAGACCAGGTCGCCGCCGTGCTGGCGGTGGTGAACGCTGATCGAGCCCTCGCCGGTGTCGTGCATGAAGCCGCCGGCCTTGGCGCCACCGTTGAGCGCCAGGATGGCGTTGGCGCTGAGCGCGCCGAAGCTCATCGCCGAGATGTTGAACAGGCTGGCCGAATAGGGCTGGCTGCAGCGGTCGCCGCCGATGCGAACGCGGAAATCGTGGCCGGCCAGCGTGCTGGGCTGCAGCGAGTGGTTGATCCACTCGTAGCCCGCCTGGCCCACGTCGAGTTGGGTGCCGAAGGGCCGCTTGTCGGACTCGCCCTTGCTGCGCTGGTAGACCAGCGAGCGCTGCTGGCGCGAGAACGGCACCGCCTCGCGGTCGCTTTCCAGCAGGTATTGCCGGATCTCGGGCCGCACCCATTCGAACAGGAAGCGGACATGGCCGATCACCGGGTAGTTGCGCAGCAGCGCATGGCGGGTCTGGCGCAGGTCCCGGATCCCGATCACCAGGCCGGCGGCACCGAGCAGCGCCAGCCAGAGGCCTTGGTGCAACGCGAACCAGGACGACAGCCCGGCCAGCAAGGCCAGGCTGGCCGCCAACAAGGTCAGGTAGCGGATGGGAAAGTGGCGGTCGAGCGCGATCAACCAGGTCGGCATGCTTATCCTTATCCTTGTCCCGGCCCGCGCCGCCGGGACGGCGGCGCCATCCTGCCGAATCGCGCAAACCACTTTTAAATGGTAATACGACGCATCGACGCTGAGCCTGAAATGCGCAGTAGAACCGCATTGTTCGTGCTTTTCCTCGGCAATTACCCTGGGTTCACGGTCTGGCGACGGCGCTGCGGGGCCGGCGCCCTGCGACAAGCCGCGGGCCTGGCGGTCAACCCGCGGCTGGCACTGCGCGGCAGTGCCGTGGCCTCAGCTCGCCAGCAGCGCCTTCAAGGCGTCATCGAGTACCTTGATGTCGGCGGGGCTGGTGCCCGGGCCGCCGGCGAAATGGCCCCAGGGCGTGTCGACCACCTGCAGCGTGGCGTTGGGCATGTGCTTGACTTCGAACTCGTTGTCGGCTGGCGGAAAGTACAGGTCGGTCGACGCCGGCATCACGATGGCCTTGGCCTTGATGGCCCCCAGCGCCTTGACGATGTCGCCCTTGAAGACCTCGTTGTCGCTGATGTCGCCATGCTGCCAGGTCCACAGCATCGTCAACAGGTTGTTGGCGTCGCGGTTCAGGAACAGCCCTTCCCAAAAGCCGACCATGAAGTCCTCCAGCGAGGCATAGCCCATCGCTTCCAGGTCCAGTTTCTGGCGGTAGAAGGCCTGCGAGAAGCCCCAGCCGGCGTAGACCCGGCCGAAAGCGCGCAAGCCTTTTTCGGGCGGAGCGTCGTACCAGCCCTCCTTGAAAGCCGCGTCTGCCAGCAAGGCCGCCTTGGCGCCCTCGAGAAAGACGAAGTTGTGCCGCGAGCATTTGGCCGAGCCCATGAACGGCAGGATGCGCTCGACCATGTCCGGGTACAGCGCACCCCAGTGGTAGGTCTGCAGCGCGCCCATCGACCAGCCCGTCACCAGCTTGATCTTCTCGATGCCGAACAGCTCGGTCACCAGGCGATGCTGCAAGCGCACGTTGTCGTAGGCGGTGACATCGGGAAAGCGCGACTTGTTGTAGGGCGCGGGGCAGTTGCTGGCCGAGGTGGACAGGCCGTTGCCGAGCATGTTCGGGATGATGATGAAGTACTTGTCCGGGTCGAGCGCCTTGCCCTCGCCGATCAGCCATTCGTTCTCGTAGTGCTGCCCCGAGTACCAGGTCGGGTAGATGATCACGTTGTCCTTGGCCGCGTTCAACGTGCCATAGGTCTTGTAGGCCAGCTTGACATCGCGCAGCGTCTTCTGGCACTGCAGCACAACATCGCCAAGGTCGAACAGTTGGTAGTCGCTCATGGGTCTTCCTGCGTCTCGGTGGTTGGGAAAGGGGTGGCCCTCAGGCCGCAGTGGAAAGGGCGCGCGCCTCGTCGGCGGCCCAGCGGCAGCGAACCCGCTGGCCGACGCTGACCGGGTCCTTGAAAAACGCGCGCTCCTCGACATAGGCCACACAGCCGGGGGCGTCCGGGTCATCGGTGGCCAGGCTGACTTTCATGTAGATGCCCTGGTACTCCAACTCAAGGACGCGGCCGCGCAAGGTGTTGGGCGCCAGCGCCAAGGCCTCGTCGTCAGCGCCGACGGCCATCCGGTCCCGGCGCACCGAAAACGCCACCGTCTGCCCCAGTGCCTGCGTGGCGGCGTCGCGCGGCAGCACGAAGCTCGCGCCCCGGGCGCCTTGCAGCGTGACGCTGCCGGCAGTCAGCCCGGTCACCTGGCCGCGCAGCACGTTCTGCCCGCCGATGAAGGCGGCGACATATTCGGTGCTGGGCTGGGCATAGATCTGCTGCGGCGACGCCGACTGCGCGATGCGGCCCTTGTCCATCACCACCACCTGGTCGGCGACCGCGATGGCCTCGAGCTGGGTGTGGGTGACATGGACGAAGGTGATGCCCAGTTCTCGTTGCATGCTGCGCAACTCGCCGCGCATCTGCAGGCGCAGAAACTCGTCCAGCGCCGACAGCGGCTCGTCGAGCAGCAGCACGGTGGGCTTCATGACGATCGCCCTGGCCAGCGCCACCCGCTGCTGCTGCCCGCCCGAGAGCTGGCCCGGCAGACGGCTGGCCAGCGCCGTGAGCTGCACTTGTTCGATCACTCGGTCGGCCTCGCGCAGGCGCTCGGGCTTGGCCATGCCGCGCACCCGCAGCGAGAAGGCCACGTTATCGCGCACCGACAGATGCGGAAACAGCGCGTAATTCTGGAACATCATCGCAGTGCCGCGCTGGCGCGGTGAACGACCGATGACGTTCTTGCCGTCGATCTGGATCGCGCCACCACTCGGTGTCTCGTGGCCGGCGACCATGCGCAGCATCGTCGTCTTGCCGCAGCCGCTGGGGCCCAGCAAACAGCAGTAGCTGCCGGGCTCGATGTGCAGGTCGACGTCGTCGACGGCGACCGTGCCGTCGGCGTAGCGCTTGCTGAGCCCGGCCAGCACGACGCCGCCCAGCGCTTGGCCACGGCTGGTCTCGACGGCCGGTGGCGGGAAGGAGGTGGACATGTCCATGGTGTTGTGGCCTTTCTTTTCTGGCAAGGTGTCAGTGAGCGACGGCAGGTGCGGTGCGGCGGCGCTGGATCAGCACCACCGCCAGGATCGCCACCCCGATCAGCAGGAAGGACAGCGCCGTGGTCACGGTGCCGAGTGCATAGATCGTCGGCGAGGTGACGTTCTGCGTCATGCTCCAGATCTCGATGGGCACGGTATTGCTCGGGCCCGTGGTCTGCAGCGTGCGGGCAAACTCGTCGTAGGACAGGGTGAAGCCGAACAGCGCAATCGCGATGATGCCGGGCGCGAGTATGGGCAACACCACCAGGCGCAGCGTCTGCGCCGGGCTGGCGCCGAGATCGCGCGCGGCCTCCTCATAGGCCGCGTCGAAACGGCCGAACACGGCGAAGCTGATCAGCACGCCGAAAGGCAAGGTCCACGACAACTGGGCGCCCAAGGCCGACGAGTACCAGGCGGTGGACCAGCCGAACAGGCTGAACATCAGGCCTATGCCTATGCCCAGGATGTAGCCGGGCGCGGTCAGGCTGATGATCACCGCGTAGAAAATCGCGCTGCCGCCGCGCACCTGGCGCCGGAAGCCCAGTCCGGCGGCCACCGAGAACACGACCGTGATCACCATCACCAGCAAGGCCAAGGGCATGGACCGCGACACCGCGCCGCCGATGTCCCCGCTTCGCCCCTCCCAGAGCTGGCGAAACCAGTGCAGGCTGAGGCCGCGCATCGGAAACGACAGCGCGCCCTGCTCGCCCTGGAACGACAGCACGTACATGCACAGCATCGGGCCGTAGAGAAAGATCACATAGGCCGTGAAGAAGCTTGCCAGCAGGTAGAAGGTCCAGGGCCGCCGGGGTCGGTCGGCCCGGCTGGCCGCGCGGACCTGCGCCGATGTGGTGGTGGTGGAGTGGGTCATGGTGGTGTTGGACAGGGTTTCAGCGCTGCTGCGCGAGTTCTTGCCGCACGTCGACGAAGCGCGTGAGGATCGCGATCAGCACGGTCAGGATCAGCAGCAGGATCACCGCCGAGGCCGCCGCCGGGGGAAACAGCAGAGTCGAGACGTTGTCGTACATGGCAGAGACCACCGACGCCGAGCCGCCGCCGCTCATGACCTTGACGACATAGAAGTCACCCATCACCAGCGTGATGACGAAGATCGATCCCATCACGATGCCCGACTTGGTCAGCGGCAGCACCACCAGCAACAACGTCTTGAGGCGCCCGGCGCCGGCGTCGAGCGCAGCCTCGAAGAGCTTGCGGTCGATCCGGCTCATCGAGTTGAAGATGGGCACGATCATGAAAATCGTGAACAGGTGGACATAGGCCAGCACTACCGAGAAATCGGAGAACAGCAGGATGCGCAGCGGCACATCGATCAGACCGAGCTTGAGCAAGGCGCTGTTGATCACGCCCTGCTCGGCCAGCACCGGCATCCACGAGATCATCCGGATCACGTTGGAGGTCCAGAACGGCACCGTGCAGACCAGGAACAGCGCGATCGCCACCACCCGGTTGTTGACATGGAAGACCAGGAAATAGGCGACGAAGAAGCCGATCAGCAGCGACGCGGCCCAGGTCATCAGCGCGTACTTGATCATCTTCAGGTACAGCGAGACCGTCAGGCCAGAGCTCAGGATCGCCGCGTAGTTCTCGAAGGTGAAGGCCGGAATGGTGTCGAAGCCGTCGCTGCGAAAGAAGCTGACGATGACGACGAAGACAAGGGGCGCGGCGACGAACAGCAGCAGCACCAGCACCAGCGGTGCCAACTGGAGATAGGCTTTGTAGCGGGTGAGCATGGGGTTCTCTCTGGCCGGGAACTTCGGCAACGGGCCGCGCGCGGGTCGCGGCCCCGGGTCATCGGCAAGCGCGGGCGCGCCTGTGGGGCAACTGCTGGCGCTGATGCGCCTGTGAGGCCAATGCGGGCGCGCGCGCCCGCGGTGCATCAAGCCGACTTGAACTCGTTCCAGCGCTGGACCATGTACTGGTTCTCGTCCATCACCGTGTTCCAGCAAGCGATGTTGGAGAAGCGCTGCGCCAGCGAGCCACCGTCGCGCACCGATCCGGGCTTGGCGATGGGCTGACCATGGTCGCTCTTGATCACCTCGGCGGCGGCCTTGCCCAGGTACCAGTAGTCGAATTCGGCCGGCGTCATCTGCAGCTTGGCGGTGCGCGGCACCGGACTGTAATAGCCATGGCGCGCGACATAGGCGCCCTGCCAACCCGAGTAATACCAGTTCAGGTATTCATAGGCGGCCTCGAGCTTCTTGCCGGTCAAATGCTTCATCAAGCTCATGCCGTTGCACCAGCCGCGGTAGCCTTCCTTGCCATTGGGCTTGATGGCCATGGGCGCGTAGACGCAGGGAATGCCTTTTTCCAGCACCGCGGTGACCGCCGGCGACCACATCGACTGGATGAAAACTTCCCCGCT
Source organism: Burkholderiales bacterium (assembly GCA_947453625.1). Classification (GTDB taxonomy): domain Bacteria; phylum Pseudomonadota; class Gammaproteobacteria; order Burkholderiales; family Burkholderiaceae_C; genus Pseudaquabacterium. The sequence goes on from CANGHK010000040.1 coordinate 24,268, forward strand.
GGCCATCAGTTCGACCGATTGCTCGAAGGTGCTCCAGGACGCGCGGAAATGGCCTTTCTTCTTCAGGTCGATCAGCGCATTGATCGTGATGTCGATCTCCTTGCGCGTCATGTTGCCCTTGTTGCCGTAGATCAGATCGCCGCGCGATTCCAGGGCCTGGGCGGCGTCCATGATGCCGATGTTCGGGATGTCCAGGATCGCGGCGCGGCCGGCGAACTTGGGGTCGATCAAGTCTTTCCACTCGTTGACTTCGCGGCCCACCTTGTCGGGCCGGTAGCCCAGCGAGTCGGCGTTGAATACCTGGGGCAGGAAGGTCAGCCACTGCTGCTGGCCTTCGATGATCTTCTTGGCCTGCGGGCCGTCGGTGTACATCACCTCGTAGGGCGAGATGCCCTGGCGCGAGACCTTGCGGCCTTCGTACGACCCGGTGGTGAAGATCGGCAGGATGCCGTCGAACTCCTTGATCTTCTTCGAGTCGATGCCCTGCAACAGGCCGCGCGCCATCGCCACCTTGACCTGCCAACCCTCCATGTCGGCGATGTCGACGCTGTTGGGCTGGGTGACGAAGCGCGTGATCGACGCCGAGGTGTCGAGGTTCTGCATCTCGACCTTGAAGCCGAGGTCCTTGGAGGCCTGCTCGCCGATCTCGCGCTGCACCGCGTACGACACGCCGATGTGGCGCAGCGTGATGCCCTGGAAGTCGCGCTTCATGATCTGCGGGAATCCGCTGATCGGCGTGCCGGCCAGCACGCCGCCGACGGTGGCCGCCGCCGCCTTGAGCAGGCCTCGGCGAGTTTGGCCCGAAGCGGGTGAAGTGCCCTCCGAGGGCAGGGCGTCGGCCATCGGCTCGGTCATGCCGGCAGGCTGGTGGTTCGCGTCATTCATGGTGTTCTCCAGGGGGTCCGACTCAAGGGGGGCGATGGCGGGTGGGACACCTGCCAGGCCGGGCAATTCAGCGTTGGGTGGCTGCTGTGGATCAGTGTCGCGACCCGCTTCGAAACCGCAAATACGCGAGATCGCGCATAAGGCCGGACATTACCTACACCGCTGTCGCCACTGGCTTGAGCACCAGCGCCACCGCCGCTGTGCGGGTCTCGACGCCGAGCTTCTCGAACACATGCTGCAGGTGCTTGTCGACGGTGCGCGGGCTCATGCCCAGGATCTCGCCGACGTCGCGGTTGATCTTGCCCTGGGCCACCCAGTACAGCACCTCGGACTCGCGGCTGGTCAGGCCCCAGGCGGCCGCTAAGGCCTGGGGTTCGGGTGCGCTGGGGCACTTCTGCAGCAGCAGCGTGCTGCCGGTGCTGTCGCGCGCCAGCCGCGACAGCGTGAAGCGCCTGCCGGCCAGGGTCAGTGTCAGCATCTCGGTCGCTCCCTGGGCCAGCCAGTCCAGCGCCAGCGGCGGGAGGCTGGCGCCGGCCACCAGCCAATCGCGCAGCCAGGCGCGCGCCGCCGGCGATTGCCAGCGCACTTGGCCCAGGGCGTCGGCCGACAGCATCGCGTGGCCGGTGGCGTCAACGGCCTGGCGCGCGCTGGCCATCTGGCGCGCGTTGTGCACATGGGTCGCGATGCGCGCCAGCACCTCGGGCGGTTTGATCGGCTTGGTCAGGTAGTCCACTCCACCGGCCTGGAATCCCGCCAGGATATGGCCGGTCTCGCACAGTCCGGTCATGAACACCACAGGCACATGGGCGCTGAGCGGATCGGCCTTCAGACGCCGGCAAGTCTCGAAGCCGTCCATGCCGGGCATGATGGCGTCGAGCAGAATCATGTCGGGTAGCAGGAGGGCGACGCGTTCGAGCGCTATCTGGCCGTCGGTGGCCACCAGCACACGGTAGCCGGCGGCGTCCAGCGCCTCATGCAGCATCGCCAGGTTCTCGGGTGCGTCGTCGACGATCAACACCACCCCCGGGCCTTGCTCCACCCAGCCGCCAGGCTTGGCCTGCCGTGCCGAATGCGTGCCGTTCAAGCCCGCACCTCGTCGAGCAGTCGGGTGTAGCCCGGCAGGTCGAAGCGCTGCACACAGCTGCGCAGCGTTCGGGTGATCGGCGCATAACTTGCGTCGAGCTGGTCCAGCTCGTCGAGTTTTTCGAGAATGCCACGCACATAACCCATCTCGCCGAGCTGGCGCAGCGTGGCCAGGCCGGCCGCTGGCAAGCGGGGTGGCACTTGGCCGGCGTCGGCTTGCCCGCTGTCGGCGCGCGTCAGCCAGACCAGACCCAGCTTGACGCGTATACGCTCGAGCAGGTCATCGATGCGCAGCGGCTTGATCAGCACGTCCTCGCGCGTCACGCCAACCCCGTTGCGTCGGTCGCTGTCGAAGGCATTGGCCGAGACGATCAGGATAGGCGCGTCGGAGATCCTGTTTGCGCGCAGCAGGCGTGCCGTTTCCCAACCGTCGATCTCGGGCATGTCGATGTCGAGCAGCACCAGGTCGGGCTTGAACCCGCTGGACACCCGCAAGGCCTCGATACCCGACGCGGCCTGCTGCACCGAGAAGCCCAATGGCTCCAGCACGTCGCTGAGCAACTGGCGATCGATCGCGGCGTCGTCCACCACCAGCACCCTGCGCTGCACGCCTGCATAGCCGGTGATGTGCAGCGGTGCCGTGGTCTGCACCGGCAGCTGCGGATTGGCCACCGCCGGCAGGAACAAACGCACCGTGAAGCAGGAGCCGACGCCAGTCTCACTGCGCACGGTCAACTCCCCGCCCATCAGCCCGGTCAACATGCTGGAGATGGTCAGGCCCAGGCCAACGCCGCCGACACCGGCCTGACCCGCGGGCTCGGCGCGCTCGAAGGGCAGGAAGATCCGGTCGAGATCGGCGGCAGCGATGCCGGGGCCAGTGTCCTCGATCTCGAAGACGGCTATCTCGTTGGCGTAGCGGGTGCGAAACACGACCTGACCGTGCGCGGTGTATTTCACCGCATTGCCTAGCAAATTGATCAGCAATTGCGCGACACGCTTTCTGTCACCGCGCACCGCTGGCGGCAATGCTGGCGCCAAGTGGTGGACAAAGGCGATGCGCTTGTTCTGCGCCTCGAGCTGGAAGATGTTGGCCAGCTGGTCGAGAAAACCGGCCAGTCCGATCTCGGTGTTGACCAGTTGCAGCCGGCCGGTCTCGATGCGCGCGATGTCGAGCAAGCCGTCGATCAGCAGCACCACATGGTCGCCGCTCTTGCGGATCACCTGCAAGGCGGCGCGGCGCTTGGGCGGCAGGTCCAGGTCGCGCTCGAGTATCTGGGCATAGCCCAGGATGCTGTTGAGTGGCGTGCGCAACTCATGGCTGATGGTGGTGATGAAGCGGCTCTTGGCCAGGTTGGCACGTTCGGCCACTTGGCGCGCCGCCTGCAGTTCGCAGTCGGTGATCTCATGCGCGCCGATCTCCTGGCGCAGCAGCAGGGCCTGGCGGTTCGATTCGTCCTGGGCTACACGCCGGCTGTCCGAGGTCAGCAGCAACCAGCAAGAGCCTATGGCCACCGCCAGCAAGACCAAGGCACAGGCGATCTTGATGCGCATCAGGTACCAGATCGCCGGCGACGCTGGCGCCAGTTCCCGCAGCACCTCCGACTCCTGGGCGACGATGAAGGACAGGATCGCGCCCAGCACCAGCGCCAGTGCCAGCATGCAGACCAGGTAGTGCATGCGCCGACTCAGCGCCACCTGGCGCAGCCCGGGCGCCAGGCGGCTGAAGGTCTGGGCCAGGCGCTGGCCTATGCCCGTCCTGGGCTTGCAGACATCGTCGCAGCGGGCGTCGAGCGAACAGCACAGTGAGCAAATGTGGCAGCCATAAGCCGGGCAATGCGCCATGTCCTCGGCTTCGTAGGCTTTCTCGCAGACGCCGCAGGTCACCGGCGTGCCAGCAGCCAGCGAAGCCGGCGGGCGGGCGATGTAGTAGCGTCCGCCGGTGGCCCAAGCCACCAGCGGCGCGCAGACAAAGGCCACACCAAAACCGATGCCGGTGCTGAAGGCTTGAGCCAGCGGCCCGAAGACCCCGGCGAAGGCGCTCAAGGCCAGCACCGTGCCCAGCCCCATCGCGACGAAACCGACCGGGTTGACGTCGTGCAGGTAGGCGCGCCTGAACTCGATGCCGGGCGGGCTCAGGCCCAGCGGTTTGTTGATCACCAGATCGGCCACCAGCGCGCCTATCCAGGCCACCGCGAAGTTGGCGTAGAAGCCGAGCATGCCTTCGAGCACATCGAAGATGCCAACCTTGATCAGCGCCACGCCGATCAGCACGTTGAAGACCAGCCACACCAGGCGGCCGGGGTGCGCATGGGTCAGGCGGGCGAAGAAGTTGGACCAGGCCAGCGACCCGGCATAGGCGTTGGTGACGTTGATCTTGATCTGCGAGACGATCACGAACAGGCAGGTCAAGCCCAGTATCCAGGCCGGGTCTTGCAGCACCTGGGCAAAACCCACCAGGTACATCTGGGTCGGCCGGATCGCCTGAGACGGCGCCATGCCCTGGCGCACCGCCAGGTAGGCCAGCACCGCCCCGCCCAGCATTTTCGCCCCGCCGATGACGATCCAGCCTGGCCCGGCCGCCAGCACCGCCACCCGCCAGCGCAATCCCTTGCCCGGACGCGGGCTCGGCATGAAACGCAGCGAGTCCACCTGCTGGCCGATCTGCGCCACCATCGAGGCGGCGACCGTGCTGGCCGCGCCCACCTGCAGCCAATCGAAATGGCCATCGCTGATGCCGTAGGACGCATGCATCAGGCCATGCAATTCCCGCGGCCAGCGGATAACCAGGCAGGCATAGGGCAGCAGCAGCAAGACCAGCCACAGCGGCTGGGTCCAGGCCTGCAGGCGGCTGATCGTGGTGATGCCGTGCATCACCAGCGGGATCACCACGACCGAGCAGATCAGGTAGCCCAACCAGAGCGGGATGCCCAGCCCGAGTTCGAGCGCCGACGCCATGATCGAGGCTTCGAGCGAAAAGAAAATGAAGGTGAACGAGGCGTAGACCAGCGAGCTGAAGGTCGAGCCCAGGTAGCCGAAGCCCGAGCCGCGGGTGAGCAGGTCGATGTCGACGGCGTGGCGGGCGGCGTAGAGGCTGATCGGGATGCCGGTCAGGAAAATGAACACGCTGACCAGCGAGATGGCCCAGAACGCATTGAAGAAACCATGGTCGAGCGCAATCGATGCGCCTATGGCTTCGAGTGCCAGGAAGGAGATCGCACCCAGCGCCGTGTTGGCGACCCGAAACTCACTCCACTTGCGAAAGCTGCGCGGCGTGTAGCGCAGCGCGTAATCCTCGATCGTCTCGTCGGCCACCCAGGCGTTGTATTCGCGCCGGATCGGGATGATGCGCTGGGTGGGCAGCGCGGTCGCCGATGGCGAGTTCACGCCAGCAGTCCCGCGCAGCCGGCGGCCAACTTTCGCATCGCAGAACCAAACCCCCGAGAGCCGTCACATTTCACCCAGACCAGTGTCTGGCCCCGACCGGGTCACGGGCCATACGTCAAACAGCGTAGGGCTGCGCGACGACGCGGCCGGCGGGTTGTGGTGCGGCACAGCGGCGCGCGGGGACCCGGCCGGCGCGCTCAATGAACCTGCGCCGCCGCCTCCGGCAGCGGCTCGGGCCGGATGCGCAGCGCCCAGCTGACGCCGGCGATCAGCAGCAGCACGCCGATGCCGGTCAGCAGCGGCGGCGCGGTGCCGCGCAGCAGCAGCGCGTAGCCCAGCGCCGACAGCGTCTCGAAGACGATCAGCTGGCCCACCAGCGCGGTCGGCAGGCGCTGGCTGGCCTCGTTCCAGCACAGCGTGACCAGCCAGCTGGCGAACAGGCCGATGGCCAGCATCAGGCCGACATAGACCGCCGGGCGCGGTCCCAGCGGCAGCGCCAGGGCACTGCCGCTGGCCGCGCTCCAGGCCCAGAAGCCCGCAAAACCGGCCAGCGCCAGCGGCAGCGTGGCCACGCCCTGGGCGGTGGCCCAGGCGCGCGGGCTGCGGTCGGGGTGGGCGCGCAGCCAGTCGGCATTGCGGATGGGGTACCAGGTCCAGCAGGCCGCCGCGCCCAGCGCCAGCAGGCCACCGATGGCGTAGGCCATCGAGTCGGCTTGGGGGTCAGCACGCAGATGGTCGAGCTCGACCTGGTTGACTCAGGCGATGCCGATCAGGCCGAACGCGATGTAGTGGCCGAAGGACTGCATCGCCGCCAGGTAGTCGGGCAGCAGCAGCGGGGCGATGAAGACCAGGCCCCACATCAGACCGGTGGTCGGTGCAGCGCCAGCCAGGCGCCTTGGTGCACAGTGAACCAGGACAACAGCCCTGCCAGCAAGGCCAGGCTGGCCGTCAACAAGGTCAGGTAGCGGATGGGGAAGTGGCGGTCAAGCGCGATCAGCCAGATGAGCAGGGTCATCCTTGTACTGACCCGGGACGGCAGGACGGCGACGCCATCATGCCGAATCGCGCAAACAACCTTTAAATAGTAATACCACGCAACGGCGCTGGGCCTGAAATGCGCAGTAGATCCGCATTGTTCGTGCTTTTCCCCGGCAATTACCCTGGGGTCGCGGCCTGGCGACAGCGCAGCAAGGACGGCCCGCTGCGGCGCAGGCCTTGACCGCAGCTCGCCAGCAGCGCCTTCAAGGCGTCATCGAGCACCTTGATGTCGGCGGGGCCGGTGCCCAGGCCGCCGGCGAAATGGCCCCAAGGCGTGTCGACCACCTGCAGTGCGGGGTTGGGCATGTGCTTGACTTCGAACTCGTTGTCGGCCGGCGGAAAGTACAGGTCGGTTGACGCCGGCATCCCTGGCGGCCCCGGCTGGCCTTCAAGGACACGATGGGCCGCCCCGATTACCCTTGCCCCCGCTGCGGCAGGGTTGGGCACAGCCCTGGGTCACTCAGAACCGCTGCGTGATCTCCAGCCAGCCGCGCGTCGTGCGGCTGGCGTTCAGCCCCTCGGGCAGCTTGCCCACTGGCGCGGCCACCGACAGCCGCGCCTGCAACCCCTCGGGGCCGGCCCAGCTCAGCCCTAGCCCCGCCCCGCTCAGCGTCAGGCTGTTGGCCCCGGCCGCGAAGGGCTTGCGGTTGACCACGATGTGCGCGGTGTCGACGAAGGCGATCGCCTGCCACTGGCCGGAAATCGCCGCCGGCAGCGCCAGGCTGCGCCGCACTTCGACGCCCAGCACTTGTCCCTCGTCGCCCGGCGCTACGCCGCTGTCGTAGCCCCGCACCCCATTCGGCCCGCCCGCTGTCAGCTTCTGCGAGGCGTCCAGGTTGCGGTCGGCCCGCTGCGCGGTCAGGTTCAGGTACAGGCTCGCGCCATTCCCCAGCGCCTGCTGGCGCGCCAGGCTCAGCGTCCACTTCGAGAACCGACCCTGGGTCTGGGCCAGCGCGGCATCGGCCTGCTGCGCCGGCGCCAGGTCGAAGTCCACCCGCCCGCTTGTCCATCCTAAAGCGCCCAGCGTCACACCGCCACCCAGCAGCCCGTCGGCCCGGTCGCCCTGCAGGCTGACCCCGGCGTTGCGCAGGCTGCGGTCTATGGCCAGGCTGCTGCTGTCCACATGGTCGCGCAACGCGGTGCGGTCCAGCGTCAGACCAGCGCTCAGGTTGATGTCGCCGCGCCGCAGCAGCGGCTGGCGCAGGCTCAGCCCCACCACCCGCGCCGTGCCATGCGCCTGCAGCCCCGTCAGACTGCCCACCAGCGCGTAGCGTAGCGCCGAGGCCGCCACGCCCACCCGCGTGCCGCTGCCGTCGGCCAGCAGTTCGTAGGCGAGCCGGCCGTGGTTGGTACCCTGCCCCGCGCTGAGCGCGCTGGCGCTCAGCACGTCGCCCAGCCCCAGCGGGTTGAGCAGGCTGATCAGCCCGTTCAGCCGCGCCCGCCCAGTCGCGCGGCTTCCCGCATCGTCCAGCGTAAGCTGCCCAGTCACCGTCGGCCCGCCCTGCACGTCCACCCGCAGGTCGGCGCTGCCAAGTTCAGTGCCCGGCTCAAGCGTGCTGCTGGCCAGCACGCCGGGGATGTCGGCCAGCAGCAGCAGCGCCCGGTCCAGCCTCTCCTGCGTGATCGCCTCGCCCGGTGCCAGCGGCGCCAGCGTGCCTGCCAGCAAGCGGCCGGACAAACGACTGGCATTGGCGATACGCAGCGCGCCGAAATTGGCCTCGATCACCTGCAGCGCCACCCGGCCGCCGGTGATGGTCTGGGCCGGCACGATCGCACGGGTCAGCGGATAGCCGGCACGCTGGTAGGCCTCGGTGATCCGGGCGGCCAGCGCATCGAGTTGCCGAAGCGTCAGGCGCTGGCCCACGCCGTCAGCCACCAGCGCGACCAGCGTGTCGGTGGCGATCAGCGTGTTGCCGCTGAGCGTGATCGCGCTGACCTCGAAGGACGCGCTGGCCGGCAAGGTCTGGCCGTCCGGGCGCTGTACCCGCAGACCGGTGGTCGGATTGGCGCGCAGCGTCGGGGCGGCGGGCTGGACCTGCTGCAGCAGTGAGCCCGCGCTGGGCAGCGCCGGTGCGACCTGGGCCGCGGCCCAGGCGGGCAGCGTCAGCAGCAGCAGCGCACCGAGCGGGCGCGGCGACGGGGCGCGTTGACGCCGGGCAACAGACGGCCGGGCAGCGGCCAGGATGCGGAAGGGAGTGGTCATGTGCTGGGGGAGTCCGGGTTCAGTTCGAGGCGCCGTCGGCCAGGGCCGATGGCAGACGCAGGCCGCCGTTGAGCAACTGCACCCGACCGCTGCCGCCGCCGATGGACAGGCTGCCGGCGGAGATGGCGGTGATGGCGCTGGTCGTGGTGCTGCCGCTGGTGCTGCCGCTGGTGCCGGCAGTGCTTTCGGTGCCGGTCGACGGGATCGCCCCGGGCAACGGCGTCGGGCTGCTGTCGAGCGCCAGCGCCGACGCCGACGACGGCGGCAGGTTCGGCAGCGTCGCGGTGTTGAAGGCCTGGTTCGCGCTGACCGTGACCGCCAGCGACGAGGTTGCGCCGCTCACCGTCTGCGGCAGGCTGCCCGGCTTGAGGGTCAGCGCCGCAGCGTTGGCCGCGGCCTGCACGAAACGGTAGTTGGTCGCGCTCAGTCCGTCACCGGTCAATGGGTAATTGCCAGGGACGCTGGAGGACAGTGCCGTCGTCGACCAGATCGCAGTACCGCTGGTGGCGCTGACCAGGCTGTCGGCGCCGAGCAGGCCGGTCACCGTGCCGGCGAGGCCGACCAGCGGCTGGCCGCCGGTCACGCTCAGCGGCGTGGCTTCATAGCGCAGCGTGGCGGCAGTGACGTCGGCGATCACGCCGGTGGGCTGGACAACGGTGTAGTTGCCCGCGTCGGCGCCGGTCAGGCTGAAGCCGGTCACGGTCACCGACTTGGCTGTGCCGACGTTCTTGTCGACGAACAGACCAGCCGCGTTCGCGGTCGCGGTGACGCCGACATCGTCAGGAGCAAGGCCCAACGGCGCGACCTCCGCAATGCCGGTCAGGCTGGCACTGCGGGTCGCGTCGTAGGTCTTGCCGACGGCAGTCACGCCGTTCACCGCCAACGTGGCACGGGTGATGTCGGCGCTCAGGCCGGTCGGCTGGGCGACGGTGTAATTGCCCGCATCGGCACCGGTCAGGCTGAAGCCGGTCACAGTCACTGACTTCTCGATGCCGACGTTCTTGCTGGCGAACAGACCCGTCGCGCTCGCGGTCGCCGTGACGCCGACAGCGTCAGGAACGATGCCCAACGGCGCGACCGCCGCAGTGCCGGTCAGGCTGGCGGCGCGGGTCGTGTCGTAGGTCTTGCCGACTGCACTCACGCCGGTCACCGCCAACGTGGCGCGGGTGATGTCGGCGCTCACGCCGGTGGGCTGGGCGACGCTGTAATTGCCCGCGTCGACGCCGGTCAAGCTGAAGCCGGTCACGGTCACTGCCTTGGCTGTGCCGACGTTCTTGTCGACGAACAGACCCGTCGCGCTCGCGGTCGTCGTGACGCCGACATCGTCAGGAACGATGCCCAACGGCGCGACCGCCGCAGTGCCGGTCAGCGTGGCCGCCGCCGTCGCGTCGTAGGTCTTGCCAACGGCAGTCACGCCGGTCACCGCCAGCGTGGCGCGGGTGATGTCGGCGCTCAGGCCGGTGGGCTGGGCGACGGTGTAATTGCCCGCATCGGCACCGGTCAGGCTGAAGCCGGTCACAGTCACTGCCTTGGCTGTGCCGACGTTCTTGTCGACGAACAGACCCGTCGCGCTCGCGGTCGCGGTGACGCCGACATCGTCAGGAACAAGGCCCAACGGCGAGACCGCCGCAATGCCGGTCAGGCTGGCACTGCGGGCCGCGTCGTAGGTCTTGCCGACTGCAGTCACGCCGTTCACCGCCAACGTGGCGCGGGTGATGTCGGCGCTCAGGCCGATGGGCTGGGCGACGTTGTAGTTGCCCGCATCGGCACCGGTCAGGCTGAAGCCGGCCACGGTCACTGACTTGGCTGTGCCGACGTTCTTGTCGGCGAACAGACCCGTCGCGCTCGAGGTCGTCGTGACACCGACATCGTCAGGAACAAGGCCCAACGGCGAGACCGCCGCCGTGCCGGTCAGCGTGGCCACCGTCGTCGCGTCGTAGGTCCGACTGGTCGCGCTGACGCCAGTCACCGCCAGCGTGGCCGGCGTCACCGTCACGGTGCTGGCGCCGGTGGTGCTGGTGCTGATCAGGTAGCCCAGTTGGGTCGAGTACAGGTCGGCGCTGAGCGTCTGCACCCCGGCGTTCTTGCTGCCCAGCATGCCGGGACTGCCTAGCACCAGGCTGGTGTCCACGCTGGCAAGCGAGTAGCCGCTGACTGTTGGTCCGCTGAAGGCGGTGCTGGCGTCGTAGACCTTGGTAAGCGGCCCGCTGCCGTTGGCAATGTTCACGGTCAGCGGTGTCAGCCAGTTGCGCAGCAGTGGCGTGGTGTGCCCTTCGGAGATCACCCAGGTGTTGCTGAAATCCAGGCCGCTGAAGGTGGCTGCCTGCTTCATCGCGGCGGCGCTGCGGTTGCCGCTGCCGGTGCCGGCCACGCCCAGTACCAGGCCGGAAGCCACGCTATCGAACACCGTGCCGCCGCTGTTCACACCGACGAGCGCAGCGTGCCCGGCAAGGCCGCTGGCGCCAGCGCTGATCGCGCCGGTGGCATAGCTGCGGTTGACGCTGCCCATGTTGTAGCCCACCAGGCCGCCCACCGCGCTATCAGATCCTATGACGGCGCTGCTGACGCTGCCGGTGGCATAGCTGTCGGTGATCGAGCTGTTTGGGCTTTGTTGTGTGCCGACCAGGCCACCCATCCAGAGGCCGGCGTTGGCGGACGCCGTGGCTTGGACATTGACCGCGGCCATGCTGCGCGTGACCGAGCCATTGCCGGTCTGCCAACCCACCAGCCCGCCGATGTTGGCACCCGCTCCGGCGCTGCTGACAATGCCCGTGGCGAGCGCATCGCTCACCGCGCCTTGGTTGAGGCCCACCAGAGCGCCCACGAGGGGGTAATCGGCGTTGGAATTGAGGGGGGCTGCGGGAACTCCGCGCACCACGGTGGCGTCGATCAGCGCGATGGCGGACACGCTGCCACCGCCGGCCAATACGCCGAACAGGCCCACGTAGTCCCACCCGGCCAGGATGCTGAGCTGGCTCACACGGTGGTAGCCGCCATTCAGGCTGCCGCTGAAAGCGGTGCCCGCTGCGTATTGGTCACTTGCGCCGACGATGCGGCCGGTGCCCACCGGCACAAAGCCGGCCGCACCCCACACCCCGCCGTTGCCGCTGTCGGCCACGGCCCGGGCGGTGGCGCTGGCGTCGATGTTGTTCGCCAGCGTGTAGCTGCCATCGAGCTTGAGCGCCATCAACTGCAGTCCCACCGCGTCGCCGATGTCGCTGCGCCAGGTGCCGGCCAGCATCGGCCGGGTGGCGCTGGCGCTGCTGCTGCCGCCGCCGCCCACCAGCGTGCCATCGGCGTTGACCATCACCCAGCGGTTGGCGGTGCTGCTGCCGGCGTCGCCGGCCGAGTTGGTGAAAGTGAAGCCGCTGTAGCTGTTGGCGGTGAAGGCCTGGGCGTCGCTCAGGCCGGTGCTGGTGTCGGTGGCCTCGCCCAGCAACGTTCCCACGCCGGCCGCCTGGCCGCTGCGGGTGATGTTCCAGTAGCCGTTGGTCAGGGTCGAGCCGTTGAGCACGCCGACCAAGCCGCCAACATCGCTGCTGCCGGCGACCGCGCCGGCGGCGTAAACCCGGGTCAGCGCGCCGAGGTCGCTCTGGCCGACCAGCCCGCCAACACGGGCCGTGCCGCTGACGTTGCCAGCGGCGAAGGCGTCGGTGAGGGTTGAGGCTGCGCCGCTGGCCCAGCCAACCAGCCCACCGGCATAGCCCTGGCCGCTCACCGCGCCGGTGGCATAGCTGGCGTTGACCGCCGAGAGGCTTTGGCCGATCAATCCGCCCGCGTAGTCATCCGTCGCGCTGACCGCACCGGTGGCGAAGCTGCGGGTCACCGGGGAGTTGGTGCCGCTGTTGCCGATCAGGCCGCCGACCTGCCCGTGGCCACTGACATTGCCAATGGCATGACTCACGTTCACGCTGCTGCCGTTGTAGGTGGCGCCGATCAACCCGCCGACGAAGTCGCCGCTGGCGGTGACGTTGCCGCTGGCATGGCTGCCATTGGCACCGCTGCCGTTCAGTGCGTCGCCGATCAGCCCGCCCACCCGACTGGCGCCGCTGACCGCGCCGCTGGCGTCGCTGATGCCCGCGCCGCTGCCGTTGCATGCGTAGCCGATCAACCCGCCCGCCGCATCGCCACTGGCGATGACGCTGCCGCTGGCATGGCTGTAGTTGGCGCCGCTGCCGTTCAGGCCGTAGCCGATCAGCCCGCCGACATGGTTGGCGCCGCTGACGTCGCCGCTCGCACTGCTGAAGTTGGCGTTGGCGCCGGACTCGCCGTGGCCGATCAGCCCGCCCGCATCGTCACCGCTGGCTGTCACCTTGCCGCTGGCCCGGCTGTTGCTGGCGCCGCTGCCGTTCTTTGCGTCGCCGATCAGCCCGCCCACGCGGTTGCGGCCACTGACCGCACCGCTGGCGCTGCCGTTGATCACGACCATGCCGTTGGTGCTGGCGCCAGCGTAGCCGCCGACATAGTCGACGCCGCTGACGCTGCCGCTGGCGCTGTTGCCCGAGTTGCTGCCGCTCTCCTGCTGGCCGATCAGGCCGCCGACGTAGTTGGCGGTGGAACTGACCGCACCGCTGGCGCTGCTGTTGCTGAACGATGAGCCGCCAGAACTGCGGCCGATCAGGCCGCCCACATAGTCGCCGGCGCCGCTGACCGCGCCGCTGGCGTTGCTGCGGATGATGCTGGCACCGGAGTCCTGGCCCAGATTGCCGACCAGGCCGCCCACGTAGCCGCCGCTGCCGGTGACCTGGCCGGTGGCGCTGGCACCGTCCAGGTTGCCGCCAGCATGCAGCCGGCCCGCGACGCCGCCGACCGCATTGGCGCCCGAGACCGCGCCGCTGGCCGACAGGTTGAGACCGATGCTGCCGTTGTTGTTCTGCAGGTCGCCGATCACACCGCCGACGATGTCGCCGGTGGCGCTGACGCTGCCCGAGGCCGTCAGGTTGTTGACGCCCGAGCCGTTCTTCAACACGCCGGCCACGCCGCCGACACTGCTGACGCCGCTGACCGTCACCGAACTGGTGATGTGGCTGAGGGTGCTGGTCAGCGACTCGCCGACCAAGGCGCCCACCTTGTTGGCACCGGCGACACTGCCGCCGGCCAGGGTCAGGTCACGCACGCCGGAGTCGGCGGCGTTGTAGTTGAGTTGGCCGAACAAGCCGACGTTGTCGCTGGACGGTCGGTAGATCGTCAGGTCCGAGACCATGTGGCCCAAGCCGGCGAGTTTGCCGGTGAAGGCCGTGCTGCTGTCGCCCACCGGCGCAAAGCCAGCACCGCTGTTCCAACTGGCCGTGCTGCTGGCGTCGATGTCCGCGCCCAGCGCGTAGTTGCCGCTCAGATTGCCGGCCAGGCCCTGCAGGTCGGCGCCGGTGCTGCTGCCTGCCGCGCCCAGGCGGGTGATCACGGTGTAGGCGATGACACTGCCGTCGCTGCCCAGTTTCGTGCTGAAGTTGTTGCCCGCCGGCAGCGTGACCGGGGCGTTGACGCTGTACTTGGCCGCGTTGCCGCTGGCCACCGCGCCCTGGCCGTACTGCAGCGACAGGCTGGCCGTGCCAGTGCCGGTCAGCGCGGCATTCAGGCTGATGTTGGCCTCGGCGTTGAGCGTCAACTGGTTGGCGCCCCAGGCCACCGTGTCGTTGATGTTGACGTTGCCAGCGCTGCCGCTGGCGCCATTGCTGCTCTGGACCGTGAAGTTGCCACCGGCCAGCGCCGAGGCCACCGCCGCGCCAGTCATGTCGCCACCACTGGCCGAGACGGTGAAGTCGGTCGGATCGATCAGCCAGGTACCGGCCCGGCCTTGCGGCGCCGCGGTGGTGACGCGCGCGCTGTCGGCCACGCTCACCTTGGCGGCCGAGGTCTCGATGAAACCGCCGTTCGCGCCGTCGTGTGCCGACGCGTCCAGCCGGCCATCCACCCTTGTGCTGCCCGCAGCCATGCCGCCCAGCAGCACGATGCGGCCCTCATGCTGCTCCACCGTGCGGGCCTCGACCACGCCGGTGTTGCTGACCACGCTGGCCAGCACCGTGTTACGCGCGCCTGCGCTCATCAGCACCTGACCGCCGTCCGCGCGCAGCAGGCCGCCGTTCTCAGTCAGTGCGCCCAGCAGGTTCTCGTCGATGCGCAGGTTCAACAGGCGACTGCCGTCGAAGCTCAGCGTGACCGCGCTGCCCGCGCCCAGCGCCACCGTGCCCAACCGGACCTTGATGCTGCCCTGGTTGCTCACCTGGTGGCCCAGCAGCGCAACGCTGCCGCCGTCGGCTGCGGTGATCTGCCCCAAGTTGAGCACCCCGGCGCGGCTGTCCCCGGCAAAGCGCCGGCTGTTGCCGTTCAGCGCGCCGTCGATGCTGTCCAGCGTGCTGGCCACCAGCCCGCCGACGTTGACCTGCGCGTCGCGGCCGAACAGGACGCCGTTCGGGTTGATCAGCCAGACCTGGCCGTTGGCGTTGATGCGGCCCTGTATCTGGCTGCCGTTGACGTCGGCGATGCGGTTGACCGCGATCGCCTGGCTAGTCGGCTGGACGAAGTTGACGGTCTCGGTAGCGCCGAGGTTGAAGCTCTGCCAGTTGATCACCAGGTTCGGGCTGGTCTGCGTCACCGTGGTGGTCGCCACAGCTCTGACCAGCGTGGCGCTACCCGCGGCCACCTGGCCGCCGGTGGGCAGGGCCTGGAGGGTGGGTGCGAAGGCCAGCATCAGCGACAGCGTCAGCCAGGCCGGCGCCGGCCCCGCTGTCGACAGCCCCAATCCATCGCCGGCCTGGCGCCCCACCCGCACCCGCGCGGCGGGCCCTGCCGACGCCGGCTTGCCGCGGCTGTTGGTGTTCTCGGCGACAGCGACGAAGGTGCAACTGCAGACGTTCCAGATCGAGCGGTGGATGTGGTTCATGGTGTAGTTCCCTGGGATCTTTGTGGGCTGTTCTTGAATCAAGCGGGCGCCGGACGGACCCGGCTCAGCAATAGCTGCGGCTTGCAGCCATAAGCGGGTCAAGGCGTCGGGCGCCGAGGTCAGCACGGCATGGGTTGGCGCTGCGCGAGCGCAGCATTGGCGGCGGGCGGCTGGGGTGCGGACGGAATCGCTGAACGCCAAGCGTCAGTCGACGTGTTCAGTCAGATAACCGAAGCCACAGCGAGTTCTGATTTATAAAAACGATAAAGTTATCAAAATGCATTATCAATGTATTTTGACTGTTTTTTGCATTTTTATATAAAAATGGCGTTCATCCTCAACGGTGGTCTGCCCTGGCGCTGCGCCCGACATCGGCGGGGCCAGGCACAGCGTCGCGGCCTGAAAACCGCCTTCATCGCTTGTGGCTGTTTTATGGGTCTACCGCTGTTTGATGAAGTTGCAGGCCAGAGACGCGCAGAACCCGCGCTCGGCAACCGGATCACGTCCTGCAGCTTCGACAACTGCGTTATCGGCCGGCCCAGTCATCAGAGGTCCTGGGGCGGCAGCCAGACCACGCGCGGCGGACGCATTGACACATGCTGCCCACACTCATGCGCCAGCGCCGCTGCTGCGCAATCCGGCCCCGGCCGGCGCGCTCAATGAACCTGCGCCGCCGCCTCCGGCAGCGGCTCGGGCCGGATGCGCAGCGCCCAGCTGACGCCGGCGATCAGCAGCAACACGCCGATGCCGGTCAGCAGCGGCGGCGCGGTGCCGCGCAGCAGCAGCGCATAGCCCAGCGCCGACAGGGTCTCGAAGACGATCAGCTGGCCCACCAGCGCGGTCGGCAGGCGCTGGCTGGCCTCGTTCCAGCACAGCGTGCCCAGCCAGCTGGCGAACAGGCCGATGGCCAGCATCAGGCCGACATAGACCGCCGGGCGCGGCCCCAGCGGCAGCACCAGCGCGCTGCCGCTGGCCGCGCTCCAGGCCCAGAAGCCGGCAAAACCGGCCAGCGCCAGCGGCAGCGTGGCCACGCCCTGGGCGGTGGCCCAGGCGCGCGGGCTGCGGTCGGGGTGGGCGCGCAGCCAGTCGGCATTGCGGATGGGGTACCAGGTCCAGCAGGCCACCGCGCCCAGCGCCAGCAGGCCGCCGATGGCGTAGGCCGCCGGGTCGGCCTGGGGGTCGGCGCGCAGGTGGTCGAGCTCGACCTGGTTGACGCAGGCGATGCCGGCGGCGATCAGCGCCAGCGACGGCGCCAGCCGGCGCCAGGGCAGGCGGCCGTCACGGCCCGCGTCGCGCAGCGTGCTGGTGATCGCGATCACCACCGGCAAGGTGCCGATGATCATCGTCGGCAGCGGCCCGCCGGCCCGGCTGATCGCGCTGGCCAGAAACAGGTAGTAGACGATGTTGCCCACCAGCCCGAGCTTGAGTGCCTCGAGCCAGTCGGCGCGGCTGAGCTGGGCCAGGCGGGCGCGGTCCAGCGCTGCCAGCGGCAACGCGATCAGACCGAACGCGATGTAGCGGCCGAAGGACTGCATCGCCGCCGGGTAGTCGGGCAGCAGCAGCGGGGCGATGAAGACCAGGCCCCACATCAGGCCGGCGGCCAGCGCGAACAGGGTGCCGGTCAGCATGCGGGCGGGCTCAGCACGGACCCGTCCCGGGCGGCAACGCCCGGGGCCGGCATCAGGCCAGCGTGCGCCGCAGCGCCTCGAAGAACAGTTCGGCCTGCAGCCGCTCCTGCAGGCTCTGCCGCGCCACCCGCTCGGCCAGCTCAGCGCGCACCGGCCTCAGCGCGCGGCCGCTGGACTGGGCCAGCACCTGCGCCTGGCAGGCGCGCTCCAGAAAGTACAGGTCGTCGTAGGCGTGGTCCAGCCGCGCGCCGCAGACCACCACGCCGTGGTTGGCCAGGAACACCACCTCGGCGTCGCCCATCGCCCGCGCGATGCGTTCGCCCTCGCTCGCGTCCAGCGCCAGGCCGTTGTAGTCGGCGTCCACCGCCACCCGGCCGTGGAAACGCATCGCGTTCTGCGACAGCCGGGTGTCGAGCGCGCGGTCCTCGGTCAGCGTTAGCGCGGTGGCGTAAGGCATGTGGGTGTGCAGCACGCAGGCCTGGCCGGTGATGCGGTGGACGGCGGCGTGGATGAACATCGCGGTCGACTCCACCGGATGGCGGCCGGCAAGCCGGCGGCCCTCGGTGTCGACCAGCACGATGTCGTCGGCCCGCACCTCCCCCCACAGCAGGCCGCGCGGGTTCAGCAGGAAGGCGTCGTCACGGCCGGGCAAGGCCACGCTGAAGTGGTTGCACACGCCCTCGCCCAGGCCGTGGTGGGCGGCCGCGCGCAGCGCCAGCGCCAGGTCGGCTCGCAGCGCGGCCACGGCCGGGGTGTCGAACAGAGCGGTGGCGGTGGTGGCAGCGCGGGAGGTCATGGGATGGGCAATGGCTGGCGAGCGGTGGGAAAGAATCAATCGACCTGCGCCGGCGCGCCGCGCAACAGGGGACTGACCGGACTGGCCGGGCTGGGCGGGCGGGTGGCGAACTGGGCCATCGCGACACCGGACAGGGTCAGCGCGGCGCCGCCGAGCTTGACGGCGGTGAAGCGTTCACCGGTCAGCCACCAGGCGGCCAGGCCGGCCGCCAGCGGCATCAGGTACTGCAGCGGCGCGGTGCGGCCGACGCCGCGCCGCTCGTTGACCCAACCCCAGACCAGCCAGCCCAGAAAGGCCGAGACCAGCGACGCCCACAGCAGCAAGCCCCAATGCGACCAACCGAGCTGAGCCCAGGGCGCCGTCCAGGCCACCGGCAAGCCCATCAACACCACCAGCGGGCTGCCGGCCAGCGTGGCGTAAGCCATCACCACGACCCCGCCATGGCGCTGGATCAGCGGCTTGGTCATCACCGTGTAGTATGAGAACAGCGAGGCCGAGAACAGCATCATCAGGTCGCCCCCGGTGGCAACCCATTGGCGGCCGGCCAGCTTGTCCGACAGGAACACCAGCACCCCCGCGCAGGCCAGCGCGACGCCGGCCACCTGGCCGCGCGACAGCCGCTCCAGCCCGGCCCAGTGCAGGATCAACAGCGTGAACACCGGCCCGCAGGCCATGATCAGCGCGCTGGAAAACGCCGTCGACCAGTGGATGCCGAAGGTCACCAGGCTGACATGCACGGTGTGCGCCAAGACGCCGAGACCGGCGAGTTGCAGCAGGTCGCGGCGCGGCAGGCGCGGCCAGCGCCAGCCGTGGGTGTGCAGCAGCAGCAAGGCGGCGAAGCTGGGCATCAGCAGGTAGCGCGCGAACAGGAAGGCGCCCGGCGGCAGCTGCGTGAACAGGGTCTTCTGGACGACGAAGTTGATGCCCCAAACCGCCACCACCGCCAGGCCGGCGACCAGCGCGAGTTGCTGGCCTGAGGTCTCGGGCGGCGCGGCGGCGCGGGGGGCGTTGGGCAGGGTGGGTGGTGAGAGAGGTGGCATGGCGTCGCTGGCTATTTTCGTCCCTGCCACCGACGACGCCTGCCGGGACGCCCAATGGCCTCAGTCCGGGGCGCCGTCGTAAAGCCCGCTGTAGCGCTCGCGCAGCACATTCTTCTGGATCTTGCCGGTGGCGGTGGCGGGCAGCTGGTCGAGAAAGACGATGCGCTTGGGCACCTCATGGCGGCCCAGCTGGCGCTTGCAGAAATCGATCAGCGCCGCCTCATCAACCGTGCCGGCCAGGTCAGGCTTGCGCACGACGAAGGCCGTGACGGCCTCGATCCAGTGCCGATGCGCCAGCCCGACCGCCACCACGTTGGCCACCGCCGGGTGGCCCAGCAAGGCCGTCTCGACGGTGATCGAGGCGACGTTCTCGCCGCCGGTCTTGATCATGTCCTTCTTGCGGTCGACGAACACCAGCAGGCCGTCCGCATCGAAGCGGCACAGGTCGCCGGTGTGGTGCCAGCCGAAGCGGCTGGCCTGGGCGCTGGCCTCAGCGTCCTTGTAATAGCCCAGCATCACGTTCGGGCCGCGCATCACCAGCTCGCCCACCTCGCCCGGCGGCAGCAGCCGGCCTTCGTCGTCCATGATCGCCATGTCGTCGATCAGCGCGGGCTCGCCCCAGTACGGCCCGGTCTTGCTGCGCTGGAATTCGGGCTTGAAGACGCAGGCCGCCGGATAGGCCTCGGTCTGACCGCTGCCCAGCGAGAACGTCGGGCACAGCTCGGCCAGCAGGCGGTTCAGCGTGGCGCGGTCTATCGGCGCCATGCCGTACATGCAGTAGCGCAGCGAGCCCAGCGCGAACCCGGCCCGCTTCGGGTGGTCGAGCAGCGCGCGGTACATCATCGGCAGCATGAAGACCCAGCTGATGCGGTGCGCGGCCACCAGCCCCATGAAGGCCTCGGGCTCGAAGCGGCGCACGATCACCACCGTGCCGTTGTGGCCCAGCGTGGTGGCGAGCAGCGTGTGCTGGGCGCAGTGGAAGATCGGCATCACGGCGGCCAGCACGTCGTCGCGCCGGATGTCGGCCTCGATCACATTGGCCAGCGACGCGAAGTACACCGCCTGGTGGCTGACCATCACGCCTTTCTGGCGCGCCGTGGTGCCGCTGGTGTACATGATCTGCGCCAGATCGTCGCCGGCGATCTCGACCTCGGGCTCGGTGTCGGGCTGGCCCGCCAGCGCGCTGGCGAACAGCGGGTCCTGCCGGCCCTCGGCCTGCGGCGTGCCGGTAGCCGGGATCACCAGCAGGCGCGGGCACAGCGCGACGATGTCGGCCCAGGTGCGCGGCAGCAACTCGTCGTCGGCGATCACCAGCTTGGCCTCGACCTGGCCGAGGATGTAGCGCAGCGCCTCGCCCTGCAGCAAGGCGTTGATCGGCACCCAGACCAGGCCGGCCTTGGCGATGCCGTAGGCGGCGATCACCAGCTCGCAGGAGTTCAGGCACAGCGTGGCCACCGTGTCGCCGCGGCCCAGCCCCAGGCCCAGCAGATGGTTGGCGAAGCGGTTGACCTCGGCGTCGAGCTCGCGGTAGCTGTAGCGGCGCTCGCCCGCTATCAACGCGGTCTTGTCGGGACGCCGCGCGGCGCTGCGGCGCAGGCTGTCGCCGATGGCGATGCGGTTGATGCGCGTGGTGCGGGGACTGAGGGCGGGCTGGGGCATGGCGGTCTCCTTGCGGGGTCGTGGGCGCAGCCGACGCTGGCCTCGCTCAGGGCACTGTAGCCTCGGCGGCGGGGGCAGCCAGCAGATCCAGCAGCGTGCGCGCCACCACCTGGGTGGCGCGCCGCAGGTCGGCCAGCACCAGGTGCTCGTCGGCGCGCTTGGCGTTGCTCTCGAGCACGGTGCGCGGTCCGGCGCCGTAGATCGCCGCCGGAATGCCGTAGGCGCCGAACAGCCGCACGTCGGTGTAGAGCGGCGTGCCCGAGGTGGGGATGGGCTCGCCAAACACCGCTTCCCCATGCCGCTGCAGCGCCTGCACCAGCTCGGCGTTGCCGGTCTGGGGCTTGAGCGATTCGGCCAGCAGCAGGCGACGGATGTCGACCGTGATGCCCGGGCAGGTGGCCGCGGCCTCGGCGATCACGCGCCGCACCTCGGCCTCGACCTCGGCCGGCACCTCCTCGGGAATCATCCGCCGGTCGAGCTTGAGCACCACCTTGCCCGGCACCACGTTGGTGTTGGTGCCGCCCTCGATGCGGCCGACGTTCAGATACGGATGGGTGATGCCCGGCACCTGCGAGGTGATGGACTGGTAGACGCGGTTCTGCGCATACAACGCGTTGAGGATGGCCACCGCGCCCTGCAGCGCATCGACGCCGGTCTCGGGGATGGCGGCGTGGGCCATCTTGCCGTGCACCGTCAGCTCCATCTGCAGGCAGCCGTTGTGCGCGGTGATCACCTGGTAGCTGAAGCCCGCGGCCAGCAACAGGTCGGGTTTGGTCAGGCCATGGCGCAGCAGCCAGCCCGGGCCGAGCTCGCCGCCGAACTCCTCGTCGTAGGTGAAGAGCAGCTCGACCCCGCCTTGCAGCGGGCGGCCCAGCGCCTGCGTCACCGCCTCCAGCGCCCGCAGCGCGAAGGTGTAGCTGGCGAAGTCGCTCTTGCTGACCGCCGAGGCCCGGCCGTAGAGCCGGCCGTCGACCACCTCGCCGCCATAGGGGTCGTGGGTCCAGCCTTCGCCAGGCGGCACCACATCGCCATGGGCATTGAGCGCGATCGTCTTGCCCTGGCCGGGCGCGCCGTAGCGCCGGCGCACGATCAGGTTGGTTATCGACTGCATGCCGTAGTCCAGCACCTCGGCTTGCGGCACGGCGTGCTGCTCGACCGCCAATCCCATGCCCTGCAGCAGTTCGGCGCTGCGCTGCGCATGCGGCGCGTTGTTGCCGGGTGGGGTGTCGGTGGGCACTTGCACCAGCGCTTGCAGAAACGCCACTTCCTCGTCGAAATGCGCGGCGATCCAGGCGTCGAGGGCGGTGTAGGCCGAAGCCAGTGAGGAGTCTGTCATGTCAGGTCGGTCGCAAGAGTGGCCAGCAATTGCTGGAAGGCGCGCACGCACAGCTCGGTGTCGTGGCCGGTGATGGCTTCCAGCGGGTTGTGGCTGATGCCGGCGTTGAGCCCGCGCATGAACAGCATCGCCTGCGGCATGATTTCATGCAGCTTCATCGCGTCATGGCCGGCGCCGCTGGGCATGGGGTGCGCGGCCAGGCCCAGCGCCTGCACCGCATCGGCCCAGCGCTGCCGAAACACCGGATCGCTGGGCGCGGCGGCGGCCCGCAGCGTCTGCTCCAGCGTGAAGCGCAAGCCGCGGCGCTGGCAGATGCGCGCCAGCGCGTCGCGCACCTCATCGGCGCAGGCGTCGCGCGCCGCGTCGGTGGTGGCGCGGATGTCCAGGCTGAACAGGCAGCGCCCGGGCACGACATTGATCGAGCCGCCCGGCACCTGCAGCTGGCCCATCGTGGCCACCACGTCGGGCACGCTGGCGGCGCGCTGTTCCATGAACAGCGCCAGTTCGGCGGCGGCGGTGGCGGCGTCGCGCCGGCGGTCCATCGGCGTGGTGCCGGCGTGGCTGGCCATGCCGATGATCTCGCCCAGGTAGCGCAGGCTGCCGTTGATCGAGGTGACGACGCCCAGCGGCAAGTCGAGTTCAGCCAGCACCGGGCCTTGCTCGATGTGCACCTCGGCAAAGCCGAGGTAGCGCGCGGGGTCGCGCTGCAGCGCCGCGATCGCCGCCATCTCGCCGGGCAGGCCGGCCTCGCGCATCGCGTCGCGCATCGGCACGCCGTCGGCGTCGACCTGGTCCAGCCAGGCCGGATCGAAGTCGCCGGTCAAGGCGCCCGAACCCAGGAAGGTGGCCTTGTAGCGCTGGCCTTCCTCCTCGGCAAAACCGACCACCTCGATGCCGAAAGGCAGGCGGCGACCGGTGCGGTGCAACACGCCGACGCAGGCCATCGGCACCAGGATGCCGAGCCGGCCGTCGTATTTGCCGGCGTTGCGCACGGTGTCGAAATGGCTGCCGGTCAGCAGGCGCGGGGCTTGCCGGTCGCTGCCGTGGTAGACGCCCACCACATTGCCCACCGCGTCTATGCCCACCTCGTCGAAGCCGACGTCCCGCATCCAGGTTTGCAGCTGGCGCGCGCAAGCCTGGTGGGCGGCGGTCAGGTAGGTGACGGTGAGCTGGCCCAGTTCCTTGAAACCCGGGTCGCTGTGCACCGCCAGCGCCTCGGCCCAGTCCCAGACCTGGTTGCCGAGCTCAGGCCACTCGCCGAAGGTGTCGCCAAGCCGTATCTCGGCGATGCGGTGGATGTTGCGCAGGCATTCGTCGCGCTCGACGTCGGCCGGGTTGTCGAGCCGGCGCGCGAAGGTGGCGATGATCTCGGCCTTGCCCAGCCCCAACCCGCGCGGGCCGCGCACCGCCAGGATGAAGGGGAAGCCGAAGCGGGCGTTGTAGTCGGCGTTGAGCTGCTGGATGCGGGCGAACTCGTCGGGCGTGCAGCCGGTCAGCCCGGCCCTGCCCTGCTCGTTCGTCGACTCGGCGGTCAGCGTCCGGCTCACCATCGCCTTGCCCGCCAGCTCGGGGTGGGCGCGGATCAGCGCGAGCTGGGCCTCGCTGCCGGCTTCGCGCACCGCCTGCACCAGCGCCGCCTTGAGCTGGACCAGGCTGGCGAAGGGCCGGGCGCTGGCAGCGCGCTC
>CANGHK010000041.1 GCA_947453625.1 Burkholderiales bacterium
CCAGCGGTCGGTGGGGATGTCGAGCAGCGCCATCGTTGCCGACAGGCTGGGCTGGGCGCGCAACAGGTCGGGCAGCAGCGGGGATGCCCCAGGCGCCACGCCGTCCAGCGTGGCCAGGGCGCTCAGCAAGTCTATGCCGGGTTGCTGGGTGAACAGCGGGGTCAGCGCCTGGCGCGCCGCGTCGGCTTGACCGGCGGCGGTGGCACAGGCGACGAAATCGCCCGCCAGCCGCGAGAAGGCGTCCGGGCTGTGCTGGCGCAGTGCAGCCCAGGCCGCCATCGCGCGGCGGCCATCGCCGCTGCGCGTCAGGCGTTGCGCCCGCATCACCAGCGGCCGGGCCGCCAAGGGTGCGATGGCCAGGGCGCTGTCGAGCAGGGCCTCCGCGGCTGGCCCGTCGCCGCGCGTGTCGGCCTCGAGCGCCTGCTCGCAGTGGTAATGGGCAATGCGGTTGGCAAACGAGCCGGTACCGCTTTTCTCCAGCAGCACGGCCACTTCGGCAGCGGCGCGCCAGTCGCGTGAGCGCTCGGCCAGTTGCAGCAGCGCCAGCCGCGACTCGGTCTCGAACGGCGTGCCTTCCAGAGCCCGGAACGCCGCTTCGGCGCGGTCGAACAGGCCGGCTTTCATGAAGTCCTGCGCCAGCCCATGTTGGGCCCGGTCCCGGTCGGCGACGCCCAGGTCGGCGCGCTGCAGCAAGTGCTGGTGCACCCGCACCGCACGCTCGAATTCGCCGCGGCGACGGAACAGGTTGCCCAGCGCGAAGTGCAGTTCGCTGGTGTCGGGGTCGTGCTGCACCGCTTCGATGAAGGCGTCTATGGCCTTGTCGGTCTGCTCGTTGAGCAGCAGGTTCAGACCCTTGAAATAGGCTTTGGGCGCCTGCTTGTCGGCCCTATTCCACTGCCGCAGGTCCAAGCGTGAGGCCACCCAGCCCAGCGCAAAAGCCACCGGCAGACCCACCAGCAGGCCGAGCAGCAGGCCGGGAAAGTCAAAGTCCATGGCCGGACCCGGCGGTGCGCCTGGCACGCGCGCTCACAGGCCTTCCCGCGGTGGGTGTTCGGGGCCGAACTCGCTCGGCATCTGCGGTGCGGTGTCGCCGGCCGGGCGCTTGGGCGGCGGCGCAGGCGGCGTGTGACGCCGGGCGACGCGGCGGTGCCGCCACCAACTCGGCACCATCGCCAGCACGCCGAGTGCCGCGCCGCCGGCAAACGCCACCAGCACCACGATCACCATCGGCGCCTTCCACTGTGCACCGAAGAACCAGTGCACCACCACCTGCTGCTCGTTGTTGAGCGCAAAGGCGAACAGGGTGAAGAAGATGAAGGCCCGCAAGGCCCAGAGGATCACACGCATGGGACGTCCATTCTACGGAGGCGGCCCCTGGCCAGCGGGCAGCGTGCGGGCTGACCAGGGGCCGCCCCATCAAAAAAGGGCCCGTGAGGGCCCTTGTCGTCCAAGGTTCAGCCAGCCCGTCACACACCGGTGTCAGCGTCGATCACCGGCAGTTTCTCGTCCACCGATTCACGCAGCGCCTTGCCCGGCTTGAAGTGCGGCACCAGTTTCTCGGGGATCGTGACCTTCTCGCCGCTGCGCGGGTTGCGGCCCTGGCGCGGCGGACGGCGGTTGATCGAGAAGCTGCCAAAACCACGGATCTCGATGCGGTGGCCACGCGCCAGGGCGTCGCTCATCGCGTCGAGGATGGTCTTGACCGCGAACTCGGTGTCGCGCTGTGTCAGCTGGCTGAATCGTTCGGCCAGCTGGTTCACCAGATCACTGCGGGTCATGGAGGGCAGCCTTGCAACGGGGAGGGCGACGGTGGATCAGACAGGGAACGGGCCGACCGGCGTTGCCACCGGCCGGCCCGCGACCGCGTTGCTTACTCGCGGTTGTCCAGCTTGGCGCGCAGCAGGGCGCCCAGGCTGGTGGTGCCGGCGTTCTCACGCTCGCTGGTCTGCGACAGACGGGTCATCTGCTCTTGCTGGTCGGCGGCGTCCTTGGCTTTGAGCGAGAGCTGGATCGAACGTGCCTTGCGGTCGACGTTGATGATCATCACGCTGACTTCATCGCCTTCCTTCAGCAGGTTGCGTGCGTCTTCGACACGGTCGCGGCTGAGTTCGGACGCGCGCAGGTAGCCGGTGACATCGTCGTTGAGCTGGATTTCAGCGCCACGCGGGTCGACCGTCTTGACCTTGCCGGTCACCAATGCGCCACGATCGTTGATCGAGGTGTAGTTGGCAAACGGATCGCCGTCCAACTGCTTGATGCCCAGGCTGATGCGCTCGCGTTCCACATCGATGGCCAGCACCAGGGCTTCGACTTCCTGGCCCTTTTTGTAGTTGCGCACGGCGGCTTCGCCGGTTTCGTGCCACGACAGGTCGGACAGGTGGACCAGGCCGTCGATGCCCGAGGCCAGGCCGACGAACACGCCGAAGTCGGTGATCGACTTGATCGGGCCGCGGACCTTGTCGCCGCGATGCACCGTGCCCGAGAACTCTTCCCAGGGGTTGGCCTTGCACTGCTTCATGCCCAGGCTGATGCGGCGCTTGTCTTCGTCGATCTCGAGCACCATGACTTCGACCTCGTCGCCCAGCGCGACGATCTTGGCCGGGGCCACGTTCTTGTTGGTCCAGTCCATCTCGGAGACGTGCACCAGGCCTTCGATGCCGGGTTCGATCTCGACGAACGCACCGTAGTCGGCGATGTTGGTGACCTTGCCGAACAGGCGGGTGCTGCTCGGGTAGCGGCGCGAAACGCCGTGCCACGGGTCGTCGCCCAGCTGCTTGATGCCCAGCGAGACACGGTTCTTCTCGGCGTCGAACTTCAAGACCTTGGCCGACAGCTCTTGACCGACCGTCACCACTTCGCTCGGGTGACGGACACGGCGCCAGGCCATGTCGGTGATGTGCAGCAGGCCGTCGATGCCGCCGAGGTCCACGAACGCACCGTACTCGGTGATGTTCTTGACCACGCCGTGCACGATCGCGCCTTCGGTCAGGGTTTCGAGCAGCTTGGCGCGCTCTTCGCCCATCGAGGCTTCGACGACCGCGCGGCGCGACAGCACCACGTTGTTGCGCTTGCGGTCGAGCTTGATGACCTTGAATTCGAGGGTCTTGCCTTCGTACGGGCTCAGGTCTTTCACCGGGCGGGTGTCGATCAGCGAACCCGGCAGGAAGGCGCGGATGCCGTTGACGAGGACGGTCAGGCCGCCCTTGACCTTGCCGGAGACGGTGCCGGTGACGAAATCGCCACTGTCCAGCGCCACTTCAAGCGACAGCCACGAGGCCAGACGTTTTGCCTTGTCGCGCGACAGGATGGTGTCGCCGTAGCCGTTTTCGATCGCGTCAATCGCGACCGAGACGAAGTCACCGACTTCGACCTCGAGCTCGCCCTGGTCGTTCTTGAACTCGGCGATGGGCACATAGGCTTCGCTCTTGAGGCCTGCGTTCACCACGACGTGGTTGAACTCGATCCGGACGACTTCGGCCGAGATCACTTCGCCGGCGCGCAGGTCGCTCTTGGCCAGCGATTCTTCAAACAGCGAGGCAAAGTTCTCCATGCCACCGTACTCGGGAGTCGGGGGACGGGCCTGGATGCGGGCCTGGGTCTGGGCTGAAATTTTTGACATTGAGGTGGGGTCCTTGGTGCCGGCGAAAACCAAGTGACAAGTGGCCGGCGGGGTTGGGTTTGTGGGCGACGCAACCGGGATTGCGGCTGGGAGGGAAAAATCGCGTCACCCCGGGGCCCCGTCATGTCGACGGCTGGCGAGGTGAAGCGGGCTGGAGTTTCGGGTCGGCCCGCGCCGGTGACGGCTCAGAACGGCCCGCGTTGCGACCACCATCCCAGCACCAGATCGACCGATTGCTCGATCGTCAGGCCCGAGTTGTCGAGCAGCAACGCCTCTTGCGCGGGCTTGAGAGGCGCGATGAGGCGATTTCGATCTCGCTCATCCCGCGCTTCCAAGTCTGCGCGAAGGTCGTCGATATTAGCAGAAATACCTTTTGAAATCAATTGCTTATGCCGCCGTTCGGCGCGCATGGCCGGGCTTGCGGTGAGGAATACCTTGAGCGGCGCGGCCGGGAAGATCACCGTGCCCATGTCGCGGCCGTCGGCCACCAGGCCGGGCAGGCGGCGAAATCCCAGTTGCAGCGCCTCGAGTGCGCCGCGCACCGCCGGCCAGGACGAGATGCGAGAGGCCATGCCGCCGACCTGCTCCAGGCGCAGCTCGGCTGCCACGTCCTGCTCGACGCCCTCGGCGTCGCGCATCAGCACGCGTTCGCCGTCGAAGCGCAGCGCTAGACCGCTCGCCACCCTGGCCAGGCCAGCCTCATCGTCGGGGGCGACGCCGCCGCGCTGCGCCGCCAGCGCGGTGGCGCGGTAGAGCAGGCCCGAATCGAGCTGGTGCCAGCCCAGGCGGGCCGCCACCTCGCCCGCCAGCGTGCCCTTGCCCGACGCGGTCGGGCCGTCTATCGTGATCACCGGGATGTCGGACGCAGCCGCCTGCGCGACCGAGAACAAGGCTTCGAAATAGTCCGGGTAGGTCTTGGCCACACACTGCGGGTCGAGGATGCGCACCGGCACCTCGCTGCCCGCAGCGGCCATCAGCGGGTTGAAGGCGGCCAAGGACAGGCACATCGCGATCCGGTGGTCGTCGTAGGTGTGGATGCTGGCGGCGTGCCAGACCTTGGGCGCGGTGACTGCTATGAAATCGGCGCCCTCGGTCACGGTCGCGCCGAGTTTGCGCAACTCGGCTGCCATCGCCGCGATGCGGTCGGTCTCCTTGACCCGCCAGCTCGCGATGTTGGTCAGCCGGGTGGTGCCGCTGGCGTAGAGCGCCATCACCGCCAGCGTCATCGCGGCGTCAGGGATGGCGTTGCAGTCCAGCGTGATGGCGCGCAGCGGCCAGGCGCCGCGGTGCACCGTCAGCCGGCCGGGCGTGCCCTGCACGTCGGCGCCCATCGCGCGTGCCGCTTCGACGAAGCGGATGTCGCCCTGTATCGAATCCAGTCCCAGGCCCTCGATCACGATAGGCGCTTGTGCGCTGGCGGCGATCGCCCCCAGCGCGATGAAGTACGACGCCGACGAGGCATCGGCTTCGACATGGATCACGCCGGGCGTGCGGTAGCGGCTGCCAGCGGGTATGGTGAAGCGCTCGAAACCCTGGCGCTCGACGGCGATGCCGAAGCGCGCCAGCAACTGCAGCGTGATGTCCACATAGGGCTTGCTGATCAATTCGCCGTCGACCGCGATCACCACCGGGCCGCTGTCGGCGTCGGCACAGGCCAGCGGCAGCGCCAGAAGCAGCGCGGTCAGGAACTGGCTCGAGACGTCACCGCGCACGCGGATCTCGCGCCAGGTCTGCAGCGCGCCGCCGGCTTGGCCTCGCAATTGCAGCGGCGGGTAGCCGTCGTTGCCCAAGTAAGCGATGTCGCAGCCGAGTTGGCGCAGGGCGTCGACCAGGTCGGCGATCGGCCGCTCGTGCATGCGCGGCACGCCGCGCAGCGTGAAATGCCCGCCCTGCAGCGCAGCCAGCAGCGCGAGCGCAGCGGCCAGCGGGCGCATCGCGGTGCCAGCGTTGCCGAGGAACAGGTCGGCTTGATGCTGCGACAGGCACCCGCCCAGCCCGGTGACGGCAAGCGCGCCATCGGCCTGGGTCTGCAGCCCGCAGCCCAGCGCGCGCAGGGCGTCCAGCATCACCCGGGTGTCGTCGCTGTCGAGCAAATCGCGCACCCGCGTCGTGCCCTGGCTCAGGCCGGCCAGCAGCAGCACGCGGTTGGAGATGCTCTTGGAGCCGGGCAGGCGAACCGTGCCTGCGGCGGCGCGCAGCGGGGGCAGATCCAGGTGGGGCAGCTTGGTCATGTCTTGGTTTTGATTGGGCGCCGGTGGCTTGCGCGACGGACCCGGTGCGGGTGCTGCGCTAGCTGACTGACGGCCCGCGGGCGGGACCGCCGATCTGCCAGGCGGCGCGCGCGCTGGAGGCGCTGAGGATCAGATCCTCCAGCGCCTGCGCATTGCCGGCCAGCATCACATGTTCGAAGGCGTCGAGCGCGACACGGAATCGTGCGCTCTGCTTGAGCACTTCTTCGCGGTTGGCCAGCAGGATGTCGCGCCATACCGCCGGATCGCTGGCGGCGATGCGGGTGAAATCGCGGAATCCCGGTCCAGCCAGCGCCAGGTAGTCGCGCCCGGCAGGCTGGTTGGCGATGGCCGAGAAGTAGGCAAACGCCAACAGGTGCGGCAGGTGGCTGACGGCGGCAAAGGCGGCGTCGTGGTCCTCGGGTGTCATCTGCAGCACCTGGGCGCCAATGGCCTGCCACACCGCGGTGGCCTGCTGGACCAGCCCGGGGGAGGTCTGCGGCAACGGGGTCAGGATCACCTGCCGGTTGCCGTACAGCGCCGCGTCGGCATGGGCCACGCCGGCCTGCTCGCTGCCGGCGATCGGGTGCGCCGGCACGAAGTTGGCGATCTGTTCACGCAGGGTGCGGCGCGCGGTGTCGACCACGTCGCGCTTGGTCGACCCGACGTCCATCAGCAGCATGCCGGGCTTGATGCCGGGTCGGATGGCGGCGAAGGTCGCCTCGGTGGCCGCAACCGGCACCGCGATCAGCACGATGTCCGTGCCCGACAGCGCCTGCAGCGCCGATCCCGCCTCGGCGTCGATCACGCCCAGCCGGCGCGCCTGGGCGGTGGTGGCGGGTGACCTGCTGTAGCCCACCACCCGCTGGACCAGCCCGGCGCGCTTGAGCGCCAGCGCGAACGAGCCGCCCATCAGGCCGCAGCCGATGACGCCGAGTTGCTTGAACATCTCAGCTCTCGATGGCGCCGAAACAGCACCAGCAACGCATGATCCGGAACTGGCCAAGCAGCCGCCGCGGAACCGGCTTTGCCGGGCCGCCGGCGTGCCTTGCAGGCCGCGCCGGGCCAAAGGGCCCGGCTCCTCGCCAGGCAGGCGAGGTCCACAGGACCTCGCCTGTCCGGGCTCGGCCCCCTGGAGGGAGAGCGCCGAAGGCGCTACGGGGGGGGGCCATCAGTGTGTATCGATCGGGTAGGTGCCCAGCACCTTGAAGAAGGCACAGGCCCCGCGCAGCGCCCGCAGCGCGGTGCCCACCCGCGGCTCGTCGGGATGGCCTTCGATGTCGATGTAGAAGTAGTACTCCCACTGGCCCGAGCGCGCCGGGCGCGACTCGAAGCGCGTCATCGACACGCCGTGTTCCTTGAGCGGGATCAACAAGTCGTGCACCGCGCCGGGCTTGTTGTCCACGCTGACGACCAGGCTGGTGCAGTCGTGGCCCGAAGGCCGGGGTGCGGGATGGCGGTCGGGGTGGGTGACGATCGCGAAGCGGGTGCGGTTGTGGGCATCGTCCTGGATCGCCGGGGCCACCACATGCAGGCCGTACTCGGCCGCGGCGCGGGTGCCGGCGATGGCCGCCAGAGCCGGGTCCAGGCCGGCTTGCCGTGCCCCCTCGGCGTTGCTCGATACCGGCCTGCGCTCGACATCGGGCAGGTTCAGGCTCAGCCAGCCATGGCATTGCGCCAGCGCCTGCGGGTGAGCGCAGACTGCGGTGATTCCGGCCAGCGTGTTGGACTTGCGCAGCAGGTTGTGGCGCACGATCAGGCTGGTCTCGCCGATGATGAACAGCGGCATCGTCAGGAACAGGTCGAGCGAGCGTGTGACCACGCCCTCGGTGTTGTTCTCGACCGGCACGACGCCGAAATCGGCCGCCCCGGCGGTGGTGGCGCGGATCACCTCGTCGAAGCTGGCGCAGGGCACGCGCGCGATCGAGCTACCGAAGAAGCCCAGCGCCGCCTCCTCACTGAAGGTGCCGGCCGGGCCCAGGTAGGCCACCCGCGTCGGTGCCTCCAGCGCACGACTGGCCGACATGATCTCGCGCCAGATTGGCGCCACGCTCTCGTTCTTCAACGGTCCCGGGTTGACGGCCTTGAGGCCGTCGATCACCTGGGCCTCGCGCTCGGGGCGGAACACCGGTGAGCCTTCGCTCTTCTTGAGCTCACCCACCTCCACCGCCACTTGCATGCGCTTGTTCAGCAGGGCCAGCAGTTCGCGGTCGAGCGCGTCGATGCGCTGGCGCAGTGCGAGCAATTCGGGTGCCACGGCGCTGTCGGTCGCAGGCGCGCTGGCCGCAGCCATGGTGGAGGTCGGGAGATCAGCCATGGCGCAGTGCAAAGTCTTTCAGGTAGTCGACCAGGGACTGCACGCCGGCCAGCGGCATCGCGTTGTAGATCGAGGCCCGCATGCCACCCACGCTCTTGTGGCCCTTGAGTTGCAGCAATCGGTGTTGACCGGCGCCGGCCAGGAAAGCCTCGTTGAGCGATTCGTCACGCAGGAAGAAGGGCACGTTCATGCGCGATCGGCCCTCGGGGGCGACCCGGTTCTGGTAGAAACCCGAGCCGTCGAGGTAGTGGTACAGCAGTTCGGCCTTGGCGATGTTGCAGGCCTCGATCGCCGCCACGCCGCCCTGCGCCTTCAACCACTTGAACACCAGCCCGGCGATGTAGATCGCATAGGTGGGCGGGGTGTTGAACATCGAGGCGTTGTCGGCCACGGTCTTGTAGTCGAAGGCCGAGGGGCAGATCGCCAGCGCCTGGCCCAGCAGGTCGTCGCGCACGATCACCAGCGTCAGCCCGGCCGGGCCGATGTTCTTCTGCGCGCCGGCGAAGGCCAGGCCGACGCGCGACCAGTCGATCGCGCGCGACAGGATGTGCGACGAGCAGTCGACCACCAGCGGTGCGTCGCAGCCCAGCGCGGCCAGATCGGGCAGCGCGCCGTACTCGACGCCGTGTATGGTCTCGTTGCTGCACAGGTGGACGTAGCTGACGCCCTGGCGCAGCCGCCAGCTGGCCGGCGCCGGCAGCGAGGTATGACCGTCGGCCTCGTTGCTGGCCGCCACAGCGACGTCAGCGTAGCGCCGCGCCTCCTGGGCCGACTTGTGGGACCAGGCACCGCTGACCACCACGTCCACCGCGCCACCGCGCGACAGGTTCAGCGGCACGATCGCGTTCTCGGCCAGACCGCCGCCCTGCATGAACAGGATGCGGAAATTTGCCGGCACCGCCAGCAGGTCGCGCAGGTCGGACTCGGCCGCCTGGGCGATGGCCATGAATTCGCGGCCGCGGTGGCTCATCTCCATCACGCCCATGCCCGAGCCCTGCCAGTCGAGCATCTCGGCCGCGGCTTGTTGCAGCACCGCTTCGGGCAGCGTGGCCGGGCCGGCCGAGAAGTTGTAGGGGCGCTGCGCCAGGGTCATCGCCAGGCGCTCACTTCTTGGCGGCTGAGGCGGCCGGCTTGGGCACGGCAGCCGCTTTCTGGGACGAGGACGCGCTGGCGGCCGGGGCAGCGGCGGTCGCGGCGTTGAGCTTCTTGCCTATGGCCTGCTCAAGCGCCTTGAGCTTGGGCTCAACCTGGGCCTGCGTTTCCGTCACCAGTTTCTGGCCCATCGCGCGCTGCAGTTCAGGTGTGATCTGCATGTACTTGCGGAATCCCGGGGACTCCAGCGCCGCGATCACCTGCTTGAGTTCGTCCTCGCTGAACTTCTCTTCCAGCACCGGGCTGACGATGCCGGGCGCCAGCTTGAGCACCCGATCGCGCAGCAGCGGCCCCACATCGTCGACGTATTTGACGAACTCGGCCTGCACATCCTTGACCAGCGCTTCGCGCTGCTCGGGCGCGATCCGGGTCTGCAGGAAAGCATCGGCCTGCTGGCCGATCTGCGCCACCGACTGCTGGGCCAGCGTGCGTGCCAGGCCCTCGAAGCCGCTTTGCTGAAGCGCGATCACCTTCTGCGCCAATTCTTTCTTGGCCGGTGACGCGACGGCGGCGGTGGTCTGGGCCCCGCTCAGGCTGGCCGCGCCGGCCAGGGTGGTGAATGCGGCGGCGCGGGCCAGCCAGGGAATCAGCTTCATGGGGTGTCCAGGTTGGGAGGGAGGTTGTCGGCGTCGGTGGGCGGCACGCCCGCATCGGCATCGCTGCCGTCAGGGGTCTCGCTGGCGTCGCCCTGCGCATCGACATTGGCGTCGTTCTCGACGATGCGCTGCAGACCCGACAGCTTGCTGCCGTCGTCCAGCGCGATCAGCGTCACGCCTTGGGTGGCGCGGCCTAGCTCGCGGATCTCGCTGACCCTTGTGCGAACCAGCACGCCGCGGTCGGTGATCAGCATGATCTCGTCGGCCGGCCGCACCAGCGTGGCAGCCACCACTTTGCCGTTGCGCTCGGTTTGCTGGATCGCGATCATGCCCTTGGTGCCGCGGCCGTGGCGGGTGTATTCGACGATGCTGGTGCGTTTGCCGTAGCCGTTTTCGGTGGCTGTGAGCACGCTGACCGGGTCCACGTCCGGGCTTTCATCTTGCTCGGCCACCAGCATCGCGATCACCGACTGGCCGTCTTCCAGGTTCATGCCGCGCACGCCGCGGGCCTGACGGCCCATCGCGCGCACGTCGTCCTCGTCAAAGCGTACCGCCTTGCCGTTGTCGGCGAACAGCATCACATCGTGCTTGCCGTCGGTCAGCGCGGCGCCGATCAGGTGGTCGCCCTCGTCCAGGTCGACCGCGATGATGCCGGCCTTGCGCGGGTTCGAGAATTCGTCGAGCGCGGTCTTCTTGACCGTCCCCAGCGCGGTGGCCATGAAGATGAAGTGGTCGGCCGGGAAGCTGCGGAATTCGCCGGTCAGCGCCAGCACCACGGTGACTTTTTCGCCCGGCAGCAGGGGGAACATGTTGACGATAGGCCGGCCGCGCGAGTTGCGCGAGCCCTGCGGTACCTCCCACACTTTCAGCCAGTAGACCCGGCCGCGGTCACTGAAGCACAGGATCCAGTCATGGGTGTTGGCGATGAAGAGCTGGTCGATCCAGTCATCGTCCTTGGTCTGCGTCGCTTGCTTGCCGCGGCCACCGCGCTTCTGCGCCCTGTATTCGGTCAGCGGCTGGCTCTTGATGTAGCCGGTGTGGCTGAGCGTGACCACCATGTCGGTGGGCGTGATCAGGTCCTCGGTGCCGAGTTCCTGCACGTTGTGCTCGATCACGCTGCGTCGCGTGCCCAGCTTGGTCTGGCCGAATTCCAGCTTCACCGCCACCAGTTCTTCCGAGATGATGGTGGTCACGCGCTCGGGCTTGGACAGGATGTCGAGCAACTCGGCGATCTCGGCCATCACCTCCCTGTACTCGCCGATGATCTTGTCCTGCTCCAGCCCGGTCAGGCGCTGCAAGCGCATCTGCAGGATCTCGCCAGCCTGATCGTCCGAGAGTCGGTACAGACCATCCGCCTGCAGGCCGTAGCTGGCGGGCAGGCCCTCGGGCCGATAGGACGCGCGGCCACCCGGCGTGTCGCCTTCGGCGCGCACCAGCATCTCGCGCACCATGGCGCTGTCCCAGCTCTTGGCCATCAGCGCGACCTTGGCCACCGGCGGGGTGGGGCTGGTCTTGATGGTCTCGATGAACTCGTCGATGTTGGCCAGCGCGACCGCCAGCCCTTCCAGCACATGGCCGCGCTCGCGTGCCTTGCGCAGCGCGAACACGGTGCGCCGGGTCACCACCTCGCGCCGGTGCTCGAGGAAGACGTCGAGCAGTTGCTTGAGGTTGCACAAGCGGGGCTGACCATCGATCAGCGCCACCATGTTCATGCCGAAGGTGTCCTGCAGCTGGGTCTGCTTGTACAGGTTGTTGAGCACCACCTCGGGCACTTCGCCGCGCTTCAGGTCGATCACCACCCGCATGCCGGACTTGTCGCTCTCGTCCTGGATGTGGCTGATGCCCTCGATCTTCTTTTCGTGCACCAGCTCGGCGATACGCTCGAGCAGCGTCTTCTTGTTGACCTGGTAGGGCAGCTCGTCGACGATGATGGTCTGTCGCGTGCCGCGGTCGATGTCCTCGAAGTGGACCTTGGCCCGCATCACCACCTTGCCGCGGCCGGTGCGGTAGCCCTCGCGCACGCCATTGATGCCGTAGATGATGCCTGCAGTGGGGAAATCTGGCGCCGGCACGATCTCCATCAACTCCTCGATCGTCGTGCCCGGGTTCTGCAGCAGGTGCAGACAGGCATCGACGATCTCGTTCAGGTTGTGCGGCGGGATGTTGGTGGCCATGCCGACCGCGATGCCCGACGAGCCGTTGACCAGCAGGTTGGGCAGCCGCGCCGGCAGCACGGTCGGTTCTTTCTCGGAGCCGTCGTAGTTGGGCGCGAAGTCGACCGTCTCCTTGTCGATGTCCGCCAGCATCTCGTGGGCGATCTTGGACAAGCGGATTTCGGTGTAGCGCATCGCCGCCGCGTTGTCACCGTCCACCGAGCCGAAGTTGCCCTGGCCGTCGACCAGCATGTGGCGCAGCGAAAAGTCCTGCGCCATGCGCACGATGGTGTCGTAGACCGCGGTGTCGCCATGCGGGTGATACTTGCCGATCACGTCGCCGACGATGCGCGCACTCTTCTTGTAGGCGCGGTTCCAGTCGTTGTTCAGTTCGTGCATCGCGAACAGCACGCGCCGGTGCACCGGCTTGAGGCCGTCGCGCGCGTCGGGCAACGCGCGACCCACGATCACGCTCATTGCGTAATCCAGGTAGGAACGCCGCATCTCCTCTTCGAGACTGATAGGCAGGGTTTCCTTGGCGAAAGGTGTCATGCAGGTGCGGCGTGGCGGCGCCGTGGGTAAGAAATGTGCGGTGGACGGTTCCGGGCAACAGCTTTGGATTCTAATCGGCGCTGGCTGTCGCGCCTGTGCAACAGCCAAGCGCGGTCAACGCACCTCGGACTTGAAAATCGGGGCAGCCTAATGACCTAATGGCACAATGGCCCATCGGTGGTCAACGCTTGCCAAACGGTGTTTGCCGGCTTTTTTAGCTATCGATTCGGACATTACGCAGAAATCTGCGGCTTTCCTCGAGAGGAGAATCATGAAGAAACTGAACAAGGTGGCTGTGCTCTTCGCGTCGGTCGCACTCGCTGCGCCGTTTGCGGTTTTTGCCCAGTCCAGCGGCGCCGACAACTGGCGTGCGGCTGATGGCACGCCCTGGAAGAACGGCTCGAACGAACTCTGCTGGCGCGATGCCAACTGGACGCCGGCCACGGCCAACCAGGCTTGCGATGGTGCTTTGAAGCCGCCGGCGCCGGCTCCCGCACCGGCCCCTCGCGCCGTGGTGGTCCCGCCGCCCCCGGCGCCTGCCCCTGTGGTGGTTCCGCCGCCCGCACCGGCGCCGGCCCCTGTGGTCGTTCCCGCAGCGCCTGTCAGCGAGAAGGTTACCTTCGCAGCTGACGCCTTCTTCGACTTTGACAAGGCCGTTCTCAAGCCTGAAGCCAAGGCCAAGCTGGATGACCTGGTCGCCAAGACCTCGGCCGTCGCGCTGGAAGTCATCATCGCCGTGGGTCACACCGACTCGGTCGGCTCCGATGCGTACAACCAGAAGCTGTCGGTCGCCCGCTCGGAAGCCGTCAAGGCCTATCTGGTGAGCAAGGGCATCGAGAAGAATCGGGTCTACACCGAAGGCAAGGGCGAGAAGCAGCCTGTGGCCGACAACAAGACCGCCGAAGGCCGCGCCAAGAACCGTCGCGTCGAAATCGAAGTGGTTGGTACCCGCGTCAAGAAGTGATTCGGGGCCTTCGGGCCTTGACATGCGACCCCGCTTCGGTGGGCTAGCCTCGAAACCCCGCTTCGGCGGGGTTTTTGCTTTGAACGCCGCCTTGCCGGCTCGCGTTAGGATGCCGTCATGACAGTGAATGCCGACCCCCAGGAATTGAACAAGTTCGGTGAACAGGCCCACCGCTGGTGGGATCTGGACGGCGACTTCCGCAGTCTTCACCGGATCAACCCTCTGCGACTGGACTGGATAGACGCTCGGGCGGCGCTGAAGGGCAAGACGGTGCTCGACGTCGGTTGCGGCGGCGGCATCCTGGCCGAATCCATGGCCGCGCGAGACGCCGATGTGCTGGGCATAGACCTGTCGACCAAGCCTCTGCGGGTTGCCCAACTGCACGCTATGGAGTCCGGTGTGGTGATGCAGTACCGCGAGGTGGCGGTCGAGGACCTTGCCGCTGAGCGGCCGGCGAGCTTCGATGTCGTCAGCTGCATGGAGATGCTCGAGCATGTGCCCGACCCGGCGTCGGTGGTACGGGCTTGCGCCACCTTGGTCAAGCCGGGGGGCTGGGTGTTCTTTTCCACCCTCAACCGCAACGTCAAGGCCTTCGCGCTGGCGATCGTCGCGGCCGAGCATGTGCTCAAGCTGCTGCCCAAGGGCACGCATGAGTACGCCCGCTTCATCCGTCCCAGCGAGTTGAGCCGCTGGTGCCGCGAGGCCGGGTTGTCGGCCGTCGGTTTCAAGGGTCTGGAATACAACCCCTTGACCGGCCGCTACTGGCTGTCGGACGACACCTCGGTCAACTACCTGCTGGCCTGCCGGGCACCGTGATGCGAATTGGATCGCCGGCGCTGCTGTTGTTCGACCTGGACGGCACGCTGGTCGACAGTGCGCCCGACTTGGCCGGCGCGGCCAATGACCTGCGTCAAGTGCATGGCCTGCCGCCGCTGCCTTATGCGGCCTTGCGCCCGATGGTGGGCACGGGCGCGCGGGGCATGGTGGGAGTGGCGTTCGGCGTGACGCCGGGCGAAGACCGCTTTGCCGACTTGCGCGACGCCTTCCTGGCGCGCTACGCCGAGCGCATGCTGCACAGCACCCAGGTGTTCGACGCGATGGCGCCGGTGCTCGACAGGCTGGACGCCGCCGGCCAGTGCTGGGGCATCGTCACCAACAAGGCGATGCGCTTTGCCGAGCCCATCGTCGTCGGGCTGGGGCTGGGCACGCGTGCGGCGGTGGTGATTGCTGGCGACACCACGCCGCACGCCAAGCCCCATCCCGAGCCCTTGCTGGAAGCGGCACGCCGGCTTGGCTTGGCGCCAGCGGCCTGTGCCTATGTCGGCGACGACGAGCGCGACGTGGTCGCGGGTCGGGCGGCCGGCATGGTCACGCTGGCTGCGGCCTGGGGCTACCTCGGTCAGGGCGAGCCGGTGGAAGGTTGGGGCGCTGACCACGTACTTTCTTCACCGGCCGACATCTTGCAATGGCTGGATCTGGCCTAAAATAAGTGCTACCAGGGGCCGACCTGGCTTCGACGTGGGTGCGGAGTCGGTTCAGGGCATGCCGAGCTCCAGTTCGCTCGTAAAACCATTGGAAACAAAGTAACTGCGAACGATACCTCGTACGCCCTCGCCGCTTAAAAACCGGTGAGCTTCGCAACGGTTGGCCGATGGGCCGGGTCTGAGCCGCAAGGCAAGGGCTGCGAAGTCATACACATTGGCTGGTGTCATGCTGCGTCATTCAGCATGGGACGAGAACCAAGTGACTGGTGGACCCGATAGCTTGCTGCTGCGCGATCGGAGCCATGAGATTCAAATCAGACAGCTAAGCATGTAGAACTGGCCGGTGATGGCTTGCGGACGGGGGTTCGATCCCCCCCGGCTCCACCATAATGTGAAATCCCAATCCTCATCCGGTTGGGATTTTTTTTGCCCGTACCCGAGGGAAACAGCGCTTTGCCTGTTGACCACGGCCTGCCCGACGAGGCTGCCGAAGGCCTGCTGGCGGCCCATTTCCTCTCTCCGTTCTCTGCCGACCTGTTGACTATCAACAGGCGACCTCTAGGTTTTATGCGGGTTTCCGGGCGGTGAGTGCAGGTTGGGGACTGGGTGGCAGTCGGAAATTGCACTCGCCAGCGTCGTCAGCTTTCGGCCGGGAGCGGTCCGTGAAGACTATCCGGTTGCAGAAAGCTCAAGGCCCAGGCGGGGGGCCGCTCACTCGCTTGGGTCCTCGCGGTCCTGCCAGGCAAGCACCGTGGCGGGCATGACGAGGCCACTGAAGAACAGAACCGTCAGGAAGTTGCCCAGCTGGTGGACGCTGATGGTCCAACCGGTGACGCGCTCCCAGAACTCCATGATCAGACCACCTCCTTGGCGGACACGTAGCGGTCCTCAATCTCCTCCGGGGCTTCGGGCTCTGCGGGAGCGCCCGGGCGTGTGACTGTGCGGGGTACTCGTTCCCCCTTGTCGAGCAGGGCCTGCCAGTGGCTGGCCCCCACCTTTTCGAAGGCCAGGACGTCGGCGTCGTGATACCGAACCAGATGAAATAGCTTGCGCCAGGCAGGTCCCTCGCCCGTGCTCCGCCAGCGGCGCAAGGTCTTCAAGCTGACTCGCCACTTGGTGGCAAGCTGGCGTTCAGTCATCACGGGGTAGTGCATCTTTTCCTCCAAGGCAGATACCACCATGACAACTCTCTTCGCCGAAGAAGCCAAGTCCTGCGAGTTGATCACGCCCTGGTAGCCGGAGACTCCATCTCGGTGTCGATCATGCCAAGACCTTCAACCCATGCTTCTCCACCACCGCCAGCAACTTCAGCGCCATCCCGCTGGGCCGCTTGGTGCCTGCCTCCCACTTCTGGACCGTCGACTCGCTGGTGTTCAGGTAGCGCGCGAAGACCGGCTGGCTCACGTGCGCCTGCTCCCGAATGCGCTTGATGTCCGCGGCGCTGATCTCGGGAGGAACGGCAAGGCAGTTCTCGTCGAACTCGCGCATGGTTGCCTTGTCGATGGCACCGACGCGATGCAGGCCCCAGGCGGCGCTGTGGATGGCCTCGAAGGCATCGCTCTTGAACTTGGTCTTAGTGGTCATCGCTCAACTCCAGCAAGTCGCCCTCGTCCAGGGCCTGTTCAAGTTCCGTGGGCGTGAGGAGTGCGTACGCCTGGGCGAGCTTGCGGAACGCGGCCAACTCGTCGGGATCAATGTTGGCGCGGTCCTTCTTGGCATAGAGGAACGCGAACACCCATAGCTTGCCGCACTTGGCCAGCACGATCGACCGGTGTTGGTTGTCGTTCAGCCGCTTTTTGAAAGACGCCGCCGCCCAGGTCATCGGCCTGCCCGCGCATAGCCTCCCGCACGGCCAGGAGCAGCGCACCGTCTCGGATGCGAGCTTTCCGTGCGGCCTTCGAAAACCAGGCCGTCTTGAAGGCTCGTGCGGACCTGTCGTACTGCATGGCCAACTCTAGCACCTGGTGCTACTTATTCAAAGTCCCGGGATCAGGCCCATAGCTGCTGGAGCCGCCACGAGAGGGCTGTGGAACCCTGTCTCAGGCAGCGGGGGCCGGCCGAATACCCCAAACCGCGTCCTCAAGGCCGGCGCGAGCGCACTGTTTCAGATTTGGGACGCCGGTTCGGTTCCGCGTTCCACACCATACAAAGCCCCGCAAGGGGCCGCAAGAGAACCAAGCCCCCAACGCTTCCCGCGCTGGGTGCTTTTTTT
Source organism: Burkholderiales bacterium (assembly GCA_947453625.1). Classification (GTDB taxonomy): domain Bacteria; phylum Pseudomonadota; class Gammaproteobacteria; order Burkholderiales; family Burkholderiaceae_C; genus Pseudaquabacterium. Next base: position 17,278 of record CANGHK010000041.1, read on the forward strand.
CTGCCTGCCCGCCACCCGGCAGCGGCGCAACTGGGCCGGAGGCGTGCTGTTTTTCGCAGCCATGCCCTGTCCCGGCGGCCGCTAACATGGTCCATCGGCTTGTCACGCCGCTCCTGGCCATTGCATGACGCCCTCCGTGCTCCGATCCCGTCCACCCGATGCCGGCGCCGCACCGGCCGTGGCAAGCCAGCGGCCGCGCGGCCGGCTGGACTGGCATCAACTGCTGGGCTGGTTGCGCGACGACACGCGGGTCAGCGAGGACGACGCGCAGCGCGTGGCCAAGCGCTTCGGCACCGCGCGTCTTGCCGCATGACCCGCAGCCGGTATCCACTGCTTCGGTTTCCACCCAGGTTTCCACGCTGCAGGCCCGTCGCGCAGCACGCGCTGCAGCAGCAGGCCGGCAGCCCGCGCTGTCACCGGAAACTGTCGCCCTGGTGCTTGCCTGCCACGCGCGGAATCCCGGTCAAGGTCAGACAGGTTGATGCCCGCCGGGTACGCATCCAGCCCGTACGCGGCGAAGCCCAACCGGTCGAGGGTCTGCCACCGCCCTCGGCGCCTTGCCTGACCGATGCCGAGCACCGTCGGCACCAAGCCCGCGTCGACGTGTTCACCGCGCGCGGCCTCGTCGTCACAGACGCCCGAAAACTGGCCGATGCCCTGCTTGACCGTGATCGCGGTGGCCTGCGCGCCACCGGGTCATGCGTCGAGTGCCAGTGCGTCGAGCTCAAAGATTGCCCGACAACACCCAGGCCCGCGCTGCAGATCCACCCGTGCTGGTACATGCGGCGCTGCACGTCCTGAGTTCGGCAGGCTCACGCTTGAGGCGGTTTACTGGTCCTGGAAGAAGCCGCTTCGGGCGGTGCGCCAGTGGCCTTGCGCCCGCTCAAGGAGGGAATGACCGAGGCCGAGGCGGCGAATCAGAGGATGCTGACCGAGAAGGTCGTCATTGCGATCGCCCTTGGACGCTAGCCAAGGCGGGATGAATTTCAGCAATCAACTCCCATCCTCGCTGAATGACACGGCGTACTGGCCATCTCGAGCGGCCAACGCGGCGCCAGTACAGTGCTGCTATGCGGACGGCAGGCAGAACCAGCAGCGCCGGGGCGCTGACAGAGACCCGCATCGGTGTTTGAGCATCCATCAGGGCGAGTGGTCAAGCCAGTGGGCCTTGGTGTGGCCGGTGTCAAAGCTTGCGACCAAGCCGCGCGCCGAGCCAGCACCTTGCCGCCAGCGCAGGGACGATGAACCGCAAGACCCGAAACGGCAGAAGTCTCCTGCAAGCGTCACTTGAGCGCCGCGGTGACGTCGGCGACCAACCGGATGACGGTCTGGATGTCACCCATCGGGGTGTGCGAATTGCCGAAGCGGGCGATGACCAGGTGACGCGACGGAATGATCACGACATATTGGCCAAAGTTGCCCATGGCCATGAACGAATCGGCCGGCATGCCGCCTTGTACGCGCCGTTGCACCCACAAGCCGTTGCCGCGATTCGTCCAGAAGCCGGCGCCATAGCCAAACTCGGCACCACGGGTTGGCGAAGCCGAGTAGTCGATCCAGCCTGATGGCAAGACCCGCTGGCCACCGACGACGCCGTCGTCCAGGTAGAGCATGCCAAGGCGTGCCCAATCTCGCGCCGACGCGAGCATGTGGCTGGAACCGATCGCCGTGCCCGAGCCGTCCTGTTGCATCGTGACATGTTCCATGCCGAGCCGGTCGAACAGTTCCCGGTGCATGAATGCATGGACCGCCGCGGCATCGCCACCGGCCTGGTCACGAATGATGCGCGAAAGCAGCAGCGTGTTCGCGTCGGTGTAGTTCCACTTCTCGCCAGGCACGGCATTCAGCGGCGCGCGTTCGGCGAAGGCCGCCATGTCCGGCTCAATGAACAGCATCTGTGCCGAGGGATCAAACATCGACAGCGCGCTCGACGTGAGCGACTGCCCGATGTCCAGCCCACTCGTCTGGCGCAGAAGGTGATCGACGGTGATGGCCTGTCTGGGGTCCCCCGCACCGGCCCATGCAGCGATCGGTGCAGGTTCGGTCACCTTCAGTCTGCCCTGCTGAACAAGAATGCCGATCAACGCATTGGTGACGGACTTGGTTGCAGACCAGCCCGCGAGCGGCGTGTCCACGCCGTAGCCCGCCGCATAGCGCTCGGCCAGCACCCGCCCGTTGTGAACGACGACCACCGCCTTCGTCCATCGGTGCGGGGCACTGCCGGTCTCCTCGAACGCGCGTTCGATCGCCGCTTTCAGAGCGGGATCGGTGGGCGACACCACATCGTGCCTGGCGATTGGCGGCAGGATGCTTGCAGCAACGCTGGCAGGCGGCATGACCAAGGTCGAGGGGCTTGCGTCGTGTACGAGAACACAGCCCAGCGGCGGACGATAGATGGCCCGGCTCTCAGCCAGACCAGCAACGGTTGTCGTCACCTCCGCATGCTGGCGGTCAACCTGGTGGCTGAACAGCAAGGCCGCGGGCGACAGCATCGGCTCGATGGCTTCGCGATAAAAGTCCTGCGCGTCGAGGCCGGACACGAAGACGGCAGAGCAGAGCTGGTGGCTCACCATGCCGGTGGCAGTCTTGGCCGCTCGGCTTGGGGCGAGGCTGCCGCAGCCGGTGAGCAACAGGCCCAGGCAGGCGAAGGCAAGCGCGAAGGCGATTCTCTTTTGCATAGCTTCTTTCGGGCTGGCAGCTTGACAAGTTGTGGCGGCTTGTCTGCGGCATGTACGGTGCAGAGGGCAAGGTAACGTGCATGTCGGAGCCCGCGCGGTGGACGCTGGGCCCCAACCCGCGCAACCGGTCGAGTATCGGCTCGTTGCAGGCCAGGACGCTGCGATCCAGTACCTTTCGCCGTCCGCTGGCGGCATGCTTTGCCAGGCGGCGCAGCAGCGCCCGGCCCCACCCCAGGCTCGGCCAGCTGTCGGCCAACGACAACGCAAGCGCGGCGCGCCACTTTTTCGCCCCGCGCACCGCCGCCTTGAACTGAACGACGACGGCCGCCGTCTGGATAGGGTGGGAAAAACTTCTGGTTCTCACGAACTGCTGTTCGGCGCTGCCTTGCGCCGCCTGCGATCGTGCGCCGGGATGCCCCAGGAGCCGCTCAGCCTGGAGGCCGGAGTGCAGCGCAAGGTCATCTCGTTGATAGAAACCGGCCAGAACCAGCCCACCATCAGCACGATCACCCCGCTTGCCCGGGCACTGAATCTGAAAGCCGCCGAGCGGGTGGCAGCGGCCCAGCGCGAGGGGCAAGCCCCGCCAAGACGCGGCGCGCGCCGACCGTCTGACCCGGATTGCAGCGTTGAAGCCGCATCGATCCCATACAGGTCGGACATCTAGGGCAAGATCAGCCCAGGATTCTCCCCATTCAAGGCCCGAATGCTCGACGACATCAAGAAAACCCTCTGGGCCACCGCCGACAAGCTGCGCGCCAACATGGACGCCGCCGAGTACAAGCACCTGGTGCTCGGCCTCATCTTCGTCAAGTTCATCTCCGACACCTTCGCCGCCCGCCGCACCGAGGTGGCGGCGCGGCTGGCTGACCCGGCCGACGACTACTTCTACGGCCAGGCCAGCGCCGAAGACCTGGCGGCCGAGTTGGAAGACCGCGACTACTACCGCGAGGTCAACGTCTTCTGGGTGCCCGAGCCGGCGCGCTGGGAGGCGCTGCGCGCAGCAGCCAAGCAGCCCGACATCGGCAAGCGCATCGACGAAGCGCTGACGGCCATCGAGCTGGAGAACCCCAAGCTCAAGGGCATCCTGGACAAGCGTTATGCCCGCGCACAACTGCCCGACGGCAAGCTGGGCGAACTGGTCGACCTGGTCTCGACCATCGGCTTCGGCGCCAGCGCGGCGCAGGCGCGCGACGTGCTGGGCCAGGTCTACGAATACTTCCTCGGCATGTTCGCCAGCGCCGAGGGCAAGCGCGGCGGCCAGTTCTACACCCCGCGCAGCATCGTCAAGACGCTGGTGGCCGTGCTCAGCCCGCACCATGGCAAGGTCTACGACCCCTGCTGCGGCTCGGGCGGCATGTTCGTGCAGAGCGAGGAGTTCATCGAGGCCCATGGCGGCAAGATCGGCGACGTGGCGATCTTCGGCCAGGAGGCCAATCCGACCACCTGGCGCCTGGCGGCGATGAACCTGGCGATCCGCGGCATCGACTTCAACCTGGGGCGTGAGCCAGCCGACACCTTCAGCCGCGACCAGTTCCCCGACCTGCGCGCCGACTTCATCCTGGCCAACCCGCCGTTCAACATCAGCGACTGGTGGCACGCCAGCCTGATGGGCGACGCGCGCTGGCAGTACGGCGACCCACCCGCTGGCAATGCCAACTTTGCCTGGCTGCAGCACATGCTGCACCACCTGGCGCCCAACGGCCGCGCCGGCATCGTGTTGGCCAACGGCTCGATGAGTTCAAGCCAGAACAGCGAGGGCGAGATCCGCGCGGCGATGGTCGACGCCGACGTGGTGGAGGTGATGATCGCGCTGCCGGGGCAGTTGTTCTTCAACACCCAGATCCCGGCGTGTTTGTGGTTTCTGGCCAAGGGCAAGCGGGCGCGCAAGGGCGAGGTGCTGTTCATCGACGCGCGCAAGCTGGCGGTGATGATCAGCCGGGTGCAGTGCGAGTTGACGGGCGACATCATCGATCGCATTGCCGCTACGGTGGCGGCTTGGCGCGGTGAGGCGGGTTCAGGCGCACTGTTGGGTGATTACGCCGACGTGGCGGGCTACTGCCGCAGCGTCAAGCTGGCCGAGATCGCCGAGCATGGCCATGTGCTGACGCCGGGGCGCTATGTGGGCGCTGAAGCCGTGGAAGACAACGACGCCGACTTCGCCACCAAGATGCAGGGGCTGACTGAGAAGCTGGGCGAGCAGATGGCCAAGGGCGCGGAACTGGACTTGCTGATCCGGCGCAAATTGGGTGGCCTGGGCTTTGATTTCTGAGCTGCCAGGCCTCATCGGTTGAAATGAGTGCTCAACGCACGAGGAGAAGATCATGTTGCCGACCTACGAAGCCGTGCTGCAGCCCAACGGGCAATTGCAGTTTGTGGACCTGCCGGACGAAGTCTTGCAGAGGCCCAGGCGGGTGCTGGTGACCTTCATCGATGCCAAGATCCTGGCCGGCGAAATCAATTGGAGCAGCGCCAGGTCGGCCGAGCCGACGCTGGCAGAAGTCCGGTTGAGCAACGATCAAGCGCCTGTATGAAGAGGTTCAATTCAGGGGCAAGGGTATGAGTTTTGAGTGGCTGCCGTTCACGGATCTGCTGTCTGCCATCGTCGATAACCGCGGCAAGACCTGTCCAATAGGCGAAGTAGGGATACCTCTCATTGCGACGAACTGCATTGATCCGATTAATCTTTACCCATCGTACAAAACGACTCGATATGTTTCTGACGAAACGTATCGGACATGGTTTCGCGGGCACCCATTGCCTGGTGACATTCTTTTTGTCTGCAAAGGCAGTCCTGGCCGCACCAACTGGTGCCCTGATCCAGTGGACTTTTGTATTGCACAGGATATGGTAGCAGTCAGAGCAAAATCGAAAAAAGTGACGTCCAAGTACTTATTCGCTGCCTTGCGGTCGTCGCTAGTTCAGTCCCAAATTGATAACTTGCACGTCGGAACAATGATTCCACACTTCAAGAAGGGTGACTTTGGCAAGCTCCGAATTCCTGTTCCTTCGTTTCAAGCGCAAGATTACATTGGCGAGTTGTATTTCGAGATATCGTTACGCATAGCCCTCCTGCGCGAAACCAACGCCACCCTCGAAGCCATCGCGCAGGCGCTGTTCAAGTCGTGGTTCGTCGATTTCGACCCGGTTCATGCCAAGCAGCAAGGCATCGCACCGGCGGGAATGGACGAAGCCACGGCAGACTTGTTTCCGGACAGCTTCGAGGAATCGGCGCTGGGCTTGGTGCCAATGGCTTGGCCAAGGACCAACCTGGGCGAACTGACCAAGTTGTATGGCGGCAGCATTCAAACGGGACCTTTTGGCAGTCAATTGCACGCGGCTGACTATGTGGATTCCGGCATTCCCGTTGTCATGCCCAAGGACATTCAAAACCGCAGAGCAACAACGGATTCGATCGCCAGGATTCGGCCGGCCGATGCCGACCGCTTGGCACGACACAAACTGGTGAAAGGCGACGTTGTTTTCAGCCGTCGCGGTGACGTTGAGCGGCATGCCTTGATCAGCGAGCGTGAAACCGGGTGGATCTGCGGAACGGGATGTTTGCTGGTCCGGCCCGGCGCAGCTTGGCCGTCGTCGTCGTTCCTGTCGATGATGCTCGACGCACCACTGGCGCGCGCATGGCTGGTTCAACATGCCGTGGGCGCGACGATGCCGAATATCAACACAGGCATTCTCGGATCGGTGCCGGTGACCCTGCCGCCATTGCCACTGCTCACGGCTTTTGAAGACGTCATCGCAGTGACCGAAGAGCAAAGAAGCCGAAATGCTTCGACCGCTGAGACCCTCGCCACCCTCCGCGACACCCTGCTCCCCCGCCTGATCTCCGGCCAACTGCGCCTGCCAGAAGCCGAGGCGCAGTTGGCGGACGCCACCGTTTGACGCGCTGCCTGCGCCGCAGCACAGCCCCCAAGCCGTCCGCCCCACTTGTATAAAAAATCGACTTTTCTATACTGGTGGCGGCTAACATGTATAGAACTCTTTAATCTGTTCGTGTCCATCACCGGCCCAGGCCCGCAGCGATGCCTTCGATCCCCCCGCTTGAACAACTGGACGCCACGCGCTTTGACGCGCCGGCGATCCTGAAAAAGCTGGCCAGCAGCAGCCGCCGGCTGGCCGAGTTGAAGGGCATCGCGGCGTCCATCCCCAACCAGGGCATCCTGATCAGCACGCTGGGCCTGCAAGAGGCCAAGGACAGCTCGGAGATCGAGAACATCGTCACCACCCATGACGAGCTGTTCAAGGACGACGTGTTGCCCGATGCCTTTGCCAACCCGGCCGCCAAGGAAGTGCTGCGCTACCGCCAGGCGCTGCGGGTGGGCTTCGAGCAGGTGCGCAGCAGCGGCTTGATCACCGCCAATCACCTGGTTCAGATCCAGGGCGAGCTGGAGCGCAACAACGCCGGATTTCGCAAGCTGCCGGGCACGGCCTTGAGGGATGGCGGCGGCCGCACGGTCTACACGCCGCCGCAAGACCCGGCGCAGATCATCGCGCTGATGGGTGACCTGGAGCGCTTCATCAACCTGCCCGAGCTGTTCGAGGTGGACCCGCTGATCAAGATGGCGCTGATCCACCACCAGTTCGAGAGCATCCACCCTTTCTACGACGGCAACGGCCGCACCGGGCGCATCCTGAACGTGCTGTACCTGGTCAAGGAGGGGCTGCTCGACATCCCGGTGCTCTACCTCAGCAGCCACATCGTGCGCACCAAGGCCGATTACTACCGGCTGCTGCAGGGCGTGCGCCAGGCCGGGCAGTGGGAGGACTGGGTGCTCTACATGCTGGACGCGGTGGAGCAGACCGCCGCGCATGGCATCACCACCATCCAGGCGATCAAGGCCGCGTTGTTCGACTACAAGCACCGCATCCGCGCCGGCTACAAGTTCTACAGCCAGGACCTGATCAACAACCTGTTCACCCACCCCTACACCCGGATCGAGTTCGTCCAGCGGGACTTGCAGGTGTCCCGGCTGACGGCCACCAAGTACCTGGAGGCGCTGGCGGCCGGCGGCTTCGTGCAGAAGCAGAAGATCGGCCGCGGCAATTACTACATCAACCTGGCGCTGAACGCGGTGCTGCAGGGCAAGCAGGCGCCAACCTAGCCGCGCAGACATGCGGCGGGCGCAGAAGCAAGGCAGGTGCAGGACCAGCGGCAGGGAGGCGCGCGCATGACCGAAGACCAACTCGAACAGGAAACCCTGGCCTGGCTGGCCGACGTGGGCTGGCAGCACCGCTACGGCCCCGACATTGCGCCCGACGGCGCGGCACCCGAGCGCAGCGACTACCGGCAAGTGGTGTTGGTCGGGCGGCTGCGTCAGGCGATCACGGCGCTGAACCCCGGCGTGCCGGCCGCGGCGCGCGACGATGCGTTGAAGCAGGTGATCGATCTCGGCACGCCCTCGCTGCTGGCGGCCAACCGCCAGTTCCACCGGCTGCTGGTGGCTGGCGTGCCGGTGCAGTACCAGCGCGACGGCCAGACGATAGGCGATTTCGTGCGGCTGATCGACTGGGCGACGCCGGCCGCCAACGATTGGCTGGCGGTCAACCAGTGTTCGATCACCGGGGCGCACCACACACGCCGGCCGGACATCATCGGGTTTGTGAACGGCCTGCCGCTGCTGCTGATCGAGCTGAAGAACCCGGCCGACCCCAACGCCGACGTCTGGAAGGCTTTCCACCAGGTCCAGACCTACAAGGCGCAGATAGCAGACGCCTTCCAGTACAACGAGCTGCTGGTGATCTCGGACGGCACCGACGCGCTGCTGGGCTCACTGTCGGCCGACCCCGAACGCTTCATGGCCTGGCGCACGATCGACGGCGTCACGCTCGACCCGCTGGGCCCCTTCAATGAACTTCAGACGCTGGTGCGCGGCGTGCTATCGCCCGCTTACTTGCTGGATTATTTGCGCTTCTTCGTGCTGTTCGAAGACGATGGCGGGCTGGTCAAGAAGATCGCCGGCTACCACCAGTTCCATGCGGTGCGGGCGGCGATCACCCAGGCGATCACGGCCTCGCGCCCGGGGGGCTCGCCGACTGTGCGTGGAAAGGGCGGTGTGGTCTGGCACACCCAGGGCAGCGGCAAGAGCATCACGATGACCTGTTTCGCGGCGCGGGTGATGCAGGAGCCGCTGATGGCCAACCCGACCATCGTGGTGATCACCGACCGCAACGACCTCGACGGGCAATTGTTCGGCGTGTTCTCGCTGGCGCAAGACCTGCTGCGCGAGCAGCCGGTGCAGGCCACCACCCGGCAGCAACTGCGCGCGCTGCTGAGCAACCGCCCGTCGGGCGGCATCGTGTTCGCGACGATCCAGAAGTTCATGCCGGGCGAGGACGAGGACGCCTACCCGCTGCTGTCGGACCGCAGCAACATCGTCGTGATCGCCGACGAGGCGCACCGCACCCAATACGGCTTCGAGGCCAAGCTCAAGACGGTCAAGCAGCGGCCGGCGGCGGCAACGGTGGTGACGACGGGCAGCGGCGAGGCTGCCGCGGTCCATGCCGGCTTTGCCCCGCCGGCCGGCACCGTCGACCGCTACCAGGTCGGCTACGCCCAGCACCTGCGCGATGCGCTGCCCAACGCCACCTTCGTGGCCTTTACCGGCACACCGGTGTCGGGCGAGGACCGCGACACGCGGGCGGTGTTCGGCGACTACATCAGCATCTACGACATGCAGCAGGCCAAGGAGGATGGCGCGACGGTGGCCATCTATTACGAGAGCCGGCTGGCCAAGCTGGGCCTCAAAGCCGACGAACTGGCCACCCTCGACGACGAGGTCGACGAGCTGGCCGAGGACGAGGAAGAAGACCAGCGCGCCAAGCTCAAGAGCCGCTGGGCGGCGCTGGAGCGCGTGGTGGGCGCCGAGCCCCGCATCGCGCGGGTGGCGGCCGACCTGGTGGCGCACTTCGAGGAGCGCGCGAATGGTCAAACAGGCGATGCGCAGACCGGCAAGGCGATGGTGGTGGGCATGAGCCGCGACATCTGCGTCGGGCTCTATGACGAAATCGTCAAACTGCGGCCAGCCTGGCACAGCGCCGACCCCGAGCAGGGCGCGATCAAGATCGTGATGACCGGCTCAGCCAGCGACAAGGCCTTGTTGCGGCCGCACATCTACAGCGCCCAGGTGAAGAAGCGGCTGGAGAAGCGCTTCAAGAACCCCGCCGACCCGCTGCGCCTGGTGATCGTGCGCGACATGTGGCTGACCGGCTTCGACGCGCCCTGCGTGCACACGCTCTACATCGACAAGCCGATGAAGGGCCACAACCTGATGCAGGCCATCGCCCGGGTGAACCGGGTGTTCAAGGACAAGCAGGGCGGCCTGGTGGTGGACTACATCGGCATCGCCAACGAGTTGAAGTCGGCGCTGAAGGAATACACCGCCAGCCGCGGCCGGGGCCGACCGACCGTCGACGCGCAGGAGGCCTACAGCTTGTTGATGGAAAAGCTGGATGTGCTGCGCGGCATGTTGGGTGGATCAAACGGCGCCGGGTTCGACTACAGCGGATTTCTGACCGAGGGCCACAAGACGCTCGCCGGCGCGGCCAACTACGTGTTGGGCATCCAAGAAGGCAAGAAACGCTTTGCCGACACCGCCCTGGCGATGAGCAAGGCCTTCACGCTGTGCTGCACGCTCGATGAGGCGAAGGAAGTGCGCGAGGAGGTGGCGTTCTTCCAGGCGGTGAAGGTGATCCTGACCAAGCGCGAGATCACCCAGCAGAAGAAGACCGACGAGGCCCGCGAGCTGGCCATCCGGCAGATCATCAGCTCGGCCGTGGTGTCGGACGAAGTGGTCGACATCTTCGACGCGGTGGGTCTGGACAAACCCAACATCGGCATCCTCGACGACGCCTTCCTGGCCGAGGTGCGCAACCTGCCCGAGCGCAACCTCGCGGTGGAGTTGCTGGAGCGGCTGCTCGAGGGCGAGATCAGGTCACGCTTTGCCGGCAACTTGGTGCAGGAGCGCAAGTTCTCGGCGATGCTGGCCGACGTGGTGCAGCGCTACCAGAACCGATCGATAGCGGCCGCCCAGGTGATGGAGGAACTGGTGCAGATGGCCAGGAAGTTCCGCGAGGCCGCCAACCGCGGCGATCAGTTGGGGCTGACCGAGGACGAGATCCGCTTCTACGATGCGCTGGCCAACAACGAGTCAGCCGTGCGCGAGCTGACCGACGAGACCTTGAAGAAGATCGCCCATGAGCTGACCGAGAACCTGCGGGCGAACCTGAGCGTGGATTGGTCAGCCCGGGAGAGCGTGCAGGCCAAGCTGCGGCTGATGGTCAAGCGCATCCTGCGCAAGTACAAGTACCCGCCGGACCTGCAGGAAGCCGCTGTGGATCTGGTGCTTCAGCAGGCGAAGGCCTTGGGGGAGGCTTGGGCGTAGGCTGCGGGCAAGTACGCGGCGCGCTGACCGGATAACTTTCCGGACAACTCGACTATCAAAAAAATGAAAGTGAGCATTCATGCGGGCTGCTGCGCTGAAATTGGGGTGACCCCGGCCCATACAAAGCCCCGCAAGCGGCCGCAAGAGAAAAAAGCACCCAACGCTTCACGCGCTGGGTGCTTTTTTGCCCGCCATCCGGCCGTGGTGCAACTGGGCCGGAGGCGTCCTGCTGTTCGCCGCCATGCCCTGTCCCGGCGGCCGCTAACATGGACCATCGGCTTGTCACGCCGCTCCTGGCCACTGCATGACGCCCTCCGCGCCCCGATCCCGCCCGACCGATGCCGGTGCCGCGCCGGCCGTGGTGAGCCAGCGGCCGCGCGGCCGGCTGGACTGGCATCAGTTGCTGGGCTGGTTGCGCGACGACGCGCAGGTCAGCGAGGACGACGCGCAGCGCGTGGTCAAGCGCTTCGGCGCCGGGGCGTCCAGCCAGCACGCGCTGGTGCGCCTGGGCAGCGCCGGTCTGCTGCACGCGGGCCGGCCACTCGACACCGAAACCCTGACCGAGTGGCTGGCCCAGCGGGTGCAACTGCCTTACCTGCGCATCGACCCGCTCAAGGTGGACGTGGGCCGGGTGGCCGAGGTGATGAGCCTGCAGTACGCCGAGTTGCGCAAGGTGCTGCCGGTCAACGTGGGGCCTGACTCGGTGACGGTGGCCACCAGCGAGCCCTTCGACACCGGCTGGGTGGGCGAGATCGAATCGCACACCCGGCGCCGCGTCAAACTGGTGCTGGCCAACCCCGAGGACATCGCGCGCTACACCAGTGATTTCTACGCCCTCGCACGCTCGGTGCGCCAGGCGCAGAAGTCCGGCGAGACCGCAGCCACCGCCAGCTTCGAGCAACTGGTCGAACTGGGCAAGACCAGCAAGCAACTCGACGCCAACGACCAGGGCGTGGTGCAGGTGGTCGACTGGCTGTGGCAATATGCTTTCGACCAACGCGCCAGCGACATCCACCTGGAGCCTCGGCGCGAGATGGGGGCGATACGCTTCCGCATCGACGGCGTGCTGCACACCGTCTACCAGGTGCCGCTGTCGGTGATGAACGCAATGACGGCGCGCATCAAACTGCTGGGCCGGATGGACGTGGTCGAGCGGCGCCGGCCGCAGGATGGCCGCATCAAGACCAAGCGCCCCGACACCGCCGAGGGCGCCGGCGACGAGGTCGAGATGCGGCTGTCGACGCTGCCCACCGCCTTCGGCGAGAAGATGGTGATGCGGGTGTTCGACCCCGAGACGGTGGTCAAGAGCGTGCAGGCGCTGGGGTTTTCCGACCATGACGGCGAGCGCTGGGCCCAGTTGATCGGCCAGGCCCACGGCATCATCCTGGTCACCGGGCCGACCGGCAGCGGCAAGACCACCACGCTGTACTCGACGCTCAAGTCGCTCGCCACCGAAGCGGTCAACGTCTGCACCGTCGAGGACCCGATCGAGATGATCGAGCCGGCCTTCAACCAGACCCAGGTGCAGGCGGCGCTGGACATGGGGTTTTCCGAGGGCTTGCGCGCGCTGATGCGGCAGGACCCCGACATCATCATGGTGGGCGAGATCCGCGATCTGGCCACCGCCGAGATGGCGATCCAGGCCGCGCTGACCGGCCATCTGGTGTTCTCCACCCTGCACACCAACGACGCCGCGTCGGCCATCACCCGGCTGGTCGACCTGGGCGTTCCAGGCTACCTGATCTCGGCCACCGTGATCGGCGTGCTGGCGCAGCGGCTGGCGCGCACCTTGTGCGTCGGCTGCAAGGTGCGCGACGAGAGCGTCACGCGCGAGACGCTGGATGAACTGGCGCGGCCCTGGCACCTGTCGGGTGGCGTGCGGCCGTGCAAGCCGGTCGGCTGCCTGGCCTGCCGGCAGACCGGCTTCCGGGGCCGGGTCGGGCTTTACGAGTTGCTGGTGCTGGACGACGAAGCGCGCCGGGCGGTGCATCCGGCGCAGGACATGGCTGCGCTGCGCCGCGAGGCCGTCAGGAGCGGCATGCGCCCCTTGCGGCTGGCTGGCCTGATGCGGGTCGCCGAAGGCCAGACCACCGTCGATGAGGTGCTGCGCGCAACGCCGGCCTGGTCGGAAGCCTGAGCCTGAGTTGTCCGGGTCGGGCCGCGCCGGCAGCGCCGCCGACCCCGGCCTTACGTGGAAACCACACCGGACGCGGCGGGGGCGATCCCTAGAATGGAGCCAACAGCCACAAGCCGTCAAGGAGACACGCAGTGAAGATCAAGAGCCAGAAGGATTTCTGGTCGGGGTTGTTGTTCGTGGCCATAGGCCTAGGGTTTGCCTGGGGCGCCACCAACTACAACTTCGGCTCGTCGGCCCGGCCCGGGCCCGGCTTCTTTCCATTCGGCCTCGGCCTGCTGATGGCCATCCTGGGCAGCGTCGTGCTGTTCAAGGCCCTGGTGGTCGAGACCGAGGACGGCGACCCGATCGGCCCCTGGGCCTGGAAGCCGCTGATCACCATCATGGCGGCGGTCGGCCTGTTCGGTTACACGCTGCCTTTGCTGGGCATGGCCGCAGCGCTGCCGATCATGATCGTGATGGCCAGCCTGGCCGGCGACGAGTTCCACTGGAAGGACGTGCTGATCAACTGTGCGGTGCTCACCATCGGTTCCTGGCTCATCTTCATCAAAGGTCTCAACCTGGTGATCCCGGTCTGGCCGAAGTTCATCACCGGCTGAGGGCAAAGTCATGGATCTGATCAACAACCTGATGTTGGGATTCGGCGTCGCCTTCACGGCGCAGAATCTCTTGTACGCCTTTTTCGGCTCGGTGCTGGGCACGCTGATCGGCGTGCTGCCCGGCCTGGGGCCGGTCGCGACGATCGCGATGCTGCTGCCGTCGATCTACGCGCTCGACGCCACGCCCGCGCTGATCATGCTGGCCGGCATCTACTACGGTGCCCAGTATGGCGGCTCGACCACCGCGATCCTGATCAACGTGCCGGGTGAATCCAGCTCGGTGGTCACCGCGATCGATGGCTACGCGATGGCCCGCAAGGGCCGCGCCGGCCCGGCGCTGGCCGCCGCCGGTCTGGGCTCGTTCTTCGCCGGTTGCGTGGGCACGGTGATCATCGCCGCCTTCGCGCCGCCGCTGACCGAGCTGGCTTTCAAGTTCGGCCCGGCCGAGTATTTCTCGCTGATGGTGCTGGGCCTGATCGGCGCGGTGGTGTTGGCGTCGGGCTCGCTGGTCAAGGCGATCGCGATGATCCTGCTCGGCCTGCTGCTGGGCCAGATCAACACCGATGTGATCTCGGGCGTGCCGCGCTACAGCTTCGACATCCCCGAGTTGACCGACGGCATCGGCTTCGTCGTCATCGCGATGGGCATCTTCGGCTTCGGCGAGATCATCACCAACCTCGGCCAGCCGGAAGAAAACCGCGAGGTCTTCACCAAGGACGTCACCGGCCTGTGGCCGACCTGGCAAGACTTCAAGGACGCCACGCCCGCGGTGTTGCGCGGCACCGCGCTGGGTTCCATCCTGGGGGTGTTGCCGGGTGGCGGTGCCTTGCTGGCCTCGTTTGCCGCCTACACGCTCGAGAAGAAGATGCGCGGCCGCAAGGGCGAGGTGCCCTTCGGCCAGGGCAATATCCGCGGCGTGGCCGGCCCCGAGTCGGCCAACAACGCCGGCGCCCAGACCAGCTTCATCCCCATGCTCACGCTCGGCATCCCGCCCAATGCGGTGATGGCGCTGATGGTGGGCGCGATGACGATCAAGGGCATACAGCCCGGCCCGCAGGTGATGACCAGCAACCCGCAGCTGTTCTGGGGCCTGATCGCCTCGATGTGGGTCGGCAACCTGATGCTGGTGATCCTGAACCTGCCGCTGATCGGCATCTGGATCAAGCTGCTGACGGTGCCTTACCGCTTCCTGTTCCCGGCCATCGTGGTGTTCTGCGCGATCGGTTGCTACACCCTGAACAACAGTTCCTTCGACGTCTACATGACAGCGGCCTTCACGTTGGCGGGCTACGGTTTCTACAAGCTGGGTTGCGAGCCCGCGCCGCTGCTGCTGGGCTTCATCCTGGGGCCGATGATGGAAGAGAACCTGCGCCGCGCGCTGCTGTTGTCGCGCGGTGACTGGTCGACCTTCGCGACGCGGCCCTTGTCCGGCGGTCTGCTGCTGGCCGCCGCGCTGATGGTCGTGGTGGTGATGCTGCCGTCGATCAAGAACAAGCGCGAAGAGGCGTTCCAGGAAGAGGGCTGACCCCAGCCTGGCTTGCCAACCTGGCGGCCGGGCGAGCGCGCAAGCCGGCAGGTGGTTCGACCGGTTCGGAATGGCCCCATCGCGGGGCCATTTTTTTGCCCGCGCGGGCTCAGAACAGGTTGTCGTCTATCGCCTTCAGCGTCTGCTGCGCATCCAGCGGCTTGGTCAGGAACTGCGCTGCACCGGCGTCGAAGCATTCGTCGATGCGCTGCGGCCGGCTCTCGGCCGAGACCACGATCACCGGCGTATGGCGCAGTCTGGCGTCTGATTTCAGCGCCCGCAGCAGGGCTATGCCGGGGCGGTCGGGCAGGTCCAGGTCGAGCAGGATCAGGTCGGCATCGTGCGCGCGCGCCAGGCCTTGCGCGGCGCTGCCCGCGGTCATCAGCGTGATGCCGGGGCGGCGTTGCAGCAGGCGTCGCATCTCGGCCAGGTCGGCTTCGTCGTCCTCTATGAAGAGCACGCTGCCTATGCTTACCCCCGGCACCAGCGGCGCCAAGCGGGTCACCTGCAGGTGGCTGGGCTCGCCCGACGGGCGCGGCAGCCGCAGGCTGAAGACCGAGCCCTCACCCTCCCGGCTGCTGACGCTGAGCTCGCCGCCCATCTGTTCGCACAGCTTGCGGCAGATCACCAGGCCGATGCCGGTACCCTGTTTGCCGGGCCGCGTGTTCGCCTCGCGGGCCAGGCGCTGGAAGGGCATGAACAACTCGCCGATCTGCGCCTCGCTGATGCCGGTGCCGCTGTCCTCGATCTCGATCAGCACCTCGCCCAAGGCGGCGGGCCGGGTGCGCAGCGTCACCCGCCCGCCGGGCCGGTTGTACTGGATGGCGTTGCCCAGCAGCTTGATCAGCACCTGGCGCAGCCGCAGCGCATCGGCCTGCACCCGGTCGGCCTGCGGTGACAGCGACAGTTCGAGCGCGACCCAGGCCTGCATCGCGGCCGGCTCGACCATGGCTATCGCCTCCTGCGCCAGGTCGGCCAGTGACAGCGGCGCCAGCGTCAGCCGCAGGCTGCCGGCCTCCAGGTGCGACAGGTCGAGTACGTCGTTGACCCTGTCGAGCAGTTGCCAGCCCGCCTGGCGGATCTGGGCCAAGCCGTGGCGCTGCCCCGGGTCGTCGGCACCGTCGCCGGCGGGGTCGTTGCGGTCCAGCATCTCGGCGAAGCCGACGATGGCCTTGAGCGGCGTGCGCAACTCATCGGCCAGCTTGGCCAGGAACTCGCTCTGGGTGCGGCTGGCCACCTCGGCCTGCTCGCGCTCGCGCTCGACTTCGCGCAGCCGCAGTATCGGGGTCAGGTCCTGCAAGGCCCCGACGGTGGCCACGGGGTGGCCGCTGGCGTCGAACAGGGTGCGCAGGTTGGCGGCCACCTGCAGCACCCTGCCGTCGGTCGTGAGGTAGCGCTGGTGCCGTGCCATGGCGCCGCCCAGGGCTGCGGCCGTGCCGTCGTCCTCGGTCACGTCGGGCAACTGGAAATCGGCCAGCGGGTGTTGCAGCAGGTCGTCGGCCTTGCCGCCCATCATCGCGCAGAAGGCCGGGTTGACCTCGATGATCCGGCCCTGCGGGTCGACCACCGTGACGCCCAGGCTGACGCTGTCGAAGATGGCGCGAAAGCGCTGCTCGCGGACCGCCAGCGTGGACTCGGCGCTGGCCCGCTCGTCGATCTCGTCGCGCAGCGCCGCAGTGCGTTCGCGCACCCGGTCTTCGATGCGAAGCAGCCGGCCCGTCAGCGCCAGCAACAGCGCACTGAGCATGGCTGCGCCGGCCACCGCCGGCAGGGCCAGCAGCCACACCGCCGCGAACAGCCGGTTGTCGGCGCCGACGGGCTCGGTGATCAGCAGGTCCAGGCGCTGTTCGCCGATTGCCACCTTGCCGATCGCGCTGCGCAGCGCCTGGCCCAGGCTGCCGCGCTCGCAACCCGGTGGGCCGGCCAGCCGTTGCGCCGGCTGGCCGGGGCCGCCGTCCCGCCCGGTCAGGCAGGCCCGCAGGTTGGGGTCGTTGTCGGGCAGTGCGCCGGCCAATTGCCGGCCGGGATCGACGACGGCAAAGACCAGCCGCTGGCTTGCCGCGCCGCCATTGGCCGCCGGCACCGGCTGCAGCAGCATCGCCTGGCCAGCGGTCGGCGCTGCGCCGGGGTCAGACGGAACCCCCACCGCCACCGTGCTGTTGCCCGCCCAGGCCTGGTCCAGCGCAAGACGCAGCGCGGGCGACAGCGCCAGCCGGCCATCGGGTGCGGCGTGCGCGCCAGGCAGCGCGCGCACGTCAGCGCTGGAGGCATGCAGCTGACGCAGCAGCCATTCGGGCGGGCCGCCGGCAGCCGATGCCGCAGTGGGCAGGCGCTCCAGCCAGCCCAAGGTCTGCAGGCCGGCCACCCGCGCCATCCAGCCGGCCGACAAGCGGTCGAATAAGGCCAAGGGCAGGGTGCCGCCCGCCGCGGTCAGCACGTCGCGCAGCGCCAGGGTGGCGTCCACCGGGTCGGCCAGCAACTGCTGGATTCGCAGCCGGCGCGCCTGGGCATCGCGCTCGAAGCTGCCCTGCAGCCGCAATTCGTCGCGCCGTGCCACCTCGGCCAAGCCCGGCAGCATCACCAGCGCCAGCAGCACCAGCGGCAGTGCCACCTGGCGCCTGCGCGGTCGCCAAGGCGCCTGCGCTGGCGCCAGCCAGCACAGCAACACCGGCGCCGTGACCACCACCCCGCCCAGGTCAGCGATGAATCGGACCACTGCGGCGGCCAGTTGCAGGCGCGACAGCGGCAGCGACGCCGCGCCGTCCAGGCCCCATTGCGCCAGCAGGCCGCCGACCACGCCGACCGCCGCCGCTGCCGGTGCCGCCACCAGCACGAAGCGCCGCAGCCGGTCGGCGGTGTCGAGTTGCAGCCGGTCCGGGTCGCTGGCGCTGCGCATCAGCGCGCTGGCGGTCAGGGTCTGCAGGCCGAGCACTGCCGCGTTGGCGCCGGCCACCGGCAGTGCGCTGCCGGTGAGCAGGTCGGCGGCCAGCACACCCACCATCGCGGCCGGCACCGTCCAGTGGCCGCGCGACAGTGCCGCGGCCACGGCCACGGCCACGCCCAGCACCACCGACAGCGGCGCCAGGGCGGCCGCGCCCAGCATGTGGCGGGGCAGCAGCGCCTGCAGCAGGCCGCACAGCAGGGCCAGCGCCAGCGCGCGCAGCACGCCGCGGTAGTTGTGCCACGGCGCGGCCGTGGCGTTGGCGTTGGCGGTGAAGGCGGCGTTCATCTCGGCGGCGGCGAGCGATCCAGTATGCCCAGCCCGGTGGTCGCGGGCACGGCCGGTTGACTGTCTGCGGCGCCGAGCTTAGGGGGGCGCTTTCTACAATGCCGGCGATGTCTCCACCTTCCGCCGCCAGCCGGCCGACCCTGGCCGAGCTGCCACGGCTTCCTTCAACCCGCTGGTCGGCGCCGCTGCTGGCGATGGCTGGCGCGGTGGCGTTCTCGGGCAAGGCCATCATCGTCAAGCTGGCCTACCGGCACGGCGTCGACGCGATCACGCTGATCATGCTGCGCATGGTGGTGGCGCTGCCGTTCTTCCTGGCGATGGCCTGGTGGGCCGGGCGCGGCAAGCCGGCGCTGGGCTGGCGCGACCGGGCCGCGGCGGCGGCGCTGGGCTTCTCCGGCTACTACCTGTCGAGCTACCTCGACTTCCTGGGCCTGCAGCACATCACGGCCAGCCTGGAGCGCTTGATCCTCTACCTGACGCCGGCGGTGGTGCTGGTGTTGTCGCGGCTGCTGTTCGGCCGCCCCGCCAGTGGCCGGCAGTGGGCGGCGATGGCGGTGGGCTATGGCGGGCTGCTGCTGGTGTTCGGCCATGAACTGCACCTGGACGGCCCGCGCGTGGCGCTGGGTGCCGGGCTGGTGCTGGCCAGCACGCTGAGCTATGCCGGCTACCTGCTCTACAGCGGCGAGGTGGTGCGGCGCATCGGCTCGCTGCGCCTGGCCGGCTGGGCCAGCAGCGTGGCCTGCGCGCTGTGCCTGGCGCAGTTCGCGCTGCTGCGGCCGCTGGCTGGCCTGCTGCAACTGGCCCCGACGGTGGCCTGGCTGTCGCTGGTCAATGGCACCGTCTGCACCGTGTTGCCGGTGTGGCTGGTGATGCGTGCGATCGAGCGCATCGGCCCGGCCCGCACCGCGCAGTACGGCATGGTCGGCCCGGTCTCGACCATCGTGCTGGGCGTGTTCATCCTGGGTGAACCCTTCTCGGCCTGGGTGGCGGCGGGCTCGCTGTGCGTGCTGGCCGGGGTGATGCTGCTGGCCGGCGCGAAGTAGGCTGTCAAGCCGGGACGAGGCGGCAGCGGCCGATACACTGCCCACCTCGCCCTAGCCGCCCCGACCGACTTGTCCGACCGCCTCAAAGTCCTGCCGCAATACCTGTTGCCCCAGTTGGCGCTGACCCGCTTCGCCGGTGTCGTGGCGCGCTGGCGCGGCGGTGCGGCCACCACCGCCTTGATACGCTGGTTCATCGGCCGCTACGGCGTGGCGATGGGTGAAGCGGCCGAGCCCCGCCCCGAGGCCTACGCCAGCTTCAATGACTTCTTCACCCGGGCGCTGCGACCCGGTGCCCGGCCGCTGGCCGAGGCCGAACTGCTGTGCCCGGTCGACGGCGCGGTCAGCCAGTTCGGTGCGATCGACCGCGACCAGATCTTCCAGGCCAAGGGCCATGCCTACAGCACGACCGCGCTGGTCGGCGGCGACGCGGCGCTGGCCGCGCCGTTTGCCGGCGGCAGTTTCGCCACCGTCTACCTGAGCCCGCGCGACTACCACCGCATCCACATGCCCTGCGCCGGCACGCTGCGCCGGATGGTCCATGTGCCCGGCGCGCTGTTCTCGGTCAACCCGACGACGGCGCGCGGTGTGCCGGGGCTGTTCGCGCGCAACGAGCGGGTGGTCTGCCTGTTCGACGATGCGCGCGGCCGGCCTTTCGTGCTGGTGCTGGTGGGCGCGACCATCGTCGGCAGCATGGCCACGGTCTGGCATGGGCTGGTCAACCCGCCGCGCCCGGGCGTGCTGCGCGACTGGCATTACGGCGGCGCGGGCAACCCGCCGGCCGTCGAACTGGCGCAGGGCGCCGAGATGGGACGCTTTCTGCTGGGCTCCACCGTCGTGATGCTGTTTCCGCCGGCACCCGCCGGCGCGCTGGCATTCAACCCGGCCTGGGCGCCGGGCGCCGCGGTCCGCCTGGGCCAGGCGATGGTGCAGCACCGCTCTTGACCCTGACCGGCGTTGCGCCCGCGGTGGCCGGCTTGCTGAATCCTCTTCCTCCTCGAAAACAAGCCATGAAGACTTACCAGATCGCGACCATTCCCGGAGACGGCATAGGCCAGGAGGTGGTGCCCGCCGGCGCCCAGGTGCTGCAGGCGTTGGCCCAAGCCAGCGGCGCATTCGCCTTCGCGTTCGAGAACTTCGGCTGGGGCGGCGACTATTACCGCGCCCATGGCGTGATGATGCCGGCCGACGGGCTGGACGCCTTGCGCGGCAAGGACGCGATCCTGTTCGGCTCGGCCGGCGACCCGCATATCCCCGACCACATCACGCTGTGGGGCCTGCGGCTCAAGATCTGCCAGGGCTTCGACCAGTACGCCAACGTGCGGCCCACGCGCATCCTGCCCGGCATAGACGGCCCGCTCAAGCGCTGCGGCCCGCGCGACCTGGACTGGGTGATCGTGCGCGAGAACTCCGAGGGCGAGTATTCCGGCGTCGGCGGCCGGGTGCACCAGGGCCACGCTATCGAGGCCGCGACCGATGTCTCGATCATGACCCGTGCCGGGGTCGAGCGCATCATGCGCTACGCCTTCCGGCTGGCGCAGTCGCGCCCGCGCAAGCTGCTGACGGTGGTCACCAAGAGCAACGCCCAGCGCCACGCGATGGTGATGTGGGACGAGATCGCGCTGCAGATCGCCGCCGAGTTTCCGGATGTGCGCTGGGACAAGGAACTGGTGGACGCCGCCACCGCCCGCATGGTCAACCGCCCGGCCACGCTCGACACGGTTGTGGCCACCAACCTGCATGCCGACATCCTGAGTGACCTGGCCGCCGCGCTGGCCGGCAGCCTGGGCATCGCGCCCACCGGCAATATCGACCCCGAGCGCCGCTACCCATCGATGTTCGAGCCCATCCACGGCTCGGCCTTCGACATCATGGGCCAGGGCCTGGCCAACCCGGTGGGCACCTTCTGGTCCTGCGTGATGATGCTCGAGCACCTGGGCGAGGCCGCCGCGGCGGCGCGCCTGATGGCCGCGATCGAGCGCGTCACCGCCGACCCGGCGCTGCACACCCGCGACCTGGGCGGCAGCGCCACCACCGTGCAGGTGACGCGTGCGGTGTGCGCGGCGCTGGCGGGTTGATCGGCCCGCTGGCCCGCTTCCACCGTCAATCGCCATGAAATCCATACTTCCGCGCACGCTCCGAACCCGCGCGCTGGCCGCGCTGGCCTGGCTGACGCTGTCCGGTGCGGCCCAAGCCGCCTTCCAGGACGAGATCCAGGTCTACGACAACGCCATCAACGAGCGCGGCGAATGGGGGCTGGAGTTGCATGTCAACACCACGCCCAGCGGCCGGGCCACGCCGGACTATCCTGGCGAGGTGCCGCCTCGACATGCGCTGCGCACCACGCCCGAACTGGCTTACGGACTGGGTCACGGTCTGGAGGCCGGGCTCTACCTGCCGGCCATCGTCGACGCCAGCGGCCACTTCGACCTGGCGGGCCTGAAGGCGCGCCTGAAGTGGCTGCCGTTCGAACTGGTGGACGGCCGGGGCGGCTTCGGCGGGGTCAACGTCGAGCTCTCGCGACTGGCCCAGCGTTATTCACAGTCGCGCTGGAGCGCCGAGACCCGATTCATCGCCGGCTGGCGCAACGCCGATTGGTTGCTGGTGGCCAATCCGACGCTGGAATTCGATCTGTCCGACGGCCAGGGCGGCAGCCGGCCGGCGCTGAGTCTGGGCCTGAAGGCGGCGCGCAACGTGGGCGAGGGCCTGGCCGCCGGCCTGGAGGCTTATTCGGACCAGGGCCCGCTGGGCCGCCGGCTGCCCTGGCAGCAGCAGGACCATCGGCTGTTCGCGGTGCTCGATGTCGACCGCAAGCCCTGGATCTTCAACCTCGGCATCGGCCGCGGCCTGACCGATGCAGCCGACCGCTGGACCGTCAAGGCGATTTTCGAACTGCCGTTTCGCTGATCCACAAGCAATTCACAAGGCGTCACTGCGGCCAGTGCGGCCCGCGCTGGCCGCCGCGGGTTCCGGACCGTCCCGCCAATGTCAAAAATATTTGACAATCTCCTGCCGAGCAGATAGCCTCGCCTGATGACCTCGATCGCCGAACTCAGTGCTGCCGTCAAGATCCGCCGTGGCGACATGGGGCTGACGCAAGCGGCCCTGGCCAAGCTCAGCGGCCTGTCACGGGCCACCGTCAACCAGGTCGAGACCGGTAGCATCAAGGACCTGAGCCTGACCCGGGCGTCGCGCTTGCTGGAGGTGCTGGGACTGGCGGTGACGGTGGCGGCGCCACGCACCCGGGTCGGCCAGCCGGCAACGGCGAGAACCCCGGCTATTGTCTTGGCAGCCAGGACCGCGGGCGTCAGTTACCGAACCCCGATGAGCGCCGACGCGCTGCGCGACGTACTGCTCAACGGGGAGGTCCCGCCGCAGATCCTGCCCCATGTCCGCGCCATGCTCGAGGAAGCTTCGCCTGCGCTGCTGGCCGCAGTGGTCGAGCAACTGCACTTGGAAGACAGCGCCGAGCGCGCCCAGGTCTGGCGGACGATGCGCGACCTGGCCCATCAACTCCAGTGCAGCCGGGTGTGGTGGCGGTGAACCTGCCCGACATGGGGCGTCCAGGCGTTTGGACGGCGCTGTTTCCGCAAGCACTCAAGTTGATGGCGCATCTGGAGACGCAGGTCAATCAGCCGCTGTGGACCTTCGGTGGAGGAACGGTGCTGATGTTGCGGATAGGGCATCGCCAAAGCAAGGACATCGACCTGTTCGTCCCGGATCCCCAGTACCTCGGCTTCGTCAACCCCCGCCTGAGCGACTTGGCCGAGGAGGTCAGCACCGACTACGAAGAGAACGCGGAGTATCTGAAGTTCTATTTGCCGACGGGTGAAATCGACATCGTCGTGGGCGCCTCGCTCACCGATTCGCCGTTCGACGTCGTGTCCCATTTCGGTCGGGACATCAAGGTAGAGACTTGCGCGGAAATCATTGCGAAGAAGATGTGGCACCGAGGTGACCGGTCGAAAGCGCGCGACCTGTTCGATCTGTGCGCGGTCGCGGATGCCGATTCTGCGGCGATAGACCGTGCTTCACACTGCTTCGCCAGGCACGGCGCGGCCTTTCTGCGGCAGTTCCAAGATCGCGCCGAGATCGCTCGTGTCGAATTCGACGCGATCGACTGCCTGGGTTTTCAGCGCCCGTTCGACGACTGCCTGGCGCAGGCGCGGCAACTTATCGAGCCCTACCTGGGCAACGGCTGAGTCCCCAATCAGTTGCTCCGCGGCCCTGTTTGGGGCGGGGTTCGTTCGTGTCCCCAGGCTCTCAACCCCCCGACAAGCTGCGCGCGTCCTCGCCCGGGCCACCGGCCCCATCCGCCAGATGGGCGGTGCAGTCGAGCAGCGTGACGCCGTGCGGCGCCGCCGCGCTGGCGATCGTCAGCGAGGTGTTGGCCAGCCGCTGCGGTGGCGCCATCCCCGGCGCCAACTGCAGCGGCCCGCGCTGCAGCCAGTCGCGGATCACCAGCCCATGCGTGACCACCGCCAGCGGGCCGCCGACCCTGGCCTGCTGCGCCAGCAGCCAGGCCCAGGCGGCCTGGCAACGGGCGTTGAACTGGGCCTGCGATTCGCCGCCTGGCGGTGCGGCCTCGGCGGTCAGCGGGTCGAAGCCCAGGCCGTCATAGGCCAGGCCGCGCAACTCGCCGAAATTGCGTTCGTGCAGCAGCGCCGAGGTCTGCAGCGCCAGGCCGGTGACGCGGGCGATGGCTTGGGCAGTGGCCAGTGCGCGCGGCAGGTCGCTGCTGACGATGCCGGCCAGGCCTGCCGTCCGCAGGCGCTGCGCCAGCGCGTCGGCCTGGGCCAGGCCGTTGGCCGACAGCGGGGTGTCGGCCGGTTGCAGCACGCGCGCCACGTTGAGCGGCGTTTCGCCATGGCGGATGATCAGCAGCGTCATCGTTCGGTCCTGGCTTGGCTCAGCGGACGAGGTTGACGCCGCCGTCCACGGTCAGCGTCGTGCCCAGCACATAGTCGCCGGCGCGCGAGGCGAGGTAGATCGCCGCGGCGGCCATGTCGTCGTCCACGCCGACCCGGCGCGCCGGGATGCGGGCGGCCACCGCGTCGGCGCGGTCGCGGGCGTCGCGGTTCATCTCGCTGGCGAAGGCGCCCGGGCAGATCGCGTTGACCACGATGTTGTCCTCGGCCAGCCGCAGGGCCATGCGCTTGCTGAGGTGGATCAGCCCGGCCTTGCTGGCGGCGTAGCTGTAGGTCTCTTGCGGGTTGACGGTCTGGCCGTCGATCGAGGCGATGTTGATCACCTTGGCCGGCTGCGCGGCGGCGCCGGCCTTGAGCAGGCCGTGCAGCGCCTGGGTCAGGAAAAAGGGCGACTTCAGGTTCAGGTCGACTACCTTGTCCCAGCCGCTTTCCGGAAACTCGTCGAAGGGCGCGCCCCAGGCCGCGCCGGCGTTGTTGACCAGGATGTCGAGCCGCGGCTGCAGCGCGCTGTATGCCGCCACCAGCCCGGCGATGCCGGCCGGCGTAGACACATCGGCCGGCAGTGAGAAGCAAGGCCCGAGGCTCGACAGTTCGGCCGCGGCGGCGTCACAGGCCGCGGCCTTGCGCGACGAGATGTAGACGGTGGCGCCCTGGGCCAGGAATCCGGCGGCAATCATCCGGCCGATGCCGCGTGATCCGCCGGTGATCAGCGCGGTGCGGCCTTCGAGTGAAAACAGTTTGTTCATGGGTGTCTCCTGAAAAGTTATGGTCAGCCGAAATTCGCCGCCGCGCTCATCGCGCCCATCCGGCTGCAGATGGCGTGGAATTCGGCCACGGTCTGGTCGATGATCTGCTGCGCGCTCAGCACGCCGTGGATCAGCCCGGCCGACTGGCCGGCCAGCGCCGGCGCGGCGTTCATGTCGCCGCCGAAGTACACGCCCTGTATGCCCTTGAAGGTGTCGGCCGGCATCAGCCCGGCCTCGAAGATCACTTGGGTGAACTCGGTCTTCAGCGCGCGGATGCAGGGCGTGGACTTCTTGTTCAGCACCCAGGTGCCGGTGGCGTCGGCTGCGACGATGGCGTTCTTGTAGGCCTCGTGCACCGGGCTTTCGGCGCAGGCGACGAAGCGCGTGCCCATCTGTATGCCTTCAGCCCCGAGTGCGAACGCCGCCGCCATGCCGCGGCCGTCGATGATGCCGCCAGCCGCGATCAGCGGCACGTCGACCCGCTCGCGGATCGCCTGCAGCAGCACCAGCGTGCTGACCTCCTCGGGGTTCTTGAAGCCGCCGCCCTCGCTGCCCTCGACCACCAGGCCGTCTATGCCGGCGTCGACGCATTTCAGCGCCGTCTCGAGCGTCGGCACCGCGTGGTAGACCTTGATGCCGGCGGCGTGCAGCGGCGCCAGGAACTTGGCCGGGCTGCCGGCCGAGGTGGTGACGAAGCGGATGCCGGACTCGCAGACGAAGCGCAGCATCGCGTCGTCCTTCAGGAAGCGGATAGGCAGGTTGACGCCGAAGGGCAGGCCGCTCGCCACCATCGTGCGGATCTCCTGCTGGCAGGCAGCGGTCTCGCCCGACGAGGTCTCGATCACGCCCAGGCCGCCGGCGCGCGACACCGCGCTGGCCAGCGTGCTGCGCGCAATCCAGCCCATCGGGGCCTGCACGATGGGGGTGGTGGCGCCGGTGTCGGCCAGGACGCGGTTGGGGCGGTTCATCATGGCGGCTCCGGGTGCAGGGTTGAACGGGCTGGGCAGTGTCAGCGCCGCGGGGCGCCCCGGCAGTCGCCTAGGTGCCAGGGCCGGCGTGCCAGTCGTCCAGGTAATCCGATGCGACGCCGCGGGCGTGGCGCTTGGCCGAGATCGCCGTGCCTACCGAGACGAAGCACATCGCCTGCTCGTCGGCCGCCAGCGCGAAGGCGCGGGCGAAACGCGGGTCGCGCACCGCCCGGCCGCTGGTCAGCATCGCGCCGAAACCCAGGCCATGCGCGGCCAGCAACAGGTTCATCAGCGCCGCGCCCAGCGTGACCGCGCGCTCGACCAGCGGCACCTCGGGGTCGTCGGGCGCGGCCTTCAGCACCGCCAGCAGCAGCATCGGCGCGCGGTAGGCCTTGTCGCGGCTGCGGGCGGCGTCTTCCGGGCTCAGGGTCTCGCCCTGGGCCAGCACGCGGTCGCGCGAGCAGGCCTCGAACAGGTCGGCCAGCGCGTCGCGCTGGTGGTCGGCGACGCGGATCAGCCGCCAGGGCCGCAAGCCCCGGTGGTCGGGCGCGCAGGCCGCGGCCTCGACCATCTGCCGCAATTGATCCGGGCTGGGGCCGGGTGACTGCAGGCGCTTGGGCGCGACCGAATACCGGCTGACGATCAGCGCCATCACCAGGGTGGCGAGGTCGGCGGTCTCACTGTCCTGCGCGCTGTCCTGCGCGCTGTCTTCGGCTCTGTCTTGGTTCACGCCCGGCCCCTTCGGTGGGCGACGATTGTGGCAGCGCGGGTCAGCCGCCGGGTGCGGCTGCGCCGCATTGCCAGCAGTGGTCGAACGGGCCTTCTATCACCTCGTCGCAGCCGGGGCAGGCCCAGCGGCGCTCGGGCGGGTGTTGCAGCGCGTGCAGCAGCGCACGCGCCTCGCCGGCCTGCGATGGGTCGACCAGCCACAGCTCGGGCAGGGCCTGGTCGGGCGGGATCTCGCCGGCGATGCTGCCGGCGAAGGCCCGCTGCACCGTGGTCGCAAAGCCGACGCCGCTGAGCATGTCGGCCCACAGCGTGGCGATCGCCAGGTTCGGGGCCTGGGCCAGCCGAATCATGGCCGGGCACCGGCACCGGGCCGCGACGACACCAGGATGCCGGCTGCGATCAGCGCGAAGGCCAGGCCGTGGAAGGGTTTGGGCCACTCGCCCAGCAGCGCGGCCGACAGCAGCGCGGCAAACAACGGCGTCAGGTTGCCGAAGAAGGCCGCCACCGTCGGGCCGGCCTCGGCCACGCCCAGTCCCCACAGCCGGTAGGCGATCAGCGACGGGCCGACCGCCACATAGACCAGCGCGGCCAGCAGCCAGGGCGTCCAGACCACTGGGGCCAGTCCGGGCTGCAGCCATTCGCCGACGCCCGCGCCGGCGGTGGCCCAGACCAGGCCGAGGGCGATCTGTATGCACAGGAACTCGGCCCAGTGCCACGCCGGCCGCGCCGCGCCGCGCAGTGCCGCGGGTGGGCGCGCCAGCAGCCAGCTGTAGACACACCAGCTGAAGATCGCCATCAGCATCAGCAGGTCGCCGGGGACGAATTGCACCCGCAGCAGCGCCGCCGGCTCGCCGCGCGCCAGCACCACCGCCACGCCGATCAGCGACAGCGCCGCGCCCAGCAGCTGGCTGCGGCGCGGCCGCACACCATGCCAGGCCGCACCGATGGCCAGCATCCACACCGGCGAGCTGGCGGCGATCAGCGTCACGTTCAGCGGCGTGCTGGTCTTCAGCGCCAGGTACTGCAGCGCGTTGTAGGCGCCCACGCCGGTCAGGCTCAGCAGCGCCAGGTGGGGCCAGCGGGCGCTGATCTCGGCGCGCCGCGCCGGGCTGGCGAACACCCGCCAGCCCAGCGGCAACAGCAGCAGCAGCGCCAGCGACCAGCGGCCGACGTTGAGCCACAGCGGCGACAGGCTCTGGATCGCGAGCCGGCCCACCACCGCGTTGCCGGCCCACAGCAGGGGCGGCAGGCTGAGCATCCCGGCCAGGCGGGGTGTCAGGCGCATCGGGCGGACGGGTTGGGCAGCGGATTCAAGTTCATGCGGCGCGGTTTCATCCGCCGATTGTGGCCTTCGCCGCTCTGGCCTGGTCCGGTCGGCACTGTGCCGCCGCTGAAGGCAGGTCCCTGCAAGGACGTCTTACAGCGGTTACGCTTGAAGACCAAGGAGACTTTTGACATGACCCAAACCATCCAGATTACCCAGTACGGCGGCCCCGAGGTGATGCAGCTCGTCGATCTGCCGGTCGGCGAGCCCGGCCCGGGCGAGATCCGCATCCGCCACGAGGCGATAGGCCTGAACTACATCGATGTCTACCAGCGCACCGGGCTGTACGGCAATCCGCTGCCGCTGAACCTGGGCATGGAGGGCGCCGGCATCGTCGAGGCGGTGGGCGAGGGCGTCACCCACCTGCAGGTCGGTGACCGCGCGGCCTACGCCAGCAACCCGCCCGGCAGCTACAGCCAGTCCCGGGTGATGCCGGCCAAGACGGTGTGCAAGCTGCCCGACGCGATCTCGTTCGAGACCGGCGCGGCGATGATGCTCAAGGGCCTGACCGCGCAATACCTGCTGAAGAAGACGCTGCCGGCCGAAGGCCTGCAAGCCGGCGACTTCGTGCTCTTCCACGCCGCGGCCGGCGGCGTCGGCCTGATCGCCTGCCAGTGGGCGCGTGAGCTCGGCCTGCAACTGATCGCCACCGCCGGCAGCGACGCCAAGTGCCGGCTGGCGCTCGAGCATGGCGCGACGCACGCGATCAACTACCGGACCGAGGACTTCGTCGCCCGGGTCAAGGCCATCACCGGCGGGGCCGGCGTCAAGGTGGTCTACGACTCGGTGGGCAAGGATACTTTCGAGGGTTCGCTCAACGTCTTGCGCCCCTTCGGCCTGCTGGCCAGCTTTGGCAATGCCTCGGGTCCGGTGGCGCCGTTCGCCCCCGGCGTGCTGGGCGCCAAGGGCTCGCTCTACCTGACGCGGGCCACGCTGTTCACCCACATGTCGACCCGCGAGGCGACGCAGAAAATGGCCGACGACCTGTTCGCGGTGGTGATCAGCGGCGCGGTCAAGATCCGCATCGACCAGCGCTACCCGCTGGCCGATGTGGCGCGCGCCCACACCGAGCTGGAAGCACGCAACACCACCGGCTGCAGCGTCCTGCTGCCTTGAGTGCCTGCTGACTGGCCATGGGGCGGCGTCTCGCGCGCCGCTCACTTGGTCGGCTGCTTGCGGCACGGCGCAGACCTTGCGACGGGCTGCTTTGGCGCCAGGAGCTCAGGCGCTTTTGGGCCGGCGGGCGGCCGACGACACCGGGTGACCGGCTGCCTCCGTGCCTGGGGCCTGAGGCCCCAGGCCTTCGCCAGACACAAACAGTCCTCAGGACTGTTTGTGTCCGGGTTCAGTCCCCCGCCGTCGGCCGAGGCCGACGGC
>CANGHK010000042.1 GCA_947453625.1 Burkholderiales bacterium
CTGAAGAATCGCGACCTGGCGCAACTGCTGCCGCACAACTGGCGCCCAGCCAGCGTCATCGCCGAGCCCGGCACCGTCGCCGCAACCCTGTAGACGCACTCAGCACATCGCCGGCCGCTGCGCAAGGATGGGGTTCGCGGGACGCTTACGTACATCTCCATCAGCAAGCCGATGAAACCGTCGACGTCCGAGTCGCCTTCGATGATGCC
Organism: Burkholderiales bacterium; assembly: GCA_947453625.1. Lineage (GTDB taxonomy): Bacteria > Pseudomonadota > Gammaproteobacteria > Burkholderiales > Burkholderiaceae_C > Pseudaquabacterium. Next base: position 210 of record CANGHK010000042.1, read on the forward strand.
GCGCAGCGTCAGGCCCTTGCGCATGGCGTCCATCACGCCGAACGGCAGTTGCATCGCGCCACGACCGGCTGGCGGGATGGCGACAAAGCCGAAGGTGCCGCGCCGTGCCAACAGCCGTGGCATGTGTTCGAGGACAGCGGGAATGCCGGTGGTGTCAAGCGCGTAGTCCACTCCCCCACGCAGCAGGCCCAGAACCTGATCGGCCAGATCGCCTGCCGACGGATTGATGAGATCCGTTGCGCCCAGCTCGCGTGCCAGTTCGCGTCGGCCGTCGTGCAGCTCGGAAACCAGAATGCGCGATACGCCACGCGCGTGGGCGGCCATCACGGCGCTCAGCCCCACCGCGCCACCGCCGGTCACCAGCAGGCTGCTGCCAGGCCGGCAATTCATGGCCCGCAGCACGGCACCGGCGCCGGTCTGCACGCCACAACCCAGCACGCCGGCGATCTCCAGCGGCACGGCCGACGGCACCTTGACGACGTTGCGCTCTTGCGCCAACACGTGCGTGGCAAACGAAGACTGGTTGAAGAAGCTGCCCGACACTGCCCGCTCGCCGTCGTGCAGCGTCGCGCTTCCGTCGGCCCGCCTGCCCGATGTGTTGAGCGCCTGCATCTGGTGACAGTAGGCCGGCGCATCGTCGGCACAGCTGGGGCAATGCCCGCAGGACATGAAGGACAGCAGCACACGGTCACCCGGTGCCACCTTGCGGACATGGGCACCCACAAGCTCGACGATGCCTGACCCCTCGTGGCCGAAGACGGCAGGGAATGGTGGTGGCAGCAAGCCGGCTTGGGCCACCAGGTCGGTGTGGCAGATGCCGACCCCCACGATACGGACCAGCACCTCATCGTCGCGCGGCTCGTCGAGATCCAGGCGCATCGACACGAAGGCGGCGCCCGCTTTCGGGACGACGGCGGCGGTGATCTGCATCGTGGGTCTCCTTGCTCGAACCGGATGTCAGCTTGCGACGCAGGTATAGCTCGCCGCAACCGCCGCGTCGCCGGTCCCGTTAAACCGCGGCCAGCCGGGGTACTCGCAGAGCGGTCGGGTTCGGCCCTTCGTCGCAGCAGAGCCATCCGTGACGACGGGGCTCTCGGGCGCCTTGCCCGTTTCAACCCAATTGTCCAGCGCGGTGAGCGAGTCCCATTGCAGCGTGAAGGCGCCAGAGCCGTGCCCAAAACCCGGCGCGATGTAGTAACGCGCGAAGTCCTTCAGCTTGCTGCCGTAGCGCGCACCCAGGCTGTTGTAGTAGGCCGTCGTCATCGAGGTGGGCACCAGCAGGTCGGTTGTGCCGTGGACCAACAGCAACTTCCCGCCCTTGTTGACGAAGGTGTCCACGTTCGGGTTGCTGGCATCGTAAAGCGAGGTCATCCTATCGACCCTGGATTTGTAGAGCCGATAGTCGAAGCCTGTGACCGGCGCATTGGCATCGCCGACGAAGGCGTATTTGACGTCTCCTGGAAGGAAAGCGATGTAGTAGATCGAATCCGTGCCCAGCCCGGTGGCCGAAAAGATGAAGTTCAGATCGCCGAGGTTGTACATCGGCCACGGCCCGACGCTGGAGATGCCGTTGGGCATCGGGAACGCAAAGCTCATCTGCGAAGCGCCCACGTCCAGCGTGGCGATCTGCTTGTCCGAGAGGCAGGTGTCACCGGTGTCGGCGCCGCCTGCGCAGCGCAGCGTCTGTACTGAGAACGCAACCTTGCACGCTTCCAGGTTGCTGACGATCCCGTCCGCAACGCCGTCCAGGCTGTCGCAGGCCGTGCGAACGGCCGTCTGCAGCAGGGTGAGCTTTGCTTGATTCAGCGCAGCGCCGGGTGTGCTGTATGCGGTATCCCACAGGCGGTACCACGACAGCACCAGCGACCCGAACTGAGCAGCCGGGTAGTACGCCATCACCCCGTCGTAGTCGGCAGCGTAGTCTTGGGCCGCATGCAATCCCTCCTGTCCGCCCTTCGAGTGGCCAATGTAGTAGTTGCGCTTTTGCGCCGTCTTGTAGTAGGCCTGGATCAACGCGGTGGCCAGGTCCTTGGTCTTCTTGACGCTCTGCTTGCCGTAGTTGGCCGTGGCCGTGTCGCTCAGGAAGAACTCTGAACCCCCGCCCTGGTGCCCCGAATCGCCACCGAAGGTCACGTACCCGCGCTGCAGCGGCGTCACTGCAGACCCGGCGTTCACGACGTTGTCGGTGCCCGTGATGACGGTGCCATTGGTCCCCCCGCCGCCGAACTGCACCGTCTTGTAATTCCAGTCGCTGGGCAAGTTCACTTGGTAGAGGATGGACGGGTCGCTGGCTTGGGCGGCGGCAATGGATCCGGTGACCTTGCAGTATTCGGGCGTTGCGGCGGCAGCGCCGCTTGCCGGCGCACTCGGCACGACCGCAGCCGCCGTGAACGTGGCACCACCCGTCGACAGGGCGAAGGCACTGGCCGCGACCTTGACGCCGACCAGCGCCGCGCACCGAGTCGTGGCATCGGAAATCTTCACCGTCGCAGCGGCCGGCGCGTCGTCACTGCCTCCGCAGGCGCTCAAGACCAGTGTCACAAGAAGCATCGTGCACGGCACCCGCAGGGGTCTGCGTGCGTCTGGCGCCGCGGTTCGGAACTTGATCATGGATTTGTCTCCTGGTGTTGATTGAATGGGCGACCGACGCCTGCCGTTGCCGTTGCCATTGATGGGGCCAATTCAGCTTAGGCCTTGCGTGCACCGGCCGGCTCGTCGGAAGCGACGAGCCGCCGGTACCTGGCTGCACGCTGTCTCGGCGCAGGCCCTGCACCTTCGTCCTGGCGCTGGGCACAATGCCGGGCCCAACTCGTCGGATGCGAAGAGGCATCGCGGCCGCGATCAGCGACCGGTACAACGGGGTGACGGCACCTGCTCGAACGCGAGCAGGCCTTGCTTGAAGTCGTCGCTCGGGTGCAGCCGGCGTAAGGCCTGCAGGCTCTCGCGCACAGCGAACGAGGCACTGGCCGTGGCTGAAGTGGCAAGACCGACGCATGACTCAAAGCCAATCACGGGCAGTCCAGGCAGCCGCCTTGCCCGTAGAGAAATCCGCGTGCGTCCTGCCGGTCGTGCATCGCCCGGACCATGGCCGCCGCTGCATGCGACATGTAGGTGCCCCACGGCGCAGCGAAGAAGCTTGAGTCCCCTGCGCAGGTCATGGCCGTATCCGCCTGCAGCGCGCGGGTCCGGCGTGCCATCTTGGGCACGACCGGAAAGCAGCTGCACAGCTCGAACTGATCGAATGTGCCGACATCGCCGACCAGCTGCAGGATGCGTTCGAGCACCGCCTTCAGCGTCGGCTCGCTTCGGTACTGGTCGCGGCGCAGGTAGTCGGCCGGCTCTTGCGCCGCTGCGCCGCACCACACGTAGGTGAGGCGTTGCTCGGCAATGCCGAGCCGCCGGGCCATTGCGCGGCTGGCCAGCAGCTGGCCTTCGCCTTGGTTTACCAGCGGATTGGCGACCATGCGGTGCGTGTAAGGCCAGGCCGCCATGCGATTGCCTTCGGCCGGATTCACGATCGCGTCCGCACAAAGGACATCGCGCTGCCACGCAAACGGATTCGAGGCGGCCACCGCGCAGCAATCCTCCCACAAGCGGCAGGCCTCGGCGCGCCCTTGCGCTGGTGTCAGGCACCAGGCCATCTGCGTTGCGTCCTCGTAGGGCGCGTAGACGCTCACGGGTCCGGCTACCCCGAGTTTGACGGAGGTGGGGTGCCGGCAGTCGATGTCGGGAACCAGCTTGGCGGCTTCATCACGCGGCGGCCACGGCAGTGCGACAACCCGCTGTTGTCAAACGGCCGCGGCGTACGGGTTCTCTGCGCCAACGACTGCGGCTGCCGTGGACTCGCCGCGCCAGATCCGCAGCGCTGCCTCGTGGATGAAGTGCAACGGCGTCTCGCCACCCACCTGGCCATAGACCCGGCGCGCCGCGGCGATCCCCAGCATGCAGCTCAGTTGGAACAGCACATCGACGTTCGGCCAGGATGACGCCCGGACGACATCCAAGTAGTCCAACAGCGCGAGCACCGATTCGCCGGCATCCTGGGCGGCCGCCCGCAAGGCCGCTGCCATCATCGCCAGGGGCTCCATCGCCCGGGCCGCGTTCTTTCTCCTCAGCGTGATTTCGCCGACGCCGACAATGACGGGCGCTCGATCAAGCCAGGTGTTCATGCGGAACAAGGTAGGTTCCGGCCGATTGACTGGCATCGTCGGTTCCGACGAGCAGGCCACGCAGCCATACCATGGGCCCGTTACTGGATCACGCCGAACCGTCGGCCAATGACGACAGCTTGGGCGCGGCTGTGTGCACCGAGTTTCGAATTGATGCCGCGCAGGTGAGTGCGGACCGTGCTGTCGGAAACGCCGAGCCTTTCAGCCATAGCGGCATTCGAATAGCCGTCGGCGGTCAGTTGCAGTACCTGGATCTCCTTGCGCGTCAGGGGCGCGACCATTTCCGGCCGTTCGGCCGAGGCAGAGGGTTCCCTGGGCAGCGCACCGAAGGCGCAGAGCAGTCTATCCATGTACTGCATCAGGCCCGGGTCGGCGCGGTTGAAGGGCATCTGCTCATGCATGGCATGCAGCCTTTGTACGATGTGGCCGACTTCCGCGCCCTCGTCGGCAATCACCCGGACGAAGCCTTCCTGCGCGGCCTGACGCACCGCCGTGGCCATGCTCTTGGCAGCCGAAGTGGGGTCACCGCTGCGGGCCAGCGCCAGGCTGTGCAGCACGCGCAGGCGCAACGCGCGTCGAAGGCGCTGCTGCTTCGCCGCCTGCGCCAGCTCCAGCTCGAGCCACGGCAGTACCGTCCGGGCCTCGCCGAAGTGCAGGGTCCAACGAACACGGGCAAGCTCCGGATAGTCGATCTCGCTGGCCGGAAGCCGCTGCCGCTGCAATCTGGCCTCCAGCGCGGGATTGTCGGCACGGTCCAGTTCCTCCTTCGCTGCCTGCGCATGGCCCTGCAGTATCAGCAGTCGTGCGCGTTCGAGCTTGGCGTTGGTGACGATGCGCGGCAGGTGACGGCGGTGCGCCAGATACTCCAGGTCGGTGAGTGCCTCGAAGCTGCGACCGACGTCGCCCCGGCTGAAGGCGATTCGGGTTCGCATCATGTACCCGACGCCCATGTGGCCCGGCAGCCCCACGTCGGAAGCCATCGGAAGGTAGACGTCCACCAGCCGCTCAGCAGCCTCGAAATCATTCGCCTCGTAGAGCACGCTGGCGTACAGCATGCCCGCCCAGGCGTTGCCGCTGGCGTAGTTGTGGCGGAACTCGCGGGTGGCGCCGACGGCTGCGCGGAAGCGTGCCGTTGCCAGGCGCAGCCTCCCAGCCTGGAGGTCCAGCATGCCTTCGACCGACTCGGCATACATCCGGCTGAAGGTGCTGTCGCCCGTCTCTCGCCGGGCCTCGTCGATGAGCAGCTGGGCGCGCTCGTTCTCGCCCATCACGGTGAACACATGCGCCATCGCATTACGCAACACGCCATCTGCAAACGCGTTGGCCGTCGGCAAACGGGCCAGGCTCCCGTGTCCTACCGTCGCGGCCTCGTCATAGCGATCCAACATGGAAAGCAGTAGCGGGTCCAGGGCGTTGACGTGCGCCTGCACGAGCGGGTCATCGCTCTCGCGACACCCGGAGCGGGCCAGCCTGCCCATGGCCTCCAGCGGACCGCGGGTGAACAAGCTGGCCCAGACAGCGATCACCTGGAGGACCGGACAGGATGCGACCGCCGCGGGCGGAACCGCATCGAGCCAACGGGCCAGCAAGCGCATCCGCCCGTCCTCCAGCAGGGACTGGGCCCGCGGCGCAAGCAGTGCCAGTGCCACGGGATAGTCGCCGGCCTCGATCGCATGGTCGATGGCCGGGACAAACCGACCGACGGACTCGTACCAAGCAGAGGCAAGCAGGTGAAGCCGAGCGACATCCTCCGGACGATCGCGCAAGAGAAGCTGGCGCAGGAAGTCAGCGAACAAGCAGTGATATCGCCAGGATGGCGAAGGTCCCGGCAGCGATACGAGAAACACGTTCTGGCGTTCGAGGTCGGCCAGGAGACCGGCGACCTCGCAGTTGGGCACCAGGGCCTGGCAGAGCGGAACTTCCAGGTGGCGCAGGATGCTGGAGCGCAGCAGAAAATTTCGCACGGCCTCGGGCTGGCGATTGAAGACGTCATCGGCCAGGAAATCGGCAATCGCCCGGGTCGGGCCGAACTCGCCCAGCGCAAGCCGTCCCGGGAGTTCACCCGTCGCCGGCAACGAACGCGACGCCAGCCACAGTGCCGTGACCCAGCCCTCGGTCTCCTGATGCAACTGGCGGACCAGGCTGCCGGGGAAAGCGCTGCCATGCTGCTTGCGGAACAACTCCCCGGCTTCCTCCTGGTTGAACCGCAGCATCTCGGCGTCGACCTCGAGGACCTGGTCGCGGGCGCGCAGGCGGGAGATCGGCAGGTCAGGGAACCGGCGTGAGCCGATGACGAGTCGGCAGCCGCTCGGCAAGACATCGACGAGGCTGTGCACCAGACCCAGCACAGCCGCATCCTCGATGGATTCGAAGTCGTCGAGAAACAGGGCAAACGGGTCTGTCTGCCGGGTCAGCCGCTCGAGCGCGTTGAGCAATGCGGCGTCGGTTTCGGGCCCCTGGGGCAGCATGGACGTCGCGGCGTTCAGGCTGACCAGGAAGCGTGAGGCGTCGTTGTCGGCGGCGTCCAGCGTCAGCCAGGGCGCTTCGATGCCGTCCTGCAGGAGTCGACTGCGCAGTTGCGCCATCAAGGTCGTCTTGCCGAAACCTGCTGCTCCACTGATCAGCACCAGCCGGACGCCTGTCGTTCGAGCCATCCGATCGACGAGCGTCGAGCGCAGGACCTGAGCGTTCCGTACCGCCGGCGGCGTCAGCTTCGCCGGGGGCACCGCTGCAAGCGGTCTGCGGTTCGCGGTCGGCTTGCGGCTAGAAGACATCTCAGGGTCATCGAGAGGGGGAGCAAGATTTTGGCATGCGGGTCCGCCATCGCCCAGGTGATTGGGCGATGGAGCACGGCCGCCGAGTGCATGCGCGCATGTTCGAGGGTGACCTGCACCTGGTCGACCGCCATAAGGAAGTCATCAAGTGCGGCGGCCTCCCATGGGTCGGCAGCGCCAGTTCGTGACTTCCGGATGGGGTCCGCTCGGCAGCGAACCTGCAGCAGTCGTACGGTGGCGCGCGCGAAAGGCTGTTGTCGCGGACTCCCATTTGCTTGACGGCGCTGGCGAAGGTCAAGTTCCAGGGTGGACCTGTCGTTCGCTCAGAAAACGCCCACGGGCAGCAATGGGTCGGAAGCTGACAGGCGCCCATGGTGCGAATCAGCCCATCTTAAAGTGCCGGCGCTGCGCTGCGCTGCCCAGTCCATCGGAAACGGCGCCAATAGGTCTTTTGCCGTCAGGTGTGCGGGATGTTTGCCCTCCAGGATCGCCTCGGTGATTTCGAGGGCCAGACAGGCGGCGCTGCTCACCGTATAAGGTAGCGCAACGCGACAAACGTGTTCAGCGATTTCGACACCCTCGCCAGGTCGGCGCCTACGTGCTCACCGAATGTTTACGCCCGGTGAACTCGGGCTATTTCACGTCGGCTCGCGACGATGCAAGCCGATTTGCCAAATCCGCCGGCGCGTTGATGGCAGTGGCAGCGGTGCCAGGCTCGAGGTGACGGTCGTCGGCGGCGCTTCCGAGCGCGTCAGTCTGAACTGACCGACTCGGTGTTTGGCGGGTGGGTGTCAGCGTCCGGCCTGTCCGAAGGCCCTGGACCAGGTCAGCGAGGCCAGGGGGCTGGGCGAACCACCGCGCAGCGAGCCGGCGCCACCCAGCCCTAAACGCCAGGCCGAATCTGATCCGGCCGGCGCATAGCCCACCCACAGCTGGGCCTGGCCTATCGCGCCGCTGACGCTTGCCACGCCGCCGCCGCCAGCGCCGCCCACCAAGGCTTCGACGCCCAGTTGCCAGCCACCGTCCGGTCTGGCCGCGGTCGCGAGTCCGCCGCCCAGCAGGCCGACCGAGTACGCGCCGGCGCCGCCACCGTAGGCGCTGTGGGCCTGTCCGCTGAGGTAGAGGTTGGCGCTCAGCCAACGGTTCAGCGTCAGTCCCAGGGTCTGCAAGGCCCGGCGGCTGCCGTCCTTGCGCGCCACCCGGCTGAGCTGCTGCAGGCTGGCACCCCACTCGGTGCGCGACAAGGTGCCGCCGCGCCCTGGCGTGCCGGGCAGATCGGCCGGCTCCAGGTCGGCAGACAGCCACAGCTCGGCATGTTCGCCGCGCAGCCCCGCCGACCGTCCCTGCAGCCGACCAAGCGACGCGCCCAGCCGCCAGCCCGGCGCCAGGGTGGCCGCCAGTGTGCCGTCGAGCCTGGCCATCATGCCGCCGCCGGCCGGCACCGCACCGCCGCCACCCAGTCCGGCCGCGCCGCGCAAGCCTGCGCGCAACCCGCCGCCCAGCGGCCAGTCGCGGCCCAGCGTGCCCAGGATCTCCATGTAACCGGCGTTGGCCGACTGCGTGGCCGCCGCCGCCTCCACGCCCCAGCGCGTGCCCTGGCTGTCCAGGCTCTGCTCCAGCCTGGCACCGGCCAGGTTGACGCCCAGGCGCTGCCTGTTGCGGCCGAGCCGATAGTGCGCGGCTGTGATGTCGATGTTGTCCAAGCCCAGCCCGCTGCGGTGTTCGGCCGCGACGCGTTCGCCTACCTGCCGCAGCGGCCAGTGGACGAAGTCGCCACGCCATTCGATCACCAGGCCGAGCTGCTGGCTGCGGATCCCGGTGCCGGCAAAGCGTACCGACGACCAGGAAATGCCGGCACGAACCGGCCCTAAATCCTGCATCAGCGTGGCCGCCGGCCGCAGCAGCAGACCGTCGCCCACCGGTGCGCCTGCACCGCCGCCGCCGCCCAATGCCAGCCCGGTGTTCAGCTCCAGTCCCGGCCGCAGCGCCCAGCGCCGCTGCAACTCGCCACCGAGAACGAACAGCCCACCGCGTTGCCCGGTGGCCGCGCCGAACACGACCGGCCCCAGCCAGACCCCGGGCTGGGCCTCGAACAGCACCGAGGCCGAGGCCAGCCCCAAGGCCTCATGCCCGGGCAGGCGCAGCGTTTCGAAGCCGCCCATCACCGACAGTGGCAGCGTGGCCGGTGGCTCGGCGGCCTGAGCCGGCGCGGTCAGCACCAGCGCGAGGGTCGAAGCCAGCGACAGGTGAGTCGCCTGGCGCCGGGGCTGACGTCCGGCGCGCTGACCAATGCGCGAGGCCATGGGTGCCGATGTCATGTGGGCTCCGGGGTGTGCGTGTCGTGGGCGTTGCCTGCCGTCCATCCCCAGCAGTGTCGGATACCGCAGGCCTGTGGCGGCTCCGCCTTGCCGGTCGTGTCTGCGCAACAGTGCCGGATGGTGATCTCGATGAGGGGTTCACGCTTGTTCGTCACAGCGGATGCGGTTGGCCGCTGGCACGCAGGGCTGCCCCTGGCAGCAGTGCGCCGTCAGGTAGTCCAGCAAGTCCTGCATCTGGGCGATGGCGGGTCGGTAGATCAGCGTGCGGCCATCGCGCTGCTGCGACACCAGGCCGGCACGCGTCAACGCCTTCAGGTGGAACGACAGCGTCGACGCCGGCACATCCAGCGTGGCGGACAAGGCGCCGGGCGTCATGCCGACCGGGCCGGCACCGACCAGCGCACGAAAGACGCGCAGGCGCATGCCCTGGGCCAGCGCGGCGAGCGAGGCGACAGCAGATTTTTCGTCCATGACAGCGCTCTCAAGCGCGCGCCGGGCGGGGCGGCGCGGGTGCGAAATACTTTTTCTGGAACCTGAGTGCGACGTTGACCAGGAAGATCATCACCGGCACTTCGACCAGCGGCCCGATGACCGCGGCAAACGCCGCCCCCGAGTTGATGCCGTAGACCGCGATCGCCACCGCAATCGCCAGCTCGAAGTTGTTGCTGGCCGCCGTGAACGACAGCGTGACGCTCTTTTCGTAGTTCGCGCCCAGGCGCTTGCTGATGAAGAACGAGAACAGGAACATCACCAGGAAGTAGATCAGCAACGGGATGGCGATGCGCACGACGTCGAAGGGGATGCTGACGATCAACTGGCCCTTCAGGCTGAACATCACGACGATGGTCAACAGCAGCGCCACCAGCGTGATCGGACCGATCTTGGGCACGAAGTGGCGGTGGTACCAGTCCTTGCTGACGAAGCGCAGCATGACCACCCGCGTCAGCACGCCGGCGATGCAGGGGATGCCCAGGTAGATGAACACGCTCTCGGCGATCTGCCTGATCGAGATGTCGACCACCGAGCCCGACAGGCCGAACAACGGCGGCAGCACGGTGATGAAGAACCAGGCATAGATGCTGAAGAACAGCACCTGGAAGATGGCGTTGAAGGCCACCAGGCCGGCGGCGTACTCGGTCGATCCCTTGGCGAGTTCGTTCCAGACGATCACCATCGCGATGCAGCGGGCCAGACCGATCATGATCAGGCCGACCATGTACTCGGGCTTGTCGTGCAGGAAGATGATCGCCAGCGCAAACATCAGCAGCGGCCCGACGATCCAGTTCTGCAGCAGCGACAGGCCCAGCACACGCTTGTCGCGGAAGACATCGGGCAGTTCCTCGTAGCGCACCTTGGCAAAGGGCGGGTACATCATCAGGATCAGGCCCAGCGCGATGGGCAGGTTGGTCGCACCGACCTGGAAGCGGTTGATGAAGGCCTCGGTGCCGGGTTTGAGGTAGCCCAGGCCCACGCCGAGCGCCATGGCGGCGAAGATCCAGACCGTCAGGTAGCGGTCCAGGAAGGAGAGTTTCTGGGTGACGGCACTCATGGTGTGCTCATTGCGCCCCGATGTCCTTGATCTCGCGCTGGATGGCCAGCCGGTCCAGCGAGGCCAAAGGCAATGCCAGCATGAGTTCGATCCGCCGCTTCAGGATGACCGCGGTGTCCCAGAACACCTTGGTCCTTGCCTCATCGGTGCCCTGGAAAGTTGCCGGGTCCGGCACGCCCCAATGCGCCGTCATGGGCTGCCCCGGCCAGACCGGGCAAACCTCGCCGGCGGCCTGGTCGCAGACGGTGAACACGAAGTCCATGTGGGGTGCCCCCGGCCGAGCGAACTCCGCCCAATCCTTGCTTCGGTAGCCATCGGTCGGGATGCCCATCCGCTCCAGGGTCTTCAGCGCGAAGGGGTTGACCTGACCGTCGGGATGACTGCCGGCGGAGAAGGCGACGAAGTTGCCTCGACCCATGCTGTTCAGCAGGCCTTCGGCCATGATCGAACGGGCCGAGTTGTGGGTGCAGACGAACAAGACGTTGTAGACCTTATCGCTCATGGGGTGCTCCTGGGGAAATTCTGAGAGGGTGGGCGGCATTCAATGGCTGACGGAACCTTGCGGCGGCACGAAATTTGGCCTCTTGGGGGCCACCTTGTCCGGCAGTGCCAAGGTGATCAGCCAGCAGGTCACCAGCATCGCCGCCGACCCGCTCAGCGAGAACAGCAGGCCGCCCCACTGGTACAGCAGGCCGGACAGCAAGGTGCCGATGAAGCGGCCCAGGGCGTTGGCGGCGTAGTAAAAGCCCACGTCTTCGGCCGCCTTTTCCGAGCCGGCGTAGGCCAGGATCAGGTACGAGTGGACAGAGGAGTTGACCGCGAAGGCGAAGCCGAACAGGCCCAATCCGCCCACCACCACCCATTCAAGCTGTGGCACCTTCTGGGCCACGAGCACGGCCAGCACGATAGGCACCACCGCCAGCAGCGCCGACCACAGCCGGGCGGCGGGAACCTCGGTGCTCAGACCGTCCTCGCTGCGGCGCACCAGCGCCGGTGCCAGCGCCTGCACCAGACCGTAGCCTATGGTCCACGCCGCCAGAAAGCCGCCGACCATCGTGAAGGTCCAGCCGGACGCGTACAGGAACACCGGCACGCCGACGACAAACCAGACATCGCGCGCACCGAACAGCGCCACGCGGGCGGCGGCCAGCAGGTTGATGGCGCGGTTCTTCGCGAACAACTCCTTGGCCGATTTCGAGGCCTTGGCACGGCCCATCAGCGGCGGCACGAAGCTCACCACGCCGGCCAGCACCAGCGCCAGCAGCCCGGCCATCGTCCACAGCGACACCTGAAAACCCAGCCGGTCCAGCAGCAGGCCGCCGAGGAAGAAGCCTATGCCTTTCATCGCGTTCTTGCTGCCGGTGAACCAGGCGACCCACTTGAACAACTGGCCCGACGCCGTGCTGGCGGTCAGCTTGATGGCCGATTTGCTGGCCGTCTTGGTGAGGTCCTTGGCCACGCCACACACGCCCTGCGACAGCACGACCCAGGCCACCGACATCGTCACGGTCCAGTTCGGTGACAACTGCGACAGCAGCAGGAAGCCGGTGATCTGCGTGCACAGGCCCACCGTCAGCATGCGGGCAATGCCATAGCGGGTGGCCAGCCAGCCACCGATCAAGTTGGCCAGCACGCCCATCGCTTCGTACAGCAGGAACAGGAAAGCCAGCGTGAACGGCGAATAGCCCAGCCGGTAGAAGTGCAGCAGCACCAGCATGCGCAGCGCGCCGTCGGTGAGCGTGAAGCCCCAGTAGGCGGCGGTGACGATGGCGTAGTTGCGCCCGCCGTTGGACGGCGTCGCTGCTGGGGCGCCTGGCTCCGGGGTGGCTGGGCTCTTCACGGTCAGAGGCCTTGGGCCTGCATGTGGCAAGCCAGGTCCACCATGCGGCAGGCGTAAGCCATCTCGTTGTCGTACCAGGCGTAGACCTTGAGCATCGTGCCGGCGGTGACCAGCGTGGACAGCGCGTCGATGATCGCGCTGCGCGTGTCGCGGGCGTAGTCGGCGCTGACGAGTGGCCGTTCTTCGTAACCGAGGATGCCGGCCAACGGGCCCTTGGCGGCCTCGGCAAAGAGGCTGTTCACCTCTTTGGCCGTGGTCTCGCGCTTCAACTCGAAGACACAGTCGGTCAGCGAGGCGTTGAGCACCGGCGCGCGCACGGCGTGGCCATCGAGCTTGCCCTTGAGTTCGGGATAGATCAATGCAATGGCCGTGGCGCTACCGGTCGTCGTCGGCGCCAGGCTGAGCATCGCGCTGCGCGCGCGGCGCAAGTCCTTGTGCGGCGCATCGACCATCAGGTTGGTGTTGGTCGGATCGTGGATCGTGGTGATCTGGCCGTGCCGGATGCCGATGGCCTCATGCACGACCTTGACCACCGGGGCCAGGCAATTGGTCGTGCAGGATGCGGCAGTGACGATGCGGTCCCGCGCCGGGTCATAGAGGTGGTGGTTGACGCCGACCACGATGTTCAGCACGTTGCCCACCTTCACCGGAGCGGCCACGATCACGCGCTTGGCGCCGCGGTCGAGATGGCCTTGCAGGGTCTCGGGCGTCAGGAACTTGCCGGTGCACTCGAGCACCAGGTCGACGCCGAGGTCGCCCCACGGAATCTCGCCGGCAGTGGCGTGCGACGAAAACGCGAGCTGCCGGTCGGCGATGCGGATCGTGTCGTCGCTCTCGGCGGCGATGTCGGCGCGCCAGCGGCCTTGCACGCTGTCGAAAGTCAGCAGATGGGCGGTCGCCGCCGCACCACCCTTGAGTTCGTTGAGATGCACGACCTCGAGCCGGTTGCCGGCGCGCGGGTCGTCTGACGGCCGCTCTGCGGCGCCCATCGCGGCACGCAGTGCCAGCCGGCCGATGCGGCCCATTCCGTTGATGCCGATTCTCATGTGGGGTCTCGTGACGATGAGCGTTGACTGTCGGGTTAAATAATAATTCCAGTAATATGGAATATTAGGGTGGAATTGTGACCTTGCCATGACGCTCGACAAAGCCAACGCATAGGCTGCTCCAGGCTCCAGTGCGCCAGTCGCTACGACGCCGCTTGAAACAGCGGGCCGTGGAGACGCTGCTGCGCTAAACCGAGCCCACCACCGACCAGCCTGCATGGCGGTCGACTTTATTGTTCTCATACTCCCACGCGGTGCCGCAGCGCTCGCAGCGGTAGCGGGTGATGGTGACTGGGCCGTGTTTATGGGCTTCGGTGCGGTTGGTGCCCTGCACCAACTCCGGGTGGCCGGGGGCACGGCGCCAGTTGCGCTGAACACCTGCGCATGATTCGCACAGCACCATCGCGTTCAAGTCGTTCTGGAGGGTCGGAATTCGAGTCATTTTTTTGTTCTAGGATTGACCCGCGGATTGTCGCTCAACTTGCGCAGCAATCCCCAGAAGCTTGCGCGTATCGGTCTCGGCGCGTGTCCTGCCACCTGCTCGAGGCCTGTCAGGACCGGTTCAGCGCGATGATCGGGTTGGCCCGGACCCCTGCCGACCATCAGGCCTCACGCTGATTGCCAGATTGTCTGACAGCTTCTAGCATGCCTCGAGATGGTCGTCTCGCTGCCGCTGGTCAAGCCGCAAACCCTGCGCTCCCAGGTCGAGGACAAGCTGCGCCAGGCCATCGCGAGATTCTGGATGGCCTGCTGGCGCGTGTCAGCCTGCTGCGCGCCACATCGCTGATGCAGCCCGACCGGCTGCCGAGCAGCCTGGACGAGATCGCCGCGCTGCTGCAGTGCATACAGCAGCGCGACGCCAGACGCGCGCAGAAGGTCTCGCGTCACCATGTGCTCAATGCGGAGCGCGCCGCGCTCGGCGTCTTCGAGCAGGCCGGTCCGGCCCGCGTCCATCCATCCCCCCAACCACCCCCACCACTGGAGCCACACCATGAACCAAGACGCTTTCGACAAAGGCCTGCAAACCCGCCGTGAGGTGCTGGGCGCCGAGTATGTCGACGCCGCGATCAAAAACGCCGACGACTTCAACCAACCGATGCAGGAGCTCGTCACCGAGTACTGCTGGAACGGGATCTGGAACCGCCCGGGCCTGGACCGCCGCACCCGCAGCATCATCAACCTGTCGATGCTGACCGCCCTGAACCGCCCGCACGAGCTCAAGCTGCATGTGCGCGGCGCCATCAACAACGGCCTGTCCAAGGACGAGATCCGCGAAGTGTTGCTGCAGACCGCGGTCTATTGCGGCGTGCCGGCGGCGATAGACAGCTTCCGCGGCGCCAAGGAAGTCTTCAAGGACATGGGGATCTGAATGGCCGCGGCCACCGTTGGCTTCATCGGCCTGGGACAGATGGGTGTCCCGATGGTGCGCAACCTGCTGCGCGCGGGCATAGCCGTGCTCGGTTTCGACCTCAACCCGCAGGCGCTCGCGGTGCTGGCCGACGCGCCGGGCTTTGCCGCCGCGGGAGAGGTCGCGCAACTGACGCAGGACTGCCCGGCGCTGGTGCTGATGCTGCCCGACAGCCGCATCGTCGACGCGCTGCTGTGGGGTGAGCCACCGGCCGCAGCATCTGCCGCCGGTCTGGCCGCACTGCTCAAGCCCGGCCAGTTGCTGATCGACATGGGCTCGTCTGACCCGGTGTGCTCGCGTGACAACGCGGCCAGGCTGGCGGCGCTGGGCATAGGCTTTGTCGATGCGCCGGTCTCAGGCGGTGTGCGGCGCGCGGTCGATGCCAGCCTGGCCATCATGATCGGCGGCGAGCCGGCAGCGGTCGAACAGGCCTGGCCGGTGCTGCAGGCATTGGGCAAGACGCTGGTCCATGTCGGCAGCGCCGGCGCCGGCCATGCGGTCAAGGCGCTGAACAACTATGTCTCGGCCTCGGGCCTGCTGGCGGTGTGCGAGGCACTGGTGGCGGCCGAGAAGTTTGGCATCGACCCCAAGCTGGTGAACCAGGTCTTCAACGCCTCGACCGGCAAGAACAACACGACCGAACACAAGGTGGAGAGCTTCATGTTGTCCGGGGGCTTCAACTCGGGCTTCTCGCTGGCCTTGATGCGCAAGGACTTGCAGACCGCGCAGGGCTTCATTGCGCGCATGGGGACGCCTGGCGGTTTCGCAGCCCATTGCCTGCAGACCTGGGTCGCTGCCGAGGCCGGGCTGGCGCGCGGCGCAGACCACACGGCGATGTTCAAGTTCGTGCGGGATCCTGAGTGAGCATCTGATCCTGATCCTGAGCCGGTGCGGTCGGACGGCCCGGCTGGACCAGGCCTTGCCCTGCCAACCGCCCATCGAACGGCGGATCCTGGGAGGCTTCACTGCGCCGCCAAGGCCAGGATTTTTCGGGTGCCAGCAGCGCCATCGCGGTCGCCCAGGCCTTGCCCGAATGCGCTTGCGGCGCCGGCTGGTATGACCTGGCCGACCCCGTGTTTACACGCGCAGCCACCGCCCACCTGACGCACTACCATGACCGGCAGTCGATCGCAGGCCGCCATGGCGGTGGGCCGGGATGAGAAACATTCGATCAGCGCCAGCCTGTCCAGCGAGACATTTCCATCACCGTCGGGCAAGGCGATTTCGTCGGTGTCGTCGGGCCTTCGGGTTGCGGCAAGACCAGCTTGCTGAACCTGATTGCGGGCTTCGTGTCGGCGTCCAGTGGCGAGAACCTGATCGACAACCTTCGATGTCGACAAGCCTATCGAGCCAAAGTACATGCTCAAAGTGATGCAGGAAACCCCAAAAAATTTGCGGATTTTCTGCGATTCCGGCCCATGTCGGCCTGGGTGCTGGCTACTCGTTAGAACCCTGAACGAGGTCGGCCCGGCTTGCCGTACAGCAGCCTTCGCGCCGCGGGCCTTGGCGTCACCACAGCAATGGAATTGAGAGCCCCCCATGAAACCCAGCCCTGACGCAGCGTCCCGCCGCCACCTCCTCACCGCTGCCGGCTCGGCCGTATTGGGCGCTGCGCTGCCCGGCCTGGCGCTGGCCCAGTCCGACTGGCCGAGCAGGCCGATCCGTTTCTTCGTACCCTTCCCGGCGGGCGGCGGCGCCGACCTGGGGGCGCGCGTGATCGCCGCGCACATGGGCAATGCCTTCGGCAAACCGGTGCTGGTGGAGAACCGGGCGGGCGCCGATGGCGCGCTCGCAGCGCAGGAGGTGCTCAAGGCGGCACCCGACGGCCACACGCTGTACTTCGGCACGGCGACCTCGATGTCCTACGTGCCCTCGCTGAAGAAGGTCCCGCCCTACGACCCGGTCGCCGATTTCACGCCTATCTCCAACCTCTGCATCTTCACCTTCTACCTGGCGGTGGCGCCCAACCTGCCGGTCAACAATTTGGCCGAACTGGTCGCCTACGCCAAGGCCAATCCCGGCAAGCTGAGCTACGCCACCGGCAACAGCACCGGCATCGTGGCGATGGCCTCGCTGATCGAAGCCAACAAGCTCGACATGGTCCGCGTGCCCTACAAGGGCGAGGCGACGGCGGTCATCGACCTGGTCGGCGGGCGGGTGCCGCTGATGTTCGTCACGCCCGCGGTGCTGCCACAGTTGCTCAAGGAGAAGTTCCGCCTGATCGCCGTGCTCTTGCCAGAGCGCACCCGGACCTTTCCCAATGTGCCGACGATGGCCGAGGCGGGTCAGCCGCTCGTCAACATCCGACCCTGGGGCGGCTTGCTGGGTCCGGCCAGGATGCCCAAGGAACTGGTCGACCGGATCTCGAAAGACTTCAACCTGATCATGCGCCGACCCGATGTGGTCGAGCAGTACGACAAGCTCGGGCTGCTGCCCACGCCGTCGACGCCCGATGTCATGGCGGCCCAGGTGAAGGATCAGCTGGGGATCTGGTCGCGCACGATGCGCGCGGCCGGTATCGAGCTGGAATGACGCGCGCGCCGCGGGACGGCACGTTGCTGGCCCTCTCTTTGACCTGACAGGACTTGAACATGACATTGCAGCACCTCAGCAGGCTCAGCGCGTTGGCCCTCGCGATTTTCTGCACCGGCGCGATCGCCCAGAGCACCACCCCGACGGCAGCTCAGAAGTGGCCGGTCAAGCCCATCAAGTGGATCATTCCCTACACCCCCGGCGGCATCACCGACAACGCCACGCGCATGGTGTTGCAGAAGGTGCAGGAGCAGACGGGCTGGGCCATCGTGGTCGAGAACAAGCCGGGCGCGAACTCCTTGCTCGGTGCCGACATCGCGGCCAAGTCGCCGGCCGATGGCTACACCTTTCTCACCGTCATCGCCGCCCATGCCGCCAACGCCACGCTGTACGCCGGGCGCATGCCTTACGACCCGGTCAAGAGCTTTGCACCGGTCTCGCTGGTGGGCATCGCACCGCTGATCATGACCGCCAGCAACGCCTTTCCCGCCAAGGATGTCAAGGACTTGATCGCCTTTGCCAAGGCCAACCCCGACAAGGTCTCCTTCGGGTCATCGGGCATAGGCGCAGCGGCTCACCTGACCACTGAGTTGTTCAAGCAGACGACCGGCGTCAACATGCTCCATGTGCCGTACAAGGGCACCGCGCCGGCGGTTCAGGACTTGATGGGCGGGAGTATTCAAATCCTGGTCGACACCCCCAGCGCGCTGATGCCGCTGGTGCGCGGCGGCAAGATCCGCGCGCTCGGCATGTTCTCCGCCAAGCGCCTGCCCAGCGTGCCCGAGGTAGCGACGCTGGCCGAGGCGGGCGGGCCGGCGCTCGAGGCGTCGACCTGGGTCATGTTCCTCGCGCCCGCGGGTGTGCCGCGCGACCTGGTCAATCGGCTGGCCGCCGAGACGGCCAAGGCCGTGGCCTCTCCCGAACTCAAAGCCAGGTTCGAGGCGCTGGGCATCGAGCCGGTGGGCAACTCGCCCGAGCAGGCGGCGCGCTTTCTGGACGACGAAATCGCCAAATGGGCCAAGGTCATCGCAGCGGCCGGGGTAAAAGCGGAATAGCGGGCGGGTGATGCGCCTGGGACAGGGAATTCAAAAAACCTTTCCCGCACGCAGGCTGCCGCACCCGGCCCCGCGTCAGCCCTCAATCGAGCTTGAGGTTGAGCTTGCGGATCACGCCGCCCCAGCGTTCGTACTGCTCCTTGACCGAGGTGGCGTGGTCGGCGGCGCTGGAGGCCACGATCTCGCTGGCGCCGTCGGCGTAGAGCTTGGCCACGTCGGGGTCTTTCAGCGCGCTGGCCAGCGCCGCGTTGACCTTGTTGAGCAGGTCCGGCGCCATGTTGCGCGGGCCGAAGAACTGCATGCCGCCGGTCACGTCCACGCCCGGCACGCCGGCCTCGGCCATGTTGGGCAGCTTGCCCAGCGCGGTATAGGGCTTGGGGTCGGTGTAGGCCAGCATCTTCACCTTGCCACCCTTGGCATTGGCGATCGCCGTGGTGGGGCCGTCGAACAGGAAGTCGACCTGACCGCCCATCAGCGCCAGGCCGGCGTCGGCCGAGCCCTTGAACGGGATATGGGTCATCTGGGTGCCGGTGGCCTGCTGCATCAGCTCGGCCACCAGGTGCGAGGTCGAGCCCAGCGAGTACGACGCGTAGTTCAGCTTGCCAGGGTTGGCCTTGGCGTGCTTGATCAGGTCGGCCACGCTGTTGAACGGCGAATTGGTCGGCACGGTGAGCACGGTCGACGAACGCGCTGCGAACATCACCGGCGTCAGGTCCTTGAACGGGTCGTAGGGCAGCTTGGTGAACAGGTGCGGGTTCTGTCCCGCGGTGACGCTGATCGTGTAGAGCAGGGTGTGGCCGTCGGCCGGGGCGCGCACCACCTCCATCGTGCCCAGGATGGAGGACGCGCCGGGCTTGTTGTCGACCAGCACGGTCACGCCCAGCGCCGATTGCAGCTTGGCCGCCAGCAGCCGCGCCTGGATGTCGGTCTGGCCGCCGGCCGGGAAGGGCACGACGATGCGCACCGTCTTGCCCGGCGTCGGGAAGGTCTGCGCCCGGGCCGCTGCGGGCAGGCCGACGAGCGTGGCAGCCACCGCTGCAGACAGCAGGGTGCGCAGGAAGAGAACACGGGACAACATGGGGAAACCTCCGTTATGAGCCAGGGTATCGTGAAGCAATCCGGGCTCGCGGCGGTCGGGGAATCCACTGAGGACTGGGGATTTAAACGCCCATTCCCATTCCCATTCCCGTGGTCCGAGTCGCCGCACAGCGCGCCTACCGCTGGCGTCAGCCCGAAAAGTAGCGCTGCCCGTCGTAGCGCGGGTCGGGTTCGCTGATCGGCTTGAGGATGCCATTGCAACGCGCGATCACGGTCTCGCCAACGCTGAACAGCCCTTGCGAGAACACCAGGCTGTTGGCCACCCGCAGCACCTGCATGCGGCCTTCGATCCAGGCCCCGACCTTGGCCGGCGCGATGAAGTCGCAGGTGACGTTGACGGTGGTGAAGTAGCGGTTGACCCGTCCTTCGATGTTGCTGCCCATCAGCAGCAGCATGTCCGCAAGCGTCATGATCATGCCGCCGTGGCAGGTGCCGCCGGGGTTGCAGTGCCGCGTCTCGACCCGCAGGCCGAGCACGAAACGTTCACCCTCCATGCGCCCGTACAAGGGGCCGATGCCGTCGATGAAAGGGTTGACCGGCATGCGCATCAGGCTGAAGCCGGCCGGCTGTCCGTCGTCGGCATCCTGGCCTGGCGTGGCGTCCGACAGCGGGGGGCTGGGCGGCAGGGTCATGGCAACACCCTCGGTTGTTCGGTGGTCATGCGGCTCAAGTCCATCTCAAACTCCGGTTCAGGGATGGGCGGTCTGCAGACCCGCCGGGTCAGGCCGACATCGAGCAGCCCGGCAGGTGCGAAAGGGTCGGCCAGCAGCGGGTTGCCCAGTGTTGGCGGGTGCTTGGCGATGGCTGCAAAAGCCGCCGCCGCGGGCAGGGGCACTGTCAGGCGTGCGGGCTCGATCAGCCAACAGGCCATCGCGCTTGTCGCTGCAGGCGTCGCGGTCGGGGGCAAGCTGGATTGGAGGGTGGCCATGGCGAGCATCTGAGCGCAAGCGTAGGCAGTGGCCGGGTCGGCGTCTTGCGACAACTGGGCGCGCAGGCCGGCCATTGCTCTCCGCCAGGCCGGGCGCCCGACGCGTCGGGTGAAGGGCTGCGGCCAGATCGCTGCCCCGACACCCAGGCCTGGCCTCGCCGCCCGAGCCAGCAGGGACGGGCTGCAGCCTGCCATCGCCAGCCGGCAGAATCCACCGCACAGCAAGGCAGCGGCCCGATCGCCTGTCGGGGCGCCCGCCTTCATCAAACACAACGAGGAGACTTCCGATGCGCTCACCCCATCCGACCGCCGTCACGCCCCGCCTGGCGGCCACCACATTGATCGTGCGCGACGGCGATACCGGGCTCGAGGTGCTGATGGTGCGCCGCTCGCTGCAGGCCAGCTTCATGCCCGGCGCCTATGTGTTTCCGGGCGGCGCGGTCGATGACGCCGATGGCGACGCCCACCACCTGGACGCTTGCGACGAATCGCCCGCGCGGCTGGCCCAGCGCATAGGCGCGGTGACCGAGGTCGGCGA
This sequence comes from Burkholderiales bacterium, assembly GCA_947453625.1. Lineage (GTDB taxonomy): Bacteria > Pseudomonadota > Gammaproteobacteria > Burkholderiales > Burkholderiaceae_C > Pseudaquabacterium. The sequence goes on from CANGHK010000042.1 coordinate 21,465, forward strand.
GCAGGCGCTGGCCTTTGCGGTGGCGGCCCTGCGTGAATGCTTCGAGGAATGCGGCCTGTGGCTGGGCGCGCCCGATCACCACGCGCCGGCCGCCGGCTGGGCCACGCTGCGCGCCAGGCTGCATGCCGGCGAGACGCTGGCGGCGCTGGTGGCGGACGCCGGCGGACCGCTGCCCACCAGCACGCTGCAACCCTGGAGCCGATGGGTCACGCCGGTCGGCCTGCCCAAGCGCTTCGACACGCTGTTCTTCGTCGCCCGCGCGCCGGCCGGTCAGGTGCCCGAGGTCGATGCCGGCGAGACCACCACGCTGGCCTGGGTGAACCCGCCCGCTGCGCTGGACGCGTTGGGGCGCGGCGAGTTTCCGATGGAATTCGCCACCGTCAGCACCGTCGAATCGCTGCGGCCCTTCGCCAGCGTGGCCGAGTTGCTGGCCCATGCCGCCGCGCAGACGCGGCTGCCGCCACTGCACCCGCGCCTGAAACTGGATGCGCAGGGTCGCATTGCCGGCGTGCTGGTGCCGGGACAGGCCGGCTACGACCAGGCCCACGGCGCCTGAGCCTGCTGGCTGCCAAGCCATGCCGGCCCTGCGCGCTGGTTGATGCGGCACATGGTCAGTGAGCCGGTTGCCTGCGGTCGACGGCGCATCCCGGTTCGACACTTGAGGACGCCAGCCCCTGGGGCGTTTGACCTGGGATTTGAAACCTGCATCGAAATGTCCCAAAGTCGCCTCGGCGCTTGCCTGCCGGCAGGCGCGGCGGGCGATGCACCCGGTGCGCCTGCAACACTGTCCGAGCCGAGAGGAGACCGTATATCGAATGATCCTGTGAATTGGAATTCGCAAGAAGTCAAATGCGGCGCTAGACTTATGCGTTCACCTCAACCCAACAGGACCTTGTCGCAATGGCCACTCTCGCCGGAATTCAAAAGCAAATCGCCGACCTCGAAAAGCAGGCCGAGGCCATTCGAAAGGCAGACGCCGTGACGGCGGCCACGAAGGCCAAGGAACTCATTGCCCGCCACAACCTGACTGCCGAAGACCTGGGGCTGACCACCCAAGCTGCCCCAACGGCCCAACCCGCCAAGTCCGCCAAACCCGCGGCCGTGAAGCAGGCCGCCGTCAAGCCCAAAGCCGCAGGCAGGCCTGCCGGGGTCGCCAAGTACCAGGATCCGAAGACGCTCAAGACCTGGACCGGCACGGGCAAGCCGCCTGGCTGGATTGCCGGGGCGAAGAACCGTGACAAGTTCCTGATCAGCGCTAATTCCGCAACACCGGTCGCACCGGCCGTTGAAAAAGCGCCTGCACTGGGTGCCGTCGTGACCGTGCAGGCCACGAAAGCGCCCCGCGCAAAGGCGGCGCCGGTAGCCAAGCCTGCCTCGCCCGAAGTCGCGGTCAGCAAGGCCAAGGCCCCCAAGGCGCCGAAGGCTTCCAAGGCGGCACAGGAGGCAGTGCCGGTGGCCCCGGTGAAGAAGGCCGCCATCAGGAAGGCAGCGGCCAAGAAGGTTTCCGACGTTGCCGCGGTCATTGAGACGGCAAACGACACCGTCGCCGTGGCACCCACCCAGACCGCTGGCGACTGAGAGGCTGAGAGTTTTTCGATCATGCCCGCTCTCCACGCCAAAACGCACCCGCTCGTCGTTGCAAATGCTCGCCATAGCCCGGGCTAGGTCTGCGCTTTACGCTTAGACAGAGCACGTTTTCGCACCTTGCTCGGTCACGCTCGAATTCCTCTCAGCCGCTGATTGATTCGACGGGTACCGCGAAGCAAGTCGCGTTACCCGGTCGCATCAGTGGCGGCGGCGACAGCCCGATGGGTTCGCCGGGAGTAGGGTGGGTGGGTGCGAAACCTGGGGTCAGCCACATCGCGGCCTTCCGGCCCCGGTGTTGCTCGCCTCGTCTTGACCCCTTGCCAGGACTGCGACAGCGTTCAGGTCACCGGCGTCGAGCAGGTCTCGCTCGTTGATCCAATCCAAGCGGTCGGTGCCATCTTTGCACTGAAGCGCCCAGAAGTCGTGCAGCAGCACGCATCGCTGCGTCGACGGCGCCCAGACCGGCGCGCAAGCCGCTCGCAACGGCGGCCGGTTCATCCCACCGACCCCAGTCGTCGTTTTTGGGCCTGGCCCGGAGCAGCCAGCGGCGGTTCGTGATGCGGACGAATCGCGGCGCCTCGTCGCCCGGGAAGGACATGAACTGGACCATCGCCTCAGGTGCCACGCCGGCCTGGCCAGGCTTCCAGAAGTCCTTGCTCGCAGGAGGCAGGTTGGGCGGCCAGCATAGGATGTCGCATCTCTTATCGTCTCCAATTTGAATCCACTTTGACGCCGATTTATAGCCAAATACCCGGTATAAATATTGCATGAACCCATCTTGAGTCGGAAAAATGTACTATCCGCGGCATGTCGTTCTGCAGAGTTCAAGAAATAGCGGTCATCGGCGCCGGGCTCGCCGGGGTTGCTTGCGCCCGTGCGCTGACGCAGGCCGGGCACTCGGTGCGCGTCGAGTGGGCACCCAAGCGGGCCGCCGGGAGTTTGCCGTCCGAGGAAGACGGTCGGTGCTTTGAGCCCGCGCCCAGCATGCCTGCGCTGCGTCGCCGCCGGTTGGATGGCGCGGCTGCCACCGGGTCCTTCGCCGGTGACGGCCTGACCGAGGGCATCGCAGTGAGGCGGCGCGATTACCGCTGCCGCGCCAACAAGGCTGCTCGTGGCTGAACTGCGTTCCTTGATCGTCGTGCTGGGCGATCAGCTCGATCTCGACGCGTCGGCATTCGACAGCTTCGATGCGGCCGTCGACAAGGCGTGGATGGCCGAGGTGGCCGAGGAGTCGACCCAGGTGTGGTCGAGCAAGCCACGCACGGTGATGTTCCTGGCGGCGATGCGCCACTTCGCGCTCGCCCTGCAAGCCGCCGGCCGGCCGCTGCACTACACCCGACTGAACGCCGAGGGCAACGCCGGCACTCTGGGGGCGCAGTTGCAGGCCGACATCCTGCGGCTCAAGCCTGCCCGCCTGGTGATGACCGCACCGGGCGACTGGCGCGTGCTGCAGGCGATCAAGGCCGTGGCTGAAGCCAACACGCTGCCGCTGGAGATCCGCGAGGACCGCCATTTCTTCGCCAGTATTGGCGAATTTGCCGCGCATGCCAAAGGCCGAAAGTCCCTGCGCATGGAGTACTTCTACCGCGAACAGCGCAAGCGCCATCGCGTGTTGATGCAGGGCGATGAGCCGGTCGGCGGTCAGTGGAACTTCGACGCTGACAACCGCGAGGCCTTCGGCGCGGCCGGTCCGGGCGCCGTGCCGCCGCGCACGGCCTTCGAGCCCGATGCCGTCACGCGCGAGGTGATCGCGCTCGTCAACACCCGCTTCGCACACCACCCGGGCTTGCTGGACGGTTTCGCCTGGCCCGTCACGCGCGCGCAGGCGCTGCAATCCTTGCGGGCCTTCATTCAAGAGCGACTGCCGCTGTTCGGCCGCTACCAGGACGCGATGTGGCCGGGCGACCCATGGCTGTACCACGCCCACCTGTCGGCGGCGCTCAACCTGAAGCTGCTGAATCCGCGCGAGGTGGTGGCCGCGGCCGAAGCGGCGTACCGCGACGGGCACGCGCCGCTGGCCAGCGTCGAGGGCTTCATCCGCCAAATACTGGGCTGGCGCGACTATGTGCACGGCATCTACTGGACCCAGATGCCGGGGTATCTGGAGCGCAACGCGCTCGACGCCCAGCAGGACCTGCCCGCGTGGTACTGGACGGGTGGCACCGACATGGCCTGCCTGCGCGACGCGCTGGCGCAGACGCTGGCGCACGGCTACGCCAACCATATCCAGCGCCTGATGGTCATCGGCCTGTACGCGCTGATGCTGGGGGTGCAGCCCAAGCAAGTGCACGCCTGGTACCTGGCGGTCTATGTCGACGCCGTGGAATGGGTCGAGTTGCCCAACACCCTGGGCATGAGCCAGTACGCCGATGGCGGTGTGATGGGCAGCAAGCCCTACATCGCCACCGGCAAGTACATCCAGCGCATGGGCCCGCACTGCAAGGGCTGCCGTTACGACCCCGCGCAACGCAGCGGCGACAGCGCGTGCCCGTTCACCACGCTGTACTGGGATTTCCTGATGCGCCATGAAGCCTTGCTGATCAAGAACCCGCGCATGGCGCTGCAGGTCAAGAACGTGGCGCGGCTGACCGAACTGCAAAAACAGGCTGTCAACGAGCGCGCAGCGGCTATCCGCCTTGGCGAGGTCGGCGTCGACGCCAACGCCAACGCCAACGCCAACGCCAACGCCAACGCCAATGCCAATGCCAATGCCAATGCCGCGCAGCATGGCTGAGTCCGCCTGTTGACCGAGACCATGAACAAAACCGTCCAGGACCTGCCACCGCTGACCGTGCTTTACGACGGTGCGTGCCCGTTGTGCCGACGCGAGATCGGCCTCTACCGCGGCCTGCAGTCGCACACGCCGGTGTGTTTTGCCGACGTCAGCGATGCCGCTTTGCCATTGCCGCCCGGCACGACGCGCGCGCAGTTGATGGCGCGTTTTCACGTGCTCGGCAGTGACGGTGCGCTGCTCAGCGGCGCGCAGGCCTTCCTGGCGCTGTGGGCCGCGCTGCCCGGTTGGCGCTGGCTGGCACGGATCGGCCGCCTGCCAGGCGTGGCCTGGGTGATGGAGCGCAGCTACCGAGGCTTCCTGCGCTGGCGGCCAATGCTGCAGCGCTGGGCCTTTCGGCTGGACCGGCCTGCCCTGGACAAACCTGGGCCTGTCGACAAGCCGCCCCGATGATGTCAGTCCCTTCAGCGCCGAAATCCACACCCGCGGCGGCGCGGCCTGCTTGACGGGTCAGGTGATGGCCTGGATGATGATTTCGCTGGCCTGCGGCCTGTTGTGAAATCCTTGTGAGAAACCTTGAAATGACCCCCGGGAGTTCCGAATGACCGAAGACCCACGCTGCTGCGGCAGTGGCACCTGCATCATCGACACCGAGGGCCGCTGCTGGTGTGGCCAGCAATGGGACGGCCAGAAGATGTGCCATGCGCCGCTGGCGCAGACCCCAGCGCCTGGGCGAACCGAAGCGGCAAAGCCCCCTTTGCCGCCCACAGCCAGCGACGCATGACCTGCCGCCTGGAGGGCCCCGGCGGCCCCGGCCAGGGCGCGGCATGCCTACGGCGCTGGCCCGGGTGCGTGGCTGCCGGTGCGTCGATGGTTTCCCCGGCGGACGCCGCTGGGCGCGCTTTCTCCTGCCCCCACGGCGCAAAGCCCTGGGCCTGATGCCGTGCCGCAGCAGGGTCAAGACATGACCGGTGCGGCGGCGCTGGTCTGGTTCAAGCGCGACCTGCGCGTGCGCGACCACGCGCCCCTGGCCGAGGCGACGCAGTTCGACCGCGCGCTCGGGCTGGTGGTGATCGAGCCGCAGTGGCTGGAAAGCCCCGAGTGCGACCCACGCCATGTCGGCTTCCTGCTGGACTGCGTGGCCGAGTTGCAGCGCGATCTGGCCGCGCGTGGCCTGCCGCTGATCGTGCGCACCGGTGCGATGCCGGAGGTGCTGCAATCCCTGCGGCGCGAATTCCCCTTCACCCACCTGTTCAGCCACGAAGAGACCGGCACGGGCTGGAGCTATGCACGCGACATCGCCGTGACCGAATGGTGCCGTAGCCAGGGCGTGACTTGGACGGAATCGCCGCAGACCGGCGTGGTGCGGCGTCTGCGCTCGCGCACCGGGTGGGCCGGCCGGTGGGCGCAGCGCATGAACTCACCCGAGGCACCGGCGGCACGCGGCTTTCGGGCAGCAGACGGCCTGGCAGCGTCCGCCGTGCCCACGCTGCGCCAGCTGAGCTTGCCCGCCTTGGGCGCGCCCTTGCCCGCGGGCGGCGAGCGCGCCGCGTGGGCCACGCTGGAGAGTTTTCTCGGTGGCCGCGGCCGCGACTACCGCAGCACGATGTCCAGCCCGCTCACTGCCGCCGAGGGCTGCAGCCGGCTCAGCGCGCACCTGGCCTTCGGCACGATCTCGATGCGCTGCGTGCACCAGGCCACCGAGGCGCGCATCGCGGCGTCGACCGATCGCGCCCTGGCCTCGGCGTTGCGCGGTTTCGCCAGCCGCTTGCGCTGGCATTGCCACTTCATGCAAAAGCTCGAAGATGAGCCGGCCATCGAGTGGCGCAACGTGGCGCGCACGGTTGACGGGCTGCGACCGGGCGACGGTGTCCACGACAGCCCGGTCGATGCCGAACGCCTGCAGGCCTGGTGCCAAGGCCGCACCGGCTTCCCGATGGTCGACGCCTGCATGCGCCAACTGTGCGCCACCGGTTGGCTGAACTTTCGCATGCGCGCGATGCTGGTCAGCTTTGCTGCCTACCACCTGTGGCTGCACTGGCGCGAGCCGGGGCTGTTTCTGGCGCGCCAGTTCCTCGATTTCGAACCCGGCATCCACTGGAGCCAGATGCAGATGCAGTCGGGTACCACGGGCATCAACACGCTGCGCATCTACTCGCCGGCCAAGCAGGCGCGCGACCAGGATCCCCAGGGCCTGTACATCAGGCAATGGGTGCCGGAGATCGGCAGCTCGGCCTATCCGGCCCCGATCGTCGACGAGCGAGCGGCGCTTGCGGCAGCGAAAGAAGCGCTCTATGGCCTGCGCCAGACCCGCGAGGCCCATGTCGAGGCCAACGCCATCCAGCACAAACATGGCTCGCGCAAGAGTGGCCTGCCGCCAACGGCGCCCGCCAAGCGCCGCACCGCTGCCGCGCCGGCGAGCCAGGGTGAATTGTTCTAGCGAGCTTGCAGCACGCCACCGGCGGGCGAGAAGGCGCTGAATCGCTGCAGATCGAGTTGACCGCCCGCCGTCGTTGTCAACCGCAAGGCCGCCCACCGCAGGCTGCCCCAGAGCGCAAGTCAGTCGTCGAAGCCCACAAACACCGCGGCGTCGTCGACAGACTTTCTCTGCGAGACCACGGCGTTCGCGGGGAAGCTGTCGTCCGGCCAGCCCATGGCGACGCAGGTCTGGATCACCTGGTCGTCCGGGATGCCTGCTTCGGCACGCACCACCGGCGACTGCATGATGCCCTGGCTGTTGATGACGCAACCCAGCCCGCGCGACCAAGCGGCATTGACGAGGCAGTTGACCACGCCGCCACAGTCGAAGGGCGCGATGTCGCTGCCCTGTATCGAGCGGTCATAGGTCACGACGATCGAGACCGGCGCGTCGAACTGACGGAAACCGCGCAAGACCCAGTCTTGCCGCTTTGCCTTGTTGTCGCGTTCTATGCCCATCGCGGCGAAGAGCTGCTTGGCCACCCCGATCTGGCGCTCGCGGTGCACGCCTTCATAGCCCGGGCCCATGCGGAATTCGCGCGAGTCTGGCACGCCGGCCAGGTTGCGCTCCATATTGCCCTTGCGGATACGGTCGAGCACATCGCCGGTCACGACATAGAAATTCCAGGGCTGGGTGTTGAGCGAGGTCGGCGCGCGCATCGCAAGCTCGAGGATTTCCCGGACCAGCGCCTTGGGAACCGGCTGCTTCAGGTAACCCCGGATGCTCCGCCGCGTCTGGACCACTTCTTCAAATTTCATCATCGTCTCCGCTATCGTTGTTTGGGTCGTTCAGTAAAAGGCCCGCTCGCCCAGGAGCGGGGTGTCAACGTTTCCATTTTCGTCGCTGGTGACGCGGGACCCACCCGCCAAGCGCAGGCCCAGCCGCACGTCGCCAGCGCTAGGCGGCGGTCACCCGCCAGATGACGTCGCCCACGTCGTCGGCCACCAGCAGCGACTTCTTGTCCGGCCCCAGGGCCACGCCCACCGGGCGGCCGAAGGACACCGACTCGTCAGGCGCCAGAAAACCGGACAGGATGTCGCGCGGCGCCCCCGCGGGCCGACCGTTGGCGAAGGGCACGAACACGACCCTGTAGCCACTGAGCGTGCTGCGGTTCCACGAGCCATGCTGGCCAATGACCATGCCGTCCCCATCGAATCCGGGCAAGGTGCCGGCCGGCATCCAGCACAGGCCCAGCGACGCGGTGTGCCCGCCCAGCGCGTAGTCGGGCGTCAGTGCGCGGGCCACCCGGGCCGGGTCCTGCGGCACGCGGTCGTCCACCGTCTGGCCCCAGTAGCAAAACGGCCAGCCGTAGAAGCCGCCATCGACCACCGCGGTCAGGTAGTCGGGCGGCGTCTCGTCGCCCAGGCCGTCGCGCTCGTTGACCACCGTCCACAGCGCGCCGGTGACCGGCTCCCAGGCCATGCCCACCGGGTTGCGCAGGCCGTCCGCGAAGACGCGGCACTGGTTGCTCGCCAGATCCAGCTCGTGGATGCAGGCGCGGCCTTGCTCGGCCGTCATGCCGTGGTCGGCGATGTTGCTGAGCGAGCCGACGCCGATGTAGAGCCGGCGGCCGTCGGCGCTGGGCAGCAGGCTGCGCGTCCAGTGGCCGCCGGGCTTGAAGGTGGTCAGCCGGCTGCCCGGCGCGCTGATCGTCGTGCTGCCCTCGGTGTACGGGAATGCCACCACGCCGTCGGTGTTGCCGACGTAGAAGGTGTCTCCCAGCAGCGCCATGCCGAAGGGCTGGTTCAGCTTGTCCAGCAGGGTGTGGCGCTGCTCGGCCACGCCATCACCGTCGGCATCGCGCAGCAGCGTTATGCGGTTGGGGCTGACGCCCAGGGCGGCCGCGCGGCGCATTGTCGCCACCATCGCATGGTCGAACAGCGAGCGGGGCCGGCCGCCCGCCTGCAAGGCCTCGGCCACGGTCACGTCACCGTTGGGCAGCACCTGGATCCAGCGCGGATGCTTCAGCCCGGCCGCGAAGGCGTTGACCCTCAGGCCTGGCGCCGCGGCCGGCAACTGCCCCGGCGCCCAGCCTTGGGCCGTGGGCATCTTCAGCGTCGGGATGCGACCCTGAGGCCGGGCGGCCGGGATCTGGGGCGCCGTGCCCACCGCCGGGGTGCGCACCGTGCCCCGCAGCCTGCGCCACTGGATGGCGCCGGCACCCACCAGGGCCACCCCGCGCGCAAAGACATCGTAAAGCGCCATAAAAACCCTTCCTGTGAATGCGCGGACCGGACGAGGTTATCCGGCGCATGGCGGGCGCATTGTCATGCCGACGGCGGGTGGCTGCGCGAGGGTGCCGATGGCGGACGGGCCACTGCGGCTAGACTGGACCCAGAAGAAAAGGACGGACGACGATGGACATCACCAAGCTGTTTGCGCTGGGCACCCGCGTGGGGGACAAACTCGTGGCGCGCGGCGAGACGGTCGCGGTGGCGGAGTCCTCGGCCGGCGGGTTGATCTCGGCCGCCTTGCTGGCGCGTGCCGGTGCCTCGGCCTACTACTTCGGCGGCGCGGTGCTCTACACCCGGAGGTCGCGCCGGCTGCTGACCACCCTGACGTCCGACGACACCACCGGCATGCGGTCGTCGAGTCTGCCCTATGCCAATTTGCTGGCGCGCCACCAGCGAACGCGGTTCCGGGCCAGTTGGGGCCTGGCGGAGACGGGTGCTGCCGGACCGACCGGCAACACCTACGGCGACCCCGCCGGGCACAGCTGCATGGCGGTCGATGGCCCGGTGATGCGCGAGCGCATGCTGCGCACCGGCCACGACGACCGCCAGGCCAACATGATCGCGTTCGCGATGGCCGCGCTCGAACTGCTGGAAGAGGCGGTCGATGCCGCTGAAGCTCCCGACAGCGGCCCGCGCTGACAGCGACTTGAACCGGCCTGCAGCGCGCTAATCGACGTTCTTGAGCGCCACCGCAAAGCCCCGCGCCACCGCCGGCCTGGCCATCAGCGTCTGGTACCAGCGCTGCACTTGCGGATAGTCGGCCAGATCGACCTGGTGGCGGGCGTGGCGCCAGACCCAGCCCAGGATCGCGAAGTCGGCGATCGACAAGTCGCCGGCGAAGTACTCGTGCTCGGCCAGACGCCGGTCCATCACGCCGTAAAGCCGCCGGGTTTCAGCCAGGAAGCGCGCCAAGCCGTAGCGTCGCTCGGTCTCGTCGCCCAGCGCGGCGAAATGGTGGACCTGGCCGGGCATAGGCCCGAAGCCGGCCATCTGGAACATCAGCCACTCCAGCACGGCCACCCGCGCCACCGGGTCTTGCGGCCAGAACCGGCCCGACTTCTCGCCCAGGTAGATCAGCACCGCGCCCGACTCGAACACGCTGATCGGCTGCCCGCCCGGCCCCGCCGGATCGACGATCGCCGGGATCTTGTTGTTCGGGCTGATCTTCAGGAAGGCCGGGTCGAACTGCTGCTGCCGGGTGATGTCGACGACATGCACCTCGTAGGGCAGGGCCATCTCCTCCAGCGCGACACTGATCTTGCGGCCATTGGGGGTGTCGAAGGCGTACAGCTGAATGCTCACTGGGGGATCCTTGCAGGGGGTCGAGGCGAAAGCGGGCAGGGTGGCGGGCGGGGATGCACCCGGCCCACTTGCCGGCCAGCCGGGCTTGAACGGTAACAGGGCAGCGGCTGGAGAAGCTCGAAGTCCCGCTACCCGAACTGACCCGGGGTCGGTGATCCTGTCTCGCCCGACCGCTGCGCGGCGCCAGGGCCGGCTTGAGGCCCCGCCGGTATCGATATCGGGAACGGCCAGACAGACGCGGACTGCGGCTTGGGCGCTGTTGAACACACCACAAGTGCATCCATGCAGTGGGCAAGGGCCTTCGATTCACTGGCCAGCCTGCGCTGTCGATGCTGCAGCAACTGGGCGACTCTGGTTCTCGAAACGTCGAGCCGGTCGCCGATCTCGCGCATCGTCCAGCCACGCTCATGCAACCAGTTCGCGAATTCGGACCGGCCCAAGACCTGCAGCGGATCGGAAAGCGGCGTACTCAGCCTTGGCAATGGATCGCGGTCGTAGGCTTCTTGCAGCGCGACGGCCATAGCCGCTGCCTGGGTCGGCGTGGCATGCAGATGAGCAACAGCAGTGCCTGCGGCGCCGAGTCCGGCAGGTGCCGGCAGCAACAGATGATCAAGCAACGATTGCAGCTGATAGGGCGCGGGCAGCAAATAACCCATTCGCCAACCGATCACAGTGGCGAGTGACACCGACAACTTCTGCGCGGCATCCAGATTCGACCATTGGAGCTCACAGTGGGGCGCCTTGCCGGCCAGCAGCTTCATGTGCAGGTCGAGCAGCGTCGAGAAGCCCAGCTCCGGTTTGCACAATGACACAATGTCGATCCCTGACTCAGACGGTCCAGGAGGAGGATGCTTTTTCATGGCTCGCCGCCCCCTCGCGTGAATATCGACGCAGTCAGCACGCGCCATGCCTCATCAAGACCGACCACGGGACTGCAAGGATTGACCCTGGGCACTTCGTTCTCAGCCACCGATCACCGATCGATCGCTGCGGGATGGCTGCATTCTGGTTCAGGTCGAACGGCACAAGGCGAAGGTTTTCACGTTCTGGCTGAGCGTCGCGGGCCAGTACATTTGCCGTTTCGCAAACGATCTGCTGATTTTGGGTGACAGGGCGCGGGACATGCTCGTGGGTCGACCCCAGGCATTGGCGAGTTGCGGATCGGCGGATGCCTTGGCCGGCGGCATGCCGGCCGGGACTCACAGGTCGCGGGCCCACACTTGACCGATCAGGTCCTTGCCGAAGCTGCGGTGGGCTTCCTGCTCGACGAGGCGGAAACCCGCGGCCTCGTAGATGCGCCGGGCCGAGACCAGCACGTCGTTGGTCCACAGCACCATGCGGCGGTAGCCTTTGGCGGTGGCAAACTGCAGGCACTCGTCGACCAGCCGCCGGCCCAGGCCCAAGCCGCGCGCTGACGACTCGACATACAGCATCCGCAGCTTGGCCGTCTCGTCGTCCTGCCGCACCACGAAGACAGCCCCGACCACCTCGCCCGCGCGCTCGGCCACCCAGCAGCGTTCGTGATCCGGCTGGAAGCTGCGGACGAACTGCGCCGCAATCTCGGCCGCCAGCGCATCGAAGCTCCAGTCCCAGCCGTATTCCTCGGCGTACAGTCGCGCCTGCCGATGCACGATCCAGCCCAGGTCACCCGGCAAGGGATCGCGCAGCGTGAAGGCCGGGTTCGCCGGCAAGTCGCCCAGCAGGCGACGGATACGGGCCATCGCGCCGACCAGTTCGCGCTGCTCGCGCGGTGACAGGCGGGCGAGCAAGGCGCCGATCGCCTCGTCCGAGCCCGACGTCGCCGAGGCGTCGGCGATCTCGCCAGGGACGCCGGCCTGTGGCAGCGATGCGCCTGCACTGGGCAGCCGGTCGTTCAGCGCCCCGATGAGGCGGGTATGGAAGCGATTGAACTGACGGAAGTCGTCGATCTGCTGGCTTGTGGTCATGCCTCGCCCTTGTTGCCTGGAGCAAAATTATGCGCGTGGGACGGTGCGCCGCGCCTGTGTCTGCTCTGCAGGATAGCCGCCGGGTCGCTGGCGGCATGCAGTCGGTTCGGGCCAGTCCTCAGGCGCTGGCCAGCGCTGCCGTCCGGCCCAGTTCGGCGCGGCGCGACAGCAGGAAGGTGGCCATGCTGCAGGCGATGAATCCCAGCGCCACCGCCGGCAGCGACCCGGGGCCCAGGTGCAACCAGGCCTGGCTGCCGGCCGCCGCGCCCAGCGACATGCCGACATAGAGCGCCGACGCGTTGATCGCCAGCAGCAGGTTGCGCAACTCGGGCGCCAGGCCGATCAGCCTGCGTTGCTGCGGCGCGTAAAAGCCCATGCCCGACATCGACCAGAAGCCGTAGGCGGCAATGCCCAGCCAGGGCAGCCCGGGCAGCAGCAGCATCGCGCCACTGGCGCAAGCCATGCCGATCACCGAGGCCTGCAGGCTGCGCGGCGCGCCCAGGCGGTCGCCGAGACGGCCCGCCAGCAGGTTGCCGGCCACCCCGCTCAGGCCGCCCACCAGCAGCGCGATCGACAACTGGCCAGGGCTGACGCCAAAGCGCTCCTGGAGAAAGGGCGCGACCAGCGCAAACAGCGAGAACTGCGCGGACATATGGCATACCGACATCGCCACCGACCAGGCGGCGGCCGGCTGGCGAAAGACCTGGCCAAAGCTCGCCAGCGAGACGCTGGGCGCGGCGCGCCGGTCGCCCACCAGCAGCGCGATCGCGAGCGCGGTGAGCAGGCCGAGCAGGGCCAGCCCGCCGAACATCCAACGCCAGCCCAGCAGCGCACCCAGCCAGGACGTCAGCGGCAACCCCAGCACGCTGGCCAGCGTCATGCCGCCAAACACCACCGCCAGCGCATGGCCTTGGCGCTCGGGGGGCACCAGCCCGGCGCCCAGCCCCGAGGCCACCGGCCCGACCGCGGCCGCCCCCAGCGCCATCAGCACCCGCGCCGCGACCACGCCGCCGTAGGTCGGCGCCAGCGCGCTGAGCAGGCAGCCCGACGCCATCACGCCCAGCCCGCCCAGCAGCAGCGTGCGCCGCGGCAGGCTGCCGGCCGCCACCTGCAGCAGCGGCGCGGCCAGCGCGAAGGTCAGCGCGAACACCGTGATCAGCACCGCGATATCGGGCTTGGACACGCCCAGGTCGACCGCCATGTTGTTGACCAGCCCGACGACCGCGATCGACGAGGTGCCCATCGCGAAATAGGCCAGGCACAGCGACCACAGGCCGAGGGTGGTGTGGCCGGGTTTTTCCAATGGGTGCGTCATGTTGCAAACCATCGTAGTCGAAGCGGTCTGGCACCCCTGTCGCCAGGACATCACCCGGCCGCTGGCTTGCCGAACCGGTTCGACGCGATCTCGCCTGGGACCGGGCCATGGCGCCAGGCGGACAATCTGCGCTGATTGACATTTCAAACGCGTGAATCGCGCCACCCATCGAGCACCACCCATCGCGCGCCATCCATCGACGGCGCCGTGGCGGGCCCGGCAGGGCGGTGAACCGTGGACGCGCCCAATGGAGAGAACACCCCATGCCTTCAATCGCTGACAAACTGGCCACGCTGCTGAGCAAGGTCCGCCGACCCGGGGATTTCCATGCCATGGGCGTGGCCGAACTGCGGGCACCGCGCCTGGAGGTGCTGGGTGTCGGCCCGCTGGCCCTGCCCTTGCTGCCGGCCCAGGCCGAGCAGTTGATCGCCGTGGCCGAGCGCGCGCCCTACGGCCGTGGCGTCGAAACCCTGGTCGACACCACGGTTCGGAAAACCTGGCAGATCGGCGCCGACCGGGTCCGGATAGACGGCAAGCATTGGGCCGGGACGATGGATGCCATCGTGGCGCGGGCTTGCGATGGGCTGGGCGTGGACGAGCCGGTGGCGGCCGAGTTGTACAAGCTGCTGATCTACGACGAGGGCAGCCATTTCGTCAGCCACCGCGACACCGAGAAGAGCCCCGGCATGTTCGCCACGCTGCTGATCACGCTGCCCTCCTTGCACAGCGGCGGCGACCTGCTGGTGCGCCACAAGGGCCGCGAGGTGCGCCTGGCGATGCGCTGCGAAGACCCGTCGGAAGTGGCGTTCGCAGCCTTCTATGCCGATTGCGTGCACGAGGTGCTGCCGGTGTCCTCGGGCTACCGGATGGTGCTGGTCTACAACCTGCTGCGCCAGGGCGGTGGCCGCGCGCTCGGGCCGCCCAACCATGACAAGGAACAAGCCGGTCTCGAGGCGCTGCTGCGGCGCTGGTCGGCCGCCAAGTCAGCGCCCGACGACGACAGCCCCGAAAAGCTGGTGTTCCCGCTCGAGCATGCCTACACGTCCGCCGAATTGTCGTTTCCGACGCTCAAGGGCGCCGACGCTGCCGCGGGCGCCGTGCTCACCGCGGCGGCTGCGCGGGCCGGCTGTGATCTCCATGTCGCGCTGCTGACGGTAGAGGAAAGTGGTTCGGCCGAGTACACCGGCTACTCACGACGCAGCCGTTGGCAAAGAGATGATGATGGCGACGAGGAATTCGAGATCGGCGAGATCTTCGAGTCCAGTCGGACGCTGTCGGGCTGGGTCAGACCCGATGGCAGTTCGGTGGCGTTTGGCCCCCTGCCTTTCGAAGATGACGAGCTTTGCCCGGCCGATGCCTTGGCCGACATGGAACCCGACGAGCAGCAATTCCAGGAGGCCACCGGCAACGAAGGCGCGTCGTTCGAGCGCACTTACAGCCGGGCGGCGCTGGTGCTGTGGCCCAAGGAGCGCCGCCTGGCGGTCCTCAACCAAGGCGGCTTGCCGGTCACCCTGCCTTACCTGGGCGAATTGGCCGGACGCTGGGCCGCGGGCGATCAGGACCGCGAATCGCCGGTGTGGCGCGAGGCGCATCAACTCGCCGGCCACATGCTGCGCCGCTGGCAAAAGCAGCCCTACTACCGGCAGCAGGTCGACGAGAGCGCCGGCGCCAGGATGCTCGGATTGATGGTCCGATTGAAGGACACCGAGCGCGTCGAAGCGATCCTGGCCGACGTCATCGCCACGGGCGGGCATGGCAAGGGCGACAACGACGCCGTGCAACTGGCCCTGGGCCTGCTGCCGGCGCCACGGGCCGGAAAATGGCTGGAGCGCATCGTCGCCGCCAACGCCGAGATCTGCCCTTGCAGTTGCGCCGACCTGCTGGCCCGCGTCGCGCGAGTGGACGCGATTGCGGACCACCTCGCCCCGGCCGGCAAGGCGCTGCTGCTGGCGCTGCCGGGCGATCCGGCGCGGGCCTCAGAGGCGGCTACCGCCTGGCGGGCGCAGCCCGTCGATGCCGGCTTTGTCGTCGACAGCGTGACGGCGCTGTCCCGCATCGACCCGACGCTGGCGGACGCCGCGGTGGATCACCTGCTGGCCTGGCCAATGACCTACGGCCTGGACGCGGTCATCCTGCCGGCCGTCAGGCAGATGGTGCCGCAGCAGGCCGGCGCGGGTTCGACGGCCGCCTTTCAGCGCTTGCGCGCCGCCTGCCTGGACCACCTCCATGCGCGATTGGCAATCCTGCTGGAAGCGCCCGCCGACTGGACCCGCGCTGGCACCACCCGTTGCCAATGTGGCAGCTGCCTTGCACTGGGCCGGTTCCTGGTCGACCCCGGCCAGCGGCATTGGGCTTTCAAGGCGAGTGAAGCGGATCGCCGGCATCTGGAGGACACGGTACGCAGCGATGGCTGCGACCTGGACTGCGCGACCGACAAGCGCGGTCGACCGTACACGCTGTTGTGCACCAAGAACCAGGCCAGTTACGACCGTCGCGCCGCACAACGTCAGCAGGACCTGGAGGATCTGGCGCGGCTGGGCGTACCGGGCTAGTTCACCTGGATGTCCCGGCATGGCGTCATCGTACTGGCCTGCGGCGGGGGTCAAGCCCGGCATTCATGCCTCGGTGGCCGATCCGGCGCCAGCCGCTCAGTCCAGGTGCCCGACCAGCGACGCGCGCTGGGACAGTTCGATGAAGTTGCCATCCGGATCGCGGACGAAAGACATCCGCACCGTCTCACCCAGCAGCACCGGCGGCGCGCCCTCCTGGCCACCTCGGCTGAGCACGCCTTCATGCTCGGCGACGCAGTCGCGCACCTGGACCGTGGTGTAACGCCAGCCTGGCGCCCGCCAGTCGTCACTGCGCGCGACGGGGTGTTCGCCGACGACCATCACCAAGCTGTTGCCACAGCGGTAGACGCCCGGTGCCACCCGCTCGAACTGCATCACATGGCGCCAGAAATGCTCATGCGCGTCGCGGTTGTTGACCCTCAATTCGATCGCAATGCCGTCCACCTGCTGATCGCCTGGCGGCACCAGAGTGACGCGGTTGCCGTCGGGATCGGCAAGCTCGGTGCGTGCCAGCAAGCCCGGACGCGCGATGCGCAGGCCGACCAGGCCGCTGGCCGGCGCCGGCTTGAGCGGGGCGCGGGCATGGTTGACCTTCAGGATCGACCCGTTCACATGGTGGCGGTGCTGCTGCATGCCGCCACCCAGCTTGCCCATGTGGTCATAGGCCAGACCGACGGTTTGCTGCCAAAAAGCCAACTGCTCGTCGCGTTGGTTGGTGAACAGTCCGATGTCGAGCTGCGGCTTGGCAAGCTCCATGATGAATTCCCCAGCAAGAAAGTGGCGCGAACGGTTTGGCGAACTATGCCGGCGTGACGGGTTTGGCGGTGTCGCCAAGGACTCAGGCCTGCCGGACCGCCACCGTTCAAGGCAGCAGCAGCACCCGCCCGATCGTGGCGCGGTCCTGCGTCATCGCGAAGGCCTCGGCGTGGCGGTCGAACGGGAAGCGCGCGGCGATGCGCGGGTGGATGCGGCCGTCGCGGTGCAGCGCGGCCACGTCCTGCAGCAGCAAGCGCGCGCCATCGGGCTCGCGCTCGCGGAACTGGCGCAGGTCGACGCCGATCAGCGACGCCCCTTTCACGATAGCCAGGTTGCCGCGCAGGCTGCCGATCTGGCCGCTGGCAAAGCCGACCACCAGGTGGCGGCCGCCCCAGCCCAGGGTGCGGAAAGCGGTGTCCATCAGCGCGCCGCCGACCGGGTCGAGCACCACGTCGACCCCGCGCGGCCCGGCCAGCGCCTTGACGCGGTCTTTCCAGTCTTCTTCCGTGACGTCGACCACCTCGTCGGCACCGGCCTCGCGGGTGGCCGCGCATTTGGCGGCGCCGCTGGCCGCGGCTATCACCCGCGCGCCCAGCGCCCGCGCCAGCTGCACCGCCGCATGGCCGATGCTGCCGGTAGCACCCAGCACCAGCACCGTCTCGCCCGGCTGCAGCCGGCCGCGCTCGCGCAGCGCGTAGAGCGCCGTGCCGTAGGGCGTGTTCAACACCGCAGCCTCCTCGACCGAGGCCTGCGGCGCCACGGCGTGCAGCGCGTCAGCCGGCAGGCACAGCTGCTGGGCCCAGGCGCCTATCGAGCTGGAGCCGCAGATCCGGTCGCCCAGGCTGAAGCCAGTGGCCGCGCCGTCGCCGACTTCTTCCCCCAGCGCGTCGACCACGCCGGCGAACTCGCTGCCGACGGCAAACGGCAGCGGCGGGCGCCACTGGTAGCCGCCGCGGGCGATCAGCAGGTCGAAGAACGAGATGCCGCAGGCCTGCACCCGCACCCGCACCTGGCCGGGGCCGGGCAGCGGGTCGGGCAGGGTGTCCAGGCGCGGCCCGAGGGCGAAGTCGTGAACGCGGATTGCTTGCATGGGGGCCACCTGGCGGGCGAAGGGAAATGGCGCATCGTAGCGGGCGCCTGGCGGCGGGGCTTCTAGACTGCCGCGATGAACACGTTGAATGACATGGCAGTGCTGCGCGCCCGCGCCCAGCGCACCGAGACACCCTGCGGCGACGGCGTGCTGGCATGGCACCGCTGGGGACCCGCAGACGGGCGGCCGGTGCTGCTGCTGCACGGTGGCTCGGGCAGCTGGACGCATTGGGTGCGCAACATCGAACCGCTGGCCCGCGCCGGCCATGCGGTCTGGGTGCCCGACCTGCCCGGTTTCGGCGAGTCCGCGCCGCCGCCCGACGGCCACGATGCCGATGTGCTGCCGGGCTGGCTGGAGAGCGGCCTGCAGGCGTTGGTGGGCAGCACGCCGGTGGACCTGGTCGGCTTCTCCTTCGGCGCCCTGGTGGCCGGGCTGTGGGCGCAGGCCCGGCCGTCGCGGGTGGCGCGGCTGGTGCTGGTCGGCAGCCCGGCGTTGAGCGCCGACAGGCTGCCGCCACTGGATTTGCGGCGCTGGGAGGACCTGCCCGCTGGCGCGGCGCGCGAGGCAGTGCATCGCCACAACCTGCTGCAGCTGATGCTGGCGCGGGAGGAATCGGCCAGCGCACTGGCGGTGGCGCTGCACGCCGCCAATGTCGAGCGCGACCGGCTGCGCAAGCGGCGGCTGATGCTCACCGACTCGATGGCGCTGCTGCTGCCCCACGTGCGCTGCCCGGTGTGGGGCCTGTGGGGGGCGCAGGACGTGCTGTACCGCCACCGCCTGCCGCTGATCGCCCAGGTGCTGGCGCGCGCGCCGGGATTTCAGTCGCTGGACATCGCGCCGCAGGCCGGCCACTGGGTGCAATTCGAGGCGGCGGAGGCGTTCAATGCGGCGCTGGCCAGTGCGTTGTCGGCGCCGATGGGTTGAACTTGGCGGGCAGGTCCGGCAATGCCCCGCCTATCCCGCCTATCCTGCCCATCCCGGCTCAGCCGGCGGCCTACGCGTCCAGCGTCGGGTAGTCGGTGTAGCCGGCCGCGCCGCCACCGTAAAAGGTGGGGCGGTGGTAGGGCGTCAGCGGCGCGCCGATCTCGATGCGCCGCGGCAAGTCCGGGTTGGAGATGAAGTAGCGCCCGAAGGCCACCGCGTCGGCACGACCGTCGGCCACCGCCTGCAGCGCGCCGTCGCGGTCGAAACCGCCGGCATCGATCAGCACCCCGGGCCACAGCGGGCGCAAGACCTGCGCCGCCGACGGCTGGCCGTCGCGGACGATGTCGGCCTTGCCGGTGCCGCTGGCGCGCGGCTCGACCAGGTGCAGGTAGACCAGGCCCAGCTTGGCGAGCTCGGCGACCAGGTGGCTGTACAGCGGCAGCGGGTCGGCCTCGCCGCTGTCGTTGGCCACGCCCCAGGGCGACAGGCGGATGCCGGTGCGATCGGCGCCGATCTCGCCCGCCACCGCCGCGGCGATCTCCAGGTGCAGCCGGCAGCGGTTCTCGATGCTGCCGCCGTAGCGGTCGGTGCGGACGTTGCTGCGCGATTGCAGAAACTGCTCGAGCAGGTAGCCGTTGGCGCCGTGGATCTCGACCCCGTCGAAGCCGGCGCTGATGGCGTTGGCGGCCGCCTGCCGAAAACTGTCGATCAGCGCCGGCATCTCGTCCAGTTCAAGCGCGCGCGGCAGCTCGTAGGGCACGGCTTGGCCGCGCTTGTCCATCGTCGTGCCTTGGGCGGCGATCGCCGACGGGCCGACCGGCGTGGCGCCGTCAGGCTGGTGGCTGGAATGCGAGACACGGCCGGTATGCCAGAGCTGCAGAAAGATCACGCCGCCGCGGGCATGCACCGCCTCGGTGACCAACTTCCAACCAGTGATCTGCGCCGCAGTGTGGATGCCCGGCACATTGGGGTGACCATGGCCCTGCCACGACACCGGCGACGCCTCGGCGATCAGCAAGCCGCCGGGCGTGGCGCGCTGGGCGTAGTACTGCGCGTTCAGCGCCGTGGGCATGTTGCCATCGGGGCTGGCGCGCATGCGGGTCAGCGGGGCCAGTACCACGCGGTGCTGCAGCCGGGCGGGTCCCAGGGCGAGCGGGGTGAAGAGAGTTTCGGTCATCGCGGGCGCCTGGAAACAGGCCGGAAGGTTGAGGGGAAGGGGGAATCCGAGCGTATCAGCCAGCGCCGGGCAAGCTCAGCGCTTGCGGTCGAGGAAGCGCTGCATGTGCAGCTGCGGCTCGCCGGTGGTGTAAGCGCTGGCGAACTCGGCCACGCTGCGCGCGATGGCCTCGTCCAGCGGCAGCCGCTCCCAGTCGCGCAGCAGCGCCTTCTGCTGTCGCAGCACGCGCGGCCCCAGGCCGGCCAGCTGGCGCGCGGTGCGCTGCACCTCGGCGTCGAGCGAGTCCAGCGCGCAGACCCGGTGCACCAGGCCTTGGGCCAGCGCAGTGGCCGCGTCGACGGTGTCGCCGGTCAGCAGCATCCAGGCCGCCGCTGCCGGCCCGATCAGGCGCGGCATCAGCGCGGCGTGGATCACCGACGGAATGCCCACCCGCACCTCGGGCATGCCGTACTGCGAATCGCTGCTGGCCAGACGCAGGTCGCAGGCCATCGCCACTTCGAGCCCGCCGCCCAGACACCAACCGGCGATGCGCGCGATCACCGGCACCGGGAACAGCCGCACGGCCTCGCACAAGTCCTTCAGCCGGGTGATGAACGCCTCGGCCGTGGCCGGCGTCAGGCCGGCCATCTCACCGATGTCGGCGCCGCCGATGAAGGCCTGGTCGCCCTGGCCGCGCAGCACCAGCACGCGCAGTCCAGGCTCGTCGCGCAGCCGGGCCAGCGCGTCGGTGACGGCCAGGATGGCCGGCGAGCCGATGATGTTCATGGCCTTGGCGCCGCGGACCGTCAGCGTGGCGATGCCCTCGGCGTCGATGGCGGTGTGGACATGCGGGGAGATCTCGGGGATGGTCATCGGCGGCTTCCTGGGGTGGAGGGGCCAGTATCCACGCCGGCGTTGGGACCCAGACCGCAGGTGCGGATTTGGGCTGGCCGCTGACGCGGTGCGGCGTCGAAGCGCTTGGGGGTGGTCCAGCAAGCTTGCGGTCCGCCATGTGCAGGCGACGGCAAGGCGCAGCGGGCGAGTCAGTGCCAGCGGGTCGACCTGCTATGCCTTGGGCATCCTGGCCAAGCGCTCAGCCGCCTGGCGCAGGCCCTCGAAAATGGATTCCGCCATCCGCGCGGGGAAGCCTGCTGGCAGCTTGGCAGTTGGTCAATGATGGTGAGGACTTGTTTCACGCGAAGCTCGCAGGGTGCCCTCTTGCGGTCAGCGGACTCAACCCGCCAGGGTAGTTTTTGCACGACAGCTGTTTGACGGGTAAACGGCAAGTACCTGTCAGAGGCGTAAACGCGCGGTGCGCCTGAACCGGGTCGGGCCAGGCAACTGCGCATTGAACTCAAGGCCGATACGGTGGCCGACCTGCGCCGAAGTGCGCGGGCAACCGTCCTCGCCTCGCGTGACCAGCAAGCGCGACAGCGCGTCTCAATAGCTTGAAGGCGCCCGCTACGCCCCCCGCCCCCGCGCCGCTTCGTAGGCGGCCAGCCGCAGCGCAAAACGGCTCTGGCCACCGCCTGGCGCGGCCACGGCCTCTTCAGGGCGGGGCAGCGTCTCGAAGAAGTGGCAGGCCACGCTGTGACCCGGCGCGGCGTCGCGCAACGCCGGCTCCTCGCGTCGGCAGCGGTCTTGCGCATGCGCGCAGCGGGTGTGGAAGCGGCAGCCCTCCGGCGGGTTCATCGCGCTGGGCACATCGCCCGGCAACAGGATGCGCTGGCGCTGCAAGCCCGGCTGCGGCCGCGGAATGGCCGACAGCAAGGCCTGGGTGTAGGGGTGCAGCGGCCGTGCGTAGAGGCCGGCCTTGTCGGCGATCTCGACCAGCTTGCCCAGGTACATCACGGCCACGCGGTCGGCGATGTGCTTGACCACCGCCAGATCGTGGGCGATGAACAGGTAGGACAGGCCGAAGCGCTTTTGCAGGTCTTGCAGCAGGTTGACCACCTGGGCCTGGATCGACACGTCCAGCGCCGACACCGCCTCGTCGCAGACGATCAGCTCGGGCCGCACCGTCAGCGCGCGCGCGATGCCCACGCGCTGGCGCTGCCCGCCCGAGAACTGGTGCGGGTAGCGGCGGGCGTGCTCGGGCAGCAGGCCGACCACCGCCAGCAGCTCACGCACCCGGTCGGCCCGCTCGGCTTCGCTGCCCAGGCCGTGCACCGCCATCGGCTCGGCCAGGATGTCGCCGACCGTCATGCGCGGGTTCAGCGAGGCATAGGGGTCCTGGAAGATGATCTGCAGGTGGCGGCGCATCGCCCGCATGGGCTCGTCGGGCAGGTGGGCGATGTCCTGGCCCTTGAAGCGCACCGCGCCGGCGGTGGGCGCGATCAGGCGCAGGATCAGCCTGCCGGTGGTCGACTTGCCGCAGCCCGACTCGCCCACCAGGGCCAGCGTCTCGCCGCGCGCGATGTCGAAACTGACGTCGTCCACCGCCCGCACCTGGCCAGCGACGCGGCTGATCACCACGCCGCGCTTGACCGGGAAATGCTTGACCAGGCCGCGCACGCTCAGCAGGGGCGTGTCGCGGGTGTCATTGCGGAGGTCATTGCGGGTGTCATCGCCGTTGTCGCTGGCGCTCACGTCGTCGTCGCTCATCGCACCAGGTCCATTGCCAGGTTGGCGGGCAAGCCCTGTTCCACCGGGGCCTTCCAGCAGGCGGTCAGGTGCGACGGGCCCAGCGTGCGCAGCGGCGGCGCCTGGGCGTGGCAGCGCGCGTCCGCGAACGGGCAGCGCGGCGCAAAACGACATCCGGCGGGCTGGTCGGCCGGGCTGGGCACGGTGCCCTCGATGGTGGCCAGCCGCGCGCGGCTGACGTCCAGCCGCGGGATCGAGCCCAGCAGGCCTATCGTGTAGGGATGCTGGGGGTCGTCGAACAGTGCTTTGACCGGCGCGCTTTCGACCACCTGCCCGGCATACATCACGATCACCTCGTCGACCAGTTCGGCGATCACGCCCAGGTCGTGGGTGATGATCAGGATCGCCATGCCCAGGCGCTGCTGCAGGTCGCGCAGCAGATCCAGGATCTGGGCCTGTATCGTCACATCCAGCGCAGTGGTGGGTTCGTCGGCGATCAGCAGCGACGGCTCGCAAGACAGCGCCATCGCGATCATCACCCGCTGGCGCATGCCGCCCGACAGCTGGTGCGGAAAGTCGTCGAAGCGCTGCGCCGGCGACGGGATGCGCACCAGTTCCAGCACCTCGATCGCGCGCGCCTTTGCCGAGTCATTCGACAGGTCCGAATGCGCCCGTATCGCCTCGACGATCTGCTGGCCGATGCTGTGCACCGGGTTCAGCGAGGTCATCGGCTCCTGGAAGACCATCGCCATTCGGCCGCCGCGCAGCAAGCGGCGTTCGTTGGCCGACAGCCCCAGCATGTCGCGGCCCTCGAAGACCAGCGCGTCGGCGCTGACCCGGCCCGGCGGCGAGGACACCAGGCCCATCAGCGAGAGCGAGGTCACGCTCTTGCCGCAGCCCGATTCGCCCACCAGCCCGACCGATCGCGCGCGACCGACCGAGAAGCTGATGCCGTCCACCGCCTTGAACAGGCCGCGCTCGGTGTCGAACCAGGTGCGCAGGTTGCGCACCTCCAGCAGCGGTGGCTCGGTGGAGGGCGTGCCAGCTGCCATGTCAGCTCTCCATGGCGCAGAGCGCCGCGCTAAATGCACAGCACAGGCGCAACCCAGTAAACGCCGCGGAACCGGCTCTGCCGGGCCGCTGGCGTTGCCCCCTTGAGGGGGCGGCCGAAGGCCGCAGGGGGTGGGTCATTGGCTCACGTCCAGTCCCTTGTAGAAGGTGTACTGGAACAGCATGTGCGCGCGCGCCCCCTTGATCTTCTTGGTCGACACCTGGTACATGCGCGAGTTCATCACCGGGATCCACAGGTGCTCCTTCATCACGATCTCCTGCGCGGCCTGGTAGCCGGCGGCACGGTCGGTGGCGTTCAGCGCGGTGCGGCCTTTCAGGATGGCGGCGTCGGTGGCGGCGTCCTTCCAGTTCATCCGGTTGGGCGCCGGGATCTGCGAGGAGTCGAAGTAGAAGTTCATCAGCTCGCCGGCCGACAGGTAGGGCACGGTGACGGTCCAGAGGTCGAAGTCCTGGCCTTGCAGGCGCGCGGGCATGATGCCGGACTCGAGCGCGGTGATCTGCCAGTCGACGCCGATCTTGCGCATGTAACCCTGGATCGCCTCGGCGATGCGCGGGAAGATCGTGACCTGCGGGATGAACACCACCGGCGCCAGCCGCACGCCGTCCTTGATGCGTATGCCATCGGGCCCCTTCTTGGTC
>CANGHK010000043.1 GCA_947453625.1 Burkholderiales bacterium
GGCGAAGCAAGACGCGGTGCTGGTGCAGCGGCTGAGCCGGGCCGGCGCGGTGCTGGTGGGCGCGCTCAACATGGACGAGTACGCCTATGGCTTCTCGACCGAGAACACGCATTACGGGCCGACCTGCAACCCGCATGACCTGAGCCGCATCGCCGGCGGCTCGTCGGGCGGATCGGCCGCTGCGGTGGCCGCCGGCCAGCTGCCGGTCACGCTGGGGTCGGACACCAACGGCTCGATCCGGGTGCCGGCCTCGCTGTGCGGCGTGTTCGGCCTGAAGCCGACCTTCGGCCGGCTGCCGCGCACCGGCTCCTACCCCTTCGTCGCCAGTCTGGACCACCTCGGTCCTTTTGCCCGCAGCGCCGAGGACCTGGCGCTGGTCTACGACGCGCTGCAAGGCCATGACCCGCATGACCCGGCCTGCGTGGCGCGCGGCCTCGAGCCCGCGGCCGGAGCGCCGGCCACGGTTGCCGGCCTGCGCATCGGCGTGCTGGGCGGCTGGTTTCGCGAAATGGCGCTGCCCGAGGCGCGGGCCGCGGTCGACGCCGTGGCCGCCGCACTGGGCGCGACGCAGACGGTGGACTGGCCCGAGGTTGCGCGCGCCCGCGCCGCGGCTTTTCTGATCACCAATGCCGAAGCCTCGGCGCTGCACCTGCCCGACCTGCAACGCCGGCCGCAGGACTTCGAGCCGCTGTCGCGCGACCGTTTCCTGGCCGGCGCCCTGCTGCCCGCGGCCTGGCTGGTGCAGGCGCAACGGGTGCGGCGCTGGTTCGCGCTGCAGGCCGCCGCCTCGTTCGCCGACTTCGACGTGCTGCTGGCCCCGGCCACACCCTGCGCCGCGCCGGCCATAGGCACCGAGTGGCTGGAGATCGCCGGCCAGCGCCTGCCGGCGCGCGCCAGCATGGGGTTGCTGACCCAACCGGTATCGTGCATAGGCCTGCCGGTCTGCACCGTGCCGGTCTGGGGCGCCCAGTCCGGTCAACCCCAGCTACCCATAGGCGTGCAGATCATCGCCGCGCCCTGGCGCGAAGACCGGGTACTGCGGGTGGCGCGCGCGCTCGAAGCCCAGGGCGTCGTTCGTGCGCCCGTCGCCGCATTGGAGAAATGACGATGGACATCAACCTGCCCGAGGTGCACGCCGAGGTCTGCGCCGCCTTCGACCGTTACGAGCATGCGCTGGTGAACAACCAGGTCGAGGTGCTGGACGAGTTGTTCTGGCCCAGCGCCCACACCGTGCGCTACGGCGCCGGCGAGAACCTGTACGGTATCGCCGAGATCCGCGCCTTCCGCCTGGCCCGGCCGTCGGTCGGCCTGGCGCGCAGCCTGATGCGCACGGTGATCACCACTTACGGCCGTGACAGCGCCACCGCGATGACCGAGTTCTTGCGCGCCGGCAACCCGCGCATAGGCCGCCAGAGCCAGACCTGGATCCGCCTGCCCGAGGGCTGGCGCGTGGTCGCGGCCCATGTCAGCCTGCTGGCCGGCTGAGCATGGGACGCACCGTGCTGCGGCGCCTGCTGGCCGCGCTGCCCAACCTGGCCGGCGTGGTGGTGATCACCTTCTTGCTGACCCGCGCGCTGCCCGGCGACCCGGCGGCCTACTTTGCTGGCGGCGCGGCCACGCAGGAGGCGGTCGACCAGGTGCGCAAGGCGCTGGGGCTGGACCGGTCGCTGCCCGAGCAGTTCCTGCACTATGTGTCGGCGCTGACGCATGGCGACCTAGGCCTGTCGCTGACCACCGGCCAGCCGGTGCTGAAGGAGTTGCTGGCGCGGCTGCCGGCCTCGGTCGAACTGGTGCTGCTGGCCTTGCTGCTGGCCTGCGCGGTGGCGCTGCCGCTGGGTGTGATGGCAGCCAGCCGGCCCGGCTCATGGGTCGACCAGCTGTGCCGGGTCGTCACGACGGTGGGCGTGTCGCTGCCGACCTTCTTCACCGGCCTGCTGCTGTCCTATGTCTTCTATTTCCTGCTCGGCTGGGCGCCGGCGCCGCTGGGCCGGCTCGATCCGATGTTCTCGCCGCCGGCCCAGGTCACGGGCCTGTACCTGATCGACGCGCTGCTGGCCGGTGACCGCGCGCTGTGGTGGGCGGCCTGCCGACAGCTGATGCTGCCCACGCTGGCGATGGCCTTGTTCGTGCTGGCGCCCATCGCCCGGATGACGCGGGCCTCGATGATCCAGGTGCTGTCGTCGGACTTCGTCCGCAGCGCGCGGGCCAGCGGCCTGAGCCCGGCCACCGTGCAGCTGCGCTACGCGCTGCGCAACGCGCTGCTGCCGGTGGTCACGACGCTGGGCATGGTGTTCGGCTTCATGCTGGGGTCGAGCGTGATCATCGAGAAGGTCTTCGGCTGGCCGGGCGTGGGCAGCTACGCGATCGACGCGCTGACGGCCAGCGACTACGCGCCGGTGCAGGGCTTCGTGCTGGCGATGGGCTTGCTGTTCGTCGGCATGAACCTGCTGGTCGACCTGCTCTACACCCTGATCGACCCGCGCATCGCGCTGGCCCAGCCATGAGCGCGACCCTCAAGCACCTGCGCCATGTGCTGACCGAGAACCCGATCACGCTGCTGGCGGTCGCGCTGTTCGCGACCTTCGTGCTGCTCGCGCTGTTCGGCCCGGGGCTGGCGCCCTACGACCCGCTGGCCAGCAACACCGGGCTGGCGCTGCGTCCGCCGTCACTGGCACATTGGTTTGGCACCGACGCGCTGGGCCGCGACATCCTGTCGCGCACCCTGGTGGCCACCCGGCTCGACATGGGGCTGGCCGTCTCGGCGGTGCTGCTGTCCTTCGTGCTGGGCATCGCGCTGGGCCTGGCGGCCGGGTTCCTGGGCGGCGGCTGGGATATGGCGGTGACCCGCTTGTCCGACACCATCATGGCGTTTCCGCTCTTCGTGCTGGCGATGGGCATCGTCGCGGCGCTGGGCAACACGGTGGGCAACATCGTGCTGGCCACCGCGATCATCAACCTGCCCTTCTACATCCGGGTGGCCCGTACCGAGGCCAACGTGCGGCGCCACGCCGGCTTTGTCGAGGCCGCGCGGCTGTCGGGCAACTCCGAGCTGCGCATCCTGGCGCTGCAGCTGTTTCCCAACATCCTGCCGCAAGCCATGGTCCAGGTCAGCCTGAACATGGGCTGGGCCATCCTCAACGCGGCGGGCCTGAGCTTCATCGGGCTGGGCGTGCGACCGCCGACGCCGGAATGGGGCATCCTGGTCGCCGAGGGCGCGCAGTTCATCGTCTCGGGCGAGTGGTGGGTCAGCTTCTGTCCGGGCGCGGTGCTGATGCTGGCAGTGTTCTCGTTCAACCTGCTGGGCGATGCGCTGCGCGACCTGTTCGACCCGCGCAAGAGAACCTGAATGCAAGCCGCAATAAGCCTCCCCAGCGCGCCGCAGGCCGGCGCCGCAATGTCCGCCACAACGTCCGCCGCAACCCCAGCCGCAAACGCCGCCCAACCCCCGCTGCTGGCGGTGCGCGATGTCGGCCTCGAGTTCCGCACCCGATCGGGCACCGTCCATGCGCTGCAAGGTGTCAACCTGCAACTGCGCAAGGGCGAGATCGTCGGCCTGGTCGGCGAGAGCGGCTCGGGCAAGTCGGTGCTGTCGTACGCGCTGCTCGGCATCTCGGACGCCGCCGCGCGCGTGACCAGCGGCAGCGCGGTATTCGGTGGCATCGACCTGTTCGGGCCCGCCATGGCGGGTTTGCGCGGACGCGAGATCGCGATGATCTTCCAGAGCCCGCGCACCGCGCTGAACCCGATCCGGCCGGTGGGGCTGCAGATCGAGGACGTGTTGCGGCGCCACGCGGTGGCCTTGCGCGGGCGCACCGGCCCCGACCTGGCGCTGGGGATGCGCGAGCGGGCGGTGCAGGCGCTGCGCGAAGTCGGCATCGCCGACCCCGAGCGGCGCGCCCGGGCCTACCCCTTCGAACTCTCGGGCGGCATGTGCCAGCGCGTGATGATCGCCATCGCGCTGGCCTGCCGGCCCAGCCTGCTGATCGCCGACGAGCCGACCACCGGCCTGGACGTCACCACCCAGGCCGCGGTGATGGACTTGATCACCGGCCTGGCGCGCGAGCGCCACATGGCCACGCTGTTCATCACGCATGACCTAGCGCTGGCCGCGGCCTACTGCGACCGCATCGTCGTGATGCATGCCGGCCACGCGGTCGAGAGCGCGCCCACCGCGGCCTTGTTCGCCGCGCCGCGCCACCCCTACACCGCGCGCCTGATGGCCTCGACCCCCGGGCCGACCAGCACCCTGGCCAGCCTGGCGCCGGTGCCCGGCCAGTTGCCCGACCTGCGGCGCGACGACCTGCCGGCCTGCCGCTTCGTCGAGCGCTGCGATCGCGCCACGCCGGCTTGCCGGCTCAGCCTGCCGCCGCTGGACGCCGGTGCCGAGCGGGCGGTGGCCTGCTGGCATCCGCTGGGCAGCGAGGCGGTGGCGCCGCCAACCTTGCCCACCGGGGCCGGAACTTCAGCAAACATGGCCGCCGCCCTGCCCTGCGCCACCGGTGATGCCCATGTCTGACACGCCCTTGCTCAGCGTCGAGCGCCTGAGCCTGTATTTTCCGGTGGCCGGGCGCCGCGGCGCGCAACTGCATGCGGTCGACGATCTGTCGCTGTCGCTGCTGCCGGGCCAGAGCCTGGGCTTGGTGGGCGAGTCGGGCTGCGGCAAATCGACGCTGGCGCGCTTGCTGGCCAGGCTGATCGACCCCAGCGCCGGCCGCATCGTCTTCGATGGCCAGGACCTGGCCGCGCTGCCGGCACGCGGCTTTGCCCGTCACCCGCTGCGGTCGGCGATCCAGATGGTGTTCCAGGATGCCGGCGACAGCCTGAACCCTCGCTTCACGGCGCGCGAGGCGATCGCCGAACCCTGTTTCCTGCTGGCCGGCATGGACCGCACCGCGGCCGACCGTCGCGTCGACGAGGTGGCCGAGCAGGTGGGCTTGCCGCCGGCGCTGCTGTCGCGCTTCGCCCACCAGCTCTCGGGCGGACAGAAGGCGCGGGTCGGCATCGCCAGGGCGCTGGCGGCGCGGCCACGGCTGCTGATCCTGGACGAACCGACGGCCGCGCTCGACGTCTCGGTGCAGGCCGTCGTGCTGCAGTTGCTGGACCGGCTGCGCCGCGAACTCGGCCTGGCCACGCTGTTCGTCTCGCACGACCTGAACGTGGTGCGCCTGCTGACCGATCAGGTGGCGGTGATGTACCTGGGCAAGATCGTCGAGACTGGGCCCTCGGCCCAGGTCTTCGAGCGGCCGGCACACCCCTACACCAGGGCGCTGGTCTCGGCCATCCCCGGCCGTGGCACGCGGCTGCGACTGACGGGCGAAATTTCCAGCCCGATAGACCCGCCGCCCCAGGTCTGCCGCTTCCAGAGCCGCTGCCCCGACTCGACCGAGCGCTGCCTGCGCGAGGCGCCGCTGCTGCGCCGCGTGGACGGCCTGCAGCGGGCGGCCTGCCATCTCGTGGCCACTGCCGGCGTGCTGGCGGGCTGAGCGGCCTGGCTGGCTTCCGGGCGGGCACAAGGGCCGGCGAGGACAGGGTGACCCCAAGGCAGACGCCCGGCTCTTGAAGCCGGTACGATCGCCGCCATGTTCCCGGCTGTCCACTTCAGGATCCAACCACCATGCGCATCCAACGCCTTTTAGTCACTGTCGCCTTCGCGGCCTTCACCGCCGCCGCCTTGGCGCTGCCCACCGTCGATGCGGTTCAGGCCGAGGTCCAGCGCGGCAACTACGCGCAGGCCGAGGTGATGATGCAGGACGTCGTGGCGGCCAAGCCCGGCAGCGCCCGCGCCCACTACATCTACGCCGAGATCCTGGCGCACAACAAGCGCTTCGACCAGGCCGCGAAGGAGACGGCGCAGGCACGCCAGATCGACCCGAAGATCGGCTTCACCGACGCCGCCAAGTTCAGGGCGCTCGAGCAGTTGCTCGAGCGCGAGCATCAGGCCGCCAAGCCCAGGGCCGCGCCGATGACGGCTGCCGCTCCGGCGCCGGCCAGCCTGCGCGTCGCCAGCCCGGCCGAGTCGTCGGGCGGCGTCCCGACCTGGGTCTGGGTGCTGGGCCTGGCGGGCCTTGCCGCGGCGGTGTGGGCGCTGGTGACACGGCGCCAGCAGGCCTCTGCCATGCCCATGGCCAGGACCGCAGGGCCCATGGGCAGCAATGCGGGCTACGCCCCGGGCTATGGCGCGGGCGCGGCGCCGGGCTACGGGCCCGGACCGGGCTACGGGCAGCAGCCCTCCGGCGGCATGGGCTTGATGGGCGTGGGACTGGCCGCGGCCGGCGGCGTGGCGGCCGGCATGCTGGCCGAAAAAATGCTTCACGGCGGCCATGACACGGCGGGCAGCGCAGCATCGGGCATGGGCGCCAACTCCACCAGCCTGTACGACCAGCCCCCGATGGACAACGCGGCGGCGCGCGAACTCGAGCAGCGGCCGGTCGATTTCGGCAATGGCGATGGCTGGGGCGGCGATGGCGGTGGCGGTGGCGGCTCAAGCGACGACAGCAGCGACGGCTGGTAAGCCCGGCGACCCAAAGCACGCCCACAGGCCCACCGTCAGCGTGGGCCGCCAACCCTGTCAAAGGCAAGCCATCCATGCGTTACAACCGTCTCGGCCGCAGCAACCTGAAGGTCTCGGCGCTGTGCCTGGGCACGATGATGTTCGGCGACCAGACCGACCGGACCGAGGCCGGTCGCATCGTCGCCCATGCCCATGACCAGGGCGTGAATTTCATCGACACCGCGGATGTCTACACCTCGGGTGCATCCGAGGAGATAGTCGGCGAGCTGATCAAGCCGCAGCGCAATGACTGGGTACTGGCCACCAAGCTGGGCAACGCGATGTCGGGCCGGGTCAACCAGGGCCAGTACTCGCGCAGCTGGATGGTCCACGAGCTCGAGCAGAGCCTGCGTCGGCTGCAGACCGGGCATGTCGACATCTACTACCTGCACCGTGACTTCGCCGGCATGGACCTCGAGGAGCCCTTGCGGGCGCTGGACGACATGATCCGCGGCGGCAAGGTGCGCTACTGGGGCTTGTCGAATTTCAGGGGCTGGCGCATCGCCGAGATGGTCCACCTCGCGGCGCGCCTTGGCATGCCTGGGCCGGTGGTGTGCCAGCCCTATTACAACCTGCTGAACCGGATGCCCGAGGTCGAGACCCTGCCCGCCTGCGAGCACCACGGCATTGGCGTGGCGCCGTACAGCCCGATCGCGCGCGGCGTGCTGACCGGCAAGTACACGCCGGGCGCGCCGCTCGAAGCCGGCACGCGCGCCGGCCGCGGCGACAAGCGCATCCTCGAGACCGAGTTGCGGACCGAGTCGCTGGGCATCGCGCAACAGTTGCAAGCCCATGCGCAGGCCAAGGGCATCACGCTGGCGCAGTTCGCGGTCGCCTGGGTGCTGGCCAACCCAGTGATCAGCTCGGTCATCGCCGGGCCGCGCACGCTGGCGCAGTGGCAGGACTACGGCCCGGCGCTGGACTGTGTCTTCAGCGCCGACGACGAAGCGCTGGTCGACTCGCTGGTCGCCCCCGGCCACCCGTCGACGCCGGGCTTCACCGACCCGGCCTACCCGCTGGTCGGCCGCCGGGTCGGCTCGAGGGCCTGATTGGCAGCCTGATCGCCTAGGCTTTCGCCCCGGCGGTCGCGCAAGCCGGCGCTAGCCCTGCAGCCCGGCAAACACATGCTGGACGTCTTCGTTCGCGTCCAGCGCGGCGAGGAAGGATTCGACCTCCTCGAGTTGCTCGGCGCTCAGGTCGGCCGGGTTGACCGGGGTCCTGGGCTTGTAGCCCAGCCTGGCCGACAGCACGGTGAAGCCCTGGGCCGGCAGCGCACGGCTGACCAGGTCGAGGTCGGCGGGGTCGGTCAGAAACACCGTCGCGCCGTCCTCGTCGCCGGCCTCGAAGTCCTGCGCGCCCGCTTCGATGGCGGCCAACTCCGGGTCGGCGCCTGGCGTGGCGGGTTCGGCCTCGATCATGCCGAGGTGGTCGAAATCCCAGGCCACCGAGCCCGAGCTGCCCAGCTGACCCTTGCGGAACAGCACGCGCATCTCGGACGCGGCCCGGTTCAGGTTGTCGGTCAGGCACTCGACCATCACCGGCACGCGGTGTGGTGCAAAGCCTTCGTACAGGGCGTGCTCGAAGTGAACCGATTCACCGCTGAGCCCGGCCCCCTTCTTGATCGCCCGCTCCAGGGTTTCCTTGGGCATCGAGACCTTGCGCGCCTGCTCGACGACCAGCCGCAGCCGTGAGTTCGCCGACGGGTCGGGGCCATGCCGGGCGGCGATCATGATGTCCTTGGCCAGCTTGCCGAACAGCCTGCCCTTGGCATTGGCGGCGAGGTCCTTGTGCTTGGCTTTCCATTGCGCACCCATGTCTGAGAGGTCCTTGTGTTGCCGGATCGAAAGCACTGAGCCCGATGGCGGCGGATGGTGGTGAGCGCCGACGGTTCAAGCACCTTGCGCGTGAGGGATGAATTTTAGAGGGTGGTCGCAGCGGGTTGGCTCAGGCGCCGGGCGGCCGGTCGACCGGATGGTCATCGCAACGACCATCGCGGCGGAATTCGCAGCAGTTCACGTTTTGGCGCTCGGCGCCCGTCCAGACCTCCGATCGGGGGGAGCACAGCGCCGGCAGGCCTGCCTATCCTGCGTCCATCGCATGCCATCTGGGATGCGTCTCATCAACAGCCAAAGGTTGCACCACCATGCTCCGCACCGCCCTTGCCCTAGCCACTGCACTGCTCGCATCCACGGCCCTGGCCACGCCGGTCAGCGGCAGCGCCACCGTCAAGTTGACCGGCTTTGCCTACGGTTATGCCACCGTCACCACCTCGGCGACCTCGGGCGTCATCGGTGCCGGGGAACTGGCAGGGCAGATCACGCGGGACGGCCAGACCACGTCCTTTCTGACCTATTGCACCGATATCTACCAGACCTTCTCCTGGAACGTCGCCGCCCCCTACACCCTGTTGCCGACCCAGGGCGGGGGTGGCGGGAACGGCTTCACCGCGCGCCAAGAAGATCTGCTGGGCAAGCTCTACACGCTGGCCGGCGCCGCTGTCGATACCCGAGACGAGAGCGCGGCTTTCCAACTCGCCGTCTGGGAGATCGTCACCGAAACGGACGCTGCATTGAGCCTGACGGCCGGCAACTTCAATCTCAGTGGCGGTGGCAGCGCGCAGCAGCGCAAGGCCGCCAGTGACTGGCTGGCCGCGGTGGGCGACGCCAGCGCCGCGAAGTCGTTCAACGCCACACGCCTGTACAACAACACGCTGCAGGACTTCGTGGTCTTCACCGCGATGCCGCAGAACTTGGCTTCCAACGCCAACAACGTGCCTGAGCCGACATCGTTTGTCCTGGCCGCGTTGGCGCTGGCCGCGCTGGGGGTCAGCCGCCGGCGCAGGTGCAGGCGCTGAGCGACGGCGGAGATCACCACGTAGCGATCGGCGCCCCGCTCCGACACCACCGCCTCGGTGCACCCCGAACCGAGCACAGTCTCGATCACCACGCCGACCGGTCAACCGCGCCACCTTCGACCTGAGCCTGACCGGCGCCAGCCTGCACAAGCGGCGCCATGTCGGCATCGACTTGGCGCTGCAGCGCCTGGTGGCTGTGACGGGGGTGTCGGGCTCGGGCAAGAGCACGCTGGCGCGCGACCTGCTGCTGGCCAAGGTGCATGCCATCGTGGCGACCAAGGTCAGCAAGACCGGCCGCGACGCGCTGGCGGCGGGGCGGTTGCCGCTGCTGGTGGGCTGCACCGGCATTTCCGGCTTCGAGTCCACCGACCGCGTGCTGGAAGTCGACCAGGCGCCTACCGGCAAGAGCCTGTGTTGGTCAGGACCTGAGCCCGGCAGCGGGGTTGGGCAGCCCCGCCCGACTGTCGGTCCGTGGCGGGCTGCGGTTCGCTCACAGCGTCTTGCGCAGCGCCGCCACCTCCGACTGACCAGCAAAGCGATCGCCCAGCGCGCCAAGGCGGCCGAGTTCGGCCTTGGCCTGCAGCTTGTCGCCCGAC
Organism: Burkholderiales bacterium; assembly: GCA_947453625.1. Lineage (GTDB taxonomy): Bacteria > Pseudomonadota > Gammaproteobacteria > Burkholderiales > Burkholderiaceae_C > Pseudaquabacterium. The sequence continues at coordinate 10,001 of CANGHK010000043.1, forward strand.
TGCAGGTAGAGCCGGACCAGGTTCAGTCGCAGCGACGGGTTGTCGGGCTGCAACTCCAGCGCCCGCTTCTGGACCGTCAGCGCCTTGGGCAGTTGTTTGTCTTCGGCCAGCGCCATCGCCATGGTGTCCAGGTAGGCGGGCTGGTCGGCCGCCAGCGCGTTGGCTTTCTCGGCATAACCCAGCGCGCCGGGCTTGTGCTGCTTCATCAGCAGCCAGGCCAGGTTGTTCAGCGAAGCCGCGTTCTTCGGGTCGAGCTTCAGCACGGCCATGAACCTGGCTTCTGCGCCAGCGTGGTCTTGCCGCGCCAGGGCCATCTCGCCCAGGTAGAGCATGAACACCCCATCCTGCGGGTGGTCCTTCAACCACATGGCGGCAAACTTCTCGGCCTCGGCCGCCTTGCCGCCGGCCATCAGCGCGGTGTGCAGGCTCATCGCCAAGGTGTTGGCCGACGATTGCCGCTTCAGCGCCTCGCGGTAGGCCGCGGCCGCGGCGTCCCAGCGCTCAAGGCGAGCCTGCACCGAGCCCTCGGTGACGAAACCGGTGGCCTCGGTGGGCCGCTGCTTTTGCAGGTCCTTGGCCACAGCCAGGGCGTCGACCGGTTTGCCGGCTGCCAGTGCCAGCTCGATCAGGCCCTGCACGGCCGGCTGGTAGCCGGTCTGCAGGGCCAGCGCGCGGTTGAGGCTTTGCACCGCGCCGGGCCGATCCTTCATCGCGATGCGCACCTGGGCCAGGCTCATCTGCGGTAGCGGCGACTTGGGCTGCAGCGTGGCCAACTGGTTGAAGGCGTTGAGGGCCTGGTTGTGATCGCCGGAGGACAGTTGCGCCCGGCCCATCGCATCGAGCAACCGGGGGTTGTTGGGCAGGGCGGCTAAGCCGTCCTGCGCCGCGGCCAGGGCCAGCTTGAAGTCCTTGTTGCGCAGGTGCTGGTCGATCAGCAGCACCCGCGTGCCGGCTTGGCCGGGGTCGGCCGCCACGGCATCTGCCAGCAGCTGGCTGACCGCGGCTTTGTCGGCGCCGCCGCGGGCGCGCATGCCCGCCAGGGCCACCATCGCACGGGCGTTCTTCGGGTCCAGCTGGAGCAGCGCCTCGAAGCGCTTCTGCGCCAGGTCCGGGTGCTGGTCGCGCAAGTCCAGCGCGGCCAGCGCGCTGTAGCCCGGAAAGTACTTCGGGTCGATGGCAATGGCCCGCTCGAAGCCACTGCGCGCGGCGGCCATGTCGCCCCGCGCCAGCGCCACCCGGCCGCGCAACTGCGCCGTCACCGGTTTACCCGGCTGTTTCTTGTCCAGAGAGTCGATCGCCTTCGAGGCCCTGTCGAGGTCGCGCCGCGCCATCAAGGCGCTGATCAGCGCCAAGTCGGCGTCGCCCAGCGGGTCGGCCGCGGCAACGGCCTGCAACTCGTCGATGGCGGTGTCGGCGTCGGTGCTGCCGCGGCGGTTGTAGGCCAGCGCTGCCCGCAACCGGGGGTCTGCGGGCTTCAGCTTTTCGGCCGCAGCGAACAGGGCGCTGGCCTTCTTGAGGTCGCCGGTCTGTTCATGCGCCATCGCGGCAAAGGTCAGCGTCTCGGCGTCGGCCACACCCTTGTCCAGCAGCGACTGCAGAGTCGCCAACGCCATCGCCGGCTGCCCCGACCGAAGGTAGACCCGCACCAGCAAGCGTCGCAGCACGGCATTGCCTGGCGTGACCTGCAGCGCGTTCGCGAACAGACCTTCGGACTTGGGCAAGTCACCTGCCTGCAAGGCCACCGTGCCGGCCAGGCGCATGTAGTTCGGGTTGCTCGGCGCCGCGCCCATCAGTTTGTCGGCCAGTTGCCGGGCGGTGGCCAGGTCTTGCCGCTGCAGCGCCAGCAGGGTTTCGTAGTACAGCGTCTCGCGGTGCTCGGGCAGGGCCTTCTTCATCGCGTCGAAGGCGGTCTGCACCGCGGCGGTGTCGTGCTGTGCCATCCGGATCGAGACGATGCCGGCATGTGCGGCCACCAGATCGGGCTTCAGGCTCGCGGCCTTGCCGAACGATTCGACGGCCTGGGCCACGGCGGTCGGCGTGGCGCCAGGCTTGGTCGCGCCCAACAGCTCGCCGCGCAGCATCCAGGCCTGTGCATTGCCGGGGTCTTTCTGCGCCAGGTCGGCCATCAGGGCGAGGGCCACGTCCGTGTTGCCTTCGGCGGCCTGCTGCCTGGCCTGCAGCAGGCGGGCCGGGGCGTGGTCGGGCGCCAGCTTCAGCGCCTCGGTCAGCGCCGTGTTGGCGCGTACCTTGTCGCCCCGTTGGGCCCAGGCCTCGGCGATCGAGGTCTTCAGGTCGGCGTTGGCCAGCGGGTCGGACAAGACGGTGGACGCGTAGTCGTCGAGCAGACGGTTGCCGTCGCCCTGAGCGACCAGCGCACGCGCCAGGGGCGGCAGTGTCAGCAGCGGCGGGTGTTGGAGGTCCAGCGCCTTGCGCAACTCCACCGAGGCGGCAGCGGGCTGGCCGCTCTCGAGAAGGGTCAGGCCCAGCAGGTAACGCGCTTCGGCCGAGTCGGGCTTCTGTTGCAGCGCGCTCTTCAACTCGATCAGCGCCGCCTTGTTGTCCTGGCTGGCCCGGCGGGCCTTGGCCGACGCCAACAGGCTGTCGGCGCCGGTCTTTCCGCCGGGATCGCCGCAGCCTGCCAGGGCGGCCAGCCCGATCAACAGTGCGCGGTGGACAGCGAGGCGGACCGCAGGCCGGCGGATGGCAGGGCAGGCGAGAGGCGTGGCGGCGAGGGTCATCAAAACATGATCTCGCGGCGCCTGCGCAGGCCACAAGCGACGTTGCGCCGCCCATTGATGGATGTCAATTTTCACGGACTGAAACGCTTGGGCTGGGCGTCGGGTGTTCGCAAGATGATTGGCCCGCCGCGGCGCACTCCCCCATTCGCAGGGGTGGCGATTCAGTAGTCGGCCTGCCGGCGTTGCGTGCGCTCAATTTGTTGCCGGCCTGAACTTTTAGATTCATCACTGCCGAGTCCGACGGTCGGCACACACGTCACCTAACCATCATTCATCTGATCGAGGGATTTCTTCATGAAGACCAGGTATTTCAATCGAACCGTGCTGGCCAGTGCCGTGCTCGGCATGGCGGCCGCGCTGGGCGCGGCGGGTACGGCCGGGGCCGCGCCGACGCTGCAGATCATCGGCGGCAGTCAGGAAGCCATTGGCGATGCTGGGGGCACGACATACCCCGTTTCGAACAACGTAGGGACTTCAGGTGCGGGACTCCCGACGGCAGCGGCGGGTTGGCCCAACACCTTGACAACGCCTGCCGGATTTGCTCCTGATTCGTCCATTGGCGGTGCCCGAGGCATTTCGGGCTATGTCCTCAGCTACCTTAGTCTGACGGAGGCGGCGACTGTCAGATTTCAATTCATGGGCGAAGGCAATGCCTCCAACAACAATAGCTTCTGGGTCGATCAGAATCAGAATGGGATCTACGAGACGAATAACAGCAACGGCTTCAACGAGAACTTGTTCAATGGCAATGCGACCAATGCGTGCGGCGCGGCAGGATCTGCGGTGCCTGTCATTTCATGCACGGCCGGCTATAACCAATTCGATATTGCGTTGTCCGCTGGACTTGTCAAGTTCCGCTACGACATCAATCAGGGGTCAACGTATTTTACCAATAATGTCGCAGGCGGCAATGAGCAGCCGGCGGTTGCAGGCTACTTTCTTGGCGTCGATCCCTATTTGGCGTCTGGCACCTTCGAGAGATCAGGAACGGTGGTGTATGCCGGATTGACCGACGGGCCGTTTACTCCCGGTGCTGGCGGTGCGGACCACGACTTCCAGGACATGGGTGTGCGCATCAGCGTCGTGCCCGAGCCAGGCGGTTTGGCTTTGGTGATGGCGGCCTTCGGTGGCTTGGCGCTGACTCAGCGTCGCGGCAAAAGTTCATGACCTTCCGGGGTCGGTGACGGCCCCGTCTTCTCCGACACAGCCCGGCCACTCGGCCGGGCTGTTTTCATTTGAGGCCGGCATTTTGAATGCCGATCACAGAGTCGCTTGGCGTTCAGCAAACGGCGCACGCCACCCCGTAGTCAGCGTCCCAACCCCGCTGTCGTGGGCCAGGAGTTCGCGAAGAAACAACTGGTAGTCATGAAGATTGCGCTCAATATCCGCGCCCGCAACCTCGCAGTCAGACAGCGCATCGAGCCCGACATAGACGATCCCTCCCAGGTTGATCACCGACATCCAGTCGAACACTGGCCGCCAGTCGGTCGGGTCGTCGAGCGCCGGCGACAGCGGCGCTGAAGTGCGGCCGGTGGTGAGCTTTTCCATCAACCGCCATAGGAGATGCCACCAGCTTGTCGAAATAGCTCTTCTGGTCTTCCAGTAGTTCAGCGTCGAGGCCAGCGCGTGGGCGATCGGGTCGTAGAACTTGCGGCGGCGCGCGCCATCACGTTGACGAAGCCCAGAAGAACTCCTCGAAGGCATCAGACTGCCCTTCGCGCGCAAGGGAGAAGCCCGGCCAGATGAGCGGAACTTCAAGAAGCGTTGCTGGGCACCAACATTCAAGCGTCTGGGCCTGCGCTGGAGGCCGCCGTACAACACCCGACACAGCTACGCCACGGCCATGCTGATGGCGGGGATGCGATCCGCGTTCACGGCCGGGCAGATGGGCCACAGCGTGGAAGTTTTTTACTCAACCTATGCCCGGTGGCTGGACGGAGCCAACGACGATTTCGAAATGGCACTGCTTGAGCGTTTCCTGGCGACTCCTGGAAGCCCCGCTGGTGTGCTCAAAAATTAAGCATCTTTCCCCAGATTTTCCCCGGCAGAGGGGGCGACACCAAAAAACCCAATGAAATCAACTGTTTATATGGTCGGGGTGAAAGGATTCGAACCTTCGAACCTCTGGTCCAAAACCAGTAAGATAAACGTTACTTGACAATGACTTGGGCGATAAATCTTCTAACTTGGTTGAGGAAAAAACGAGCGCCTTTACCCGGGAGGAAATTGGCCGTTAAAAAGTTTTTCACCTCAACTTACATATCAAAACGATAAGTTTCTGCTGGATTTTTGCCACAAGAATGTGCTCTTGCCGGGACGCCCTGCGGACGACACCGCAGCCTCAAAATGCACCCGCTTGCGCTGCGATCAGAGGCCATCAGTAGACGGCGTCATGATCGCCAAAGTTCAACGGCACGATCTCCCGCTCGGTGATCAACAGGTGCAGCGTGATCCGGTAGGACAGGTTGATCGACACCGAATGCACGCCGGCCAGACGCCCAAGCGAGTGCAGGCGCAGCGAAGGGTGCTGCGGGTTGACTTCGAGCAAGGCCAGGGTCTTCACGTAGGCACGCGCCATGTCGGGGTGGCGCTGCATAAAACGTGCGGCGATACGCGTATAGCGCTCGGTGAAGGCTATCTTGTAGGTCACTTGCCGGCCACTGGATCGCTGATGATCAGCGCCTGCAGACGGGCCAGGTGCTGGTCTGGCGACTCGACCACAAAACGGCCGGCAGCGATGTCGGCCCGGCTCTCGGCCAGCGCCGCTTCGAGCTCGCATTCGCGCAGATGCTGGTACTGCGCCAGTTCCATCACCACATAGCGATCGGTGCCCCGCACCGACACCACCGCCTCGGTGCACCCCGAACCGAGCAAAGCCTCGATTGCGGCGATGCCCCGGGTCTTCAACTCGTTGGCAGTGATGTGGGCCATGGTGAGAAACTCCTGATTTCCAATCAGCGTATTGTAAATCGCACGATCAATCGTGTTGTGTGGAGTTCTATCCCAAGCACCGGGCACCCATCACTGCAGCCCTGCGATCACGCTCGGCCGCATCGCCTTCGGTGAAGCCTTGATGAAGCGCTGGACCCGGGACATGGCTATGTTGCGCACTTCGCCGACGATCGCCGGCCGGTCGACCGTGATCCGGCTCTCGGGGTTGTCGCGGTTCCAGTTCCGGAGCTGCCGCTGCGCATCGGCCACCCTGTCGGGATCGGCCTCGAAGATGCCCTGAGCCCAGGCCCGGGTGATTTCGGACTGCGTCGCCCGGGCGAGCTCGCGCTGCTGCACCTCTATGCCGACCTGGCGGGATTCGCGGGCGATCTTGGCGGGCTGGAAGCCGATGCCCTTCATCGCCGCATCCAGGCCGCCGGTATCCATCACCCGCTCGCCCTTGGCGTCCTTGTACATGCCGGTGCGGTGCATCTCGATCGCCTTGCCCAGGTTCTGGATCGCCACCGGGGCCAGACCCAGCGCGTCGCCCTTGAGGGCCTTGGTCGCGCTCTGCGCCAACCCGCCGATCGGCCCCAGTGCTCGGGCGATCTCCTGCGCCTTGTCGGGCTTGGACTTCAAGAACACGCCGGTGGCCGGGATCAGGTTGCCGAGCGACATGCGGCCCGCCACGTCGAGCGGCACGCCCGGGATAGCGCTCAAGCCACGCAGCACAAGATCCGCCCCACCCTGGCCCAGGTGTTCGTTCAGGAATCGGCTCTTGGCCTGCCTGCTGTTGAAATCGTGCCGTCAAGCGCAGCGGTATCACGGGCCTGACGTTCCATGATTTGCGCGCCAAGGCCTTGACGGACAAGTCCCAATCCGAGGGCCGAAGAGCCGCCCAGACGATGGGAACACACAGCACTGAGGGCCAAACTGCCGGTTACATTGACAACCGTTTACCGGCTCGGACAGGTGCCGCGAAGTGACAGGCCGTTAGAAGCTTTCTAACGCCCTACTGATTCAGTCAACTTTAGATCGAGCAATTCGAACCGTAAGTGTCTGTCAGCATTGAGAAAAATGGTCGGGGTGAAAGGATTCGAACCTTCGACCCTCTGGTCCCAAACCAGATGCGCTACCAGGCTGCGCTACACCCCGAAGCCCTGTATTCTAGCCTGCCCGCGCGTCGGGTGCCGGCAGCAGCAGTTGGCGGGCCACCCACTCGCACTGGCGGATGTGCATTTCGCAGACATATTTCAGCGCCGAATAGGTCAGCGCGGCCGACGCCAGCTGGCCCGCCACTGGCAGGTACTTGGCGGCCTGCTGGGTGCTCAGCCGCAGGCCGACGGCCTTGAGCACGGTCATCACCAGTTCGCGCGTGACCAGCCGGCCCAGCACCAGGCTGCTGCCGGCCGAGATCGCCTTGTAGACCACGACCCGGCGCTCGGGCGCCAGGCGCTCGACCTGGGCCGGGCTGAGGCCGAACGCGCTGGTGATCTCGGGCAACAACTGGATCAGCAGACCGACATCGGTGACCCAGTCGACGCCGGGCAGAGGCACCATCGCCACGCCGGCGGCCAACAGGGCGCGCTGGGTCACGCGCTTGCGGCAGCGCAGGGCAACCTGGGCCACGGCGTCGGGCGGCGCGTGCGGCAAATCCGGCCTCATGGACTGCGGGTGTTCAGGGCGCGGCGGCCAGCACGACGATGCCGTCGGCGTCAGCCACCAGCCAGTCGCCGGGCCGCACGCTGACGCCCTGCACCCGCACCGGCACATCGACCAGGCCGGCATGGCGACGCTCGGTGGGCAGCGGCATCAGCGCCAGCGCGCGGATGCCGATGTCGGTGGCGTCCAGTTCGGCGCGGTCGCGCACGCAGCCGTCGACCACCAGACCGGCCCAGCCGTTGCGGGCTGCAGCCGCGGCCAGGTTGCCGCCCACCAGCGCATGGCGCAGCGAGCCCCCGCCGTCGACCACCAGCACCCGGCCCAGGCCAGGCGACTCGACGGCAGCCTTGACCGAGGTGTTGTCCTCGTGGCACTTGACTGTGCTGACCAGTCCGGCGAATGCGGCGCGGCCGCCATAGATCTGGAATACCGGCGGCAACACGCGGAAAGCGCCGCTGGCGTCGCCCTTGTGGGCGTCGCAGAGGTCGCAGGTGGAGAACGGCTCAGGGTGGCTCACGGCAGACTCCGGCAAAGAACGGATTCCGATCATAGAGGGCAGCCCCGGCTGCCTGGCCGGCACCCGACGCGCGCGGGTGGGTCTGTGGCTGCGCTGGAATGCTTGGTGCAAGAGCTGGCCCATGCGGCAATGTCGCCGCGAGGAGCTCACCCTGCTGGACAAGGTCAAGGAAACGCACGCCACGGCTTTCTTGCATGTCAAACCCGCCGATACCCGCTTTCGCAGCGACGGCTTGCGAGATTTCTTTCTCTATCGCGATCTCGGGGTGGCCGAGGCCACCCGCGGCAAGGTGATGGCGCAACTGGTGATGGCGCACAACGCACCGGAGAAAGGCACGGGCTGGCACCGCCATGAAGCCGACTTTCACATCGTGATCATGCTGCGCGGCTGGGCCCGCTTCATGTACGAGGACCAGGAGACGCTGGTCAACGCCGGCGACTGTGTGCACCCGCGCCCGGGCGTTCGGCATTGCCTGTTCGACTACTCGCCCGACATGGAGTACCTGGAGATCGTCGGCCCGGCCGACTTCAGCAGCGTGAACGTGCCTGCGGTGTGCGACGTGCCCAGCCCCCAGGGTTGGGGCTTGTAGGCGAGGCCGCGCCGCCCGCCGGTTCAGGCGCAGGCGCAGGCGGGTGACGCTGGGCTGCTGATCGCTGCCGGATCAGAACTCCATCTCGAGCTCGTCGATGGCCTCGGGTTCCAGCAGCGCCGCGGCAGTCCATTCCTGCACCTCGGGCAGTGCCAGGATGCGGGCGCACCAGTCCCGGGTAGCGGCGTCGGGCACCGCCACGTCATAGGTGTGAAGGCGCGTGACCACCGGCGCGAACATCGCGTCGGCCATGCCGCGCGCGCCGAACAGAAAGGGCCCGCCGCGGGTGGCCAGGCAGTCCTGCCAGATCGCCAGCACGCGGGCGATGTCGCACTGGGCCCGGCTCCAGACCTTGAAGCGGGGGAACTTGCCCTTCAGGTTCATCGGCAGCGCTGAGCGCAGCGAGACGAAGCCCGAATGCATCTCGCCGCAGATCGCCCGGCAATGGGCGCGCGCGGCGCGGTCGGCCGGCAGCAGGCCAGCCTCGGGGCGGATCTCGTTCAGGTATTCGGCGATCGCCAGCGTGTCCCAGACCTTGATGCCCTGGTGGCGCAGGCAGGGCACCTGGATGGACGGCGCCAGCAGCAGCATCTCGGCGCGGGCGTCGACGTCGTCGGTGGCCAGCATCACCTCCTCGAAGTCCAGCCCGGCGAACTTCGTCAACAACCAGCCCCGCATCGACCAGGACGAGTAGTTCTTGCTGCTGAGGGTGAGCGTGGTGTTGGGCATGACGAGGTTCTCCGTCGGCGTGGAAGGGCTATTGCCCTGCTTCGCAAGCGCTGTGCCAGCCGGCTTCATGGCCGCCAGTCGCGGCTGACCGCGCCCGGCGCCAGCCGGTGGCCCGCAACTTGCCTGGTCAAGGTCTGGCGCCGCCGGCCATCAACGGCCCCGGAGCCGCACCCATGCTCTATCAAGCCTATCAATCCCAGGTCGACCTGCTCGGCCCCCTGCAGAGTGCCGCGCGCGACGCCGCAGCATGGTGGGCGCAAGCCTGGCCCGAGGCGTCACCGCTGAAGCCGCTGATGCAACCGCTGGGCGCCGCGTTGGAGGTCTTTTCCAGGATGCGACTGACGCACAAGCGGCCACCTTACGGCATCACCACGGTGCAGGTGGGCGACCGCTTGGTGCAGGTGCGCGAACACGCGGTGCACCGCACGCCCTTCGGCACCCTGCTGCGCTTCGATCGTGACGACCCGCCAGCCGCCGACCAACCGGCGCGGCCCCAGGTCTTGATCGTCGCGCCGCTGTCGGGGCATTTCGCCACCCTGTTGACGGACACCGTGCGCACCATGCTGGCCGACCACGACGTCTACATCACCGACTGGCACAACGCCCGCGACGTGCCGCTGGGCGAGGGCCGCTTCGGCCTGGATGAGTACATCCAGCACCTGATCGACTTCATGGCCATCCTCGGCCCGCACACCCACCTGGTGGCGGTCTGCAAGCCCTGCGTGCCCACGCTGGCGGCGGTGGCGGTGATGGCGGCCGACCAGCATCCGGCCCAGCCGCGGTCGATGACGCTGATGGCCGGGCCGATCGACTGCCGCATCAACCCGACCGCGGTCAACGACCTGGCGGTCGGCAAGCCCATCGAATGGTTCGAGCAAAAGCTGGTGGCCACCGTGCCGGCCGGCCATGTCGGCGCCGGGCGCCGGGTCTACCCCGGATTCCTGCAACTCACCGCCTTCATGAGCATGAACCCGACCCGCCATGCCAGGGCGTTTGCCAATCTTTACGAGCACCTGGCCACCGGCGAGACCGGGCCGGCGGCGCGCACCATCGAGTTCTACGACGAGTATTTCGCCGTCAACGACCTGCACGGCGATTTCTACATCGAGACCGTCGACCAGGTGTTCCAACGCTACACCCTGGCCAAGGGCGAGCTGATTTTCAAGGGCCGGCGCGTCGACCCCGCCGCGATACGCCGCACCGCGCTGTTCACGGTCGAGGGTGAGCGCGACGACATCTGCGCGATAGGCCAGACCGTGGCCGCGCACGACCTGTGCCCCGGCATCCGGCCCTACATGAAGACCCACCATGTGCAGCTCGGCGTCGGCCATTACGGCGTGTTCAGCGGCATGCGCTGGCAGCAGCAGATCTATCCCCGCGTGCGGGAAATGATCCAGAGTTACCACTGAGTTCAGCACGATGGGCCTGCGCCACCGTCGGTGGCCGGCCTGGGCGGGGGCCGAAAAAGCCGGCGGGCGGCGCTGCGGCCGGCGCCTGCCTATCATGCGCGGTCCCGCTCCGAGAATTTGCCCTCCATGAACCTGGTCCAGCTGGCCTTGCGCCGCCCCTACACCTTCATCGTGATGGCGATGTTGATCGTGCTGGCGACGCCGCTGGCGCTGCTCAACATGGCGACCGACATCTTCCCGGAAATCAATATTCCGGTCGTCAGCATCATCTGGAACTACAACGGCCTGTCGGCCCAGGAGATGGGCCAGCGCATCGCCGGCCAGAGCGAGCGCGGCTTGACCACAACAGTCAGCGACATCGAGCACATCGAGTCGCAGTCGCTGCTGGGCGTGTCGGTGATCAAGGTTTTCTTCCAGCCCACCGCCAATATCCAGACCGCGATCGCCCAGGTGGTGGCCTCGATGCAGACCCAGATCCGCCAGCTGCCGCCGGGCATCACGCCGCCGCTGGTGATCAAGTACTCGGCCTCCAGCATCCCGGTGGTGCAGCTCGCGCTGTCGAGCCCGACGCTGCCCGAGCAGGCGGTGTTCGACACCGCGATCAACGTGCTGCGCCCGCAGCTGATAACGATCCCGGGCGCGGCCGTGCCCTTCCCCTACGGCGGCAAGAACCGGCTGATCTCGATCGACCTCGACAGCGCCGCGCTGCAGGCGCGCGGCCTGTCGCCGGCCGACGTGGTCAACGCCGTCAACCTGCAGAACCTGATCCTGCCCTCGGGCACGGCCAAGTTCGGCGGCACCGAATTCAACGTCCGCATGAACGGCGCGCCCGAGGCGATCGCCGGGCTGGGCGACCTGCCGGTGCGCACGGCGGCGGGCAACATCACCTACCTGCGCGACGTGGCCCAGGTGCGCGACGGCTTCCAGCCGCAGACCAACATCGTGCGCCAGGACGGCGCGCGCGGCGTGCTGCTGTCGGTGATCAAGAACGGCAGCGCGTCCACGCTCGACATCGTGGCCAACCTGCGGGCGATGCTGCCGCGGGTGGCCGCCGTGCTGCCGCCCGATGTCAGCGTCACCCCGCTGTTCGACCAGTCGGTGTTCGTCAAGGCCGCGGTGATGGGGGTGGTGACCGAGGGCGGCATCGCCGCCGCGCTGACCGCCGCGATGGTGCTGCTGTTCCTGGGCAACTGGCGCAGCACGCTGATCATTTCGCTGACGATCCCGCTGTCCGTGCTGGCCGCGATCCTGGGCCTGCGGATGCTGGGCGAGACGCTGAACCTGATGACGCTGGGCGGGCTGGCGCTGTCGGTGGGCATCCTGGTCGACCAGGCGATCGTGACGATAGAAAACATCGAGCGCCACCTGCACATGGGCCGGCCTATCGAGGAGGCGATTTCGACCGGCGCCGGTGAGATCGGCGTCGCGGCCTTCGTCTCCACGCTGTGCATCTGCGTCGTGTTCGTGCCGATGTTCTTCCTGTCGGGCGTCGCGCGCTTCCTGTTCGTGCCGCTGGCCGAGGCGGTGGTGCTGGCGATGATCGCGTCCTACCTGCTGTCGCGCACGCTGGTGCCCACGCTGGTGCTGCTGCTGATGGGCGGCGCGGCGCCCGCCGCGCAGGGCGCACGCGCCAACGCGCTGCAGCGCGTCTACCAGGCCTTCGACCGCCGCTTCGAGCGCCTGCGCCGGGCCTACACGCTGGCGCTGTCGGCGCTGCTGGCGCACCGGCGCGGCTTTGCGACGGTGTTTCTGGTGTTCTGCCTGGCCTCGTGCCTGTGGGTGCCGGTGCTGGGGCGCGATTTCTTCCCAAGCGTCGACGCTGGCCAGATCCGTCTGCACATGCGCGCGCCCACCGGCACAAGAATCGAGGAGACCGCGCGCCTGGCCGATGCGGTGGAGGCGGTCATCCGCGAGATCATCCCGAAAGACCAGCTCGAGACCGTGCTCGACAACCTGGGCGTGCCCAACAGCGGCATCAACCTGTCCTACAGCAACGCCGGCACGATAGGCACGCTGGACGGTGAGATCCTGCTGTCGCTGCGCGAGGGCCACTCACCCACCGAGGGCTTCGTCAGCCGGCTGCGCGCCGAGCTGCCGCGGCGTTTTCCAGGCATTGAGTTCTTCTTCCAGCCGGCCGACATCGTCACCCAGATCCTCAATTTCGGCCTGCCGGCGGCGATAGACATCCAGTTCACCGGCAACAACGTGGCAGCCAATGCCAAGCTGGCCGGCGAACTGACGCAGAAGATCCGGCAGATCCCAGGCGCCGTCGATGCCCATGTCCACCAGCGCCTGAATGCGCCCACGCTCAACCTGCAGATGGACCGCAGCCGGCTGCAGCAAGTCGGCTTGACGGCGTCCAACGTCGGCCAGAACCTGCTGATCGCGCTGTCGGGCAGCTCGCAGACTGCGCCAGCCTTCTGGCTCAACCCGCAGAACGGCGTGGTCTACAGCGTTGCGGTGCAGACGCCGCAATACCAGGTCGACTCCCTCGACGCGCTGCTCAACCTGCCGGTGGGCACGGGCGCCGGGCCGGCCGGCACGGGCGGCGCGGGAAGCACCCAGTTGCTGGGCAATCTGGTCGAGGTGAGCCCGGCCCAGCAGGCGGCGATCGCCTCGCGCTTCAACATCCTGCCGGCGATCGACGTCTATGTCGGCGTGCAGGGCACGGACCTGGCCAGCGTCGCGGCCCAGGTGCAAAAACTGGTCGACGAGGTGCGCCCGCAACTGCCGCGCGGCAGCCAGGTGGTGTTGCGCGGCCAGGTCGAGACCATGAATGCATCCTTCCTGGGCCTGGGCGTGGGACTGGCCGGCGCGATCGTGCTGGTCTACCTGCTGATCGTGATCAACTTCCAGTCCTGGGTCGATGCGGCGGTGGTGGTCGCGGCGCTGCCGGCGGCGCTGGCGGGCATCTGCTGGATGCTGCTGCTGACCGGCACCACGCTGAGCGTGCCCGCGCTGACCGGCGCGATCATGACCATGGGCGTGGCCACCGCCAACAGCATCCTGCTGATCTCTTTCGCCCGCCAGCGCCTGGACGACGGCATCCCGCCGCTGGCCGCAGCACTGGAGGCCGGCGCCACGCGCATCCGGCCGGTGCTGATGACGGCGCTGGCGATGGTCATAGGCATGATCCCGATGGCGCTCGGCCTGGGCGAAGGCGCCGAGCAGAATGCGCCGCTGGGCCGGGCGGTGATAGGCGGGCTGGTCTTCGCCACCGTCTCGACCCTGTTCTTCGTGCCGGCGGTGTTTGCCGACGTGCACCAGCGTCGGGCCAGGCGTGCGGCGCTGCGGGCAGCGGTAGCCATTTCGGACCCCGCCAGCCGCTCCGCACAGCCGCCCGCCGTACCCCATCCCCTGGAGACCTGATCCATGACCGAGCAACGCCACGCCGCGCTGGGGCTGCATCCCATCACCGCCGAACACGGCCAGATCCCGCCCGATCTGCTCAAGCGGCGGCAGATCCTGCGGCGTACCCTGATCAGCGCCGGCGTCGTGCTGGTGCTGCTGGCGCTCGGCGCCGGGCGAACCCTGTGGCTGCGCTCGGCCAACGCCCATGCGCTGCAGACCGTCACCACCGACAACGCCAGGCAATATGTCAAGACCGGCCAGGCCCGGCGCAGCGCCAGCGGCCAGACCCTGGCGCTGCCCGGCACGCTGCAGGGCTTTGTGCAGGCGCCGATCTCGGCCCGCGCCAGCGGCTACCTGCGGCGCTGGACCCGCGACATCGGCAGCGCCGTGGCCCAGGGCGACTTGCTGGCCGAGATCGACTCGCCCGAGATCGACCAGCAACTCAGCCAGGCCATGGCCGCGCGCGAGCAGGCCGACTCGGGGCTGACGCTGGCCCGCAGCACCGCGCTGCGCTGGGAGAGCTTGCGCAAGCAGGACGTGGTCTCGCAGCAAGACCTGGACGAGCGGCGCGGCGCGGTGGCGCAGGCGGTGGCCAACCTGGCCGCGGCAGACGCCAACGTGATGCGCCTGCGCCAGTTGGAAGGCTTCAAGCGCGTGCTGGCACCGTTTGCCGGCGTGATCACCAAGCGCAACGTCGATGTCGGCGACCTGATCGACGGCTCGCGCGTGCTGTTCACGCTGGCGCAGACCGACCCGCTGCGGGTCTACGTCAACGTGCCGCAGTCGTATTCGCAGCTGGTCAAGACCGGCCAGGCGGTGGTGGTGACGCAGGGCGAGTTGCGTGGCGAGCCATTCACCGGCAAGGTGGTGCGGACCGCCGCCTCCATCGACCCGGCCACCCGCACGATGCAGGTCGAGGTGGCGCTGCCCAACGCCGACGGCCGGCTGCTGCCCGGCGCTTACGTGCAGGTGGCGCTGCCGCTGCAGGCCAGCGCGTCGCTGGTGGCGCCGACCAATGCGCTGCTGTTCCGCGCCGAAGGCACGGTGGTGGCGGTGCTGGCCATGTCCGGCACGCAGGGCCGGGTGACGCTGCGGCGCGTCAGCGTGGGCCGCAACTACGGCACCGAGTTCGAGGTGCTGGACGGCCTGAGCGAACAGGACCAGCTGGTGCTCAACCCGCCCGACTGGCTGGCCGACGGACAGACCGTCACGGTCGCCCCTGCCGCTGCGGCCAGCACGGCAGCCAGCGGCGCCTCTCGCTCATGACCCGGCCGCCGCGCCGCCCTGCCCGACGGTCCGACCTGGCCAGGCTGGCCGGGCCGCTCACGTTGCTCGTCGCGCTGCTGTCGGGTTGCGCCGCCGGTCCCGACTACGTCAAGCCAAAGCTGGACCTGCCGGCGGCGTGGACGGTAGCGGCGCCCTGGCGCGGCAGCCGGCCCGACGACGCGGCGCCCAAGGGCGCATGGTGGCAGCGCTTCGGCGACCCCGCACTCGACGCGCTGATGGCGCAGGCGCTGGCCAGCAACCCGACGCTGGAACTGGCCGGCGCGCGGCTGGCACAGTCGCGCGCCGCGTTGTCGGCCACCTCGGCCAGCCTGCTGCCGCAAGTGGGCTTGAGTGAGCGCGCCACGCGCCAGAAGATCTCGGCGAACCGGCCCTTGACCAGCTACAGCGGCAGCAATTTCTCCACCGTCCAGAACGACCTGACGCTGGCGATGACGGTGAACTACGAGCTCGACCTGACCGGCCGCATCCAGCGCAGCGTCGAGGGCGCGACCGCCTCGGCTGAGCAGGCTGCAGCCGACCTGGAGAACATCCGCTTGCTGCTGACTGCCGACCTGGCGGCCAACTACGTCAACCTGCGCCAGATCGACAGCGAACTCGATGTGCTGGCGCGCGCGGTCGCGCTGCAGCGTCGGGCGCTGGCCCTGGTCAGCACCCGCCACGACCTCGGCGCGGCCACCGGGCTGGACCTGGCGCAGCAGCAGGCGCTGCTCGACAGCACGCTGGTGCAGGTCGACCTGCTGCGGCGACAGCGCAGCGCCTTCGAGCATGCGGTGGCCACGCTGGCCGGCATCCCGGCGCCGGGCTTCGTGCTGGCCCCCGAGCCTGGCGAGGGCGCGTCGCCGCGGCTGCCGCAGTTATCCCAGTTGCAGCTCGGCCTGCCGTCCGACCTGCTGGAGCGCCGGCCCGACATCGCCGCCGCCGAGCGCGCGGTGGCCGCCGCCAACGCCCAGATCGGCATCGCCAGCACAGCCTATTTTCCGAGCATCACGCTGGGGGCCGGCGGCGGCGTCGACAGCCGCAGCGCGGTCACGCTGTTCGACGCGCCCAGCCTGCTCTGGTCGGTCGGGCTGTCCGCCAGCCAGCTGCTGTTCGACGGCGGCCGCATCCAGGCCGGCATCACCGCCGCGCGGGCCGGCCATGCCGGCGCGGTGGCCAACTACCGCCGCGTCGTGCTGGCGGCGATGCAGGAGGTGGAGGACGGCATCAGCGGGCTGGCCGCACTGGACAGCGCGGCGGCCCAGGCCGGTGTGGCGGTGGCGTCCACCCGCCGCGTGCTGGCAATGTCGACCGCCCGCTACGAGGGCGGCGCCTCAGCCTACCTGGACGTGATCGTGGCGCAGCAGGCCTTGCTGGGCAGCGAGCGCCAGGCCTCGCAGCTGCGCGGCCAGCAGTTGCTGACCGCCGTGCTGCTGGTCAAGGCACTGGGCGGCGACTGGCAGCCGGCGGCCGCGCTGGCCTCAGCCAAGCCGGCCGAATAGCTCAACCAGATCAACCCGGCAGCAAGCCCTTGGCCATGCGCCGCAGTGCGGCGGCGTCCAGCACCTTGATGCCGGGCTGCGATTCGCAGATCACCGCCAGCCGGTTAAGCAACCCGGCGGCGAAACGGTGCGCGGCGGCCAGCGTCTCTTCGTCGCTGTCGTAGGTGTCGTAGGCCTCGACGGCGACGCCACTGTCGTTGGCAATCGCCTTGATGTCGATCTTGGGGCCGGGCGGGGGTGAGGTGGCCATGGGCTTGCTCCGAGAGAATGGGAAAGCCAGCACTCTACCCGCAGCGGCCGGGTGAACGGGTGATCGGCGCTCAGTCGCCGAACCGCCCGCCGCGCTCGGCCAGTGCCACCACCGCGGGTGCCGGCTCGAAGCGCGCGCCATGCCGGGCCGCCAGCTCGCGGGCCCGGGCCACGAAGGCCTGGGCGCCCATCGCGTTGATGAACTGCAGCGCGCCACCCTGGAAGGGCGCAAAACCCCAGCCGAAGATCGAGCCGACGTTGGCGTCGGCCACCGAGCGCAACACGCCCTCGCCGTAGCAACGCGCCGCCTCGTTGGCCTGGGCGAACATCAGGCGGTCTATCAGCTCGCGCTGAGCCGGCTGCTGCGCCGCCACCGGGAACATCTCGGCCAGGCCGCTCCACAGCCGTTTCTCGCCCTTCTCTCCCACCGCGGGCCAATCGTAAAAGCCCTTGCCGGCCTTCTTGCCGATGCGGCCGATCGCGCACAGTTGCCGCACCACCGCCATGCCGGGATGCTCCGCATAAGGCTTGCCCTCGGCCGCCAGGTCTTTGCGCGTCTGGTCGGCCACATGCAGGCCCAGGCTGAGCGAGACCTCGTCCTGCAGTGCCAGCGGCGGCATAGGCATGCCGGCCTGCAGCCCGGCGACCTCGATGCTGCGCGGATGCACGCCCTCGGCCAGCATCGCTAGACCCTCCATCACATAGGTGCCGAAGACCCGGCTGGTGTAGAAGCCCCGGCTGTCGTTGACGACGATGGGCGTCTTGGCGATCTGCATCACATAGTCGAAGCCGCGCGCCAGCGTCTCGTCGGACGTTTCTTTGCCGACGATGATCTCGACCAGCGGCATCTTGTCGACCGGGCTGAAGAAATGCAGGCCGATGAAGTTGGCGGGCCGGATGCTGGCTTGCGCCAGGCCGCTGATCGGCAACGTGCTGGTGTTGGACGCGAACACCGCGCCGACGCCGATCTGGCTTTCAGCCTGCTGCGTCACGCCGGCCTTGACCGCGCGGTCCTCGAACACCGCTTCGATCACCAGGTCGCAGCCGGCCAGCGCGGCGTAGTCGGTGGTCGGCGTGATGCGCGCCAGCAGCGCATCGCGCTGGGCGGCCGTGCCGCGGCCCTTATTCAAGGCCTTGTCCAGCAGGTCCTGGCTGTAGGCACGCCCCTTGTCGGCGGCGTCCTGCGTGGTGTCGAGCAGCACCACGTCGATGCCGACCTTGGCCGAGACATAGGCGATGCCCGCGCCCATCATGCCGGCGCCCAGGATGCCGAGCTTGCCGACCTTGCTCGGCGGGATGTCCTTGGGACGGGAGGCCCCTTTCTTGATCGCGTTGAGCTGGAACCACAGCGTGTTCAGCATGTTCCTGGATTCGGGGCTGACGACGCAGGCCGCGAAGTAGCGCGACTCGATCAGCAGCGCGGCGTCGAAGTCGACCAGCCCGCCCTCGAACACGCAACTCATGATGTGGGTGATGGCGGGGTAGTTGTTCCAGCTCTTGGCTGCGGCCATCGCCGGCGCGATGGCCAGCATCTGCACCACCGCCGGCGAGCGCGAATCGCCGCCCGGATAACGGAATTTGGGCGCGTCCCAGGGCTGCTGGGCCTTGGTGTTGCCCAGGCACCAGGCCCTGGCTTGTTCGATCGCGGCTTCGCGGTCGGGCGCCAGCGCATGCACCAGGCCGATGGCCAGCGCCTTGTCGGCCTTGACCTCGCTGCCCTCGCACAGCAGCGGCATCGCGGTCTGCATCCCCACCAGGCGTGGCAGGCGCTGGGTGCCGCCACCGCCCGGCAACAGGCCGAGCTTGACCTCGGGCGTGCCGAGCCGGGCACCGTGTACCGCGATGCGGTGGTGGCAGGCCAGCGTCAGCTCCAGGCCGCCGCCAAAGCACATGCCGTTGATCACCGCCACCGCCGGCTTGCCCGATTTCTCCAGCCGGCGCAGCTGGCGCTTGAGCACCATCGACAGATCGAAGGCCTGTTGCGCAGTGGCGATGTCGCGTATGCCTTCCAGGTCGGCGCCGGCCAGGAAGTCCTTCTTGCCGGAGCTCAGCACCAGGCCCTTGACGGCAGGGTCGGCCTCGACGCGCAACACCATCGCCTCGATCGCGGCACCGGTGATGGCGTTGAGCACGTTCATCGGCCTGCCGGGCAGGTCCAGCGTGGCGAGCAGGATGCCGTCGTCGCCCAGCTCAAAGAGGATTGCTTCGGTCATGGGGTTCTCCGGGGGCTCAGACGCGTTCGATCACGGTGGCGATGCCCATGCCGGCGCCCACGCACAGCGTGGCGCCGCCCAGGGCCTGGTCGCGCCGCTCCAGTTCGTCGAGCAACATGCCCAGGATCATGCAGCCGGTGGCACCCAGCGGGTGGCCCATCGCAATCGAGCCGCCGTTGACGTTGATGCGCTCGGGGTTGATCTCAAGTGCACGCGCCGCTTTCAGCGGCACCACGGCAAAGGCCTCGTTGATCTCCCAGAGGTCGATGTCACGGGCCCGCAAGCCGGCCTTGCGCAAGGCCTTTTCACAGCTGGGGGCCGGGCCGGTCAGCATGATGGTGGGCTCGCTGCCGATCACCGCCATGCTGCGGATGCGGGCGCGGGGCTTGAGTCCGGCGCGCTGGCCGGCCTCTTTGGAGCCGATCAGCATCAGCGCCGCGCCGTCGACGATGCCCGACGAGTTGCCGGCGTGGTGCACATGGTTGATCTTTTCCATCGTGGTGTAGCGCCGCAGCGCGGTGGCGTCGAAACCCATGGCCCCCATCATCGCGAAGCTGGGGTCCAGCTTGGCCAGGGTGTCGACCGTGGTCGCCGGGCGTATGGTTTCGTCTTGCGCCAGCAGCAGCAGGCCTGCGATGTCGGTCACCGGCACGACGGAGCGGTCGAAATGGCCGGCCGCCCAGGCCGCCGCCGCCAGCCGGTGCGAGCGGGCGGCAAAGGCGTCGACATCGGCCCTTCCCCAGCCTTCCTGCGTGGCGATCAGGTCGGCGCCTATGCCTTGCGGCGTGAAGCCGAGTGCGGTGTTGACGCGCGGGTCCATCACCCAGGCGCCGCCGTCGCTGCCCATGGGCCAGCGGCTCATGGACTCCACCCCGCCAGCCACGACCAGATCTTCCATGCCGCTCATCACCTTGGCCGCGGCCAGGTTGACGGCCTCCAGGCCGGAGGCGCAGAAGCGGCTCAGCGTCACGCCGGCCACAGATTCAGCCCAACCGGCGTCGAGCACCGCGGTGCGCGCGATGTCGGCGCCCTGCTCGCCCACCGGCGTCACGCAGCCCAGCACCAGGTCGTCGACTTGGCGCGTGTCGAGCCCGTTGCGCTGGGCCAGCGCCTGCAACAGCGTGCGCAGCAGCCAGACCGGGCTGGCCTGGTGCAGGCCGCCGTCCTTCTTGCCCTTGCCGCGCGGGGTGCGGACATGGTCGTAGATATAGGCCTCAGCCATGGCAAGCTCCTGGTGAAGTGATGGGGGCGCCAGCGCCCGTCGCCTGGGCCGTGAGGGTCTCGCGCACGGTCTGGTTGATCACCCGCAGTTCGGCCAGCGTGGTGTCGATGTGGGCGCGCTTCTGCTCCAGCTCGGCGATCGCCGCGTCGGTGTGCGCCAGCACATAGGCCAGCTGCTGCACCCTGCCCTCGCCGCACGAGCCGTACAGGTCGAGGTAATGCTTGATCTCGGCCAGCGACGAGCCAATCGCCTTGGCGCGCAGGATCAACGCCAGCCTGGCCCGGTCGCGCCGCGTGTAGACGCGGGTGCCGTTGATGCGGCGCGGCGCCAGCAAGTCCTTGTCCTCGTAGAAGCGGATCGCGCGCGGTGAGATGCCGAAGGCCTGGCACAGCTCGGCGATCCCGAACAGTTCGTCGGTGTCCTCGTCACGGTGCGCGTCCACCACCTCCCGGGCGCTTGCGGTGGTGCTTGCAGCCGGCGCCTGCATGGCGGGCGTCACACCACCCGTTGCAGCTTGAGCGCGACCGACATGTCGCCCGAGACCTTGAACTTGCCCATCATGAAGCCGGTGGTGGGATTGAGCGCGCCGGTCAGCAGGTCAGCCAGCGTGGCCAATGGCAGCGCGACGGTGCAATCGGCCTCGCGATCGATGTTGTCCACGGTGTTGGGCGTGGCGCGGGCGTCGATGATGGCCACGCCGTCGACGCCGCAGTCGAACTTCAGGATGGCATTCAGCCCGCTCTGTTCGCCAACCTTGCCACGCAAGGTTTCGGTGACGATCTGCATGTCCATGGGCGTCCTTGCGACTATTGGGGAGTAAGGTGATTGGTCCGCATGCTAGGCCGCCGCGATGCGGCAGGCATCCGTGTAATCACCTATACGGTATTGGGTTGACGTTAACGGCACTGTTCAGTCCAATACGGCACAGCCCCCTTTGCCAAGGAAGCTCGATGAGCGTGTCAGGCGGATACTGCAGCGTGTTCAAGTCCGACCTGCCGGCCGCGGCCTTCATCCGCGGCGTCACGCTGCAAATCGACGGTGGCTCGCCGCTGGGACAAGCTCGAGCGTGCCGGCCTGCCGGTCAATGACGCCGCACTGGACGCGATGAGCGACCCGTTGCGCCAGTGCACAGACCTTGAAAGCCATGCGCTGTTCGGTACCGAGCGGCTGTGGGACGGCGGCGTGATCGCGCCGGCCGACACCCGCCGCGTGATCGCCTTGTGCCAGGCGATGGCGGCTCAAGTCCAGGCCACGCCCCCCGACCCAACAGCTTCGGCATTGCCTGATTTTGATTTTCCCCAACCGAGACGAGACCATGAAATTCACCCCCGAACACCGATCACTCGCCGACACCGTCGCCAGGTTCGTCGACAAGGAGATCAACCCCTACGTGGCCGAATGGGAAGCCGCCGAGATCTACCCCGCCCACCAGGTGATGAAGAAACTGGGCAACCTGGGCTTGCTGGGGCTGAAATACCCCGAGGAGTTCGGCGGCGCCGGGCTCGACTTCTCCTACTCGATGGTGATGGCAGAGGAACTCGGGGGCGCAGCCTGCGGCGGCGTGCCGATGAGCATAGGCGTGCACACCGACATGTGCACCCCGGCGCTGGCCCGCTTCGGCAGCGACGAGTTGCGCAAGGAGTGGCTGGTGCCGTCTATCGCCGGCGACATGGTGGGCTGCCTGGGCGTCAGCGAGGTCGGCGGCGGCAGCGACGTGGCGGCGGTCAAGACCAGCGCCCGCGTCGAGGGCGGCGACTATGTGATCAACGGCAGCAAGATGTGGATCACGAATGGCCTCCAGGCGGACTGGTGCTGCCTGCTGGCCAACACCTCTGAAGGCGCGCCGCACAAGAACAAGAGCCTGATGATCGTGCCGATGGACGCCGTGGGCATCACCAAGCAGAAGATCAAGAAGATAGGCATGAACTCGTCGGACACCGCGCAGTTGTTCTTCGACAACGTGCGGGTGCCCAGGAAGAACCTGATCGGCCAGGAGGGCATGGGATTTCCGTTTCAGATGCTGCAGTTCCAGGAGGAGCGGCTGTTCGGCGCCGCCTCGTCGCTGAAGGGCATGGACATCCTGATCGACCAGACCATCGAGTACACGCGGCAGCGCAAGACCTTCGGCAAGAGCGTGCTCGACAACCAGGTGGTGCATTTCCGGCTGGCCGAGTTGCGCACCGAGGTCGAGGCGCTGCGCGCGCTGACCTACCACGCGGTCGAGCTCTACGTCGGCGGCAAGGACGTGACCAAGCTGGCCTCTATGGCCAAGCTGAAGTGCGGCCGATTGGTGCGCGAGGTGGCCGACAGCTGCCTGCAGTACTGGGGCGGCATGGGTTTCACCTGGGACAACCCGATCTCGCAGGCCTACCGCGACAGCCGGCTGGTGTCGATAGGCGGCGGCGCCGACGAGATCATGCTGGGCATCATCTGCAAGCTCGAAGGCACGCTGCCCAAGGGCGCGCACTGAGCCACGTATTCAGACGCGCAGCGACCCGGCCGCGGGCACAGCCCGCCCAACAACAGGCGTTTCCTGCACGATCTGGTCGGCCACCCGGCGTTCACCGGCGCGACGCTGCACACCACGCTGATTGCCGCGGCAGCGCGGTCGTTGCCATCGGCCCGGGGGGCGGCGCGGCCAGCCGGGCTGGCGGCCTGGCAACTCGCGCTGCGGTGCCAGGGCGAGAGACCGGCAGGCTGACGCTGCAGCCCGAGGGCAACACCGTGCAGTCGACGATGCGGAGCCAGACCCACCGGCTGAACCTGCTGGCGCGCGACGGCGCCAGCTTGTCTTGCAGCCTGCCGCAGTCCCATCGAGGTGCTGGCCGCCGCCACGGCCAGCGCCGTCACCAGCGCCGCCAGAGCGTCCCGGACCTTGGCATGGTGGGACGCCCGTGGGCGATGCTGTCGGCAAGCTTGGGCATGGCGGATGCTGTTCGGTGCTCGTTGACGTGGCGGCGGACCCAGCGGATCGGTGTGCTGTTCACCCATCGATATCGGGTGCAGTCAACCCAGGTTGAACCGCCAGCGGTCAGCTTCTTATCGGGCGTATAAAACGCCCGTAAAGTCGGTAAGGCAGCGCAGGAATTCACGTTTTATGAACTGGATCGCTGGCGCGACAGCGCGCACCGCAGGATCGGTGGCGTTTTGGCACGCCAGCCCGCGCGCAGGCGATCACCGACAATCGGGGATGATCAAAACCGTTTCATTGCCACGTGGGGACACCGCCCTCCCCGACGCCAGGCCTGTAGCCTTGACCGCGGCAGCCGCTGGCCCGGGCTTCGACAGCCTGCCGCTGTCGACCGCCGCCCTCGCCAACCTGCAGGTGCTGGGCTACCTGTCGATGACGCCTATCCAGGCGGCCAGCCTGCCGCTGGCACTGGCCGGGCATGACTTGATCGCGCAAGCCCAGACCGGCAGTGGCAAGACCGCCGCCTTCGGGCTGGCCCTGCTGGCCCGGCTGAACGCTAAGAATCCCGCGCCCCAGGCGCTGGTGCTGTGCCCGACGCGCGAACTGGCCGACCAGGTGACGCAGGAAATCCGCCGCCTGGCCCGCGCCGAGGACAACATCAAGGCCTTGACGCTGTGCGGCGGCGTGCCCATCCGCAGCCAGCTCGACAGCCTAGCCCATGGCGCGCACATCGTCGTGGGCACCCCTGGGCGCATCAGCGACCACCTCGAGCGCGGCACGCTGGTGCTGGCCGAGCTCAAGACCCTGGTGCTGGACGAAGCCGACCGCATGCTCGACATGGGCTTTGCCGAAGACATCGGGGCGATCGCCGCGCAATGCCCGCGCGAACGCCAGACCCTGTTGTTCTCGGCCACCTACCCCGAAGGCATCGCACAGATCAGCCGCAAGTTCCTGCGCAACCCGCGCGAGGTCAAGCTCAGCACCCAACCCAACGCGGCCAAGATCCGCCAGCGTTTCTACGAGGTGACCGAGGACCAGCGCCTGAACGCCGTGGGCCTGCTGCTCAACCACTACCGGCCCGAGCGCACGCTGGCCTTCTGCAACACCAAAGCCCAGTGCCGCGACCTGGTGGCCGTGCTGCAGGCCCAGGGCATCGCCGCGCTGGCGCTGCACGGCGACCTGGAACAGCGCGACCGCGACCAGGTGCTGATCCAATTTGCCAACCGAAGCTGCCCGGTGCTGGTGGCCACCGACGTGGCCGCGCGTGGCCTGGACATCAGCGACCTCGAGGCGGTGATCAATGTCGACATCAGCCCGGAGGCCGAGTTGCACACCCACCGCGTGGGCCGCACCGGCCGCGCCGACGCCGAGGGCTGGGCCTTCAGCCTGGCCAGCCTGGACGAGATGGGCCGGGTCGGCCGCATCGACGAGATGCAGGGCCGCACCGGCGAGTTCCACCCCCTGGCCGAGCTCAAGCCCACCGGCAACGGGCCGCTGCTGGCCCCAATGGTGACGCTGCAGATCCTGGGCGGCCGCAAGGAAAAAATCCGCCCGGGCGACGTGATGGGCGCGCTGACCGGCAGTGCCGGCTTCGCCGCGGCGCAGATAGGCAAGATCAACGTCAACGAATTCTCCACCTATGTGGCGGTGGCGCGCGACATCGCCGGCCCGGCGCTGCACGCCCTCAACGCCGGCACGGTCAAGGGGAAAAAGGTGAAGGCGAGACCTATCGAGGGCTGAAAAACCAGGCGGGGTCGCACGCCATCCAGTTGCAGCGACTAGTCTTGACCAATGTCATCAGCCAGCGCCAGAACCTTGTTAGCCTTCAAGCTTGAACTTCCCGAGGAGAACAGGATGGCTGACATGAGCACGGTCCAGAAAGACCGCTTGATGAACGATCTGCGCGTGGTGATCGCCGACGCCGAGGAGTTGATGCGCACCACCGTCGGTGAGGTGGGCGAAGGCGCCGCCGAAGCGCGTGGCCGGATGCAAGCGCGGGTTCAGCAAGCCAAGGAGAACCTGCTGCATCTGCAGGACGCCGCCGTGGCCAAGGCCAAGGCGGCCGGCCACGCGGCCGACGACTATGTGCATGAGAACCCGTGGAAGGCCATAGGCACTGCGGCCGGGATCAGCCTGGTGGTCGGTCTGCTGATCGGCCGCCGCTGATGCGGCGACGCCCGTGAGCGGCAATGGCATTGGGCCGTCGCCCGGGCTGCTGACCTCGCTGCGGCGGCTGATCGCCACCACGCTCGAGATAGCCCAGGTCCGGCTCGAACTGCTGGCCGTCGAACTCGAGCAGGAAAAGCTGCGAATTTTCGGCGGTCTGGCCTGGGCCGCGCTGGCCGTGCTGCTGCTCGGCGTGGGCCTGACGCTGGCGGTCGGTTTGCTGTTGATGCTGTTTTGGGACGGCTACCGGCTCCCTGCGCTGGCCGTGCTGTGCGCGCTCTTCCTGGGCGCCGGCGCCCATGTGGCGCGACGTGCCCGTGCGTTGTTGATCAATACCACCGGTGGCGCCGTGCCGCTCAGCCTGGATGAATTGGCACGCGACCGCGACGCCCTGGTGGGCCGCGAATGAGCCCGCCCGCTGGCAGCCCCAGCCCGCCGTCGCCGGCACCGCTAGCGCTGGCCCTGCGCCGCGAGTTGCTGCTGACGCGCAGCCGGGCCTTGCGTCAGCAACTGGCGCGCGAGAGCGAAGTGCTGGAAGCGCCGCTCGCCCTGGTAGACCAGGCTCGCCAGGGGCTGCGTTGGCTGCGGCAGCACCCCGAATGGCCCATAGGCGGTCTGGTCTTGCTGGCGCTGCTGCGCCCGCGCCGGGTCTGGCGCTGGGCGGCTCGCGGCTGGTGGGCTTGGCGGCTGTGGCGACGCACCGGCCGCTTGCTGGTGGCCGCCGCCGCCAGACTTTGAAGCCGGAACATCTGCCGGCGTTCAGGGGTTGCGCAAGCCTCGGTCGGTGCAGTCCCGCGCAGTTGCTTGCGCAACTGCGCGCGCGCATCGTGGCTGCACATCGCAATCTCGGCAAGGGCTGCAAGGCCGACCGCCGCGCGGCGAGCGACTGGCTGGTCGAATCCCAGCGTCAGAGACTGGCGATGCGGTGGATGAAGGACCGCTTTTCTGCGTCGAGTTGCTGCAATCGCCCTGACCGATATCCGACCTTCGCGCAGCAATATGGCGAAAACCATGATCACCTGCGAACAGCGGCAGTCATATTTATTGTCTATTTCACGCCGCCTGGTTTCCAAGTACGGCCCGAGCGCCCACATCTGGCTTGCGTCGGCCGCCGCCGCCGCGGCGCTGCGCTTGACTTCGCGCAGCGTTTCATCCAATTTGTCCTGCAACACGCCATCGAAGATCTGGCGTGCCTGTTTCTTTTCAGCGTCGGTCCATTTGAGATCGATGGTACATCGGCGGGACCCTTCAGCGTACGGCGCCGCTACGGCATCGCTACGGCCGATCGGTAGGCCGCGCAACAGAGTAAGAAGCAACGAAGTGGCGGGCAAAAAGGTCTGTGGCATCGATTGTCTACCCCTGCTGTTTTGTGCATTGAGTTCACTCGATATTTGGGTAGCAAACGCGGCCACCGCATTGCAACAAATCGGCCGCAGCCGGGCCGAGAGCCAGTACTGGCCGGTCGATGCGTGATTCAGTCTTGGGTTGAATCTCATCCGTTAGTTCATTTTATAACGGGAAGCAGGCCGACCTGTGCCACCAAACGCCCGCTCCGCCCTACCGGGTAGTGTCTTGCGCCTGGGCCTGCTAGCGCGACGTCAACGGCAAAGACGCTGGCAGTCACGCATAGCGCAGCGCCACCGACCTGGCGGGTGCGCCACAAGGCGGGGTATCACCGGGTGAACGGAACGACCGCGGCGCCAGCGCGGTCGTCACTTTGAGTGCCAAGGTACGCACAGGCGGCTTCGGAAGGCTGGCGACCCGCATCCCTGCCCTTGCGGTCGCCGCCCGGCTCGGCCGCGACAGGTCCGGTGGGGGAACGAACATCTGCAGCGGCAGGCTCACCTGGATACCTTGCGAGGATGCTGTCTTGCTGCCATGCCGGCGATCTTGTCGGCGCGCCGCCACACCCGGCCAAGCCGGGCCGCGGGCGGGCCGGATAATCCGACCTCGACCGGGCTGGCCCTCAGGGGCCAGCCCGCCGACCCCCGCGTGCAGCCGTTCCGCTGCGTCCCGCCCCACCCATGCCCACCCTGCTGCAGCGCTTTGCCCGCATCACGCCCTACTTCCGCGACGGCCGCATCGGCATCGTGGTGGCGTTCATCGGCTCGCTGATCGGCGCGGCCACCGAGCCTCTGATCCCCGAGTTGATGAAGCCGCTGCTCGACCAGGGATTCACCGGCGGCAAACTGCCGCTGTGGATGGTGCCGGTGGCGATCGTCGGCATCTTCGCGATGCGCGGGGTATCGGGCTTCGTCGCCCAGTACGCGCTGTCCTGGGCCGCCTTGCGCGGCGTGCAAGACCTGCGCGAGGCGCTATTCCAGCGCATCCTCACCGGCCAACCGGCGATGTTCGGCCTGCACAGCGCCAGCAGCCTGACCAACACACTGGTCTACGAGGTGCAGAACGGCGCAACCCAGCTGGTCAATTCCATCCTCACGCTGGTCAAGGATTCGCTCACCCTGCTGGCGCTGCTGGCCTACCTGTTCTGGCTGAACTGGAAGCTCACGCTGTTCGTCGGTGTGCTGTTCCCGGCGGTGGCGTTGCTGATGACGAGCGTCGGCAAGCGCCTGCACCGACTGGCGCGCGAGGGGCAGGAGGCCACCGACTCGCTGGCCTATGTGGTGGAAGAGAACGTGCTGGCCTGGCGCATCGTTCGGCTGCACGGCGCGGCGCCGCGCCAGGCCCAGCGCTTCGAGGTGCATGCGCTGACGCTGCGCCGGGTGCTGCTCAAGATCGTCTCCGCCAGCGGTGTGATGACACCGATCACCCAGATGTTCACCGCGATGGCGCTGTCAGCGGTGATCGTGGTCGCGCTATGGCAGAGCAGCGCCACCGGCGCCACGGTGGGCGGCTTCGTCGCCTTCATCACCGCGATGCTGATGCTGGTGGCGCCGGTCAAGCACCTGTCGGACGTGATCGCGCCGATCACCCGCGGCCTGGCGGCCATCGAGCGCGGGCTGGAACTGCTGGCCGACAGCCCGGCCGAGGTCGGCGGCAGCCACCAGGCCGGCGGCGAAGGCCGGGCCCAGGGCCACCTGGTGCTCAGCGACGTGGTGCTGTGCTACCGCGACGACCAGACGCCGGCGCTGGCCGGCCTGTCGCTGGACATCGCCGCTGGGCAGACGGTGGCGCTGGTCGGGCCGTCGGGCGCGGGCAAGTCCTCGCTGATCAACCTGCTGCCGCGCTTCATCGACGCCACCTCCGGGCACATCACGCTGGACGGCGTGGCGCTGGCCGACTGGCAGACCGAGTCGCTGCGCCGACAGTTCGCGCTGGTCAGCCAGGACGTGGTGATGTTCAACGACAGCATAGCCGCCAACGTCGCGCTGGGCGACACGGCAGACCCACAGCGGGTGCGCGCCGCGCTGGACGGCGCCCACCTGCTGGACTTCGTCGACGGCCTGCCGCAGGGGGTGGACACGCTGATCGGCCACAACGGCGGCCAGCTCTCGGGTGGCCAGCGCCAGCGCCTGGCGATCGCCCGCGCGCTGTACAAGGATGCGCCCATCCTGATCCTGGACGAAGCCACCTCGGCGCTGGACAGCGAGAGCGAGCGCGCGGTGCAGGCCGCTCTCGAGACGCTGATGCGCGGCCGCACCACGCTGATCATCGCCCACCGGCTGTCGACAATCGAGCATGCCGATCGCATCGCCGTGATGGACGCCGGCCGGGTCGTCGAGCTGGGCTCGCATGCCACGCTGCTGGCCGCCGGCGGACTGTACGCCCGGCTGCACGCGATGCAGTTCCGCAGCTGAATTTCCCCCCACACCAAGGACAGACACCGTGACCACCTCACTGATCAGCCGCTACCCCGTGCCTGAACTGAAAGACCTGCCCGACGACCTGCGCGAGCGCATCCTTGCGGTGCAGGAGAAAGCCGGCTTCGTGCCCAATGTGTTTCTGGCGCTGGCGCACCGGCCGGCCGAGTGGCGCGCCTTCATGGCCTACCACGACGCGCTGCTGCTCAAGGACACCGGCAACCTGAGCAAGGGCGAGCGCGAGATGATCATCGTCGCCACCTCGGCTGCCAACCAGTGCCTGTACTGCGTGGTTGCGCATGGCGCGATCCTGCGGGTGTACGAGAAGAATCCGCTGATCGCCGACCAGGTGGCGATCAACCCGCTTAAGGCCGACTTGACAAAGCGCCAGCGCGCGATGCTGGACTTCGCGCTCAAGGTCTGCCTGCGCTCACACGAGGTCGACGATGCCGATTACGCCGCGCTGCACGCGCAGGGCTTCGACGACGAAGACATCTGGGACATCGGCGCGATCACCGCGTTCTTCGGCCTGAGCAACCGCATGGCCAACTTGATCGGCATGCGGCCCAACGACGAGTTCTACCTGATGGGGCGTTTGCCCAAGGCGCCCAAGCCGCCCAAGCCCGCCGCCTGAGGCCGTCCATGGCCGCGATGCACAACCCGGCGGGCCTGTCGCCCGTCGTCGCCGGGGCCTGGCGGCTGGCCGAATGGGGCTGGACGCCGCAGCAGCGGCTGGCCTGGATCGAGGCCAACCTGGATCTGGGCGTCACCAGCTTCGACCATGCCGACATCTACGGCGGCTACAGCGTCGAAGCCCTGTTCGGCGAAGCGCTGGCGCTGCGGCCGGGGCTGCGCGGCCGCATGCAGATCGTCAGCAAATGCGGCATCGGGCTGGTGACGCCGGCCAGGCCGCGCCACCGGGTCAAGCACTACGGCACCTCGGCTGCGCATCTGCGCTCAGCGGTGGACGCGTCGCTGCGGGCGCTGCGATGCGACCACCTCGACCTGCTCCTGATCCACCGGCCCGATGCGCTGATGGATTTCGACGAGCTGGCCGACACCTTCGAGGCGCTGCGCCGCGAGGGCCGGGTGCGGCAGTTCGGCGTCTCCAACTTCGCCCCGCACCAGCTCGCGCCGCTGCAGCGCCGCATTGCCCTGGCCACGCACCAGATCGAACTGTCGCCGCTTCACCTGGACCCGCTGCACGACGGCACGCTAGACCAGTGCCTGGACCTGGGCCTGCGGCCGATGATCTGGTCGCCACTGGCCGGCGGCCGGCTGTTCACCGGCAACGACGAGCGCGCGTTGCGGGTGCGCCAGACCCTGGAGGCGATGGCCGCCGAGTTGGGCGTGGCGGTGATCACGCTGGTGATCGCCTGGGTGCTGCGCCACCCCAGCCAGCCACTGCCCATCCTGGGCTCGCGCCGCATCGAGGTGGCGGGCCAGGCGATGGCCGCACTGGATTTGCGGCTGGACGCGCAGGCCTGGTGGCGGATCTGGACCGCGGCGGCGGGGCAGGAGGTGGCTTGACCCGGCTTGAGCCCGGCCACCCTCAGCTGACGATGTAGGCCGCGGCGGCGGTGGCGATCAGCAAGCCCTCGTCGTTGTGCAGCCGCATCTGGGTCGACCCGACGCGCCCGCCCAGCCTTGTGATTTCAGCGCTGGCGATGAAGTGGCGGCCCAGCCCGGGGCGCAGGAAATCGACCCGCAAGTCGATGGTGCCGAGCTTGGTGAAGCGGGCCATCACCTGCTCGGCGCTCTCGGTCGGGTGCTTCTCGCCCAGGCTGACCATCAGCGCGCTGCCGCCCAGCGCGTCCAGCACCGCCGAGATCACGCCGCCATGCAGCCGGCCGTAGTGGAAATGGCCCACCAGTTCGGGCCGCATCTCGAAACGCAGCACCAGTTGCGGCGCCAGGGCCTGCACCTTCAGGCCCAACACCTGGTTGAAGGTGATGCGGTGTTCGATCAGGTCGATCAGGTCGGCGTCCAGCCGGGCTTGTTCGTCGGCGCTGCGGCGGGGGAGCAATGAACTGGTCATGGCGGCGAGCATAGCGTCGGGATGCTGGCTGCCCATCACCGTCAACGCGTTCAGCCGCAAGATCGAAATTTTCAGCCGTCCGCGCAGGCACACAGGACTTCTCGCGGGGCCGTCGCCCGGCCTTGCCAAAGCGCAAGACCGGCGGGCCAGGCCGGCCGATGATGAATGGGTGGACCCGCAACGCATACTCATCCTGCAAGGCCATCCCGACCCCATCGGTCGCCACCTCTGCCAGGCCCTGGCGCAGGCCTACGCCGAGGGCGCCCGCGAGGCCGGCCATGCAGTGCAGACGGTAGAGGTGGCCAGGCTGGACTTCCCGCTGCTGCGCAGCCAGGCAGACTGGAATGAAGGCGTGCTGCCGGCGGTACTGCAACCGGCGCAGGACGCCATCGCCTGGGCCGGCCACCTGGTGCTGGTCTTCCCGCTATGGCTGGGCGACATGCCGGCGCTGCTCAAGGGTTTTCTGGAGCAAGTGGCGCGCCCGGGCTTCGCCTTCAAGCGCGACGCCGCCAATCCTTTCGCCGCCAAGACGCTGGGCGGTCGCTCGGCCCGCGTGGTGGCCACGATGGGCATGCCGGCGCTGGTCTATCGCTGGTACTTCCGCGCCCACAGCGTCAAGTCGCTGGAGCGCAACATCCTGGGCTTCGTCGGCATCGCGCCGGTGCGCGAGACGCTGGTCGGCGGCGTCGACCAACTCGGCGACGAGGGCGTGGCGCGCTGGCAGGACAAGCTGCGCAAGCTGGGACGCGCGGCGGCTTGATCGGCGACCCGGCCGCAGCCGGCGCGCCACCGCCTGCGTCGCGCCGGTGACAAACCAGGCCGCGGCCGGCGGCGATAAAGCCTCACCGCCAGGAGACTCCCGATGACCGACGCCGCCCAAAGCCACTACCGCATCTGTCCGCTGTGCGAGGCCTGCTGCGGCCTCGAACTGCGCACCGAGGGCCAACGCATCACATCGATACGCGGTTTCGAGGCCGACGTGCTGAGCGCGGGCTACCTCTGCCCCAAGGCGGTGGCGCTGAAAGACCTGCATGAAGACCCGGACCGGCTGCGCCAGCCGCTGATCCGGCGCCACGGCCGCAACAGCCCACTCGAGCCCGCCAGCTGGGACGAGGCCTTCGCGCTGATCGCCCAGCGCCTGCCCGCGGTCACCGCCGCGCATGGACGCGATGCGCTGGCGCTGGTGCTGGGCAACCCGGCAGCCCACAAGATGGGCCTGCTGCTGTACTTCGCCCGCCTGCTGCGCGCGGCCGGCACCCGGAACTTCTTCTCCGCCAGCACGCTGGACCAGATGCCCAAGCAGTTGCAATCGGGGCTGATGTTCGGCCATTGGCTCAGCCTGGCGCTGCCTGACATAGAACGCACCGACTACATGTTGGTGATCGGCGCCAACCCGGTGGCCAGCAACGGCAGCATGTGGACCGTGCCCGACTTCCGCGGCAAGGCCAAAGCGCTGCGCGCCCGCGGCGGCAAGCTGGTGGTGATAGACCCGCGCCGCAGCGAGACCGCCGAGGTCGCCGACGCCCACCACTTCATCCGGCCCGGCACCGATGTCTTCCTGCTGGCGGCGATGGTCAACACGCTGTTTGCCGAAGGTCTGATCAGGCTCGGCCCTGCTGCGCCCTGGCTGGCCGGTGTCGATTCGGTGCGCGACGCGGTGGCCGGCTTCACGCCCGAGGCGGTGGCCGGGCGCTGCGGCATCGCCGCGGATTCGATACGCCAACTCGCGCGCGACCTGGCCGCCGCACCGCGGGCCTGCGTCTACGGCCGCATCGGCACCTGCACCCAGGCTTACGGCACGCTGGTCTCGTGGCTGATCGACCTGCTCAACACCCTGACCGGCAACCTCGACCAGCCCGGCGGGGTGATGTTCGCCCAGGCGCCGGCTTTCGCTGCAAACACGGTGGCCAACACAGCGGGCCAGCCGGGCGTGGGCCGCGGCGTGACCACCGGCCGCCACCATGGCCGGGTCAGCGGCGCGCCCGAGGTGTTCGGCGAGCTGCCCATCGTGCAGCTCGCCGAGGAGATCGAAACCGCGGGGCCTGGCCAAGTGCGGGCGCTGATCGTGATCGCCGGCAACCCAGTGCTGTCGGCGCCCAACGGGCCACGCATCGCCGCGGCGCTGGACCAGCTCGAGTTCATGGTCAGCCTGGACATCTACTGCAACGAGACCGCCCGCCATGCCGATGTGATCCTGCCGGGTCTGTCGCCGCTGCAGGAAAGCCATTACGACGTGCCCTTCCCGCAGTTCAGCCACCGCAACCAGGCGCGCTACAGCGCTGCGGTGTTTGCGCCGCCCGCCGGCCAGCCGCCGGAGTGGCAGAACCTGTTGCGGCTGACCGCGATCCTGCAAGGCCGCGGCGCGACGGCCGACGTGCTGGCCTTGGACGACGAGTTGCTGGCCGACGACCTGCGGCGCGCCGGCGCAGCCCAGCCTGACGCGATGCTGCAGGCTTTGTCGGCCTGGTCAGGCCCGGAGCGGCTGGTCGACCTGGCGCTGCGCAACGGGCCGTATGGTGACAAGCTCGGTGACCCGTTCGGTGACCAGCCCGACGGCATGAACCTGGCCAAGCTGGCCGCGGCGCCCGGCGGCATAGACCTGGGCCCGCTGCAGCCGCGCCTGCCCGAACTGCTGCGCACGCCCAGCGGCCGGGTCGAACTGGCACCGCCGCTGCTGCTGGCCGACCTGCCGCGGGCCTGGGCCGACCTGGCCGCGGCCAACGGGCAGCCTGGGCAGATGCTGATCATCGGCCGCCGCGACACGCGGTCGAACAACAGCTGGATGCACAACCTGCCCACGCTGGCCAAGGGGCCGGAGCGCTGCACGCTGCTGGTCCACCCGGCGGATGCCGAGCGGCTGGGGCTGAGCGATGGCGGGCTGGCCCGGGTAAGCCGCGGCGCGGCCAGCCTGCAGGCACCGGTGGTGCTGAGCGCGGCGATGATGCCCGGCGTGGTCAGCCTGCCGCATGGCTGGGGCCATGACCTGGCGGGCAGCCGGCTCGGCCTGGCGTCGCTGCGGCCGGGCGTCAACCTCAACGTGCTGCTCGATGACGGCTTGATCGACCCGCTGTCGGGCAACGCGGTGCTGTCGGGGGTGGCGGTCCAGGTGGAAGCGGTGGCAGCGGTCGGGGCTTGAGGTCCGCTGCCTGCGGTACCATGCCGCGCCGCCGCGCCAGCCTGTCCGCCCAGGGCGCGGCCCTCTCCAGGAGCCCCCATGCAAGTCGTCTGCCTCGATCTCGAAGGCGTGCTGATCCCCGAAATCTGGATCGAATTCGCCCAGCGCACGGCCATCCCCGAATTCAATCGCACCACCCGCGACGAGCCTGACTACGACAAGCTGATGCGCTTCCGGCTGGACCTGCTCAAGCAGCATGGGCTGAAGCTGGCCGACATCCAGAACGTGATAGCCGGCATGGCGCCGATGGACGGCGCGCGCGATTTTCTCGACGAACTGCGCAGCCGCTTCCAGGTCATCATCCTCTCGGACACCTTCTACGAGTTCGCCGAGCCGATGATGGTCCAGCTCGGCCGGCCCACGCTGTTCTGCCACAAGCTGGTGGTCGACGCGGACGGCTTCGTCGCCGATTACCAACTGCGCCAGCCTGACCAGAAGCGCCATGCCGTCAACGCGCTGAAAAGCCTGAACTACCAGGTGATCGCCGCCGGTGACTCGTACAACGACACCGGCATGCTGGGCGCGGCCGACGCGGGCTTCTTCATCCACCCACCCGAGTCCATCGTGGCGCAGTTTCCGCAGTACCCGGTCAACCGCAGCTACGCCGAGCTCAAGGCCAGCATAGACGGCGCCGCGGCGCGCTTGCTGCAGGGCTGAAGGCCGTCGGGCACGCTTGGCGGGGCTGGCCGGGCTAGCGCGCCAGCGCCGGCGTCCTCAGCACGCAGTGCTGGCGCTGGCAAACCGCGCCCGGGTCGGGCAGGTATTGGCAATTGCTGGCCAGGCCGCTGCGCCGGTTGCGTTGCCGCGCCAGCGCAGCCAGTTCGGCCGCCCAGCCCGGCA
>CANGHK010000044.1 GCA_947453625.1 Burkholderiales bacterium
CTCGTCACCGTGGCCTGCCACGAGGACTTGAGTGCCGGCGACCTGGTGGGCCGCTGGCTGCTCGACGCCGACGGCACGCGCTGGCAGGACGGGCCGCTGACCTTGGCGGCGCGCCATGGCGCGATCTGCTACCTCGACGAGTTGATCGAGGCTCGCGCCGACACGACAGTGGTGATACACCCGCTGACCGACACCCGCCGCATGTTGCCGCTGGCCGCCTGCAACGAACTGATCCACGCCCACCCGGACTTCCAGTTGGTGGTGTCTTACAACCCCTCGCCGATGGCCAGGCCGATGAAGTCGTCGACCCGGCAGCGTTTTTGCGCGCTCGAGTTCCACTACCCCGAGCCCGAGCGCGAGGCCGGCATCGTGGCGCGCGAATCGGGGCTGGACATAGCCCGCTCGGCGTCCATCGTGGCCTTCGGCGTGCGCACGCGCCGGCTGCAAGGCCAGGGGCTGGACGAGGGTGCCTCGACCCGCATGCTGGTGCATGCCGCAGCCTTGGTGCTGCAGGGCCTGACGCTTGCCGCGGCCTGCCGGATGGCGATGGTCGACGCCTTGACCGACGAGCCCGGTGTGCACGAGGCGTTGGCGGCGGCGCTGGACGCCTCGTTCTGAGTCGGCCGGGGACCGCGATGCCGGCCACGATGCAGTCCCCGCCCGCGGTCCGCGACACGCCGCTGGGCCAGTGGCTGCGCCTGCTGTGGGGCCAGTCCCCGCTGCTGCATCTGGCCAGTGAGCAGCCCTTCATCTCCGGCGGCGGCATCCACTTGCCGGCCCGCGGCCATTGGGCGCAGCACCGCGCGGCGGCGGCCCATGCGGCGGCCCACCTGGTCTATTCACCGGCCCGCTTCGACGGCACGGCGCTGGTGCCAGTGGCCCGCAGCCTGCTGGCGCTGCTCGAGGACGCCCGCGTCGAGGCCCTGGCGATGCGCGAGCTGCCGGGGCTGGCGCGGCTGTGGCGGCCACTGCACACCGCCACGCCCGACGACGGCAACGCCTGCGAGCCGCTGATGCGGCGCCTGGCGCGGGCCTTGGCCGACCCCGACTACGACGATCCTCATCCCTGGGTCGCCAAGGGCCGGCGTCTGTTCTACCTCGACGAGGACCTGGGGCTGATCGCGCTGCGCACGCCGGCCGAGCTGCGCGCCGCGGCGATGCGGCTGGGCCATGACATCGGCCAGATGCGCCTGCCTTTCAACGCCCGGGGCTACCGCCCGGCGCCGGCTTACCGCGACGACCACCGCTGGATGTGGGACGCCGACCAGCTGGAAGCCGCCGCACCGCCGCCGGCACCGCAGCCGACGCCGTCGGGCGCGCAGCAAACGCCTGACGACTCGCCGCCCGACCGCGACGGGTCGGTCAGCGTCCATCCCGAATGGGACCGGCTGATCCGCCGCCTGCGGCCCGACTGGTGCCGCGTGACCGAGCGGCGCTGGCCGCCTGCCGCGCCTGCCGGCGCGCCGGGTGCCGCGATCGACAAGGGCGCGCAGGCGATGAGCCGCCGGTTGCTGACGCCGCTGCGCGCCCTGGTGCGCCCGCTGGCCACGCGCCGCCGCAGCCAGGACGGCGATGTCTTCGTCCTCGACGCGCTGGTGGGTTGGCGCATCGCCCGCCGCTTGCCCGGCACGTCCGATGGCCGGGTCTACCGGGCACCGCCGCAGCCGGCGGCGCGGGCCGCGGTGTGCCTGCTGATCGACCAGTCGGCCTCCAGCGCCAGCGTGCTGTCTGCCGATGGCCGCAGCGTGCTGCAGGTCGCGGCGCAATCGGCGGTGGCCACCGCGCTGGCGCTGCAGGCGCTGGGCGTCGATTGCGCGGTGCTGGCCTTCAGCTCGAACGGTCGCCACGCGGTGCGGATCAACACCGTCAAGCGTCTGGGCGCCGCCGTCGACGCCGGCCTGGGCGCCCGGATGCAATCCCTGCGCAGCGCCGGCTCGACCCGCCTGGGTGCGGCGCTGCGCCACGCCACGGCCAGTCTGGCGGGGCTGCGGGCCGGCGCGCGCTGGGTGCTGTTGCTGTCCGACGGCCAGCCGCATGACGTGGACGTGCACGATCCGCGTTATCTGGTCGAGGATGCAAGGCATGCGGTGCGCAGCGCCGCGCAGCGCGCCGTCCGGATGGCCTGTCTGGTGCTGACGTCCGAGGTGGACGCCGCCAGCGCCGACCTGGCCACGGCGAGGCAGGTCTTCGGTGCCGCCGGCGCGCAGGCCCTGGCCGACCCCGACGCGCTGCCGGGCGCGGTGCGGCGTCTGCTGGACCGCGACGCTTGAGCCGCCCGCCCCGGTACGCGGGGTGGGGCCGTCAGCGCGGCAACACGAAGGTCGACTTCTCGCGCACGTTGCGGCTGCCTTCGGCGGCAGTCGCCAGGCGCTCGACCGTGAAGTGCAGTTCATGCGCGCCGGCCGGGCCGCGGCGGGCGGTTTCCGGCGGCACGCGCAGCGCCAGCGTGATCCAGCGCGCCTCGGCCGGCCCCAGAGTCAGCAGGCCGGGGTCGGTCAGGCGCAGGCCGGGCAGGCCCTCGGCCGTGACGCGGTAACGCTGCGCCAGTTCGGTCGCGTTCATCACCTGCAAGCGGTAGACGTTCTCGACGAAGCCTTCGTCGACCTGGCGCGCCAGCGCGGCCCGGTCGCGAACCACGTCGACCTTGAACGGCGATCGCAGCGCGATGCTGGTGGCCAGCGCCGTGCAGATCAGCAGCAGGATGACGCTGTAGACGATCACCCGCGGGCGCAGCATCCTGGCCAGCCACCGGCCCTGGCCGCCGGGCTGCGACAAGGCGTTCTTGGTGTCGTAGCGCACCAGGCCGCGGGCTTGGTTCTGCTTGTCCATCACGCTGTCGCAGGCGTCGACACAGGCTGCGCAGCCTATGCATTCGTACTGCAGGCCCTGGCGGATGTCGATCCCGGTCGGGCAGACCTGGACACACAGATTGCAGTCGACGCAGGCGCCCAGGCCGAGTGGTCCCGGGTCGGCCTTCTTCGGGCGCGCGCCGCGCGGCTCGCCGCGTGCGCTGTCGTAGCTGACGATCAGCGTGTCCTTGTCGAACATCGCGCTCTGGAAGCGGGCATAGGGGCACATGTACTTGCACACCTGCTCGCGCATGAAGCCGGCGTTGCCGTAGGTGGCCAGGCCGTAGAACAGCACCCAGAACCACTCCCAAGGGCCCAGGCCCAGCGTGGCCACTTCGGCCGCCAGGCTGCGGATGGGCGTGAAGTAGCCGACGAAACTCAAGCCCGTCCACAAGCCGATGGCCAGCCAGACCAACTGCTTGGCGCCCTTGCGCAGCCACTTGTGCAGCGTGGCGGGCGCGGCGTCCAGCCGCATCCGGGCCGCCCGGTCGCCCTCGATCTTGCGCTCGACCCACATGAAGATCTCGGTGTAGACCGTCTGCGGGCAGGCGTAGCCGCACCACAGCCTGCCCCCCACCGCGGTGAACAGGAACAGCGAGTAGGCCGCGACGATCAGCATGCCCGTCAGGTAGATGAAGTCCTGCGGGTAGAAGACCAGGCCGACGATGTAGAAGCGCCGGCTGGTCAGTTCGAACAGCACCGCCTGCCGGTCGCCCCAGTTCAGCCAGGGCAGGCCGTAGAAGACGATCTGGGTCAACCAGACCAGCGCCCAGCGCCAGTTGGCGAAGCGGCCGCTGACGGCGCGGGCGTAGATCTTGGCCTGCGCCTGGTAGAGCGAGACGGTCTGGACGGCGGTGTCGGCCGCGGGCAAGGCCGGCAGCGTGGGGGCGGTGCTGGGAGGGGTCATGACGGTTGCTGTCTCGGGTTCAGGGGGAGGGGGGTCGGTGCCGCGGCGCCGCCAGGGCCAGCGCTGGCGCTGGGCAGGCGGCGCATTCGGGTCAGGAATTCGTCGCGGCTGGCGCCGGCGAACCAGGGGTGCCAGCGCCGCATCTCCAGCACCGTGGACACCGCACGCGCCTGGCGCGAATGGGCCGAGAACAGCAGGGTCTCGACTGGCAGCGTGAAGACCTGGCGGGTGGCGCTGTCCCACAGCGCCTCGGGCAGCGCCGGGGTGGGCTGCCAGGGGCAGGCGTCGGCGGACAGCAGGCCGCCGCAGAACAGCCGGTCGCGCCACAGAAAGCTCAGGCAGCCGGCGGTGTGGCCGGGTGTGGCCAATACCTGCAGTTGCTCGGGGCCGAAGCACAGTCGGCCGCCGGCCGGCGCCCGGTGCTCGATGCGCGGCGCGCCCAGCGCGGCCAGCGCCGGCAGCTCGCCCGGCAGCCGGTCATCGTGCTCATGGGTGCGCAGCAGCCAGCGCAGGCGCAGCCCATGCTCGGCCAGCATCGCCGACAGCACCGGCACATCGGCCGCGCGCGGGTCGATCAGCACCGCCTCGGCGCTGCCCAGGTCGGCCAGCAGGTAGCTCAGGCCACCGTCGGCCTCGTCGTGCAGCATGCGGAAGTACATCACGGCCCTTCTGCGCGGCGGCCGGGTCAGGCTTGGGCCGGGCCGTCCTCGCCGATCAGCAGCCGGGTGTCGGTCAAGAAACGGTAGGGCGGCACCTCCAGGTTGCTGGGCGCCGGCTTGTTCTTGAAGACCCGGCCGGCGCCGTCGAAGGTCGAGCCATGGCAGGGGCAGAAGAAGCCGCCATGCCAGTCGGCACCCACGCTGGGGTTGGCGCTGCCCAGCGGCACGGCGGTTGGCGAGCAGCCCAGGTGGGTGCAGATGCCCACCGCGACGAAGATCTCGGGCCGCGCCGAGCGCGCCGGGTTGCGGGCGTAGGCGGGCTGCTGGTCGCGCGCCGAGGTCGGGTCGGCCAGCGCGGCCTCCTGGCCCTGCAGCGCGGCCAGCATCTCTGGCGTGCGGCGCACGATCCACACCGGCTTGCCGCGCCATTCCACCGTCTTGCTGCCGCCGGGCGCGATGTCGCCGATGTCGGCCTCGACGGCGGCACCCTGGGCCCGTGCCCGCTCGCTCGGCGTGACGCTGGCGACGAAGGGCACGGCGGTGGCGATCACCGCCACGCCGCCGGCGGCCGAGGTGGCGATCAGCCAGTTTCGGCGTTCGGTGTCGGGCAGTGACGGGTTCGGAAAAGAGGGGTTCACAAGGGTGTCCTGGACGGGGTGGGTCGGGCTTGGGGCCAGTGCCGGGCGCAATCGCCCGCCGACAGGCAACCGTGGCGGGTGCTGCGGTGACGTTCGGCGCCTTGCATGGCTTGTCCATTGCAAGCCCCATGCCAGCCTGCGCGGCAGCTGAAAAATCCCTTTGGCCACAGCCACTTGGCGGTATTTCACCGCTTGCCAGGCGTACTGGCGACGGCGCAATTGCTGCCAATTTGGCGGTTGACCGTCGAAAATGACAGCCCTGTTTGGCAGACAGGTCCACAATCGACCGCTCCATGGAGAGTTTGCATGACGGTCTTGCCAGAGCTGGTGTCCTACCTCGAGGGCTTGCCCGAGCCGCATATCCTGTTCGACCGGCAGTACCGCATCCTGGCCGCCAACGCGGCCTACCGGCGCCAGTTCAGCCCGCAGGGCGGGGTGATGGGCCGCACCTGCTACGAGGTGTCGCACCATTTCAGCGTGCCTTGCGACCAGGCCGGCGAGAGTTGCCCGCTGGCGCGGTCGCGCGAATCCGGCCAGCGCGAGCGCGTGCTGCACCTGCACCACACGCCGCAGGGCGAGGCCTATGTCGACATCGAGCTGGTGCCCTTGCGCGACGCGGCGGGTGAACTCGCCTATTTCATCGAGAAGATGGCGCCGCTGCGGGTGGCCCAGGGTGAGCCCGCGGTGCAGGGCCTGATCGGGCGCTCGCCCGCCTTCCAGCGCCTTCTCGAGTTGGTGGCCCGGGTGGCGCCGTCCTCGGCCAGCGTGCTGTTGCTGGGTGAGTCGGGCACCGGCAAGGAGTTGGTGGCGCGCGCGGTGCACGAGGCCAGCGCGCGGTCGGCGGGGCCGCTGGTGGTGG
Organism: Burkholderiales bacterium; assembly: GCA_947453625.1. Classification (GTDB taxonomy): domain Bacteria; phylum Pseudomonadota; class Gammaproteobacteria; order Burkholderiales; family Burkholderiaceae_C; genus Pseudaquabacterium. Next base: position 5,913 of record CANGHK010000044.1, read on the forward strand.
TCGATTGCGCCAGCCTGCCCGAGGCGCTGTTCGAGAACGAGCTCTTTGGCCATGAGCGCGGTGCCTTCACCGGCGCCAATGCGAACCGGGCCGGCCTGGTCGAATCGGCCAGCGGCGGCACGCTGTTTCTGGACGAGGTGGGCGACATCCCGCTGGCGATCCAGGTCAAGCTGCTGCGCCTGCTCGAGAGCGGCACCTACCGGCGGGTGGGCAGCACCGAGTTGCGCCACGCCGACATCCGGGTCGTCGCCGCCACCCACCGCGACCTGGCCGGCATGGTGGCGGCGGGGCGCTTCCGCGAAGACCTGTTTTTCCGGCTCAGCGTGTTCCCCATCCGCCTGCCGGCGCTGCGCGACCGGGCCGGCGATGTGCGCCTGCTGGCGATCGCGCTGCTGGCCCGGGTGGCGCCGCAGCGCCGCCTGACACTGGCCGCCCACGCCTTGGATTTGCTGGCGCGCCAGCCCTTCCCGGGCAATGTGCGTGAGCTTCGCAACCTGCTGGAGCGCGCCGCGCTGCTGTGCGACGGCAGCGTGATCGAGCGCAACCATGTGGGCGCGGCGCTGGCGATGGGCGCGGTGGGCGCGGTGGGCGGGGTGATGGCCGACGGGGGAACATCTGGCTTGGCCGCCGAGTCGCGCGCGGCGCCGCTTCCCGCCCCGATGCCGACCGCCGACGCCGCGCCGGCCTCGCTGCGCAGCATCGAACAGGCCGCACTGGCCGCGCAGCTCCGCGACCACCGCGGCAGCCGCGCTGCGCTGGCCAGGCAGTTGGGCATCAGCGAGCGCTCGCTCTACCGCAAGCTGCGCGAGCTCGGCCAGACGCTGCCCGAGGCTTGATGCCGGCAGGCGCCGCTGACAGCCCCCGCGCACGGGCTCAGAATCGACACCCCATCGCCAGCCCGCCGCGGCTGCCGCGCTGATCACCCTACCACCGGCAAACGACATGACCCAGACCCGCTCCGCTTTCCCCGACGCTGCCGCCACCTGGAACCAGCGTTTCGCCCGGGAAGACTACATCTTCGGCCTGGCCCCCAACGCCTACCTGCGCGACCAGGCCGCGCGCCTGCCCCGCGACGGCCTGGCGCTGTGCGTGGCCGACGGCGAGGGCCGCAACAGCGTCTGGCTGGCCCAGCAAGGCCTGCGGGTGGACGCCTTCGACATCGCCGAAATGGGCGTGGCCAAGGCCAGGACGCTGGCCGCCAGCGTCGGCGTGGCGGTCGATTTCAGCGTTGCCGACTGCGATGTCTGGCCCTGGCCGGTCGAGACCTACGACGCCGTGGCGGCCATCTTCGTCCAGTTCGCCGACCCGGTGCAGCGCGATCGCCTGTTCGCCAACATGGTGGGTGCGCTCAAGCCGGGCGGCTGGCTGGTGCTGCAGGGTTACACGCCCAGGCAACTCGACTACAAGACCGGCGGCCCACCCTTGCTGTCGCACCTCTACACCGCCGACCTGCTGCGCGAGGCGTTTGCCGCGCTGCAGATCGTCGAGCTGCGAGAGTACGAGGCCGAGCTGACTGAAGGCACGCAGCACCATGGCCGGTCGGCACTGGTCGGGCTGGTGGCGCGCAAGCCGGCCTGAATCTCCTGTCAGCGCGCGCCGCTGCAATCTTTGGGCCGAGGGCGGCTTGCGGCACTGTGCAGACCTTGCGACGGGCTGCTTTGGCGCCAGGGGCTCAGGCGCTTTTGGGCCGGCGGGCGGCCGACGACACCGGGTGACCGGCTGCCTCCGTGTCCTCCGACGGCGGCCGCCCGCGGCCGCCGTCTCCCCCTTTACCTGCGGCAGCCGGTCACCCGGCGCCCTCGGCCCATCCACCGCCCTGCACGTCGTCGTGGGACCGATCGTGGCAGGGCACCGGCGCTGCCGGAGCGTCAGGACGGGCTGGCGTGTTCTGCGTAGGTAAAGGAGGAGCCGTCGGCGGCCTTTGCCGGCGGCGGGGGACACGGAGCAGAACATGTCAGCCCGGCCTGGCGCTCACCCAAAGAACCTCGAACGCCGGGTTCAGGGTGAAGCGTCAATGACCGCTCAGCGCCGCTGCCCACCACAACCCCGCGTTGGCGCCGGCGGGAAAAGCGCCGCCTGAAGCGGCCCAGCCAGGAAGCGATCGGACCTTTAATGGGCTATATTCAGTCTCATCCCACCGTCGAGGGCAGCACCATGCGCTTCACCACCCAGGTCAAATCGATCAGCTACCTCAAGGCCAACGCTGCCGACATGCTGGACAAGCTGGCCGAGCAGCGTGAACCAGTGCTGATCACCCAGAACGGTGAAGCCCGCGCCGTGCTGCAGGACGTGGCGTCGTACGAAGAGATGCAGGAAACCCTGGCCCTGCTGAAGCTGCTGGCGCTGGGCCAGCAAGACATCGATGCCGGCCGCCACGAACCGGTCGATGTCGCCTTTGACCGTGTCCTGGCCAGCAAGCGAAGGGCGGGCCAGGACCTTGAGGCTGCGGAGGCTGCGTCAGCCAGGCCAGCACCCTTGCGCGCAGCGCGCAGTACCAAGCCGCGTGCCAAGCCCGCCGTCTGACGCACCGTGCCGATGGTCTACACCGTGAGGGTGGCTGCCGCCGTCGAGCGCGATCTCTCCGACATCTACGACTACATCGCCACTGAAGCCTCGGCCGGCCGGGCGGAAGGGGTGCTGGAACGTCTGCGCCGCGATGTGCTGAGCCTCGCCAAGGAGCCCGATCGCGGCAGTTGGCCGCCCGAACTGCTGGCCCTGGGGCTGCGTGATTTCCGGCAACTGGTCAGTCGACCCTACCGGATCTTCTACCGCGTGACCTTTTACAAGGGCGGGCAGCAGGTGATGGTGCTGCTGATTGCCGATGGCCGGCGCAACCTCAAGGCCCTGCTGGAGCGCCGGCTGCTCAGCCGTTGATCCTGGCGGCCTTGCCTGGCCTTCGGCAAACTCGCCGCCGATCCCCCTCACACCACGACACTGCACCCTGACTCATGTCCACCCACATCATCGCCCAGAAACTCTGGGCACTCTGCGACATCCTGCGCGATGGTGGCCACGACGGCGAACTAGTCCCCCGAGACCCGTCCGACGAACCCGCCCAGGCCATGCGAACCGGCCCGTGGTCCGCTGGATCAAGAATGCGGAGAGAAACTGCGGCCCAGTTGCTTGGGCCGAGTCTCTTCAGCGCCTGGACCGCTAGCTGCAGGTATAGCTCGCCGCAAGCTTGGCGGCATTTGCATCATTTGCTGGGCCGGTGTAACGCGGATACTTCGGATATTCGCACAATGGACGTGAGAAGAGCGTGGCGCCCGCCGCATCCTTCTTCTCTGCGACAAGACCACTGGGTGCCGTGCCTCTTTCGACCCAACTGTCCAAGGCCGCGAGCAAAGCGGTGGAATCAGCGCCTGGGCCACCCGAGCAATGATTCACGCCGGGAGCGATATACAAGCGCATGAAGGCATCGGCGTTCGCCGCCCCGACGACAGTTTTGACATTTTTGTAGTACTCGATGGTTGCATTGTTGCTGAGCGCCGAGTCATTGCCGCCGTGCCACAGCAGCAATTTGCCACCGCTGTTCTTGAAGGGTCTGATGTCAGTTTGCGTCGCATCATTCAACGCGCTGAGCGCGTAGAGCGCGTTCGGGTTCTGATCGAAAGCCCCGTAGGTCAGTGAGTTGGCGGTCGGATTTCTCGCCAAGTAGTTCTTGATCGTCGTATCCTGGAACAGGTATTGATAGGCCTTGGTCACCGTGCCATTGCCAGTGACCCAAGCAGGCCAAGCCCCGGCGTCGTCCTCGTTGCCGGACAGGGTCCATCCCGCGTTGCGAAAGGTCGAATTGCCGGTCAATACGGAATCGCTTGTCCATGAAGTGACCACCGCCAGCTGTGCGTCGGACAAGCAGGTATCGCCCAGATCAGCACCGCCCGCACACCTGAGTTTGGCGACATTGACTACATCGGGCGTGCAGGCATCTTTGTTCGAGACCACCCCATCCACGATGCCGTCGAGTCCGTCGCAGGCATCCCTCACGGTCTTGGCCAGCAACTGCGTTTTCGGCAAGGTGAACGACGTGCCGGTTTCTGAAACCGCCAGCGCCGTTCGATTGAACTGGCCCAACAGGCCGACCCAGTTGTAGGCTGGCGCACGCGCGATGACACCGTCAAAAAGATTTGGGTAACGCTGCACGTTGATCAACGCTTCTCTACCGCCGTTGGAGCAGCCCTCAAAATACGATCTTGACGGTGGCGCACCGTAAGCTGTCTTGATGAGCTCGAGCGCCGACGACATCACTGTGGGTGTCGACAGGCTACCAAAAAGCTGGGCGGCATTCGCATCGTTGAGCGCAAAATCGGCGTTGAATGCGTTGCCACCTTGGTGGCCAGAATCCGAACTGACGTCGGCATAGCCACTGGTGAGTGCCGCGAGGTTGAGCGCCGGGATCGACCCGTTGTAGCCGCCCCCGCCGCCATAGTGGAGTTTGCCGTTCCAGGTCTGTGGCAACCTCATCTCGAAGTTCAAACTCGGCGCGATGTTTCCGGAAACTTTGCAGTAGGTCGGCACGGCACTGGTTGCGGCAACCGTGGCTGCCACAAGGGTGGCGCCGGCGATTACCTTGCCGTTCAGCGCGTCGCAGGCCTGTTGGGCGGTCACCGTGGTCGGGCTCCAGGGTAAAATTGCCGGCGGCGAAGAAGTGGACGGTGGCTGAATCGATGGATATGCCGAAGTCTGCGCGGGCTCCGGCGCAACGACCCCATCTGACCCGCCGCAACCTGCGAGCAGTGCTGCCGCTATAGCTGCCGTTGCTGTCGTATGCTTGGACGTCATCAATTTTGAATGGAAATAATCCACGTCATGTCTCCTCAGTCATCTTGCCATTGATTTTTAATTCCCCGCCTACCTGCCGGGCTTGCACTGCCAAGCCACTGGTCTGATTTGAGCATCGTCGTATTTGTTGTCTATCGCAAAAGGCATTCGAGGCATGGTGAATACCCTCGAGTGTTCGGCAAATGCTGGATCGGAAGTGGCCGCCGGAGTTCATGAGAATTGAGTAATCACTTGCAGTGGCGATGCGCGCAGCGCAGTCGAGAAGTCGCGCCGCAGCGGGTACGGCAGGACGTCCTGGGTCAGCGGTACTTGGTGTGAACGCGGGTCAGGATCCGCGTTTATTTGCCGGTAGGGTGTCAGGACTGGATCCTTGGCCTGACCGAGGTGCTTGGCTATCGTGGGCATGGCGGTGGTCAACGCGGGCAGCGACATGGCACGGCTCGCGCCCATGGTCTGGCGGCGCTTGGGCCAAGCTCCCGAACAATGGCTGGTCGATGCCGGCTTTCCTGCGCACGAGCAGATCGATGCGTGCGCAGGCAAGACCGAGTTGTATGCGCCGGTGCCCAAGAGCAAGCCCGAGGGTTAAGACCAGACCGCGGGACTGGCCGGTCAGGATGCGGCACCTTGCCCGCCTTGCCCGCAGGCCCCACCGGCGCGCCGGCGCGCCGAAGGCCGCCCTGTGCCCGGCCGCCCGCTCGAATTGCCGGGCGATGGTGCCGCAGACATGCCTGACAACGTGGAAAATTTCGTTTGCATCCTCAGAGTCCCGCATCTCTAAAAAGTGTTAAAGTGATCAAAAATAACGGTGGTTTGGGGCGAAATTCGCGTTGTGTTGAAAATAGGCGTGTCCGTGCGTCGAGCCCGTCCCGGGTCACCATGTCATTCCGGCCCGAACCCGCTTGAATCATGAAAACGACGATTGCCATCGCGGTTGCGCTGCTTGCGCCATGCGTCTCCCACGCTCAGCCCGCATCAGGCCGCGACGCCGACGGGCATGCGTACGTCACGGTGCGCGCACCCGCTGAAGTGGCGGCTGAATACCGCGAGCGCATGAAGAACGCCCTGGCCGCGCAGCCGCAGATCATGGCAGCCATCCTGGCAAAAGAGTTCTCGAAGGCTGGAACCATCGCCTCCGACGCCTTCGGGGCCGGCATGGTCAAGGCCAAGGGCGCGCCGAAACTGGCCGCGCTGATGCCGGAGGAGATGAAGGCCTTGTCACGCGTGATGCAAGCCGGCGCCGAAGAGTTTGCCGAGCTTTCGCGCAAGAGCGACATCACCCAGCAGGACATGCTGCAGGCCTACACCGAGAAGGTCCTGGCTCGCTGCAGCGTGTGCCACCAGGTCATTCGGCTGGACGTCGCTGGGCTGCAGGATCCTGTCGGACGGCACGCGCGGGGTCCGGCACTCCCGCTGCCATTGGCGCAAGGCCTTGTGACCTCCGATGCGACCCGCGGCAGTTTGCTCGCCACCACGCTTTCAGGCTTCAGCCCCGGCCGCCAATAGCGCCTGCTTGAAGAAACGGCTGTCCGGCACCGGTTGCAGTCGTCAGTCGACTAAAGGAGAGGGACAAGGCCGGCTTGGGCCTGTTCGGCTTGGTGATGAAATGATGAAGTTTGTCTCTGGAGACGCGCTGGCGGATGGCGGTGTCATGGGCTTCGGCGCAGGCCAGCGCTGGTCCGGCGCGTGCCCAGAGTCGCACCCAACCTGCGCAGTGCTGCCTGTGCAGTGATGCAGGTCCTCATCTCGGTCAGTCCCGTCCGGGTCGAGCGGGGCACCCCGGACTTGCCCGGTTTTGCAAGCACGATGAAACGAAAGATGCAATGCCTGACTTGACTGAACATGACACAACCGCTAAGCGTGCGGATCGCTTCAAGGCGCTGGCCGATGGGGTCTTTTCCATTGCGATGACCTTGCTGATCATCGATGTGGTGGCGGATGCGAAGCGCATGGCCCCCGGCGTGACGCTCGCAAGCCACTTGCTCCACCACTGGGGAGTCGGTGCATCGTACCTGGTGGGCTTCCTGACGATCTTCGTCTGCTGGGTGAACCAGCATGCCGTGCTGGACGCAGTCGAGCGGGTGGACCGTGCGCTGATCTGGACCGGGGGTCTGCAGTTGGCCTTGGTCGCGGCCGTTCCGCTGCCGACGGCACTGCTCGCCGACCACCTCGTGGGCGCCGACAGCCAGACGGCGTTCTTCATGTACGGCGTGACCTTCCTCTTGATTGCGAGTTCGTTCTGGGCCTTGAGCGCCAGCGCGGTGCGCCGCGGATTCATCCGCCTGGAAAGCGACCGCATGGCCGTGGTGCACCTGAACCGTGTCTACCTGATCGCCATAGGGTGGAATGTGCTCTGCCTGCTGGCCTTGCAGGTCAGCTTCTTCATGGCCTTGCCCATGTGGACGGTGATGTTCATGGTGTTCGCGTTCCCGGGCGAGTTCGCCCGCTACGTCCACCGCAAGGTCGGTGCGGCTCGGCCGTGAGCGCCATCGCTGCATGGCAGCGCTTCGGCTTGTGGATGCGAGCCTGCACTCGGGCCGAAAGGTCGTGATCGGCCCCCTCTGCGGTAGTTCGCAGTAGCCGCCGGGGCGAGAGGTTCGACGCTGGGTTCGGCGCAGTGAGTGCGGCTCGCCAGTGGTCAGGGATGGGGCGCGGTACGGCTTTACCAGCAAGGTCTCCATCACCGGGACGCAGAAGACCCGCGCCGGCATCGACGGCGAGAACAACCAGACGCGTTCCCTGCTGGCAGGACGAGTTCGACATTCTCGCGGTCTCGATGCCGGGCGTCCCCGTTCGGCCTGACCGCCCCGTCTGATGCCAGACCGGCCCGCCTAGCCCGCCTATCCCACTTTGCCCGCGCGCGCCGCCGGCGCGCCGAAGGCCGCCCGCTGGCCGGCCGCCCGGTCGAACTGCCTGGCGATGTTGCCGCAGACCAGATCGCACAGTGCGTACACCGCCGGGTCGGCGATGCTGAAGTAGGCGCTGTTGCCGCGCGTCTCGCGCGCGACCAGGCCGTGCTGGGCCAGCATCGCCAGGTGGCGCGAGATGTTGGCCGAGCTGAAGCCGCACAACTGCGCCAGCTCGCCGACGCTGCGTTCCTGCACCCGCAGCAGGTTGAGGATCTGCAGCCGGGTCGGCTCCGACAGCACTTGAAAGTAGGCCGCCACCTGTACCAGCGCCTCGTTGGGCAGTCCATCCATGCTCATGCACGCTTGCAGTTGATCAGGCTTCATGATGCCTCGAATCGGCGTCTGCCCGAATGTCCTTGCGAATTTTTGAGCTTGACTATTTAGCTAAGTGCGCAAATACTAGCGCAAACAACGCTGCATGACCAGTCCCGCCGGCTCGGCAGGACGGACGCCAGAAAGAGGATCCCCATGAACAAGTTCCGCCCCCTCCCTGCTGCGCTGGCGCTGGCGGCCGCGCTGGCCTGGCCCATAGGCGCCCAGTCAGCCGAGTTGGCCGCCGTGCCGGCGCAAGCCGCCTCCGGCGCGGCCACCTCGGGTTTCGACGCAGTGGTCGAGGCGGTCCGCCAGACCGTGGTGGCCGCACAGGTGTCGGGCGCGGTGGTCGAGTTGGTCGTCAAGGTCGGTGACCGGGTGCAGGCCGGCCAGGTCTTGCTGCGCATCGACGCCCGGGCGGCCGACCAGAACGCCGCCGCCAGCGATGCCCAGGTGCTGGCCGCGCGCGCCGCGCTGGCGGTGGCGAGCAACGAGTTCGGCCGCCAGCAGCAGTTGTTCCAGAAGAACTACATCAGCCAGGCCGCTTTGGAGCGTGCCGAGTCCGAGTTCAAGGCCACGCAGGCCCAGGTCACGGCCCAGATGGCCCAGGCCGGCGCAGCGCGCACGCAGACCGGTTTTCACACCGTGCGCGCGCCCTATGCCGGCGTGATCGCCGAACTGCCGGTGGCGCTGGGCGACATGGCGATGCCGGGCCGGCCGCTGCTGACGCTCTACGACCCGTCGGCGCTGCGCGTCAGCGCCGCGGTGCCGCAGTCCGTGGCGAGCCGGCTGGCCGCGGGCCAGTTGCCGCGCATCGAACTGCCCGGCTTGCCGCCTGCCAGCGCCTGGCTGACGCCGGCGCGCATCCAGTTGCTGCCCACCGCCGACGCGGCCACCCACACGGTGACGCTGCGCGCCGACCTGCCGTCCGGCTGGGTCGGCGTGGCGCCCGGCGGGTTCGCGCGGCTGTGGCTGCCGCTGGGCGCCGAGGCCGGCGCCGCCACGCCCAGCCTGTCGGTGCCGCTGCAGGCCATCGTGCGCCGGGCCGAGATGACCGGGCTCTATGTGCTGGACGGCAGCGGCCGGCCGTTGCTGCGCCAGGTGCGGCTGGGCCGCAGCGAGGCGGGCCGGGTCGAGATCCTGTCCGGCCTGTCGGCCGGCGAGCGCGTCGTCACCGACCCGCAGGCCGCTGCCCGCTTGCGCTGAGACCCGACAGGACGACCCCGACATGACGACCCCTGACTCCAAGCCCGCGATGGGCGTTTCCGGCCGCATCGCGGCCTTCTTCCAGCAGGCCCAGATCACGCCGCTGCTGGCCCTGCTCGCGCTGTTGCTGGGCATCTTCGCGGTGATGGTGACGCCGCGCGAGGAAGAGCCGCAGATCAACGTGACGATGGCCAACGTGCTGATCCCCTTCCCGGGCGCGGCGGTGCGCGACGTCGAGCAGATGGTGGCCGGCCCGGCCGAGCAGGTGCTGGCGCAGATCTCCGGCGTCGAGCATGTGATGTCGGTCTCCAGGCCCGGCCTGGCTATCGTCACCGTGCAGTTCAAGGTCGGCGTGGCGCGCACCGAGGCGCTGGTGCGGCTCTACGACACCGTCAATTCCAACGCCGACTGGCTGCCGAGAAACCTCGGCGTGCTGGCTCCGATCATCAAGCCCAAGGGCATAGACGACGTGCCCATCGTCGCGCTGACGCTCTACAGCAAGAACCCGGCGACCGGCGCTTTCGACCTGGAGCGCGTGGCGCACAGCGTCGAGGCCGACCTGAAGCGGGTGGCCGGCACGCGCGAGGTCAGCACCCTGGGCGGGCCGGGCCGGGCCGTGATGGTCGAGCTCGACACCGCGCGCATGGCCGGCGCCGGCGTGACGGTGCCCGACCTGCGCCAGGCGCTGCAATCGGCCAACCTGGGCATGCCGGTGGGCGAGTTGATCTCGGGCAACCGCGCGGTGGCGATCGAGTCCGGCCCCTTTCTGCGCGAGGCCAGCGAGGTCGGCGACCTGGTGGTGGGCGTGCGCGCCGGCAAGCCGGTGTTCCTGCGCGACGTGGCGGCAGTGCGCGACGGCCCGCTGCCGCCCAGCCGCCATGTCTGGCACGGCGTGGTGGCCAAGGACGGCGCGCCGGCGGCGGAATACCCGGCGGTCACGGTCACGGTGACCAAGAAGCCGGGCGAGAACGCCATCGACGTGGCCAACGCGGTGATGCGCCGGGTCGAGGTGCTGCGCAACACGGTGATCCCGGCCGATGTGACGGTGGCCGAGACGCGCAACTACGGCGCCACCGCCAACGACAAGGCGCAGAAGCTGATCACCAAGCTGCTGTTCGCCACCGCCTCGGTGGTGGCGCTGGTGTTCATCGCGCTCGGCCGGCGCGAGGCGGCGATCGTCGGCAGCGCGGTGATCCTGACGCTGACGGTCACGCTGTTCGCCTCCTGGGCCTGGGGTTTCACGCTCAACCGCGTGTCACTGTTCGCGCTGATCTTCTCGATCGGCATCCTGGTCGACGATGCGATCGTGGTGGTCGAGAACATCCATCGCCACCAGATGCAGCATCCGCACCGCACCCTGGCGCAGATCATCCCGGGCGCGGTCGACGAGGTCGGCGGCCCGACCATATTGGCCACGCTGACCGTGATCGCCGCGCTGCTGCCTATGGCCTTCGTCTCCGGCCTGATGGGCCCGTACATGAGCCCGATCCCGATCAACGCCAGCATGGGCATGCTGTTGTCGCTGGCCATCGCCTTCGTTGTCACGCCTTGGTTGGCGCGGCTTTGGATGAAGGCGGCGCCCGCGGGCGCGTCGGCTGGCGATGCCCATGCCGCCGAACCGACCCCCGCACACGGCCTGGCTGGCAAGCTCGGCCCGCTGTTCGAACGCCTGTTCCGCCCGCTGCTCGACGAGCGGCGCGGCACGCGCAACCGCCGCCTGCTGGGGCTGGGCATCGCGGCCTTGATCGGCGTCTCGCTGCTGCTGCCGGCCACCGGGCTGGTGATGCTCAAGATGCTGCCCTTCGACAACAAGTCCGAGTTCCAGGTCATCGTCGACATGCCGGCCGGCACGCCGGTCGAGCAGACCGCCGCGGTGCTGCACGAGCTGGGCGCCTACCTGGCCACCGTGCCCGAGGTGACCGACTACCAGGCCTATGCCGGCACCGCCGCGCCGATCAACTTCAACGGCCTGGTGCGCCAGTACTACTTGCGCGCCGGCGGCGACGTCGGCGACCTGCAGGTCAACCTGGTCGACAAGCACGCCCGCAAGGCGCAGAGCCACGCCATCGCCACCCGGGTGCGGCCTGAACTGCAGACGATAGGCCGGCGCTTCGGCGCCAACGTCAAGGTGGTGGAAGTGCCGCCCGGCCCGCCGGTGCTGTCGCCCATCGTGGCCGAGATCTACGGGCCTGAAGCGGCCGGCCGCCAGCAGGTGGCCAAGGCAGTGCGCGCGGTGTTCGAGCGCACGCCGGGCGTGGTGGACGTGGACGACAGCAGCATTGCCGCCGCGCCCAGGAAGCTGCTGCTGGTGGACCGGCGCAAGGCGGCGATGCTGGGCGTGCCGCAGCAGGCCATCGTCACCACCTTGCGCGCCGGGCTGGCGGGTGAGGCGACGGCCTATCTGCACGACGAGAGCAAATACCCGGCCGCCGCCACGCTGCAACTGCCGCCCGAGCGCCATGGCGACCTGGACGCCTTGCTGCAACTGACGGTGCGCAGTGCCGAGGGCCGGCTGGTCGCCATCCGCGAGCTGGTGACCGTCAGCGACACGCTGCGCGAGCAGCCGGCCTACCACAAGGATCTGCTGCCGCTCAACAGGGTGGTGGCCGATACCGCCGGCCAGCTCGACAGCCCGCTCTACGGCGTTTTCAAGATGCGCGGCGAACTGGCCAAGATCGCCACACCCGACGGCGGCAGCTTGCAGGAGTATTTCATCCACCCGCCCGAGGACGCCTACCGCGCCTACGCGCTGAAGTGGGACGGCGAATCGCAGGTCACCTACGAGACCTTCCGCGACATGGGCCTGGCTTACGGCGTCGGCCTGGTCCTGATCTACCTGCTGGTGGTGGCGCAGTTCGGCTCCTACCTGACGCCGCTGATCATCATGGCGCCCATCCCGCTGACGATCATCGGCGTGATGCCCGGCCATGCGCTGCTGGGCGCGCAGTACACCGCCACCAGCATGATCGGCATGATCGCGCTGGCCGGCATCATCGTTCGCAACTCGATCCTGCTGGTCGACTTCATCAACCTGCAGGTGCGCGCCGGCGTGGACTTCAAGCGCGCCATCGTGCATTCGGCCGTCACCCGGGCTCAGCCCATCGTGTTGACCGGCCTGGCCGCGATGCTGGGCGCCTTCTTCATCCTCGACGACCCGATCTTCAACGGTCTGGCGATCTCGTTGATCTTCGGCATCTCGGTGTCCACCGTGCTGACGCTGGTGGTGATCCCGGTGCTGTATTTCGTCGCCTACCGCCACCGGGTCGACGCCCTGACCGGCGCCGCAGTTGTCCCGGTCCCTGTTCCCGTTCCTCCCACCCACCCCTCTCAAGGAGTTTGACCATGTCTTCCTGGCAAATCGTTCGTCTCATCGCCGGCATCTTCACCCTGCTGTCGCTGGCCCTGGGCATCCCGGGCAGCCCGGTCTTCGTCAGCCCCTGGTGGCTGGCCTTCACCGCCTTCGTCGGCGCCAACCTGCTGCAGAGTGCGTTGACCGGGTGGTGCATGATGGAAGTCATCTTGCGCAAGCTCGGCGTCCGCGAGGGCTGCTGAGCCATGCGACGCGATCTGCGGCTCGGCGCCTGGGCCCTGGTCTGGGCGCTGGCCCAGCCTGCTGGCGCCACCGATCTGGTCCAAGCCTGGCAGGCGGCGCTGAACAACGACAAGACCCATGCGGTGGCGCGGGCATCTCACGCCGCGGCCCAGCCCCGGCGTGACCAGGCCACGTCGCTGTGGCGGCCCAACGTCGGGCTGAGCGCGTCGGTCGGTCTGGCCTCCAACCAGACCGAAGTCACCGGTGCGCAGTTCTCGGCGCCCGGTCTCGGCAGTTCCACCGGCGTGGGCTTCAACACCTCGGTGAACAACGGCACGGCCAGCCGCTGGGCGGTGTCGGCGGTTCAGCCGCTCTACAACCCCGAGCGGCGGGCCCAGCAGCAGCAGCTCGGCCTGTCGGTCGACGCGGCCGAACTGGAATGGCAAGCCGCGCTGCAGGCGCTGATGCTGCGCACGGCCGAGCGCTACTTCGATGTCGCGCTGGCCGAGGAAACCTTGCGCGTGCAGCAAGGCCAGCTCGACGCGGTGCAGCGCGCGGCGACCGAAGTGCGCGACCGCTTCGAATTGGGCTCGGCACCGGTGACCGACACCTTCGAGGCCCAGGCCAGACTGGCCGGCATCCGCGCCCAGGTGCTGTTGGCGGACACCGATTTGCAGCAGAAGCGCCAATGGCTGGCCGACAGCACCGGGCTGCCGGCGGCGGCGCTGCGGCTGCCCGCGGGGGTGGCGCCCAGCAACGGGACCGGCCCGCAGCGTCCGCTGGCCGGTTGGATCGCCGAGGCCGAAGCCGGCAACCCCGGCATCCGCTTGCAGCGGCTGGCGGGTGAGATCGCCCGGCAGGAGGCGGCCAAGTACAGCGCCAGGTCATCGGCCAGGCTCGATCTGGTGGCCCAGGTCGCGCGCGACCGGCTCAGCGGCAACGGTGATTTCGGCGCGGCCAGCAACCTGAGCGCCAACCAGGCGATAGGCTTGCAGCTGACGATCCCCTTGTTCAGCGGCGGCTACCGAAGCGCCAAGCAGGATGAAGCCTTGCTGCTGGCCGACAAGGCGGTCGCCGAGGTCGACAACACCCGCCAGCAGGTGGCGCAGCAGGTGCGCTCAGTCTGGCTGGGCCTGTCGGTGGGCACCGAGCGCGTGACGGCCCTGGCCCAGGCGTTGCAGGCCAGCGAGTCGCGGCGCGACGCGACGCGGCTGGGCCACCAGGTGGGGCACCGCACCACCCTGGACATGCTCAATGCCGAGAACGACAGCGCAGCCGCCCGCCTGACGCTGGCCCAGGCCCGCACAGTCCTGTGGCTGGACCGGCTGCGCCTGGCGGCGCTGGTCGGGCAACTCGACGAAGCCGCGCTGCGCAGCGTGGCCCAGGACATGGCCGCGCCAGCCGGGCCCTGAGGGCCCGCCGCCGCACTCAGCCGCGCATGCCGTGACCCCGGCCATGCCTGCCCATGCGGCCGAACTGCTGGTCGGCCAGGGCGCGCTGCTCGGGCGTCAGCGCCGCGTACAAGTCCTTCATCGCTGCGGTCATGGCTTCCATGCCGGCCAGGTGCTGCTTCATCTGCTCGACGTGCAAGGCCATGCGCTCGGGCGCCGAGGTCTTGGCGTCGGCCGCCGGCGCTTGTCGCGGGTGCTGCGCGTGCATCGCCTTGGCCTGCTCGGCGGCCTTGGCGGCGAAGGCCGACCAGGCAGGTTCCTGCGCGGCCGTGATCTTCAAGTCGGTCTTCAGCCGGGTCAGGTGCTGCTCGGCCATCGCGCCGGGCTCGCCGCCCCACATCGGCCCGTGATGACCGCCTTGCATCATGCCCATCCGGCCCATGCCCGGCCCCATGCCAGCACAGCCGACCGTCGCGTCGGGCGCAGCCACCACGGCCGTCATGGCCACCAGGGTCAGCGCGCCCGCGGCGCCGGCGAGGATCTTGTTGCGAAAGCGTTTCATGCGGTTCTCCTTGGGAACTGAGGTCCCTGGAACAGGGATGGCGCGATTGAAGCGCCGCCAGGTAAGCGCCGGATGTCGAGTGCCTGCATTTTTGTAACCCGCGGTGTCAGCCGGTCCGCCGTGCTGAAGCCCCGGCTGCCGCCACAATGGCAGCCTCGGTTGCCGCTTGGCCTGGGGATCGCTCCGCGGTCCCCGGCGTCCTGCCTGCTGTCCCCCTCATCCTGGAGTCCCTGCCATGCTCGATCGTCGTGAAATGCTGGCGCGCAGCGCCGCCGTGGCCGGCCTGATGGCCAGCGCCGGGTTGTTTCCCGCGTCCGCCCTGGCGGCCTGGAGCGCGCCGGCCTTCGAGGCCAGGAGCCTGGCCGAACTGGTCAAGGCGCTGGGCGTGGCGGTGCCGGTCGACAGCCGTGACGTCACCGTCAGCGGCCCGGACATCGCCGAGAACGGCGCGGTCGTGCCAGTCGGTGCGGCCTGCGCGCTGCCCGGCGTCAAGCGGCTGCTGATCCTGGTCGAGAAGAACCCGGCCGTGCTGGCGGCGGCCTTCGACGTGAGCGATGCCGTCGAGGCGAACTTCCTGACCCGGGTCAAGATGAACCAGTCGTCCAATGTCATCGCGGTCGCGCTGATGGCCGACGGCAAGGTCTTGTTCTCGGAGAAGGACGTCAAGGTGACGCTGGGCGGCTGCGGCGGCTGAGGGCGAGACCATTGCCCGGACTGTTCCTCATGGCCGTTCCTCACCCGATGCCGCTGACCCTGCCCACCGCCCTGGAGCCAGCCCGTGACGCATGAGTGGTACACCGGGCTGCTGGTGCTGCATGGCAACCGCTCGGAGCTGCTGGCCGAGGCGGTGTTCGAGTGGGTCGCCCGCCAGCCGCTGGGGCCGCTCGAGCAGGAGGTCTTCCTGGTGCAGAGCAACGGCGTGGCCGAGTGGTTGAAGATGGCGCTGGCCAGCCAGCAAGGCATCTTCGCCGCCGCCCGGGTCGAGTTGCCTGGCCGTTTCCTGTGGCGGGCCTACCGCCAGGTGCTGGGCCAGGACGCGGTGCCGGCCGAGTCGGCGCTCGACAAGCTGCCGCTGACCTGGCGCCTGATGCATTTGCTGCCCGAGTTGGTGGACCAGCCGGTCTATGCGCCGCTGGCCGGGTTTCTGCGCCTGGGCGGCATGGCGCGCCGGCTGCAACTGGCCCAGCGCCTGGCCGACCTGTTCGACCAGTACCAGGTCTACCGCAGCGACTGGCTGGCGGCCTGGGCCGACGGCCGCGACACGCTGCCGCGCACCGACGCCGAGCCCGCGGCCGGCAGTCCGCCGCTGCCTGCCGACCAGCGCTGGCAAGCCGCGCTGTGGCGCGAACTGCTGGCGCCGCTGAGCGAGTCCGACCGCGCCACCACCCGGCCCCAGTTGCACCGGCGCTTCGTCGCCGCGCTGAACGCCGGCGCCACACCCGCCAGCCCGCTGCCGCGGCGCCTGGTGGTGTTCGGCATGACCCACTTGCCGATGTCCACGCTGGTCGCGCTGGCCGCGCTGTCGGCGCATTGCCAGGTGGTGCTGGCCGTGCCCAACCCTTGCCGCTACCACTGGGCCGACATCCTGCCCGGCCGCGAGCTGCTGCGCCAGCAGCGGCGCCGCCATCCGCTGCGCGGCGGGCGCGACCTCGCCGCGCTGTCGCTGGACCTGATGCATGCCCATGCCCACCCGCTGCTGGCCGCCTGGGGCCGGCAGGGGCGGGACTTCGTGCGCCAGCTCGATGCCTTCGACGATGTGCTGGCGGCGCAGCAGCGCTTCCAGGTGGCCAAGGTCGACTTGTTCGACGACGGCCCGGGCGAGACCTTGCTGCAGCAGGTGCAGGCCCGCATCCGCGACCTGGTGCCGCTGACCGAGCACGCCGAACTGGTCACCGGACAGACTGACCCGGCCGACCGCTCGATCGTCTTCCACATCGCCCATGGCGCGCAGCGCGAGGTCGAGATCCTGCACGACCAGTTGCTGGCGCTGCTGGCCGACCCGCCCGGCGCCACGCCGCTGCAGCCGCGCGACATCGTCGTGATGGTGCCCGAGATCGCCAGCTTCGCGCCGGCCATACGCTCGGTCTTCGGCCAGTGCGCGCGCAGTGATGCGCGCCACATCCCGTTCGACATCACCGACCTGCCCGAGCGCGGCAACAACCCGGTGCTGGCGGCGCTGGAATGGCTGCTGCGCCTGCCCGAGCAGCGCTGCGGCCTGAGCGAGATCCGCGACCTGCTCGAGGTGCCGGCGCTGGCCGCGCGCTTCGGCCTGGCGGCGCCCGACCTGCCGCGGCTGGCGCTGTGGATGGCCGGCGCCGGCATCCACTGGGGCCTGGACGCCGACCAGCGCGCCGGGCTGGGCCTGGCGGCTTGCGGTGAGCAGAACACCTGGCTGTTCGGGCTGCGGCGCCTGCTGCTGGGTTATGCGGTGGGGGATGTCGACGGTGGCGGCGACGGCGACGGCGACCTGGCGCCAGTCCCGGACGCGATCGAGCCCTATGCCGAGGTCGGCGGGCTGGACGCCGCGCTGGTCGGCGCGCTGGCCGCGCTGGTCGATGCGCTGGCGCAATGGGCGGCGCTGGCCACCCTGCCGGCCACGCCGGCGCAATGGGCCGAGCGCGGGCGCGTGCTGCTGGACGCGCTGCTGGCGCCCACCGACGAGCGCGAGCGCCTGACGGTCGACGCGCTGCACGACGGCCTGCGCGCCTGGCTGGCGGCCTGCGAGACGGCGGGCTTCGACGCGCCGGTGCCGCTGGCGGTGGCGCGCGAGGCCTGGCTGGGCGGGCTGGCCGAGCCCGGGCTGAACAAGCGTTTCCGCGCCGGCGGCGTCACCTTCTGCACCCTGATGCCGATGCGCGCGATCCCGTTCGAGATCGTCTGCCTGCTCGGCATGAACGACGGCGACTACCCGCGGCGCAGCCCGCGCAGCGATTTCGACCTGATGGGCTTGCCCGGCCAGGCCAGGCCGGGCGACCGCTCGCGCCGCGATGACGACCGCCAGCTGATGCTGGAGGCGCTGCTGTCGGCGCGCCGGATGTCGTATGTCAGCTGGGCCGGCCGCAGCGCGCGCGACAACAGCTCGCAGCCGCCGTCGGTGCTGGTGTCGCAGTTGCGCGACTACCTGGCCGCCGGCTGGGGCGAGGCGGTGCTGGCGCCGCGCACCACCGAGCACCCGCTGCAACCCTTCAGCCGGCGCTATTTCGAGCAGGCGGCGCTGCCCGCGGCCGGCGAGCGGCTGTTCACCCATGCCCGCGAATGGCGTGCCGCCCATGCCGATGTCCAGCCCGACCCGGCCGCCCGGCCGCCAGCGCTGCCCGGCGCGGGCGAGGCCGCCACCCGGCTGACGGTCGACGCGCTGGCCCGCTTCCTGAAGAACCCCGTGCGCGACTTCTTCCGCCAGCGCCTGCTGGTGGTCTTCGGCGACGACCTCGAGGCCGACCAGGACGACGAAGCCTTCGGGCTGGACGGCCTGTCCGCCCATGGCCTGCTGCAGTCGCTGATCGACGACGGCCTGGCGGCGCTGCAGGCCGGCGCGGCCCGGCCCGATGACCCGGCCGTGCGGGTGGCCAGGCTCACCCACCAGGTGGGGCGGCTGCAGCGCGCCGGCCGCCTGCCTATGGCCGAGCCGGGCCGGCGCGCCGGCCAATGGCTGCTCGAGACCGGCGTGCAGATGTTCGGCTGCTGGGCCGAGCTGCAGGCGCTGTACCCGCTGGCCGCGCCGCGCGAGCCGCTGCGCCTGGGGGCGGCCGGGCTGGAACTCGACGACTGGCTGGACGGCTTGCGCGCCGCCCCCGGCAGCGACACGCCGCGCGTCTGGCTGGCACTGTCGGCCAGCCGCTTGTGCGACCGCCCCGGCACCGACCCCACCAAGCGCAGCGTCCAGCCCGACAAGCTGATCGCGGCCTGGGTGCGCAGCCTGGCCGCCAGCGCCTGCGGCGTACCGGCGCGCGGCGTGATCGTCGGCCAGGACGCCAGCGTCACGGTCGAGCCGCTGCCCACCGACGAGGCGCAGTCGGCGCTGCAGGCCTTGATGGCGGCCTGGCGCGACGGCATGACCGCGCCGCTGCCGCTGGCTGCACGCAGCGGGCTGGCGCTGGCGGGCGGGGTGGTCGACCCCTCGCCGATCTACGAGGGCCGCAGCTTCGGCGGCGGCCGCGGCGAGGGCGACGAGCCCTGCCTGGCGCGCCAGTTTCCCGACTACGCCGCGCTCAGCGCCGACGGCCGCTTTGCGCAACTGGCCCAGGTCTTGTACGGCCCGCTCGTCGCGTGGACGGCGTCGCAGGTGTCGTTCAAGCTGCACGCCGCGCCCGATCTGGCCGAGATGGCCGGCAACGCGCGGCCGACGGCCGGAGCGCCAGCATGACCCAGACATCAACCCAGACGCCAACCCAGACCCTGGACGCGCTGCGCTTTCCGCTCTGGGGCAGCCGCCTGATCGAGGCCAGCGCCGGCACCGGCAAGACCTGGACCATCGCCGCGCTCTACCTGCGGCTGGTGCTGGGCCATGGCGGCGAGGCTGGTTTCAGCCGGCCGCTGCTGCCGTCCGAGATCCTGGTGATGACCTTCACCCGGGCCGCCACGCGCGAGCTGTCGGACCGCATCCGCAGCCGGCTGCTGGCCGCGGCACGCTGCTTTCGCGGCGAGCCCGGCGAGGCCGACGCGCTGCTGACCGCGCTGCTGGAGGACTACCCCGAAGGCGAGTCGCGCAGCGCCGCCGCCTGGCGGCTGGCGATGGCCGCCGAGGGCATGGACGACGCGGCGGTGCACACCATCGACGCCTGGTGCCAGCGCATGCTGCGTGAGCATGCTTTCGACAGCGGCAGCCTGTTCGACGAGGAGCTCGACGCCAACGAGCAGGCGATGCGCGAGGAGGCCGCGCGCGATTACTGGCGCGCCCAGCTCTACCCGCTGTCCAGCCCGGCCTGGGACGTGGCGCTGGGGGTCTGGCGCGATGTCCAGGCACTGGCCGACGACGCCTGGCATCTGGGCGAGCAGGCGCTGGTCGATGGCGACGCCGGCCAGGGCAGCCTGGGCGGGTTGATCGCGCAGTTGACGGCGCAGCGGGTGCGCGACTTCGCCGCGCTGAAGACCGGCTGGTCGCAGCGCGCCGGCGAGATCAAGGCCTGGCTGGCCGCCCGACTGGCTGAGAAGAACTGCGTGTTCGACAAGCGCAAGCTGGCCGAGCGCCACACCAGCGCCTGGCTGGCGACGCTGGCGGCCTGGGCCGAGGGCCTGGCCACCGAGCCGCCCGACCTGAAGACCGGCCAGCACCGCCTGACGCCCGACGGCATCCAGGATGCGCTCAAGCCTGGGCTGTGGGTGGACCTGCCGCCGCATTTCGAGGCCTTCGGCCAGCTGATGGCCGCGCTGGCCGCGCTCGAGCCGTTGGCCAACCGGCTGCGCCTGCATGCCGCGGCCTGCATCGCCCAGCGCCTGGCGGCGCTGAAGGCACAGGCTGGCACCTTCGGCTTTGCCGACCTGCTGAACCGGCTCGACCGCGCGCTGGCCGACCCGGCGCCGGGCAACGCCGCCGCGCGCTTGCGCGAGCGCATGGTGGCCCAGTACCCGGTGGCGCTGGTCGACGAGTTCCAGGACACCTCGCCGGTGCAGTCGCGCATCTTCGACAGCCTCTACCGCATCGCCGACAACGACCCTGCCAGCGCGCTGCTGCTGATCGGCGACCCCAAGCAGTCGATTTACGGCTTCCGTGGCGCCGACATCCACAGCTACCTGACGGTGCGCCAACTCACGGTCGGCCGCCATTACCTGCTGGGCACCAACCACCGTTCGACCCAGGCGCTGGTCGGGGCGGTCAACCAGGTCTTCGAGCAGGCCGAGGCGCGCGCCGGTGCCGGGGCTTTCCTGTTCCGCGGCGACGGCGCGGTGGCGGACGGCGACCCGCTGCCCTTCGAGTCAGTCCAGGCCCGCGGCCGGCCCGAGACCTTCGTCAGCGCCGCCGGGCCGGTGCCGGCGCTGACCCTGACGATCGACACCCACCTGCTCGACGGCCTCAACAGCCAGCGCCAGTTCGCCGCGCGCTGCGCCGAGCAGATCACGGGCTGGCTCAACGACGACCAGGCCGGCTTCGACCACCCCGAGACCGGCTTCACCCGGCTGCGGCCGGCCGACATCGCGGTGCTGGTGCGCACCGGCCGCGAAGCCGACGCGGTCCGCCACGAACTGCGCCGCCGCGGCGTGGCCTCGGTCTACCTGTCGGACAAGGATTCAGTCTTCAGCAGCGACGAGGCCGGCGACCTGCTGCGCTGGCTGCAGGCCGTGGCCGCGCCGCGCGACATGCGGCTGGTGCGCGCCGCGCTCGCCACCCGCATGATCGGCCTGTCGCTGGACGAGTTGCTGCGGCTGGCCAGCGACGAGCAGGTGTTCGATTGGCGCAGCGAGCAGTTGCGCCAGCTGCAAGTCGTCTGGCAAAGCCAGGGCGTGCTGACGATGCTGCGCCAGACCCTGCACCGGCTGGATTTGCCGGTGCGCTGGCTGGGCGGCGCAGCGCCTGGCGACGCGGAGGCGGGCGACGCGGAGGCGGGCGAAGCCGCCGTCCCGGCCAGGCCTGACGGCGAGCGCCGTCTCACCAACCTGCTGCACCTGGCCGAACTGCTGCAGGCCGCCAGCGCCCAGGTCGACGGTGAGCAGGCGCTGATCCGCTGGCTGGCGGGCCAGATCGCCGCCGCCTCGGCCGCCGGCGACGAGCAGATTGTCAGGCTGGAAAGCGACGCCGACCTGGTCAAGGTGGTCACGGTGCACAAGTCCAAGGGCCTGGAGTACCCGCTGGTCCTGCTGCCCTTTGCCTGCAGCTTCAGGCCGGTGACCCGGGCGCGCGCGCCCTTCGTCTCGCTGGTCGACGCGCAGGGCCGGCGCCAGCTGGTGCTGCAGCCCAATGCCGAGCAGATCGCCGCTGCCGACCGCGAGCGCCTGCGCGAGGACCTGCGCCTGCTCTACGTCGCGTTGACGCGCGCCCGCCATGCGCTGTGGGTCGGCTTCGCGGCGCTCAAGACCGGCAACAGCGCCGAGTGCACGTCGCACCGCAGCGCCATCGGCAGCCTGCTGTGCGGCCCCGACGCGCTGCTGCCCGACGCGCTGGCCGGCCGCATTGCGCTGGCCACGGCCGGCTGCGCCGACATCGCCGTGCAGCGCGCCGAGCCGGCCAGCGCCATTCGATGCAGCGCGCTGCGCCCGCGCGGCGCGGCCACGCCGTTGCGCGCGCCCGCGCCCTATGCCGCCCGCTTCGAGCGCCAGTGGACCGTGGCCAGCTACTCGGGTCTGGTGCGCGATCTGGTCAGCACCGGCCCGCCGGCCTGGAACGGCGTCGTGCTGCGCGACGATGAGTCGCTGGCGCCGGCCGAGGACGCGCCGCGCGCCGCGGATGTCGGGCCGGCAGGTGCTGGTGCGGGTCCGGCCGAGCCGACCCTGCCGCCCTGGCACCGCTTTGCGCGCGGCGCGCTGGCCGGCAACTTCCTGCACGACCAACTGGAATGGCTGGCCGAAGAAGGCTTTGCGCTGGCGCGCCGGCCGGCCTTGCTGGCGCCGCTGCAGCGCCGCTGCGAGCGCGCCGGCTGGGGCCGCTGGGCCGACGACGTGGCGGTCTGGCTGACCGATCTGGTGCAGACCCCGCTGCCGCCGGTGGGCGCCGCACTGCAAGACCTGGGCACGCTGCTGCCCGAGATGGAGTTCTGGTTCCCCAGCGACGGCCTGGTGACGGGCCGGGTCGACGCGCTGTGCCGGGCCCACCTGCTGGGCGGGCGCGACCGGCCGGTGCTGCCCGAGCGCGCGCTGCGCGGCATGTTGATGGGCTTTGCCGACCTGGTGTTCGAGCAGGGCGGGCGCTACTGGGTGCTCGACCACAAGTCCAACCACCTGGGCGACCAGGACGCCGACTACGGCGCCGACGCGCTGGAGGCCGCGATGGCCAGCCACCGCTACGACGTGCAGGGCGCCCTCTACCTGCTGGCGCTGCACCGCCTGCTGCGGTCCCGGTTGGGCGCGGCCTACGACCCGGCGCGCCAGTTGGGCGGCGCGGTCTACCTCTTCCTGCGCGGCCTGCATGGGCCGGTGGCCGGCTGCTGCCACCTGCCGGCACCGCTGGCGCTGCTCGATGCGCTGGACGCGATGCTCGGCCAGGCAGGGGAGGCGGCGTGATGACGCTGGCCATGCCGTCTTCTGAGTCGACCGCGCTGCTGGCCACGCTGCAGGACTGGAGCGAGCAGGGCTGGCTGCGCCGGCTCGACCATGCGCTGGCGCGCTTCTGCGCCGAGCTTTGTCCGCAGGCCCCGCCCCTGGTGCTGATGGCCAGCGCGCTGCTGGCGCATCTGGAAGGCCAGGGCCACAGCTGCCTGGGCCTGGCCGACCTGCTGCGCAAGCCGGCCGACCTGCTGGGCTGGGCGGCGGCGCCCGCGGCGGCGCTGGACATGACGCTGAAAGCGTTGCCCGCCGACCCCGAGGCCTGGCGGGCGGCGCTGCGGGCCAGCCCACTGGTGATGCTCGATGAGCCGGGCGCAGCCGCGCCGACCTCGCTGACCCCGCTGGTGCTGCGCGGCGACAAGCTCTACCTGCGGCGTTACTGGGGCTACGAGCGGCGGGTGGCGGCCCAGGTGCTGCAGCGCGGCGCGGCCTTCGAGGCGGTGGATCCGGTCGCCGCACGGGGCTGGCTGGACCTGCTGTTTCCGGCGCCCGAAGCGGTGGCGGATGCCGCCGCTGCCGAGCCGCCCGTCGACTGGCAGAAAGTGGCCTGCGGCGTGGCCTTGCGCGGCCGCTTCTCGGTCATCACCGGCGGCCCCGGCACCGGCAAGACTTACACCGTGGCGCGGCTGCTGGCGCTGCTGCTGGCGGTCTCGCCGGCGCCCGAGCGGCTGCGCGTGGCCCTGGCCGCGCCCACTGGCAAGGCCGCGGCGCGGCTCAAGCAATCGATCGCCGCCGCGCTCGACGGCCTGCAGCCCGCGCTGGGCGACCGCCTGCCGCTGCGCCAACTGGCGGGTCAGCTCGGCGCGGCCCGCACCCTGCATTCGCTGCTCGGCGCCCGGCCCGACACGCGCCGATTCCGCTTCGACGCCGCCCACCCGCTGGAGATCGACCTGCTGATCGTCGACGAGGCCTCGATGGTCCACCTCGAGATGATGGCCGCGCTGCTGGAGGCCTTGCCGGCCGCGGCGCGGGTGGTGTTTCTGGGCGACAAGGACCAGCTCGCGTCGGTCGAGGCCGGCGCGGTGCTGGGCGATTTGTGCCGCCATGCCGAGGCCGGCCGCTACCAGCCGGCGACGGCGGCATTTGTTGCTTCAGTCACCGGCCAGACCCTGCCGCCGCAGTTCGTGCGCGGCGGCCCGGCGCTGGCCCAGCAGACGGTGATGCTGCGCCAGAGCCGGCGCTTCGGCGGGCCTATCGGCCAGCTGGCGCTGGCGGTCAACGCCGGCGACGCATCAGCCGCCGCCCGGCTGCTTCGGCCAGGCGCGGCCCAGGCTGGCGGCGCGCCGGTGCTGGGGCTGGACGCGGCGTCGCCCGCAGTGGTGGTCAGGCTGGCCCTGCATGGCCGGCCCGGCGCCGAGGGCGGTTACCGGCGCTATCTCGAGACCCTGAAGGCCAGGCCGGCGTCGGCCGACCCGGCGGCCCATGCCACCTGGGTGCAGTCCGTGCTGGCCGATTTCGACCGCTTCCGCCTGCTCTGCGCGGTGCGCGAGGGCGACTGGGGCGCTGCCGGCCTGAACCTGGCGGTCGAGCGCGCGCTGGCCGACCAGGGCTGGCTGGCCCGGCGCGGCGAGTGGTACGAGGGCCGGCCGGTGATGGTCACGCGCAACGACGCGGCGGTCGGTGTCTTCAACGGCGACATCGGCATCGTGCTGCGGCCAGCGGACGCCGGCGCGCCGTTGCGCGCCTGGTTTGCCGACGGTCCCGCGCTGCGCTCGGTCGGCGTCAGCCGGCTGGCCGATGTCGAGACGGCGTTCGCGATGACGGTGCACAAGGCCCAAGGCTCGGAGTTCGACCACACCGTGCTGGTGCTGCCCAGGGAGACTAGCCGGGCCCTGACCCGCGAGCTGGTCTACACCGGCATCACCCGGGCGCGCAGCGCCTTCACGCTGGTGTCGGGCCGGCCCGAGGCGCTGCGCTCGGCGCTGGGGCGGCGCACCCGACGCAGCAGCGGACTGCTCGAACGGCTGGGCGATGAGGCGGCCCTGGCTGATGACCTGCCTGGCGTTGAACTGACGGGCGACGACCCGCCCGCCGACGATCGCTGTTGACGCCTTGGCCCGCGGAGGCAGAGGCTTGTCTCACCCGAGCACTCGGGCGGCCTGTCCGGCGCGGTGAGCCAGGGCTGGCGCAGCGCGGTCAAAGCGCCGGGCGGCGCAGCCCGCTTGTCTTGGGTATCAATGCGCGTACCATCGGCGACTGATCCCTCGATCCCCGGGCGCCTCTTTCGCCCCGCGAATTGCCGGCGTCAGCTGTTTTCCTCCGCAAGCCGCGGGCATCCCGTCTCTCGGCGGATGACGGCGCAAGGAGTAGCCATGAGCACTGTTCCAGACCGGCGGCCCAAGCCGATCAGCGGATTGGCGGCAGACACCGCCAGCGGCGCCAGTCAAGCCGGGCCGCCGTCCGCCGGCATCGCCCCGAATCGATCGAGACGGGCAGGCGACAGGGCCGTGCCGCCCTGGTCGCGTGACCCGTCCCAGCCCGCGCCGACCTGGTGGCTGGAGTCGCGGGCTGAAATCGCCCGCCAGGAACTCGAACGCGCGGAAGAGCCTGCGCGCGCGGCCAAGGCGGGCCAGAAGCAGGGCGAATAGTTCCAATAGGCAGGAATACGCCGCAGGTCGGTGCCGCCGCCCCTGCGTCAGGGTGAGCGCGGCGTCGATCGGCCCCAGCCCATGCGCTGCAGCACGCTGTCGCGGTCGATAAACCGGTGCTTCAGCGCGCCCAGCACATGCAAGGCCAGCCCCGCCACCAGCACCCAGACCAGCACCGAATGCAGGCCGAAGAACCACTCTGCCTGGTCGTGGTCGGGCAAGGCCCAGCGCGGTGTGGGCAGTCCGAACCAGGCAACGCCCGACTTGCTGTACGACGCTCCGAGGAAACCGGCGATCGGTATCAGGACCATCACGCCGTAGAGCAGGCCTTGCACGGCTTTCGCCAGTTTGTCCTGCCAGGTCGGACTGGCAGGCGCCGGCGCCTTGCTGCCCGGGCCCAGTCGCCAGGCCAGGCGCAGCACGACGAGCAGCGCCACCACCAGACCGACCGACTTGTGCTGGTCGAAGTACCAACTGCTGCCCGGGGTGTCTTCGATAGCCATCATGTACCAGCCGACAGCGGCCATGCCGGTGATCAGCAAGGCCAGCGTCCAGTGCAGGGCGACGGTGGGGCGGTCGTGACGCCAGGGCGGGGTCGGTTGGGGGTCTGGGCTAGGGTTCATGGGGGTGTGTGGGCGCGGGGCCCTGTGGAAGGGACAGTGCGGCAGGTCCGCGGGCTGACAGGCCGTCGCGGCGCAAGCGATGGATCAGGACAGCAGGCGCACCAGCGCCGTCGGGTGGATGGCCAGGCCGGCCAGCCCGGCCACGCCCATCAGCACGCCGAACAGCGTGGGCAGCAGCGAGGCCCAGTACAGCAGCCACAGCCGGGTCAGCGCGGTGACCGCCAGCATCGCGATGGCGATCGCGACCAGCGCATCCGACAGGTCGAACTGGTCGTCGCGGTAATTCAGCGCGTCGTAGGTGAGCTGGTCCTGCTCGGCCTGAAGCTTCATCTCGGCCTTCTTGCGCGCCTGCTCCTCGGCCAGGGCGCGGTAGCGGGCGATCGCCGCGTCATGCGCCGGCAGCGCTGACGGCGCCGCGCTGAGCCGGGCCAGTTCGATCTGGGTCAGCGTGGCTTCGGCCACCTCCTGCCGCAGGTTGCGCGCCTGGTAATAGGCCCAGTGGTCGAGCTTGTCGGCCTGGGCCTGCTGCATGCCCTGGACGATGTTGTCGTCCTTGACCTTGCAGATGCCCATGAAGGTGGCCAGCAAGGCCACGGTGATCGCCACCGCGGCGTTCAGGCGGGCGCTGCGGGCCTCGATCGCGCCGCTGTCGGGGGATCTCGGCAGCAGGTCGTTGGGGTCTATGTCCATGGGGTCTCGTTCTGGGGCTGCGGCGCCACAGTTCAGCCGCGGTCGCGCTTGCGGAAAGCCAGCCAGCCGGCGACCACGGTGAAGGTCAGCACGATCATCATCACGATCAGGAAGCCATGCTCGTGGGTGGCGAGCGGGATGCCGCCCACGTTCATGCCCAGCAGGCCGGCGATGATGTTGATCGGCAGCGCCAGCACCGTGACCACCGTCAAGGTGAACAGGCTGCGGTTGGTCTGCTCGCCCACCTGCGCGGCGATCTCTTCCTGCAGCAGCTTGATGCGCTCCTGCAGCGCGGCCAGGTCGCGCAGCACGAGCGAGAACTCCTCGGTCGACTGGCGCAACTCGTCCAGGTCATGCGGCGCGATCCAGGGCGGCGGCTGGCGCAGCAGCCGGAACAGCGATCCGGGCTCGGGCGCCAGCAGGCGTTGCAGCCGCACCAGCACGCGACGCAGCTTGCCCAGGTCGGCGCGCTTGCGCTGCAGGCGGCCGAGTTGCAGGCTGTCCTCGACGGCGTCGACCTGCAGCGTGGCCTCGCGCACGATGCGCACCAGCACGTCGCCCTGGTCGTGCAGCAGGTGGTTGAGCAGCGTCACCGACGAATCGAAGCGGCAACCCTCCTTGACGGCCTGGCGCAGCCGGTCTATCGAGCGCAGCGGGTGGGTGCGGGCACTCACCGCCACCCGCTGGTTGACTGTCATCCAGAGCGAGGCGATTTCCGAAGGTTCGAAGGAGAACTCGAAAGCGACGTCGTTGACGACGGCGATCAGGTGGTCGGATGCGTCCTCGATGCGGGTCGATCGCGAGCCCTCTTTCAGCGCTTCGTAGAACTCGGGCGCGAGCGTGAGCTGGCTGCGCATCCAGCGCTCGGCCGCGGCATCGGCCAGGTTGAAGTGCAGCCAGATGAAGGCCTGGCTGCCCTGCGCCGGCGGCTGGGCCAGCCAGGCCAGTGCCTCGTCGAGCGTGATGGGCCGGCCCGCCGCATCGGCGGTGAACAGGTAGCCGCAGATCAAGCCGTTGCGGTCCGATCCGTAGCTGGGGGCGAGGTTCAGGCTGTCCATGGGCGTGATTGTGGCCTGCAAGGCGGTCCCGGCAAGGGCCGTCTGTGCAATTGAGCGAGCGCAAACCGGATGCGGGTCGCCCGTCCGGTGTCACCGCTTTGTCATGCAGTCTTTCCACAGTGGACAGTTTCCACCCGGAAAGAGTCGTGATGAACAAGCAGGATGCGGTTGCGTCGCTCGGCCAGTTGTCCTTGTTGCAGCCAGCACGGGTACGGGCCGCGCTCAAGGCCAATGACCGGATCAAGCTTTACTTGACCTTGTTGCAGGCCGCTGGCGCGCAGGCCGCGGCGCCCGACCGTGCTGTGCTCGACCTGTCGCGCGAGATCGCCGCCGCGGCCATCGCCCCGGGTGCTCGACGAGGCCGCCGCCCGGCGCCCGCACCTCGCACGCCGCCGTGGTGGCGCGCCAGCTCGGCAAGGTCTGTCTGGTGGGCTGCGAGGCGCTGCGCATCGATCTGAGCCGGCGCACCGTGACGCTGGCAGAGCATTTGCTGGCCGAGGGCGAACTTCTGACGCTGGACGGCAACACCGGTGCGGTGTATTCGGGCTTTGCGCAGACCATCAGCGCGCCGCCCGCGGATCTGATGCTGCGCCTGGCCGCGCTGCGTGCCCCGTGAGCGTCCACTGCGCGCTGCCCTGGTGGGCAGGCCGGGCGAGTCCGCCGCGGACTCAGGACAGCAGTTGGTAGTCCTGCACCAGGGTGTAGGACTGGTGGTCGTCCAGGGTCAACTTGCAGCGCTGGCCGGGATGCATTCCGTCCAGGCCCGGCCCCTTGGTGCTGCGGGTGATGACCCAGGTGCGATCGCTGTCGTCCACCAGATAGGCCAAGCCAAATTTCGGCAGCGTCTCATGGACTGTCGCCGTTACGCATTTCTCTGAAAATTGTTGAACAACCATGGAAAACCCCCGGTCGGAAAGGAGTTTTATCCTACAGCAGACTTCGGAGGAGGCCAATCCCGCAACTTTTGACGCTGTGCAGGCTGGTGACAGTGGCGGCCCATGTTCGACGATCGTTGCGGTGACCGTCCGCTGCCGTCACAGCATCGTCACGCGCCCCGACCACCATAGTCGTATGGGATGCGCTCCGCGATGAAGACTGTCGACCTGATCTACTTCAACGCCGGCGGCGGCCACCGCGCTGCCGCGCTGGCGCTGGAATCGGTGATCCGCGATCAGCAGCGGCCGTGGCGGGTGCGCTGCATCAACCTGGTGGATGTGCTCGACCCGCAGGGCCGCTTTCGCCGCGTCACCGGCATGGCGCCAGAAGACCTCTACAACCTGCGGCTGGCGCGTGGCTGGACCTTGGGCCTGGCGCAGGAGCTCAAGCTGCTGCAGGGCATGATCCACCTCGGCCATGCCACGCTGCTGCGCCGGCTGCAAGCGCATTGGCTGCGCACCGAGCCCGACCTGGTGGTCTCGCTGGTGCCCAACTTCAACCGCGCGCTGTTCCAGAGTCTGGCTGGCGCGTTGCCTGGCGTGCCCTATGTGACGGTGCTGACCGACCTGGCCGACTACCCGCCCAACTTCTGGATCGAGCCCGACCAGGACCAGCATTTCATCTGCGGCACGGCCAAGGCCGTTGCCCAGGCCAGGGCGACAGGCCATGGCGCAGACCGGGTGCACCGCAGCTCAGGCATGATCATCCGGCCCGATTTCTACCAGCCCGATCTGCTCGACCGCCGCGACGAGCAGTGCCGGCATGGCCTGGACCCCGACCGGCCCACCGGCGTGGTGATGTTCGGCGGCCAGGGTTCGATGGCGATGCTGGGCATCGCGCGCCAGCTCGCCGATGTGCAACTGGTGCTGATGTGCGGCCACCACCGGGACCTGGCGCGCCAGCTGCGCGCGCTGCGTCCGAGCGCCAGTCATCTGGTGGTCGAGTTCACGCCCGAGGTGCGGCGTCACATGCTGCTGGGCGATTTCTTCATCGGCAAGCCCGGCCCCGGCAGCCTGAGCGAGGCGGTGCAGCAGGGCCTGCCGGTGGTGACGGTGCGCAACGCCTGGACCATGCCCCAGGAACGCTACAACACCGATTGGGTGCGGGAGCATGGTCTGGGCGTGGTCGGCCGCTCGCTGGGCAAGATCCGGCCGGCGGTGGACGGCTTGCTGGCCGAGCTGGACCAGTACCGGCAGAACCTGCGCCGGGTCGAGAACCGCGCGGTGTTCGAAGTGCCCGCCATCCTGGCTGACATCCTGGACCCGCAGGCGACGCCGCAGCTCGGCCTAACCTTGCCGGCCATCGCGCCACGGCGGGGCGACAGGCTGCCCATGTCGACGGCTGGATCCTGACGGCAGGCCCGGCAGCCGACCGCGCCGTGCCAGCGGTGCTCAGTCGACCTTCTTGGGGCGGCCGGCCTTGATCGCGGTGAGCTTGCCCAGCAGGGCCTGCAGTTGCGTGTCACTCAGCGCGGCCAGCGCCTGCAGCCCGGCGCGCAGCAGCTCGCTCTTCTTGGTCGCGCGCTTGAAGCCCAATGCCCGCTCCTTGAGCTGGTGGATCAGCGCGAAATCGGCGCTGGGCATCGTGAAGCTGTCGCGCACCAGCTTTTCCTTGACGCGCAGGGGCTTGGCGGTGTCGGTCTTGGCAGCGCCCAGTTTGCCCGGCTTGGGAGCGGGCTTGGGTTTGACATCGGCCTTGGCACCCGCCTTGACGCTTGCCGCCGGCTTGGCGGGCTTGGCCGCTGCCGGGGCGGGCGTCGCGGGGGCGGGCACCGGCGCGGGCTTGGCCCGGCGGCTTTTCGTGACGGCAGCCGGTGGCGTGGCTTCAGCGGCGATGGCAGGGGCTGACTTGGCGGGCTTGGCGAGCTTGGCCGCTTTGGTCCGCCTGGTGGGCTGCGTCACCGCCGTGGCGGCCGTCGCATCGACCGCACGCTGTGTGGCCTTGGGCTTGTCCGCCGCGACCGGCGCGGTCGAGGGCTGGCTGGCGGCAAGCGCTGCGGCGGGCGCCGGGGTGGTGGATTCGACTTGCGGGCTGGCGCTGGACATGGGTTCTGACTCCTGAAAGGTGTAAATGATTTATACAATATAGTCCTGTTTTGCGATCCTGCCAAGCGGGTGTCATCAAAAAATCGCGTCCGTTCGGGCGCCAGGCGCGGTCACCCGACCCCGGCGGCCATGCTGCAATGGTTGCTGCTGATGGTCACGCAAATGACACGCACGCTTCATCCAAGCGTCACGAGCTGGCGTGACGATAGCGGCATGAACAACGCACAAGCGCAGCGGCAGAACGGCGACCACGGCGCCGTCCCATCGATCGCCACCCACGCCCACGGCATCACCTTGCCGGGTCAGATCCAGCGCAGCGCCGAGGTGCAGCGTCTGGAGGCCGTCTGGGCGGTGCACCAGGACGAGGTGCGCGAAGCCCAGCGCCTGCGCTACCGGGTGTTCGCCGACGAGATGGGCGCGCGGCTGACACCGCCCGCGGGCACGCCCGCCGGGCTGGATGTGGACATCTTCGATGCCTATTGCGAGCACCTGCTGGTGCGCACCGTCGAGACCGCCGACGCGCCGGCGCAGGTGGTGGGCACCTACCGCCTGCTGACGCCGATGGCCGCGCGCCGGGTCGGCGGCCTGTACATGGACAGCGAATTCGACCTGTTGCGCCTGGACCCGCTGCGCCCGCGCATGGTCGAGATGGGCCGCACCTGCACCGACGCGGCCTGGCGCGCGGGCGGCATCGTGCTGATGCTGTGGTCGGCGCTGGCCGAATTCATGCTGCGCAACCGGCTCGACATCACGCTGGGCTGTGCCAGCGTGCCTATGCGCGACGGCGGCCACCTGGCCGCCAGCGTCTGGAACCAGCTGCGCCAGAGCCACCTGACCGCCATCGAGTTGCAGGTCCAGCCGCGCCTGGCCTTGCCGGTGGACGAACTGCAGGGCGACCTGGATGTCGAGCCGCCGGCGCTGATCAAGGGCTACCTGAAATGCGGCGGCAAGCTGCTGGGCGCCCCGGCCTGGGACCCCGACTTCGGCACTGCCGACCTGCCGATGATGCTGGACCTGGCCGACCTGCCCGCAGCCTACCGCCGGCGCTTCATCCGCGCCTGAGGCCGGCCCCGAGCAGCGGCTAGCGCCGCGTCAGCAGCGCGGGCAGGCCGGTGGCCAGCAGCGGCAGCGCGGCGATCAGCAGCGTGCCGATGAAGATGGCCAGCAGCGCAGGCAGCACCGACCGGGCGACATAGCCTATCGGCTTGCCGAACATCGCCGACGCGAAGTACAGATTCATGCCGGCCGGCGGGCAGAGAAAGCCCAGCTCCATCGCGGCCAGGAAGACGATGCCGAAATGCACCGGGTCCATGCCGTAGCTGCGGGCCAGCGGCAGCAGCAGCGGCACCAGCACGACGATGGCCGCGAAGATCTCCATCAGCGCGGCCGCCGCGCACAGGAACAGGCACAGCCCGAGCAGGAAGACGAACTTGTTCGGCACGGCCGAGCGCACCGCATCGATCGCCGCATCCGGAATGCCGGCGTCGACCAGAAAGTTGGTCAGCGCCAGCGCCATGCCCAGGATCAGCATCACGCCGCCTATCAGCCGCGCGCAGTCGCCCAGGCAACTGCCCAGCAGGCGCCAGCCCAGCTCGCGGTGGGCCAGGGCCTGGGTGGCCACCGCATAGGCAGCGGTCAGCGCCGCGCTCTCGGTGGGCGTGGCCAGGCCGCTGACCAGCGCGCCCACGGCCAGCACCGGCGCCAGGATCTCCCACTTGGCCCGCCATGCCGCCGCGCCCACCCCGGCCAGCCCGCGTCCGGCCAGCGGTGTGGCCGGCGCGGCGTCGGCCGGAACGAGGTCGGCGCGCTTGAGAAAGCCGCCGAAGACCAGCAGGCAGACCACCATCACGCCGGCGGGCAGCAAGCCGGCCAGCAGCATGTCCTGTATCGGCACGCGGGCGATCACCGCCACCATGATCAGCGGCACCGACGGCGCCAGCAGCACGCCCAGCGCGCTGGCGCTGGTCACCAGGCCGATGCCGCGCTGCTCGGGGTAACCCGCCCGGCCCAGCATCGGCAGCAGCAGGCCGCCCAGTGCCAGGATGGTCACGCCACTGCCGCCGGTCAGGGCCGTGAAGGCCGAGCAGAGCAGCGCGGTGGCCAGCACCGTGCCGCGCACCGCGCCGCCGAACAAGGCCAGCAGGAGCTGGCTCAAGCGCTGCGCGGCGCCGGTGCGGGCGAAGACCAGGCCGGCCAGCGTGAACAGCGGCAAGGCCGGCAGCGACGGGTTGACGGTGATCGAATAATGCGACAGCGCCACCGACGCCAGCGGCAGTGCGTCCTGCCAGAACAGCGCCAGCGCCAGTCCGCCCAGCACGGCAAAGACCGGTGCGCCGGCCAGCAGCGCGGCCAGCAGCACCGGCAGCAGCAGCGCCAGCGGCACGGCCTGGCCGTCTAAAGCCGACCCCAGCGTCCAGCCCGCCAGTGGCAGCGCGATCGCGCAAGCCGCCCGCGCCCAGGGC
This sequence comes from Burkholderiales bacterium, assembly GCA_947453625.1. Classification (GTDB taxonomy): domain Bacteria; phylum Pseudomonadota; class Gammaproteobacteria; order Burkholderiales; family Burkholderiaceae_C; genus Pseudaquabacterium. Next base: position 39,199 of record CANGHK010000044.1, read on the forward strand.
AGTGCGGCGCAGCGCGCGCCCAGCTTGAGGCCCAGCAGCCCGAAACCCAGCGGCATCGCCGCCTGCACCCACCAGACCGGCACGCCGTAGGCCAGCGGCTGCGCGGCGCTGATCTCACTGGCCACGAAGCGCCAACTGGCCAGCGCCAGCAGGCCGCAGACCAGCGCCGCGCTGCCCTTGGCGAAGGCCTGCACGGCGGCCTGGATGCGCGCGCCGCCCAAGCGCCCCAGGCTGCTGCCCAGCGTCGACAGATCGCCGCTGCGCTCAGCCGCCAGCGCGCCGGCCATCGCCAGCACCAGCCCGAGGTGTTGCACCAGCACCGACGCGTTGTCCACGCCCCGGCCCAGCAGCGGCCGCAGCGCCACCTCGAGCAGCGGGATCAGCACCATCAGCGCCAGCGCCAGCCCGCCCAGCCCCGAGTCCAGCCGGCCCAGGGTTTTCAGCCTTGTGGTCAGCGGGGTCGCCATGGCCTACGAGCCCTTGCCGGCGCGGTAGGCCTTGAGGTGGCCAAACACCTCGTCGAAGGTCTCGGCCGGCACCATCGTGCCGCGGATGCGCGGGTAGAGCTTGTCTGCCAGGTCCTGCCACTCGCGCAGCTGCTCGGCGTTGGGCCGGTTGACGACCAGGCCGCGCTTCTTCATCGCCGCCACCGCCTCGTCCACTTCCTTGCGGGCCTGGACGCGCATGGCCGCGCCGGCTTTCTCGCCGGACGCGCGCAGCGTGGTCTGTGCCGCCGGCGTCATCTCGTCCCAGGCCTTGCGGGTGACGACCAGCGCGCCGACGATGGGCGCCCAGTTGATCTCCAGCATATGGGGCGCGGTCTCGTAGATCTGGCTGGCCAGCGCGAAGTACGGCGTCGACGGCACCACGCTGATCATGCCGGTCTGGATCGCGGGCAGGATGTCGGCGGTCTCGAGCGGCACCGGCGTGTAGCCCAGGCTCTTCATGATGGCCTGCTGCTCGGGCTCGGAGCCCCAGGCGAAGAACTTCATGCCCTTGAAGTCGTCGGGCCGGAAAGTGGCCGTCTTAGAGAAGAAGCGCACCCAGCCGGCGTCGCCCCAGCCGAGCACGACGAAGCCCTTGTCGAGAAACTTCTTCTCCATCGCTGGGCGCATCTTTTCGCGCACATGGTCCACCTCGTCCCAGCTCTTGAACAGCAGCGGCAGGCTTTGCAGCGCGCTGATCGACGGCTCGATCTCGCGCAGCCCGACCACCGACAACAGCGCGCCCTGCAACTGGCCTATGCGCATGCGGCGCGCCAGTTCGGCCTCGCCGCCCTGGCTGCCGTCGGTGAAGACGACGAACTTGGCACCCCCGCCCTGGGCGGCGCGCCAGGCCTCGCCCAGTTCCAGCAGTTGCTGGTGGTAGGGCGAGTTCTTGGGCACCAGGCTGGCGATCCGCAGCGCGCTGCCAGCCGGATGGCTGGCCAGCGGCAGCGTGAGCCCGAGCCAGAGGAGGGCGGCGAATCTTGTCAAGCGGTTCATGGGGCAGGGTCAGGTCGTTGGAATTCAGAAACGGTCGGCGGCGCTGTCGATCAGCCACTGCGCGCGCTCGCGCATCACCGCGTTGGCCAGGTTGGGGTGGGCGGTGGCGATGGCGATCGCCTGACGCAACAGCGCGTCGAAGCTGGCGCGGTCGCCCGCCGCCAAGGCCAGCGTCTCGGCCTTGGCCACCCAGGGCCCCGCGCTGCGGCCGGCGCTGGCGGCGATCGCGAGGTCGAAATAGGCCTCGGCCTGGCGCGTCGATCCACCCGGTCGCGCCGACTCGAAGCTGCCCATCAGGCTGGCCAGCGCGCCGTCGCCATGGCCGGGGTCTATCGCCCAGGCCAGCCGCGCCAGCGCGATCGCCCGCGGCAGGTCGGCCACGGCGTCGGGTTTGTCCTTGGACAGCGAGATGCCAGCGCCCCAGGCCGCTGCCGCCCAATACGCCACCCCCACCTGGTCGGCCGTCAACTGCGGCTTGTCGTCGGCCGGCGCCCCCGGCGAGCCCTGCACACCGGCCAGCCAGGGGGCCCATCCCGGGTGGTGCTCGGCCAGCGCGGCGATGGCGTGGTCCCGCGCCCGCCAGTACAGCCGGGCAGCCCGCTCGCGCAGGCGCTGCGCGGCCTTGGCGTCGCTGGCCTCGATGCGGTCGGCGTCCATCGCGATGAAGGCGTAGGCGTATTGGGTGAAGCCGCCGGCCACCGCCTCGGCCAGCGGCAGGTGGCCCGGCGTCTGGCGCAGCACCGATTCCGACAGCTTGAGGTAGAACGCGCTGGCCTCGCGCGCCAGCCCCAGGTCGTCCTCGGCGGCCTGCCCTTGGCTGGCCAACTGGTCGGCCGCCGCCCGCACCAGCAGCGTCTGCGGCGCGCAGGCGCTGAGCGCGGCCGCTGCGGCCACCGCGGCGATCAACCCCATCGATCGCCATGCCGCCCGGGTGGATTCACCAAACTTGCATCTCGTCATGGTTTCAGTATTCGTTGAATGGCGCGCGGCCAGTGCGCGGGCGTCGACCGGTTCGGCCTGATGCCTGATGTCCGCAGCGTCAGACCAGGCTGGCCGGGCGCTCCATCGCAGCCTGGCCACGCATCGCGCCGCTCAGCCCGGGCACGGCGCTGGGCGCTGGCAGCGGGCTCGCGGCCATGGCCGGCGCACGGGCGGCCGCGCTGGTCAGTGCCCGCTGCGCCGACCAGTCGGCGATCTCCAGTCGGCCGTCGGCATGCTCGACCAGTGCGGTCAGGCTTTCGACCCAGTCACCGTCGTTGCAATACAGCACGCCGTCGATCTCGCGCATCTCGGCATGGTGGATGTGGCCGCAGACGACGCCCTGCATGCCGCGCTTGCGCGCCTCGCGCGCCACCGCGATCTCGAAATCGCAGACATAGCTGACGGCGCGTTTGACCTTGAGCTTGAGGTAGCTCGACAAGCTCCAGTAGGGCAGGCCGAAGCGCGCCCGCACGCTGTTGAACCACTGGTTCAGCTTGAGCGTCACGCCATAGGCCGAGTCGCCGAGGTAGGCCAGCCACTTGGCGCACTGGATCACGCCGTCGAACAGGTCGCCGTGGGTGACCCACAGCTTGCGGCCATCGGCCGTGATGTGCACCGCCTCGGCCACCACATCGACGCCGCCGAAGTTGTGCTCGACATAGCGCCGTGCGAACTCGTCGTGGTTGCCCGGCACGAAGATCACCCGCGTGCCCTTGCGCGCCTTGCGCAGGATCTTCTGCAGCACGTCGTTGTGCGCCTGCGGCCAGTACCAGCTGCGCCGCAGCTGCCAGCCGTCGATGATGTCGCCCACCAGGTAGAGCGTGTCGCACTCGACTTGCTTGAGAAAGTCCAGCAGCGCGCGTGCCTGGCAGCCCGGCGTGCCCAGGTGCAGGTCGGAGATCCAGACGGTGCGGTAGCGCAGGTGGCCGGCACTGGTGTCGGCCTCGTCATCGGCCCGCGCATCGGCGGAGTTGGCGGCGGTCATGGCGGCAGTCATGGCATCGGTCAGCATGGGTCGCAATCGTCAGGCCAGCGCGTGACAGGCGTGGGGCAGCGCCGTGACAAGGGCGTGAAATGGCTTTCGCGCGACAGGGTTTCACCCAGACCGTCGGTCACCTGCCTGTCACCAAACCGTTGCGAGCCGCTGCGAACATCGCTCGCCATGAGCCCCTGCCTGTTGCTGTCCGCATGAATGTCGATGTTGCCGAGCCCGAGGCCGGGCCCCGGGCCGACGGGTCTGGCGCTGGCCTGCGCATGCCGCCTGGCTTCCACCGTCTGATCGCGGCCCAGTTCTGTTCGGCGCTGGCCGACAACGCCTTGCTGATCGTGACCATCGCGCTGCTGCAGGCGCGCGGCCTGCCGGGCTGGCTGGCGCCGATGCTCAAGTTCGCGTCCACCCTGTCCTATGTCGTGCTGGCGCCGTTTGTCGGCCCGCTGGCCGACGCCATGCCCAAGGCCAGGCTGATGGCCTGGGCCAACGCGCTCAAGCTGCTGGCCTTGCTGGGCTTGATGGCCGGGGGCCACCCGCTGCTGTGTTTTGCGCTGCTGGGTTGCGGCGCGGCGGCCTATGCGCCAGCCAAGTACGGCCTGGCCACCGAACTGGTGCCGGCGCGCCAGCTGGTGGCGGCCAACGGCTGGATCGAGGTCTCGGTGGTCGGCGCGGTCTTGCTGGGCACGGTGC
>CANGHK010000045.1 GCA_947453625.1 Burkholderiales bacterium
AGTTGGCTCGCTTGACGAAGCCAAGCCCTTAAATCGCATAGCCCTGGGCTTTGGACCAGAGGTCCTTGATGCTGACCAAGCCTTTCGCTTTCAACCACGCGTTGGACAATGCCTGCTGCAGTGCGGGGGTTCTTGCCATATGCCAATAGTTCTTGCTGCTACAGCCATGCTGGATCGCCGTCTCCAGGCTCACGCCCAAAGCAAGCAAATTGCGGATCTTTGTGCGCACCCAGCGCCATTGTTTCTAGTAGCACATACGGATGCGCCGTCTGAGCCAGTTGTCCAGATCCGGGATCGGTCGGCAAGAAGTGGTTATTGGTCACTCAAAGGTAGGTGGCACGCACTTGATTAAAGATGGTAATTAATGGTAGTATTAAAATAACCAATCATTACAAATAAAATAAGGAACTGTATGAAAAGATTCGCCGCTCTAATTTTTGTATTGCAAATATTTGGTTGTGCAAGCTCTGGTATTGTTCAAACTGGCCCAAATTCGTACATGCTCGCAAAGTCAGAGTGGGGGTTTACTTCAGGCGCTGTTCATACAGCAAGGCTAATGCAAGAGGCTTCTGAATTCTGTAGCCTTAAAGGTAAACAGATCAATGTCATAAGTAGACGAAGCAACGATGTGGAGCTTGGTAAAACACCTGCAGCCGAAGTGAATTTTCAATGTATCAATAAATGATTAAATTAAAAATTCTCAGATCAGATTTGCAGAATACTCTAGTTGCATGACTAAAGCCGGCCCGCGTGCTAGGCCGTCCTTGCCTCAACGATCCGCCACGATTTTTCAGTGTGGGTCGTTTGTTGCTGAAGACACGACCAGCCAGCAACGGCAAGTCAGGGTGGATCTGCCACCTGTCCCCCTGCTGGCTGCGGTCACCCCGGCTCAAAACCCTTACCCTGCGCGCCACCCGATGCAACACCCGTTTTGGGTGGCTCAATACAGTTGACTATTATTGAGCCACCCCCTACAATCTGAGCTACACAATTTGAGCCAGATGGGTGCCCAATGTCAGCTGTGATTGCCTACCTCCGTGTCTCCACCGACGATCAGACGTGCGAAAACCAGCACCGCCAAGTTGAGCACCGCTTTAAAGTGGACAAGTGGTTCACGGAGGAGGGCGTGTCGGGTTCGGTTGCTGCCCGAACGCGGCCCGCCATGTCTGCACTGCTTGCCTATGCCCGAGAAGGTGACACGGTAGTGGTGGTTGCCATTGATCGGCTGGGCAGAAACACCATAGACGTTTTGAGCACCGTGGAAGCACTTCAGTCCAAGGGCGTCTCAGTTATCAGCCTGCGAGAGGGCTTTGATCTGTCCACGGCCTGCGGCAAGTTGATGCTGACAATGATGGCCGCGTTCGCGCAGATGGAGCGCGAGAACATGAAATCGCGGCAACTTGCCGGCCTTGAGCGGGCAAGGGCCGAGGGCAAGGCTCTGGGCCGTGCAAAGACGATTGACGATGCCGAGGTTGCCCAGTGGCGGTCGGCAAACAGCGCCAGCATCAAGCAGACTGCCGGGCAGTTCGGGATCTCTGTCGCTTCGGTCAAGCGCGCATGCTCTGCGGCAATCGCCTGAGGTTGAGGCCCAGCTAATTGGTGATCTGTGCACTTTTCTAACTCTGAAAGTGAGCGTATCAGCTACGCAGTTCGCTTCAAGGGCACTACGTTGGATGCTTGGTCGCCCGTCGTGATGTCCTTCAGCTTGGCGCCGAGGGCGGTGAAGGCTTGCGCCTGTTCTTGCACGCGGCGGTCGCGAATGTAGATCCGAGTCATTCGGTCTTGGGTGATGTGGTTCAGGCACTCGTTGATGACATCACCACCAAAGCCCAGTTGCGCCATCAAAGTCGCGGCTGTTCGACGAAGGTCGTGTGCGGTCCATTTCCCTCCTGAAAGCTGCAAGGACTTCGCTTCTTTGGATCGTCCCTTCAGTTGAGCTTCAGGTTCTTTCTGGCGGTCGGCCAGTTGCTTCCCGAAGCTCTTCACGTCAACGGGACCTGTCCCCTTGCTGTTTGGGCAGACCCATCGGTATGGCTTGCCTTCGCTGTCTGTTTCATGGATTTCTTTCAGCGCTTGAAGGTGCTCTGCGGCGAAGTCTGACAAGTGGATGGTGTGGTCCCGCTGATTCTTCGTGTCTGGCAGGTACCAGGTGCGTGCCGCCAGGTTGACATTGATCCACTCGGCGTTCATCAGTTCGCCAACGCGGCAGCCGGTTGACAGAATCAGCCAGACAGCATGCTCACTGCGTACCTGCATCCTCGCATTGGGCAACTGCATCGCTAGTGCTTTGATCTCTTCAACACTAAGGGCTCTGTCTCGCTCAACATCAGCGCCGCCAGCGTCGCGCTTGGTCAATAGTTGAATCGGGTTGACGGCGATGATCTCGCGGGACAGGGCGAACCGCATCATTTGCTTCAAGTCGGCAAGGAGCACATTGCAGGTTCGCAGACTTCCTTTGGTTCGATGCTGATCAATGATGGCCAGTACGTCTGCCTTTCGCACATCATCTGTCGCCATGTCGCCGAGCGTAGGGAAGACATGCCTTTCAAACTGGGCGCGCGTGTATGCGCCGTCATCTTTCCTCCCGACTCGCTTGCCGTCAGCCCGGACATGCGATGCCAGTTCAACGGAGGACCAACGCTCAAAAAGTTGGCGAACAGTCAACCGCCGCTGTCGCTCAAGTTCGTCCCGTTCTTCCTTTTCAACGGCTTCACGCCGGCTCTTGTCGGCCTCATGCTGCTTGTCCTGTCGTTGTTGGTCAAGGTGGGCTTGAACATCCTTGATCCCACTGCGGTACAACTCCGACAACTCGCTTGCCCTTTGATAGGCCTGGGCGACGGTGAGTCCCCCGTTGTTGCCCTTCGGGTGGTAGGAGCCGATGGGCATGAACAGCCGGTTTCCCTTGGAGTTGGTGTAGCGGAAGTAGAAGTGTCGTTCTCCTTTGGGCGTGATTCGGCCAAGGAAGACACCGCCACCACGGTTGTAGGGCTGCGAAATCCACTGATCCTGCGTTGTCGCCTTGCCCTGCATCCCTCTGTCCGTGATCATCACCATCGCTTAGCTCCTTTGCTGGCGTGCACCCTGGTCACCGTTGTGATTCTGGTCACCGTTCAGTCACCGTTTGCTGCTGGATTCCAGTGTACCGAAGAGGGCTTTTTTGGACTAATTATTTTTGTAAGTCGTTGATTTTTAACGACAAAAAATTTTTCTACGGACTATGCAGGTGATCCTAAGCCCATCCTAGACTGATATTTTGTTGCATGGGGTGCAAGGGGTCGCGAGTTCGAATCCCGCCGTCCCGACCATTTATATCGTTTGAAATCAACAGCTTAGCGGCTTCGGCAGCTAGGCTGTTGTTCTTTGTGGGTCACGCCTTGGTGGTCGAACGCCGATTTCTGGCAACTTCCTGGCGACTCTGGCGCGCCGACGATCGTCATCGCTGTGTAGGGCATCGACTTGTTGCGCCAAGCCGGTGACAGGCGCGGTCAGCGTTTCTTTGTCAGCGCCGCGCAGTCGGTGATTCGAGAGGGCTTGAAGGCGTTGCGGGACGGGAAGGAAACTTCACGCCACCCTCAAGCCGGGTCCAACGCCTTCTCGCCGCGCGTCGTCAGCAGGCGCAAGGCACCGAAAGCGATCAGCAGGCCCGACACCACGGCCACGATGCCCAGCACCTGCAGCACCGAGGGTACCTCGCCCAGCACCGGTATCGCCAGCAGCGACGCAGCACCCGGCACCAGGGCACCGAAAAAGGCGGCGCGCCCCGAGCCCAGCAGCGCCGCCGCGCGGCTGAACGCAAGCACCGCGACCAGCCCGGCACCCAGGCCTTGCGCCAGCACCTGCACCAGCAACATGGCTGCGCCGGCGTTGGCCAATCGATCCAGGTCGGCCAGCATCAGGAAGCCCGGTGCGAACAGCAGGAAGGACAGCACCACGACGACTGCGGTCACGCGCAGCGGGTCGACTTGCCAGCGCCGCGACAGCGCGCCGAACAGTCCCCAGCAGCAGCCGGCCGCCGCGAACATCAGGTCGCCCAGCAGCGTCAGGCCACCCTCGCGGTGCACCAGGCTGTCGCCGCCCATGAAGGCCAGGCCCAGCACCACGAAGCCCGCGCCAAAGGCGGTCTCGCGCGTCAGGCGCTGCTGCGCCAGCCAGGCCGACAGGCCCAGTCCGGCCAGCATCTGGCAGGCCGGCGCGATCACCGCGCCGTGGGCCAGCGGCGCGCAGGTGAAGCCGGTCATGAACAGCAGGCTGAATCCGGGGCCGGCCAGCAGGGCCAGCAGCAGGCCGCGTCGCCAACCTATGCCGGCCAGGTCGCGCCATCCCCAGCGCCACAGCAGCGGCGCCATCAGCAAGGCGCCCGGCGCAAAGCGCAGCAATGTCAGGTCGCCCGGGCTCAGCCCGGCCTTGACGGCCAGGCGCGCCAGCACCGAGTAGCTGGCCCAGATGGCCGCAGCCAGCAAGCCCCAGCACAGGCCTGCCGCCGGCGACTGCGCCCCGGTCAGGGGCGGCGGGCGATGCATGTGATCAGCCGGTCCGAGAGCTGACCGACGCGCTGCGGCCCATGCCGAGGCCAAGCCCGGGCCTCAGCCGTCATGCCAGGTCGAACTCGGGATAGCGGCGAAAGATGCCCTGCTCGTTGAACGGAATGCGCCGCGCGCTGCCCAGGTAGGCCGCCACTTTGGGCAGCGCGGCGACGCGATCGTGCAACTGCACGATGGCGGGGGTTTGGGCCAGCGCTTTTTCGGCGACCAGCGGGAAGGCGTAACGCAGGCCTTCGATCAACTGGAACAGCGACAGGTCGGCGTAGCTCAGCTTGCCGGCGACCAAGTGGCGGGGGCCGGCCGGGTTGCGCAGCACGATGGTCTCGAACCACTGCAGGTACTTGGGCAGGCGCGCGCCGCAGAACTCGGCCGCGCGGCGCAGCGCCTCGGGCTGCTGGTCCTCGTAATACAGGCTGGCGGCGATCGGATGGTGGGTGTCGTGGGCCTCGGTCACCATGTCGGCGATGGTCAGCTGGATCTGCTGGGTCCAGACGCGGGCCCGCTCGCTGCGCGCCACCAGCTTGAGCTCAGGCGCCAGGTAATGCAGGATCGCGGCCGTCTGGCCGATCATCATCTCGCCGTCCTTCAGGAAGGGCGGTGCGAAGGGCGGCTGCGTTTCATGGGGGTCGTTCATCCGGCGCAGCATCGCGGGCACGCCTTGCCCCGCGTCCTGCGCGCCGCGCGCCACATCGACATAGGGTGCGCCGGCGGCCTCGAGTGCCAGCCTGACGAATTCGCCGCGGCCCTGAATGGTCGGCCAGTAGTGGAGTTCATATGCCATGGCCCGGACTGTAGCCTGCTGTCCTCTCCCCGCGCCAACCCAGCCACCCGCGCGATCCCGCAAGCCCGTGGCCGGCGGACCGAGGGCTGTCCCGGGGACGTGGCGCCAGCCGGCTGGCCTATGCTCGTCGCCACCCCTTGGCTTCAGCGCAACCGCCTCATGACCTCACCCATCGCCGACCTGCTCGACTACCAGATCGCCGCCCGCTACTGCCCCGGTGCGCTGGTGCATGTCGAAGCGGCCGGCCGCACCCTGGCCCGCCATGCCGCCGGACGCATTCGACCCGACAGCGATGCGCCCCTGCATGCCGGCGTGCGCTTTCGCGTCGCGTCGCTGACCAAGCCGGTGGTGACGCTGGCCGCGCTGATGCTGGTCGACGAGGGCCGGCTGGACCTGGACGCCGCGGTGGGCGACTACCTGCCGGTGCTGCGTGACCTGCGGCTCAAGGCCGGGCAAGCCCCGCGCGTCGCACCCACCGTGCGCGACCTGATGCGCCACACCTCGGGCCTGGCCTACCCGCACGAGATCGCTGACGCCGGCTTGCGCGCGGAATGGATGCGGGCCGGCATCACGACCGGGATGACCGGGCTCGATTCGGCCGCCTTCCTGGCCGTGCTGGCCGGCTTGCCGCTGGTGGCCGAGCCCGGCACCGCTTTCCGCTATGGCTATTCGACCGATGTGCTGGGCTGCATCATCGAGCAGCTCGACGGCTTGCCGCTGGCCGAAGCGCTGCGCCGGCGCATCTTTGCGCCGCTCGGCATGCGTCAGACCGGCTTCGGGATCGCTGCCGACGAGCACGCCGACTTGGCCAGCGCCCATGCCGACGACCTGGCCTGGCACGCGACGGTGCCGGCGATCGGCCAGCGCCAGGCCGGCCAACCCTGGATGGACAGCGGCGGCGGCGGGCTGGTCAGCACGCTGGACGACTACGTTGCCTTCGGCCGGCTGCTGGCCAATGGCGGGGTGTTCGAGGGCCGGCGCCTGGTGTCGACCGCGCTGTTTGCCGAGCTGTCGCGCAACCAGTTGCCCGAGGGCGTGGACGGTCCGGCCGGCTATTGCGGCCCGGGCTTCGGCTTCGGACTCGGGCTGGCGGTGCGCAATGACTGGGGGCCTTCGGCGATGCCCTGCAGTGCCGGTGAGTTGACCTGGTCGGGCATCAGCGGCACGGCGCTGTTCGTCCAGCCGCGAGCGCAGTGGTTTGCGGTCTTGTTCAGCGCCAACATGGCCGCGCGCATGATGGCGCGGATGGCGTTTCGCCGCGCCGCCGGCCCGTGCTGAGGCTGGGTTTTCAGGTCCAAGGGCAGGGCGCGCGCTTGATGGTTTGACTGTTCGGCGGTTCGACTGCTGCGCCGGCGGGGCGATGGGCCGGCTGTGGCGCTCTGCCGCGCCGGATCGGCCCCTGGCCAGGTGCTGCTGGGCTCCGCGGGGAACAGCCCGATAGCCTGGTCACCAAGGGCTTGCCATATTGACAGTGACGTCAGTGTCACTTACCGTTGATGCGAGCGGCAAGACCTGCGGCAGTCTGGGTGAGACGGGCCGGCAAGCAGACCGCACAGGAGCAGCCCATGGCCCCCTCAAGCGGCCGCAAGATCACCCGCAGCAGCTTCAACCGCCGCACCGCCTGCAAGCGGCTACCGGCACGCTGCCCGCACCGGACCTCGTCTTGGTGACGGTGCCAAAGCCGCACCCGGCGCGCCACGGCCTGGTGCGCCGCCCGGACCCGGCCGTCGGCGCGGTGCGGCGCGCGCGCGGGTCGGCCGAAGAGACCGCGCAGGTGCTGCTGGCCTCGGCGCAGCAGGTGTTCGGACAAAAGGGCTATGTGCGCACGACGGTGCAGGACATCATCGAAGGCACGGGCTTGAGCCGCGGCGCTTTCTACCGTTACTTCGGCAGCACCGACGAGATCTTCGTCGCGATGGTCACCCGCGTGGTCGACGAACTGATCGTCTCGTCGCGCGAGCACTCGGGCCGCACGCTGCGTGAGCGGGTGTTCGGCGGCAACCTGCGCTACCTGCAGATCTTCGCCCGCCACCGTGGCGTGATGCGGGCGCTGTTCGAGGCCGCCTATGTCAACCCGCAGATCGCCGCGATCCAGGCCCGCATGCGCAGCGCCTACCTGCGCCGGCTGCGCGACCACCTGGTGCGCCAGCTGGCGCTGGGCCGTTGCCAGCCGCTGGACCCCGACGCCGCCACGCTGGCGCTGGGGATGATGGTCGAAGGCGCGGCCCAGGCCTGGGTGGTGATGGGTCTGGAGCCCTTCGAGCAGGCGCTGGACCTGGAGCGGCTGTGCACCCAGGTCACCGAGATCTGGTGCCGTTCGGTCTATTTGGCGCCCGACCGCCCGATACCCGAGCCCGCGGCCCCGGCCGCGTCAGACCGCCAGCGCCTGCTGGCCGGCGAAGTCGCCCCCCAGGAGGACGGACCATGAGCAGCCCGCAGATCGAGACGAGCTTGGACGGCGGGGTGCTGACCCTGACGCTGAACCGGCCCGACAAACTCAACGCCTACACCGCGCAGATGGGCCGCGAACTTGCCGAGGCCTTCCAGCGCGCCGATACCGATGACGCCGTGCGCGTGGTGATCGTCACCGGCGCCGGCAAGGGTTTTTGCGCCGGCGCCGACCTCTCGGGAGGCGCCGACAGTTTTGGCGGCGCCGGTGCGGAGCAGGTCTTCGGCAAGGGTGGTCCGGTGCGCCAGGGGGGCAGCTTCGTCGAGGCGATCTTCAATTGCCGCAAGCCGTCGATCGCCGCGATCAACGGCGCGGCGGTGGGCGTGGGCTTGACGCTGACGCTGCCGATGGACATCCGTCTGGCGGCCGAGGGCGCGCGTTTCGGCTTTGTCTTCGCCCGCCGCGGCCTGGTGCCCGAGGCCGGCAGCGCCTGGTTTCTGCCGCGCATCGTCGGCCTGCCGCAGGCGCTGCGCTGGTGTTATTCGGGACGGGTGTTCGACGCCGCCGAGGCCTTGCGCGGCGGCCTGGTCGAGGCGGTTGTGCCGGCCGAGGACCTGCTGGCGCGGGCGCGCGAGATCGCCCGCGAGATCGTCGACAACACCGCCCCGGTTGCGATCGCGCTGACGCGCCAGATGCTGTGGCGCTGCAGCGCCGAGCCCTCGCCGCTGGGCCTGCTGGCCATCGACGGGGCGATGGCCTTGCACCTGGGCGCCGGACCCGATGTGGGCGAGGGGGTGGCGGCCTTTCTGGAGCGCCGCCCGCCGCATTTTGCCGGTCGGGTGTCGACCGACCTGCCGCCCCAGTACCCCTGGTGGCCAAGGGCTGACAGTCCTGCCGTGACACCCGCCAACCTGCCCGCTCACCCGCCGGCTGAACAGTCTGCTGACCTGCCTGCCAACCGAGCCTCCGATGAGCACTGAACTCGACGATTTCGCCGCCGGCCTGCAGTCCCTGGTCAGGCGTCTGCTTCCCGATGCCCAGGGCATCGCCGGGCTGCAGCGGCTGTCGGCCGGCGCCACGCTGCAGACCTGGTCGTTCGACGCGGTCGGCCCGGGGCTGTGCCATCCGCTGATCCTGCGCCGTTCGCCCGGCGGACTGCGCGGCGCCGAATCGCTGCCGCTGCCGCTGGAGGCAGCGCTGATCAGCGCAGTGGCCCGCGGCAACCCCGACCTGGCCGCCTGCTTGCCCGAGGTCGTGCACAGCTTGACGCCTGACGACGCACTGGGCGACGGCTTTCTGATGACGCGCATCGCCGGCGAGACCATCCCGCGCAAGATCCTGCGCGACGCGGCCTTCGCCTCGGTGCGGCCGCGGTTGGTGGCCCAGTTCGGCCGGGTGCTGGGCGCGATCCACCGGGTCGACACACAAACCCTGCCCGACCTGCCGCTGCGCTCCACCGCGGCGCTGCTGGCGACGATGCAGCGCCGCAATGCCGCACTGGCGCGGCCCAGCGCGGTGTTCGACTTCAGCCTGCGCTGGCTGCAAGACTATCTGCCCGCCGACCCGGCCGTGCCGCGCCTGGTGCACGGCGACTTCCGCATCGGCAACCTGATCGTCGAGGCGACCGGCGGCCAGGGCCTGCGCGCGGTGCTGGACTGGGAGATCGCCCACCTGGGCGACCCGGCCGAGGACCTGGCCTGGGTCTGCCTGCCACCCTGGCGCTTTGGCCAGATCGACCGGCCGGTGGCCGGGCTGGGCTCACGCGAGGCCTTGTTCAGCGCCTGGCAAGACGCCACCGGCGAGGCGGTGGACCCGGCGCGTGTGCGCTGGTGGCAGGCCATGGGCAGCGTGCGCTGGGGCCTGGGCTGCGCCGGCATGTGCGACTGGTTCGACAGCGGGCGCGACCGCACGGTCGAACGCGCCATGATCGCCCGACGCGTCTCCGAAAACGAACTCGACCTGCTGCGCCTGCTGGCGTCGGAGCACGCCCATGCTTGACCATCCGACAGCCCCCGACATGCTTGAGGCGGTGGCCCGTCTGCTGCGCGACACGCTGATCCCGCAACTGCCACCGGCGGTGGTGTTCCAGGCCAGGGTGGCCGCCAATGCGGTCGATCTGGTGGCGCGCGAGATGCGGCTGGGCGCGCAGGCGCAGGACCAGGCCCATGGCCGGCTGCAGACCCTGCTGGGCCAAGAGGGATCGCTCGCGACGCTGGAGTCCGCGCTCTGCACCGGCCTGCGCCTGGGCGAGATCGCCGCCGATGCACCGGGCCTGCAGGAGCATCTGTGGGCCACCACGCTGGCCAAGCTGGCGATCGACCAGCCGACTTACGCCCCCTACCGACATGCGCTGGAGCAGCGCGCCACCGATTCAGTCACCGATTTGCCCGCCACCACCACCACCACCCACCCCAAGGAGTGAGACCCGATGGACTTCAACCTACCCCAAGAACTGACCGAGTTCCTGAAGAACCTCGATCGGTTCATCGACCAGGAGATCCGGCCGCTGCAGGCCAGGGATGACAACGAGCGCTTCTTCGACCACCGCCGTGAATGGGCGCGCACCGACTTCGAGGCCGGCGGCCTGCCGCGCCACGAATGGGAGGCCTTGCTGATCGAGTGCAAGCGGATCGCCGACAAGGCCGGCTTCTACCGGCTGTCGCTGCCCAAGGAGTACGGCGGCCAGGAGGTTGGCAACCTGTGGATGGCGGTGATCCGCGACCATCTCGCGTCCAAGGGACTGGGCTTGTTCAACGACCTGCAGAACGAGCATTCGGTGGTCGGCAACTTCCCCATCATCGTGATGCTGCGCGACTTCGGCACGCCGGCGCAGAAAGAGAAGTTCATCAACGGCCAACTGAACTTCCAGACCCGCATCACCTTCGGCCTGACCGAGCCCAACCACGGCTCGGACGCCACCCACATGGAGACCAAGGCGGTGCCCGAGACCCGCGACGGTGTGGAGGGTTGGCTGATCAACGGCGAAAAGATGTGGACCACCGGCATGCACACGGCCACGCATTGCGCGCTGTTTGCGCGCACTTCGGGCAAGGCCGGCGACGGCATAGGCATCACCTGTTTTCTCGTGCCCGCCGACAACCCCGGCGTGAAGATCGAGGAGTACCTGTGGACCTTCAACATGCCCACCGACCACCCGCGCGTGAGCTTCACCAACGTCTGGGTGCCGGCGGACGCCATGTTCGGCGAGACAGGCCGCGGCCTGCCACTGGCGCAGTCCTTCGTCCACGAGAACCGCATCCGCCAGGCCGCCAGCTCGCTGGGCGCGGCGCAGTTCTGCGTCAACGAGAGCGTCAAGTACGCGCGTGAGCGCAAGCCTTTCGGCCAGGAGCTGGCGCGCAACCAGGGCATACAGTTTCCCTTGGTCGAGCTCGCCACGCAGTGCGAGATGCTGCGCCTGCTGATCCTCAAGACCGCGTGGCAGATGGACCAGATGCCCCACCCCGAGGTCGAGAAGCAGCTCTCCGACAAAGTCTCGATGTGCAACTACTGGGCCAATCGCCTGGTGTGCGAGTCGGCAGACCGCGCGATGCAGGTGCACGGCGGCATTGGCTATTCGCGCCACAAGCCCTTCGAGCATATCTACCGCCACCACCGGCGCTACCGCATCACCGAGGGATCCGAAGAGATCCAGATGCGCAAGGTCGCCGGTTTCCTGTTCGGCTACATGGGACCGAACAAGTTCTGACCCCGTTTTGCATCCTCAACCAATGGAGACAAGCATGAACAAGACACAAGGCATGAAGCGCCGTTCCGTCGTCCTGGCACCGCTGGCTGCGGCCGCCGCATCGGTGCTGTCCGGTGCCGCCTGGGCGCAGAAGAAGTACGGCCCGGGTGTCACCGACACCGAGATCAAGATCGGCCAGTCGATTGCCTACAGCGGTCCGGCATCGGCCTATGGCCAACTCGGCCGGGCCGAGGCCGCGTACTTCAAGTTCCTGAACGACAAGGGCGGCATCAACGGCCGCAAGATCAATTTCATCTCGCTGGACGACGGATTCTCACCGCCCAAGGCGGTGGAGATGACGCGCCGGCTGGTCGAGCAGGACGAGGTGGCGCTGATGTTCGGCATGCTGGGAACGCCGCTCAACACCGCCACCCGCCCCTACCTGAATCAGAAGAAGGTGCCGCAGTTGTTCATCGCGGCGGGCTCGGAAACCTTTGCGCAACCGGAGAAGTTTCCGTGGACCATGGGCTGGCAGCCCACGCTGCGCGGCGAGGCCATCTTCTACGCCAAGAGCATTCTCGCCACCCATCCGAATGCCAAGATCGGCGTGCTCTACCAGGACGACGACTTCGGCAAGGAGTTGGTGGCCGGCCTGAAGGAAGGCCTGGGGGACAAGGCCGGCCAGGTGGTCAGCGCTGAAAGCTTCCAGGCCACCGACCCGACGGTCGACTCGCAGCTGATCACCATCAAGGGTGCGGGCTGCGACACGCTGATGCTGTTCGCCTACGCCAAGCAGGCGGCGCAGGCGATCCGCAAGGTCTCCGACATGGGCTGGAAGCCCGACACCTACCTGCACCTGGGATCGGCATCGGTCGGCGCCACGCTGATCCCGGCCGGGCTGGACAAGTCGGTGGGCATCAAGACCGCCGGCTTCCTGAAGGACGTGACCGATCCGCAGTGGGCCCAGGACGCGGAACTGGCGCCCTTCTTCGACTGGATGAAGAAGTACATGCCCGACGCCAAGCTGGAGGATTCGCTGAACCTGGCCGGCTGGGCTTATGCGCAGACCATCGAGCAGGTGCTGCGCCAGTGCGGCGACGATCTGACGCGCGAGAACATCATCCGCCAGGCCGCCAACCTGAAGAACTACCGCAACCCGGCGCTGCTGCCTGGCAGCCTGATCAACACGTCCCCCAACGACTACCGGGTCGTGAAGTACATGAAGCTGCAGCGCTTCAACGGCAAAATCTGGGAGCCGGCTTGACGCTGGGATGAGGGCTGAAACAGGCGTGCCTGCAGTGGCGGCGCTGCAGGCGCCTCAGCCCGGCGCGGCCGGGAACAAGGCCTCGCAGCCGGTGCCGGCCAGCGCGGCATCGACGGTGGCGCGGGCGCCGGCGTCCAGCGCCTGGTGGTCGCGTGCCAGCCAGGCCAGGCATTTGGCCTGGTAGGCGAAGGCCTGCTGGACCCAGGGCTGGCCGTCGACGCTGGCCTGCACCTCGGCCGCGCCGGCCTCGATCGCGCGGGCATTGGCCAGCAGCAGCGGCGCATAGAGCCTGCCCACCTCCTGCAGCAGGCGCAGCAGGCTGTCGGGCAGGTGGCTGGCGTCCAGCCAGTCGCCCTCGGTGGGGTCGAGCCCCGACAGGTCTTCGACCATCAACACCCAGGCGCAGACCCGCGGTGCGATCTCGGTGGCCAGCGCCATCGGCGTGGGGTCGAACTGGGTGAGCTGGGTGAGCTGGCCGTAGACGGCGAAATCCGACGCCCCCGGCCGCCCGCCCATCAGGAAGCGGTGGGTGCGCAAGTGGTCTTCCATCGCATCGAGCACGCGCCGGTAGCCGGCCTCGATGACCGGGCCGGTGGTCGGGTTGGAGCCCACGTAACGCAGCCGCGGCACCTGCCGGCTGCTGACCTGCGCGGCCGTGGCGGCCAGCGTGGGGTCGTCCTGCGGCTCGCCGCGCCAGCAGGCCAGGATGCGTTCGGCTTTGCGCACGTCGGCGGCGTAAGTCCAGCGGTAGTGGAACATCGCCTTGGTCAGCCACTCGTCGCCGAAATCCTCCAGCAGCGCATCGATGAAGGCCAGCGCCGGATCGGCCGGGATCGCCGCTCGGCCATTGAAATCGCGCTCGAAGCGGCGTATCAGCGGGGTGGAGTCGGTCACCGCCGCGATCGCCCCATCGGCGCCGGGCAGGTAGAAGGTGGGCAGCAGGTGCGGCCGCGACACCGGCAGGCCTGGGATGCCGGCGGCCGAATGCACCAGCCGGTAAGCGATGTGCCGGTAGCGCAGCAGCGCCAGCATCTTGCGCGTGTAGGGCGATCCGGCAACGCCGTTGAGCCGCAGAGGGGTGGGAGTCATGGAGTCCTGGGGCAGGAAGATGGTGTGGTCGGTGCGCCGAGGTGGCGGGCCGGGCTGCGGGTTGGGCAGCGGCTGGGCCGCCCGTCGCAACGCCGATCGTAGCGGCTCGGGAGGGACATGTTGCAACCTTGCCGCAGCCCCGCCACCGCTCGCTCAGGCCAGCAGGGGGTCCAGTACCTGCTGCCAGGCGGTGGCACATTTCTGGTAGCCTTCACGCGTCAGGTGGATCTCGTTGACCCAGTCGCCAGACAAGTCTGTGCTGCCGGGCTCGGCTAGCACGATGCCGGTCCCCGCCGTGTTGGCGACGTACACACCGCATTGCGGATCGCGGGTCCGCCGGGCGTCGGTCAGGCTGTAGATCAGGCGCCCCAGGCGCGACATCAACTCGTCCGAGACGGCCAGGCGGTCGGCCGCCGGCACGCCGAACATGTCGAGCGCGGGCAGCAGCCAGGGGCCGAAACCCAGCCCGGCAGGCGCCGGCCTGGGCATCACGCGGGCGTAGTTGTGCCAGATCAGCGGTGTCCCGCGGTTGATGCCGCTGTCGCGCAGGTCGATCAGTTGGTTGAACAAGGCACCGACATGCTCGGCAAACGTGGTCCAGCCGGTTTCGCTGAGGTAGTCGGCTGGCGCCAACGGCCCGCGGCCGCGCTCGGCGGCGGTTCTGAGCAGGCGCAGTGAGAGTGCCGCGGTGGGCGGTGCCGCGACGGCCTCGATAAGGTCGTTGCCGCCACCCGAAAACAGCACCGCGTGCCACTTGATCGCCAGCCGGCCGGCGAGCAGGCGGCGAAAGTGGGGCGATTTCGTCGTGTCGACCATGCGGTGCAGCACCGCGCCGGGGTAGGCGCAGTTGACGATCACGGTCGACTGCAGCAGCTTCAGTTCGGCCAGGAGGCGCGTCGTCCGGGTCGGCGGCAGCGCGCCGATGGAAAACCAGGAGTCACCCTGGGCCAGGCACTGGCGATGGTAGAGGTCGAAGGGGTAGGCCCCCAGTTCGCCGCTGCCGATGGCGGCGTAGGGGTCGATGATCTGCGGGCGTTGTCGGTCGGTCATGGGATTCCTCTGACGGATGGATCCGCGCCGGGTTTGGCGGCAGCGATTTGACGTTGATCACGCCAAAACACCATCCCATGAATCGGCGTCCCGGCCCGCTGGCGCGGCCGCCGCGTGCCGCGCGGGTCAGACCAGAAACGAGTCGGACCCGCCGCAGCGCAGCCTAAGGCACAAATCGTCGCCAACCCGGTAGACGTCCTCGAAGCGCATCACCCTGGCCTGCGACAACTGCTGCAGCGCGGGCAGGGCTGCCAGGTCCCGGCCCGGTCCGAGCAGTTTGGGCGCCAGGTAGAGCAGCAGTTCATCGACCAGGCCGGTCTGCAGCAGCGCGGCGTTCAGCGTGGCGCCGGCCTCCACATGCAACTCGTTGACGCCGTCGCGCGCGAGCTTGTCGATCAGCGCGGGCAGATCGACCTGGCCTTGTGGGCCGGGCAGCAGCAAGACCTCGGCTCCGGCGTCGCGCAAGGCGGCCATGCGGCAGGGATGGGCGCGCGCGCCGACGACCAGGGCCTGCCCCGGGGCCGCCAGCAGGCGGGCCGAGGGCGGGGTGGCGAAGTCCGAGTCCAGCACCACGCGCAGCGGTTGGTGGACGGTCGGCGCCAGCCTGACGTCCAGCCTGGGGTTGTCGTCGCGCACCGTGCCTATACCGGTCAGCACCGCGCCGGCACGCCGCCGCCAGGCCTGGCCATCGGCGCGCGCCGCCTCGCCGGTGATCCACTGACTGCTGCCGTCGGCCAGCGCAGTGCGGCCGTCCAGCGACGCGGCTATCTTCATCCGCATCCAGGGGCGGCCGCGCAGCACGCGTGAGAAAAATCCGATGTTGAGCTCATGCGCTGCGCGGGTGATGGCGCCGGCTTCGGCCAAGTCCACGGTGATGCCTGCCTCGCGCAGGCGGGCGATGCCCTGGCCGGCGACCTGCACGAACGGATCGGTAGTGGCCACGACTACCCGGGCCAGACCGGCGTCTACCAAAGCATCGGCGCAGGGCGGCGTGCGGCCGTGGTGGGCGCAGGGCTCCAGGCTGACCCAGGCGGTGCCGCCGGTCAGCTCGATCCCGGCGGCGGCGGCCTGGCGCAGCGCCATCACCTCGGCGTGCGGTCCACCGGCCTGCTGGGTGAAGCCTTCGCCGGCCAACTGACCCGAGGCATCGTGAATCACGCAGCCGACGCGGGGGTTGGGGTCGGACAGACCTATCGACGATAGGGCCAGGGTAATGGCGCGTTGCAGTTGGGCGTGGTCGGTGGGGGAGAAGGGCATGTCAGGGTTGGTGGGGGCGGGTGTTTCCGTTCACCAGCGGCGTCGTGGGGTCGTCGACCGGGCAACTGGACACCCGGGCATCGATGACCAGGAAATCCTGTTGCGTCAGATTGACCGTCACCTTGCTGCCGGTGCAGGGAGCTACTGCAGTGGGCGTGCCTGCAATCTCCATGCAGTAGCTCTTGGGATGCTTGGGGTTGACAATGAAGTCGCCGCCAGGGTCGCCGACGTTGGGTAGATCCTCGGTGTAGCGGCACACTTGGTAGTTGTTGGGCAGGTTGTTGTTGGGCAATGGATCTCCATTGCTGTACTGGGTGGCCAGCTTTACCTCCAACTTTCCACCCCAGCCGCTATTGTCTTTCAGGAAGATAAGGCATCGGTAGTTGACTTGTGTCCGAAAATTGCCTGCAGCAGCGGTTACCGGTGAGTCGGCAATACATTCAGGCGCCCGACCTTGGTTGACCGGTGAAATGCCTGCGACGCTCAGGAATTCAAGAGGATTACTGACGTTAAGTGGCAAGGCTGACCCCAGCGGGTTCTCGGCTGCGTAGCGAGGTGGGCTGGGCAGCGGGAAGCTTAGGTCGAACTTTACTTGGCCGGAAACCAACCTGCCATTGGTCGATGCGCACGTCGTCAGGTCTGCGACGGCAATGGCCGCTTGTGCCGTCGTCACACCGGTGCATCGGCTGGTGATCACGCCGGTGATGTCGTTGAACACCCACACCACCATTCCACTGTCGAATGGTTTGAACGCGCTACTGCCGCTGCGGTCGCCGCCAAGTTCGACCGCCTCGGGCGGAATTGTCGGGTCTCGGTCCCCCGGACTGTTGAAGGTCGTCTTCATCACGGGCACGGCCAGCAGGCCCGACAGTGCCGGTGCAGCAGCCACCAGCACCGTATCGACCGTGACCGACTGCGCGCCACCGGTTCGGTCGATCCAGGACACGGTCACCGTCACCACTTTCTGCGTGGCGGTCGCCAAACTGACTTGGCGTTCGACCCGGTAGGTGGTGTTGCCGATGTTGTCGGGTGGCACATAGGCTGCCAGCGTGCTGTCGGCAATCTCATCCCACGACTGTTGGCCGTTGGCTGCCGGCACCGAGGTGAACAGGCGAAGGCCTTCGAGATCCTCGGTGGCGATACGGGTGGCTTCGGTGCGCTGTTTGGCCAGGTCGCTGTTGAGTCGCATCGTCGCCTGAACGCCCGCCAGTGAGAGCATGCCGAAAGCCATCACGGCCAGCGCGACGAGCGCCTCGATCAGCGAGACGCCATACTGATGCTTGGGGTGAAAGTGGGGTCTGGCCATGGCATCAACGGTCGGTCAGGTTCCAGCCGCCGGGCACCTTGACGAACGAGCCGTAGCGCAGGCTGATGAAATTGAGCACATTGGCGTCGTACTGCAGTGTTGCCGGCAGGGCGGCAGTCGTAGCCGCCGAAAATTGGGTTTCTGAGACCATGGCGCCCATCAGCAGCGGCGGTGACGGGGGAGTAGTCGGTGCGCTGCCCGCAGCGGCAGTCAGGACGATGCTGGTGGCGTAGACGAAGCCGACGATAGGCGCGTTGGCTGAGACCGTGAGCAGGCCGTTGACGATCAGCAGCAGCGGATCCTGCGCCGGAGGCACGCCACCCAGCGGGGGGATGGTGGAGGCATCGATGGTCAAGTTGCCGTTGACCCAGATCGGGTTGCGCGGGAAGCCGGCCAGCGTGGAGTTCAGATCCGTTGACGTGCAACCGGTTCTGCAGTCCAACACGATCGTGGCCGGTTGACGCTGGTAGCTTGCCTTTTCCATGCCGAACAAGGTCTTGAACCAGACATCGTTGGCGGCTGTGGACAGTTTGAGCAGCGTTGTATCGGCAGGGCTCGCCGCAGGTGTCGCTACAACGCCGGTGATCGCCCCGCCGGAACGTACGGCGGGACCGGGTGCATTCTCGGCAATGACCCCAGCGGGGTTGGCCGTGACGGTCCCTCCGGCGATCAGTGCGGCTGTCACCGCCGCGGTCGTCTGCTGCGGCCAGGGCAACGCCCGCATCAACCCCACCGTGGCAATCACGCCCGCCGCCGCATCGACGCTGGGCGGGGTGTTGGTGTTTTGGGCAAAGCAGGCCGAATTGCCACTGCCCGGGCTGGCGCATCCCCTTGTGACGAAGACCAGCGTGCCGGGCCGAATGCCATAAGCCGTATTGCCCGGCGGTTGGAACCAGACCCTGAAACCGCTGGCGATGCCGTCGGCCGGCAAGGGCATTGCCGGAACGGGCGCTTGCGCATCAGGGCAGATGCAGGTCAGCGGCTGCGGCGCCGGGCTGAGCAGTCCGGTGGGATGGAGGCAGGCCGGAAACAGTCCAGCCACCGGGGTGTACCCGCCGTCACCGTTGACCGGGTCGTTGGTATCTATGAGGTAGCGCCGGCGGAAATCCTTGTCGGCCAGGTTGGTGCTGGCTTGGCAGCGGTTGTCTATGCGCCCCCCGTTGAGCAGGGCCAGCGTCCAGTCGACTGCGGCATCGGCGGCATTGAGGGCACGTTCGGCGCGGTAGCTGTTGGCCGAGATGCGCTGTTCGAAGATCAGGTTGCGGTTGGTGTAGGCCGCCACCAGGGCCATCACGAAGAACAGTACCATGACGACGGTCAACGCGGCGACGCCTTGGCCCGGCCGCTGACCGGGCTTCAGGGTTCCAGTGCCCAGCATCGCGGTGCTCAAAGACATTCCTCGATCGCCATGTCGTTGCGCAAGCGGATGTGCTGCGTCAGGCTGCGCTTGACGGCGGCATCGCCCACCGCCTGTGCGACGACGGTCAGCGTGACGTCTCGCACACCCAGCACCAACGGGCATCCGCCCGGTCCCGGGCATTGCGCGCCGCAAGGCAGTTGAAGATTGTGCTGGGCGACGTCCATCGTGAAGGCGGTGACGTTGAGCACTGCCGAATCGGTCAAGGCCTGCCAATTGGCCTGACCCAACTGGACTTCAATCGTGCCTATGCCGTTCGCCGTGGTCCGGCGGAACCCGGAATAGGCATTGGTCGCCGGCTGCGCCGTGTCGGTGCCGATCAGATTGCCTTCCTCACCCGTGGAACGGAAGTACGCCAGGCTGTCGGTCGTCGTGACGACAGCGGAGGCGGCGGCGCTCGGGGTCCAGGCGGGCACGGCATCCTGGTAGGGGTTGACCGGTGCGCCAGCAGACGCTGACGGCCAGATCTGGCGGTAGGACTGGGCCCAGTAGCCCGCGCGCCGAAGATCGCGGGAGATCAGATCGACGGCCGCGCGCATGTCTTGCTGGACCTGGGCTTCGAGCAGCAGGCTGCGGTTGTCGCCCAACTGTGTCGTCAGCACCATCGTGGCGCCGGCCAGGATGAACAAGCCTATCGTGATGCCGACCATCAACTCGACGATGGACATGCCGACGCTGCGGTTGACGCCGTGGCGGCGCTGTGCTTGCCGTCGGCTCATGGCTACGCCTGGCAAGGGGCTGGCAAGCTCGGGCAGGCGGGCATCGTGCCCTCGTGACCCGATACCGAGCAGAGGGTGGGACGGGCTGCGCCATTGGCGGCGACGCAGACCTTGCCTCCCCTGGGGCTCTGGACCGACACCAGCAAGATGGCCCCGGCCGCTGAAGCGATCGGATTGTTCACGCTGGGGTACTGGGGCAGGCCGGCACTGCTGAGTGCCATCAGCGCCGAACTGGCCGTCAGCGTGATGCCCGTGCTGCCGGGCAGCATGACGGTCTTGAGTTCCTTCAGCGTCATGCCGAAGGCATCGGCGCAAATGGGCGGGGCCGCCAGCGCGCAGTTGCACTGCGTGCTGGTGAGTATGGAGCCCAGGGTGACGACGGCGTAACAGGTGGAGGGCTGCGCAGCGATGCCGAAGTTGACCTGAAGCGATCCCGCGTGGCGCTGGATCGCCTCTGACCTGAGGTAACGAAGGTCGCTCGCCAACTCATTGGCAACCCCTTCGACGCGCTTGCGGGCAATGAGCTCCCGCATCGACGGCACTGAGATGGCCAACAGGACCGCTGCAACGACCAGCGTCACCATCAGCTCGGTCAAGGTCAACCCCTGTCGCCGTGACCTGGTCCGGGTGCTGAACATGGCGGGTCGGTTCATTGAACCCAGCACCGCTCGGGTGCGTTGGCGGCCGCGCCAGCACTGGCCAGCGAGGCGTAGCCGATGTTCCCGCCGTTCATCGTCAAGCGCATGACCTGGCACGGGCTGTCCGCGCTCTGCGGCGAGGTGTTGCGCGCGCTGGCTTGCACGGTGTAGGTCGATGCGGTCACGTTCGACAGGCTCAGATCGTAGTGGCCCCCTGCCGACACTGAATTCGCGGCACCGACGAGATTGGTCAGGGTGTCCTGGTAGACGGGATTGTTGGCCCGCCAGCGCTCCTGGGCCTGGGCGATCCGCGACAGCGAAGTCATTGCGTCGGTACGTCGGCTTTTGTGGATCGCCCCCGTGAACGCTGGCCACGCGATGGCAGCCAGTATGGAAATGGTTGCCACGACGACCATCAATTCGACCAACGTGAACCCGGGATAGCGTGCAGTCGGCGGCTTCATGGTTCAATTATCGGGAGGCTCGCAGACCTGCGCACGCCCTGTGTTGACCGTTGGTCGGCCTCTTGACGCCGCTGGTCGCCTGATCCGTTCCAGCGCGGAAGATTCGGGTCGCGGCCGTCTGTTTCAACACGGCTTCAGTCCGGCAAAGCCTTGGGTCGGCGTGCACGAGCGCACCCGGCCCATGATGTTGACGATCTGGTGGATCGCCTGACCGTCGCGGTCGACGACACGCAAGGTGGCGGTCGGTGTCACCGTGCCCTTGCCTGCGTCAAACAGGATAGAGCGCTGCAGCGGTGCCAAGGTGATGCCGGTGGGCCCACCCAGTTCGACCAGGCGCAGCACGCTGGCGCCGGCGTCGCACTGGGTCTGGCCCGCGCCTTGGCAACGGCAGGCATGGGCTGCACCGGTGTGGATGACATAGCAGCTGGTGCCGGCCGGCGTGGCCTGTACCGACAAGCGCACCGGCCGGCGGCCTGTCGTGGCTTCCGATTTGGCGAACTGGATGTCGGTTTCCAGCAGCGCTGCACTGGCCTGCAATACCTGGCGGGTGTGCAAGACGTGCATCATCGGCAAGGCGCCGCCGAGCAGCACGGCTACGATGGCCAGCACGCACATCGTCTCGATCAGCGTCAGGCCGCGGTACTGGCCGCGGTTCAGGGCGGGTGCCTGGGTGGGTTGTTCGCTGTGGCAGTTCATGCTGTGCTCCGAACGTTGCGAAGGTGAGCACACTGTAGAAACTGGCCGCGCCGAGCGCGTCGCCCCGTTGGGGGGATGAGGACCGTTTTGCGGAGGGCCCCCGATGGAGGGGGGCGCCGCCCCCTCCATCGGGGGGCAGGCCAAGCCGGTCAGATGTCGCGTATCAATTGCCGGAATTCGTCCACGTCCTCGAAACTGCGGTAGACCGAGGCGAAGCGCACATAGGCCACCTTGTCGATGCGCTTGAGTTCGCGCATCACCAGTTCGCCCAAGTGGGCGCTGGGCAGTTCACGGGCCCCGGAAGTCAGCAGACTTTCCTGGATGCGGTCGATCGCTGCGTCGATCTGCTCGACGCTGACCGGCCGCTTTCTCAGCGCCAGCAGCATCGAGGCGCGCAACTTGGCGGGGTCGAATTCGACTCTTGCGCCGTCTTTCTTGACCACCGCCGGCAGCGCGATCTCGGTCCGCTCATACGTGGTGAAGCGCTTGTCGCACTTCAGACAACGGCGGCGGCGCCGGATCGCGTCCCCCTCTTCGGACTCACGGGTCTCGACGACCTGGGTTTCAGCGTGGCTGCAGTAAGGGCAGCGCATCGTGGCGGGTTTGTCTGATGCGCTGCCGCAGGCGGCCGCTCAGCGGTAGACCGGGAAGTCGCGCGTCAGCGCCGACACCTTGGCGCGCACGGTGTCGATATTGGCGGCGTCGTGCGGGTTGTCTAGCACGTCGGCGATCAACTCGGCGGTCTGGCGTGCCTGGGTTTCGAGGAAGCCGCGGGTGGTCATCGCCGGCGAGCCCAGCCGAATGCCGCTGGTGACCATCGGCTTCTGCGGATCGTTGGGGATGCCGTTCTTGTTGCAGGTGATGTGGGCGCGGCCCAGCAGGGTTTCGGCCTCCTTGCCGGTCAATCCCTTGGGGCGCAGGTCGACCAGCATCACATGGCTCTCGGTGCGGCCAGAGACGATGCGCAGGCCGCGCTGTGCCAGGGTCTCGGCCATCGAGGCGGCATTCTTGACCACCTGCTGCTGGTAGACCTTGAACTCGGGCGCCAGCGCCTCCTTGAACGCCACCGCCTTGGCGCCTATCACATGCATCAGCGGGCCGCCCTGGATGCCGGGGAAGATGGCGCTGTTGATCTGCTTGGCGATCGCGTCCTTCATCAGTATCAGGCCGCCGCGCGGACCGCGCAGGGTCTTGTGCGTGGTACTGGTCACGACGTCGGCAAACGGCACCGGGTTGGGGTAGACGCCGGCGGCGATCAGGCCTGCGTAATGCGCCATGTCGACCATGAAGTAGGCGCCGACTGCCTTGGCGACCTTGGCGAAACGCTCGAAATCGATGCGCAGCGAGTAGGCCGAAGCCCCGGCGATGATCAGCTTGGGCTTGTGCTCATGGGCCAGTCGCTCCATCGCGTCATAGTCTATGGCTTCATTGGCGTCCAGCCCGTAGCTCACGACCTTGAACCACTTGCCCGACATGTTGAGCGGCATGCCGTGGGTCAGGTGGCCACCTTCGGCCAGGCTCATGCCCATGATGGTGTCGCCGGGCTGGAGCAGGCCGAAGAACACCGCCTGGTTGGCTTGCGATCCCGAATTGGGCTGGACGTTGGCGTTCTCGGCACCGAACAAGGTTTTGAGCCGGTCTATTGCCAGTTGTTCGACGATGTCGACGTACTCGCAGCCGCCGTAGTACCGCTTGCCGGGGTAGCCCTCTGCATACTTGTTGGTCAGCTGGCTACCTTGGGCCTGCATCACCGCTGGCGAGGCGTAGTTCTCGCTTGCGATCAGTTCGATGTGCTCTTCCTGGCGGGTGTTTTCGAGTGCGATCGTGGCCCAGAGTTCGGGATCGACGTTGGCGAGGGTGGATTGGGTACGGTCGAACATGGGGCAGTCCTGTGTAAGGTGGGCCCGCTGGCAAACACGCATGGCAACCAGGCTGCGACGCGGCACCAAGGGCTGCCCAGGCGAACGGCTGAATCGGCGGCGGCCCGAGGAGACCGCCCTTTGCAGGGCCGCCTTGCGCTCCACGGTGTTGTCCACCTCGGGCCGGCAGGCCCTATCGCCAGTCGCGCAAGGCCCATGAGTGTAGCGGAGCGGGGCGCCGCTCAGCGCAGCAGCGCCACCCGTTGGCCGTCCGCCTGGGCGCTCGGGTGGGTCGTGGTGGTGGGCGGCGCCGGCGCCAGTGCCGGCAACGCCGCGGCCGCAGGCGCGCTGGCGCTGGGTGTGTTGATCGCCACATTGCGCCCCTCGGCCACCTGGCGCAGATGGCCTTGCTCGGCGAGCACCTTGATGACATAGCCGCCGTCCTCGCCGTCGCCGGCCACGCCGAGGTAGGAGCGCAGGCCGGCTTCCAGACTGCCCGTGCGGCTTATGCACTCCTTGAGCACCTGCACACCCACGCGCAGGTTGGCCACCGGGTCGAAGGCCGCGCGCACGCCGCCGAAGGCCTCGTACTTGTCGTCGTGCATCCGGGTCATTACCTGCATCAGGCCCTGGGCGCCCACCGCGCTCTGGGCGAAGGGGTTGAAGCTCGATTCGATGGCCATCACCGCCAGGATCAGCGTCGGGTCCAGCCCCAGGTGGTGGCCCACAGCCCAGGCCTCGAGCACCAGGCGGCTCACCGGCTCGGGCGCCACCCGGTAGCGGCGCGACAACCATTGCGCCACCGCCGCCTGCTGGCGCGGCAAGGTCTTGGGGTCGGCCGCCGTGGCGCGGGTCACGGCGTCGGGTTCGGCTTCGGGTACGGTGTCGCTGTGGACGGGCTCGCGTGCTTCCTGGCGTGCCAGCAGCCAATCCAGCGCATGGCGTTCGGCCAACGTGCGGATCTCCTCGCGTCCACCGGCGAAAAGCACCACGCCAACCACACACAGACCCAGCAGGGCCAAGGAATTGTGGCTGACCTCCAGCAAGCCTGCGCCCACGTCGCGCAGGAACACCCGCGTCGAGTCGATGCAAGTCTTGCCGGCAGCGCGCAAATTGGCAATTGCCGTCATGTCGGACCTTTCAGGAACCCGGTGGCCAGGTGTTGCCGCTAACGCCAGCAACACCCACACCACGGGGCTGATAATGGACCGCTGCCTGACCGGATCGCGTTGAACAGCGTCGGCAGGTGCGGATCGGACCGGTAGCGCCCAGTCCTTCCCAAGAGGCCGTGCGCGGGTTAACCCTTGGACTTCAGGGTGAAATGAATTCTAGGAAGCCTGGTAATAACCGGTCAAGTATATCGAACGCTTTTTTTATGCAAATTTTTAATGAAATACCGCGACCTGCGTGACTTTGCCGCTCAACTCGAGCGCATGGGTGAGTTGCGCCGCGTGGCCGAGCCGGTGTCGCCCAAGTTGGAGATGACGGCGCTGGCCGACCGGGTGCTGCGGGCTGGCGGGCCGGCGCTTTGGTTCGAGCGGCCCGCCGGCCACAGCGTGCCGGTGCTGGCCAACCTGTTTGGCACACCGCGCCGGGTGGCCTTGGGCATGGGGGCGACCGAGGTGTCTCAGTTGCGCGAGATCGGCAGCCTGCTGGCGCGCCTGAAGGAGCCCGAGCCGCCGCAGGGCTTGAAGGACGCCGGCCGCCTGGTGCAAATGGTCAAGGCGGTGTGGGACATGAAACCGGTGCGTCGGCGCGACGGGCCTTGTCGCGAGCTGCAGTTCGAGGGTGACGAGGTCGATCTGGCGCGATTCCCTATCCAGACCTGCTGGCCGGGCGACGCCGGCCCGCTGATCACCTGGGGGCTGGTGGTCACGCGCGGGCCGCAGGCGATAGAGCGGCCGCGGCTGCGCCAGAATGTCGGCATCTACCGCCAGCAGGTGATCGGCCCGCGCGAGGTGATCATGCGCTGGCTGGCCCACCGAGGCGGCGCGCTCGACTTCCGCGACTTTGCGCGCGCCAACCCGGGCCAGCCGTTTCCGATGGCGGTAGCGCTGGGCGCCGACCCCGCCACCACGCTGGGCGCGGTCACGCCAGTGCCCGATACCTTGTCCGAATTCCAGTTCGCCGGATTGTTGCGAGGCAGCGCCACCGAGGTGGTGGACTGCGCGGTGGGCGAAGCCGGTCGCTGGCTGCAGGTGCCCGCCACGGCCGAGATCGTGCTCGAGGGTCACATTCCGGCCGCCGAGCCGGGTTTCGAGGGCCGCAGCGCGCACGGTGTGCCGGTCAAGGAGGTCGGCGGCTACCTGCATGCGCTGGAAGGGCCGTATGGCGATCACACCGGCTACTACAACGAGCAGGACTGGTTCCCAGTGTTCCGGATCAACCGCTTGACGCACCGCCGCGACCCGGTCTACCACTCGACCTACACCGGCAAGCCGCCCGACGAGCCGGCGATACTTGGCGTGGCGCTCAACGAAGTCTTCGTGCCCATCCTGCAGAAGCAGTTTCCGGAGATCGTCGATTTCTACCTGCCGCCCGAAGGCTGCAGCTACCGGATGGCG
This sequence comes from Burkholderiales bacterium, assembly GCA_947453625.1. Taxonomy (GTDB): domain Bacteria; phylum Pseudomonadota; class Gammaproteobacteria; order Burkholderiales; family Burkholderiaceae_C; genus Pseudaquabacterium. The sequence continues at coordinate 25,720 of CANGHK010000045.1, forward strand.
ATCATCTCGATCAAGAAGGCCTACCCCGGCCACGCCAAGCGGCTCATGTTCGGACTCTGGAGCTTCCTGCGCCAGTTCATGTACACCAAGTTCATTGTCGTCACCGACGACGATGTCAACGTCCGAGACTGGCAGGACGTGATCTGGGCCATCACCACCCGGATGGACCCTGCACGCGACACCACCCTGGTGGCGCAGACGCCGATCGACTACCTCGATTTCGCCTCGCCGGTCAGCGGGCTGGGCGGCAAGATGGGGCTGGACGCCACCAACAAGTGGCCGGGCGAAACCGCGCGCGAATGGGGACGGACTATTGCGATGCCGGCCGACATCACTCGGCGGGTGGAGGGCTTGTTCGAGGCGGTGATGCGGTCCTGAAACGCTCGGGCGATCGAGCGTGCGGCCTGGCCCCGCCATTTTTCGCTTGCCTGCGCCAGCGCGTTGCGGTATCTTGACAGCGCCTTCGATGAAGGCACAAAGCTTCGTGCAGTCTCTGCACGAAACGGGGCACCGGACCTGATTTCTCCGGTTCCCCGCATGGCAGCCAGGGGTTGCCCGCCCCTTCGAGCCGCAAGGTTCGAAGGGGTTTCGCATTTTGGGTCGCCTCGTCCAAGCCTGCGCGGGGAGAAGCGCTTGAGCCCCTCCCCCAGCCGCCCGACAACGGCGAAGACCTCGTTCACAGTGGATGACGCTGCATGGTCAGCGGGCGGCAATGGCCGGCAACTCAGCCGTACCGCTGCGCTTGGCCCTGCTGGCCCGGGGCGATCGGTGTCACGGCGACAATCCGAGTTTCAGCCAATGGAGTGATTGCATGACCGAACAGACCATCACCTTGGGCGGCGGTTGCTTCTGGTGCGTCGAAGCCGTGTTCGAGCAGGTCGACGGCGTGCTGTCAGTCGAGTCGGGCTACTGCAACGGACAGACGCCCAAGCCCAGCTACGAGCAGGTCTGCGAGGGGCGTACCGGGCACGCAGAGGTGGTGCGGGTGCGCTTCGACCCTGATCGCATCGGCCTGCGCGAGCTGCTGGAGATCTTCTTCGTCGTGCATGACCCGACCACGCTGAACCGGCAGGGCAACGATATCGGAACCCAGTACCGCTCGGCCATCTACTGGCGCGACCCCGCGCAGGCCGACCTGGTGCGCGAGGTGGTGGCCGAGCTCGATGCCGAACTGGGCGGCAAGGTGGTGACCGAACTTGGTGCCGAGGCCAATTACTGGCCCGCCGAGGCCTACCACCAGCACTACTTTGCCAACCACCCCGGCCAGGGCTACTGTGCTTATGTGGTGGCGCCCAAGGTGCAGAAGTTCAGGCAGACTTTCGCCGCCCGGGTTCGGCGCTGACGCGCAGGCGGGCCGGCCTGGTCCGGCAATGGCTTCAAGGTGCCAGGCGTTCGCGCAGCCATTGGCCGTCGTGCAGGCGGTAGCGCATCCGGTCATGCAGGCGGCTCTTGCGTCCTTGCCAGAACTCCCAGCAGTCGGGCACCAGGCGGAAGCCGCCCCAATGTGGCGGCCGGGGCGGCGACAGCACGAACTGCGCCGCGTAGCGCGCGGCTTGCGCCACCAGCAGGCCGCGGTTCGAGATCACCTGGCTTTGCGGCGAGGCCCAGGCGCCAATGCGCGAATCGAGCGGACGCGAGGCGAAATAGGCATCCGCCTCGGCATCGCTGACCCGTTCGACGCGGCCTTCGATGCGCACCACGCGCTCGAGTTCGACCCAGTGGAACTGCAGCGCCGCCATCGGGTTGGCGGCCAGTTCCTGGCCCTTGCGGCTGTTGAAGTTGGTGTACCAGGTCAGGCCGCGCGCATCGACGCCCTTGATCAGCACGATGCGGGTGGATGGCCGGCCATCGGCGCCCACGGTGGCCAGGGTCATGGCGTTGGGTTCGGGCAACTCGGCGGCGATGGCCTGCTGGAGCCAGGCCTCGAACTGCGCCATCGGCAACTTGGCCGCGGCGGTCTCGTCGAGTTCTGCGCGTTCGTAGCTCTTGCGTAAGTCGGCAATGGGGTGGTTCATCGAAGCAGTATGCCGTTGCCGCGCCAGCACGGTCCAGCCGCCCGCGTTGCAGCCGCGCCTGACAGCCGAACTGTGTTGATCCACCGCAATCCCTGGCCTGTTGCGCGCCGGGGTTGCACCCTAAGTGAAACGCCTTAAGTGATCGTCCGACTGTCTTTGCCCGGCTGCTGCCCCCATGCTTGCTAGCCATAAGCGTCCGGGAGGTATTCCGAAGGCGCCGGAGCCCCGTTATGAAATTTCAACCCGTCGTGATCGTGCTGGCTGCCGGCCTGGGCAGCCGTTTCGAGGGGCCGCTGCACAAACTGGTCCAGCCGATCGGTACGGCCACCGTGCTGGGCCAGACCATCCTGCACGCCATCGAGAGCCGCTTGCCGGTGGTCGTGGTCACCACCGAGCCCTTGGCGGCCGAAGCCGCGCGCTGGGTGGCCAGCCGCGATGTGGTGGTGGTGCCTGAGGTGGGGCGTCCGTCTGCCGCCTCGCTCGGCATGGGGTATTCGATCGCTGCCGGGGTGTCGGCGCGGCCGCATGCCCGTGGCTGGCTGGTGTTGCCGGGCGACATGCCATTGGTCAAGCCGGCGACGCTCGTTGCTGTGGCCAAGGGCCTGGCCGACCACGCCGTGGTGTATGCCCAATACCTTGGGCGCCGTGGCCATCCGGTAGCTTTCTCGGCCGAACTGTTTTCCGAGTTGGTGCAACTTCGGGGTGACGATGGTGCACGCCGTGTCGCGGCGCGCTATCCGTCGATCGGCCTGGAACTGGCTGACCCCGGCGTGCTGTTCGACATCGACACGCAGGCCGACCTGGCTGAACTTCACGCTGCCACCGGGCCTCCCGTTCCGCCTTTCGGGCGCGCCGCCGAGGCCAAGCCAGCGCCCGCGCCTGGCCAGCATTAGTCGCCTGCCAGGCCGATCAGCGCCTGGGCAACCGCGTTTGCCGGCGCCAGTCCCTGGCGCCGAACTAGCGCCAGCAGGCGTGCGCTCTCGCGGTCGCACATCCGGTGCTGGTGCAAGGCCTCGGCCGTGCTCACCAGGTAGTCCAGCGTGCTGCCGTAGCGGCCGTTGGCATGACGCAGGATGTGCAGCATCTCGAGGTCCCCGAGCCGACCGGTGAAATTGGGGCTCTTCCGGCTGAGCGTGAAGCCCAGCGCGCTGACCTCGCCGTCCGCGGTCTGGCAGCGCAACCAGCGCGGGTCGTACACCCCGTTGGGCATCTCGCGCTGCCACAGCCGGGGCAGTTCATCGGCCACCTGCTGGCGGGCGATGCGAAACACCATGCCGCGGCACATGCCGCCCGAGACCAGCGCATACACCAGCCCGGGTTGTTCGGGCGATCCGCGGTTGATTCGCGACCGCATCTGGAAGGCCCGGTGCCAGCCCCGTACGGTGGCGGGGCGGTGCTCGACAGCCTCGAACTCGGGCCGCCAGATCAGCGAGGCATAGCCGAACACCCACAGGTCGCGCTGGCCGCCCCACTGCTGGCGCACCGCTTGCAGCATTGCGGCGCTGTCTCGGATCGGCTTCATCGTCATGCGCCCGAGCATGCCAGAGCGCACGCCATGGCGGGCCTGCCCAGGATTGACGATGTAACCAGGTTACCTAATAATGCAATCATGAGTTACTTGGCCACGCCATGAAAAACCGCATTCTCGAATTGACCCAGCGCGTGCGCGAACGCAGCGCAGCGCAGCGTAGCGCCTACTTGGCCCGGATCCAACGCTTGTCGGACCGGCCACCTGGCGTGCAACGCATGGGCTGTGCCAACGTGGCGCACGCTTTTGCGGCGCTGCCGGGCGATCAGCGCCTGCGCGTGGTGGCCGAGCGCGCGCCCCATCTGGCGGTGGTGACGGCCTACAACGACATGCTGTCGGCGCACCAGCCCTACGAGGGCTACCCGGCGCTGATCCGTGATGAGGCGCGCCGGCGCGGCGTCACCGTGCAGGTGGCCGGCGGCGTGCCGGCGATGTGCGACGGCGTGACACAGGGCATGCCTGGCATGGAGCTGTCGCTGTTCTCGCGTGACACCATCGCGATGGCCACCGCGGTGGCGCTGACCCATGACGTGTTCGACGGTGCGCTGCTGCTCGGCGTGTGCGACAAGATCGTGCCCGGGCTGCTGATCGGCGCACTGCACTTCGGCCATCTGCCCTGCGTCTTCGTGCCGGCCGGTCCGATGAGCAGCGGGCTGTCCAACGGCGACAAGTCCCGGGTACGCGAGCAGTTCGCGCAAGGCCTGGTCGGCCGCGACAAGTTGATGGAGGCCGAGCAGGCCGCCTACCACGGCGCCGGCACCTGCACCTTCTACGGCACGGCCAACAGCAACCAGATGCTGCTCGAGGCCATGGGCCTGCATGTGCCGGGCGCGGCCTTCGTCCATCCCCACGCCGGGCTGCGCGAGGCGCTGACCCGCGAATCGGTGGCCACGCTGCTGGGCATCACCCGGCGCGCGCGCTACACCCCCATCGGTCAACTGGTCGACGAGCGGGTGATCGTCAACGCGATGGTGGCACTGCTGGCCACCGGCGGCTCGACCAACCACCTGATCCACTGGGTGGCGGTGGCGCGTGCGGCCGGCATCACGATCGACTGGACCGACTTTGCCGACCTGTCGGCCGAGGTGCCGCTGCTGGCCCGGGTCTATCCCAACGGCAGCGCCGACGTCAACCAGTTCCAGGCCGCCGGCGGTCCCGGCTATGTATTGCGCGAGTTGCTGGACGCCGGTTACCTGCATGGCGACGTGCTGACGGTGGCCAGCGGCAGCCTGGCCGCCTACGGCCAGGTGCCAAGGCTGCGGGCCGATGGCGAGGCCGCGCCGGCGCTGGCCTGGGTCGACCTGCCGGCGGCCAGCGGCGACGACAGCATCGTGCGGCCCGCCGCTGCGCCCTTTTCCGCCAGCGGCGGCCTCAAGCTGCTGCTGGGCAATCTGGGTCGGGCGGTGATCAAGGTCTCGGCCGTGCCCGACGATCTCCATGTGATCGAGGCACCGGCCCGCGTTTTCGACGGGCAGGAGTCACTCCACCGGGCTTTCGATGCGGGCGAGCTCGACCGCGACGTTGTGGTGGTGGTGCGCTTCCAGGGCCCGCAGGCCAACGGCATGCCCGAGCTGCACAAGCTGACGCCGCCGCTGGCGGTGCTGCAGGGCAAGGGTTTCCGGGTCGCGCTGGTCACCGACGGCCGCATGAGCGGGGCGTCGGGCAAGGTGCCAGCGGCCATCCACGTCAGCCCCGAGGCCCTGGCCGGTGGGCCGCTGGCGCGGGTGCGCGACGGCGACCGGATCCGGCTCGACGCGGTGGCCGGCACGCTCAGCGTGGTCGTCGACGAGGCCGAATGGGCCGCTCGCACGCCGGCCACGCTCGACCCCGAACAAGCCGAGGACAACGCCCACGGCCTGGGCCGCGAGTTGTTCGGCGGCATGCGGCGCACGGTGCGCAGCGCCGAAGAAGGCGCGGTGACCTGGCTCTGAACCGCCGCGCCCGGCCGACCGGGCGCGCACTTCGTTTTCAAGCACATCACTGTCAAGGACAACCATGATCGAACCCCTCAGCCTGGCCAGCCACGGCCCCGTGATCCCGGTGATCGTGCTGCAACGGGTGGAAGACGCCGTGCCCCTGGCCGAGGCCTTGCTGGCCGGCGGCGTCAAGGTACTCGAAGTCACGATGCGCACGCCGGTGGCGCTGCGTTGCATAGCGGCCATCGCCAAGGCCTTGCCTGAGGCGCTGGTGGGGGCGGGCACGGTGCGCTCGGCGGCCGACGCGCAATCCGCGCTCGACGCCGGGAGCCGCTTTGCCGTCAGCCCGGGCTACACCGCCGAGCTGGGCGAGGCCTGCCGCCGCATCGGCCTGCCGCTGCTGCCTGGCGTGGCCACCGCTAGCGAGGTGATGGCGGCCAGTGCCGACGGGCTGGGATTCCTGAAGTTCTTTCCGGCGGTCCAGGCCGGCGGCCTGGCGATGCTCAAGGCCCTGGGCGGGCCGTTTCCCGACATCGTCTTCTGCCCCACGGGCGGCATCAGCGCCGAGACCGCGCCGCAGTTCCTGGCGCTGCCCAACGTCAAGGTCTGCGGCGGCTCCTGGCTGACGCCGGCCGACGCGGTGGCTGCGGGCGACTGGGCACGCATCACCCGCCTGGCGCGCGAGGCAGTTGCGCTGCGACCTTAGGCTTTGCGCCGCTCTATCCATTCGAGCTCGTCGCTGCGATATCCGCCCGGTCAACAACCGGCGCATCCTCGAGACACTGCGCCATGGCGTCGGCGCGGATGAAGAAGCCATTGCGCGCTGGTGTTCAACATGGATCGTCGCCAGCCTCGATGCCATCTAGACCTTGCTAGCCGCCGATCGTCTGCGCGTTGACTTCTGCTTTGAGGGCACCGGTCGTCCGCCCGGCAAGCCCTGGTCGGCAGCTTCGGGCAGCTGGCGACACTCATCCCGCAAGCTCGAGCAGCGGCTGACAGTCTCCTGCTGTCGACCGCTGCGCGGCGGCTTCGCGCTCGCCGCGCAAGCCCTGGCCGCCGACGCCGGCGTATACCGCCAGCTGCGTAACGCCGATGGCGCCGATGCGCCCGTCCAGGTTCAGGCTGCCGCCCGGTACCCTCAGGGCAGTACCCGGCGGCGGCTACTCCAGCCTCATGGGCACGCCTACTGCCCAGGTTCAGGCTGGCGCCGGCCGCAGCGGCGGCTCCCAGGGCGTGTAGCGCACCAGCAGGATTGACGCTGCGCCGTAGGCCGCCATGCCCACCGCCACCAACGCGAAGATGGCCCAGGCCGGCGCCTGCGCGGACACCAGTGCCGCGCCGCCGGCTGCCACCAGCAACAGCCTGAGCGTGCCGGCCAGCACCTGGCCACCCACCCGGTTGGCCGCGATGGCCGACGAATACAGGCTGAGCCCGGCGCCGTAAAGCATGTAGAAAGGCCCGGCCCAGTGGAAGTAGGTGTCGGCCGCAGCCAGCACGGCCGGGTCCTTGGTGAAGAGGTCGGTCCAGAGGTCGGGCACCACGGCCAGCACCAGGCCGGCGCTGCCCAGCAACAGGCCGGCCATCGCCGCAGCCGTCCAGCCCACGCGGCGGGCCCGGGCCACCTGGCCCGCACCGATGGCCATGCCGATCAGTGGCACCGAGGCGGCGCCAAAGCTGAAGGCCAGCGGGACAAGCAAGAATTCCAGCCGCGTGCCGATGCCGTAGCCGGCCAGCGCCTGCGGGCCGCTGCGCGCCACCAGCCAGGTCAGGATCATCATCGTGCCGATGGTCTGCAGCGGCGAGGCGCAGGCCTTCAGGCCCAGCTGCAGCAGGTCGCGCGCCAGCGCAGGCTGCCAGGTGGCGCCACGCAGGCGCAGGCGGATGCGCGCCTTGCCGCTGTACAGGTACCCGACCAGCACCACCGTGCCACCGGCATAGGCCAGCACCTGGCCCAGGGCGATGCCCTGCATGCCCAGCCGCGGGATCGGACCGGCGCCCAGGCCGAACACGCCGGCCAGTGCCACCTGAGCCAGGCCCACGGCGATGAGGATGACAGACGGCACCAGCATGTTGCCGGTGGCCCTGAGCACCGCCGACAAGGTGTTGAGCAGCCACACGCCGGCGGAGCCGAGAAAGGCCACGTGGGCATAGGCCACCGCCTGAGCCAGCGGCAAGTCGCGGCCGCCGAGCAGGCCGAACACGGCGTCCGACAGGGTCAGCATCAGCACCGTGGTGGCCAGCCCCGCCACCACCGCGAGGCCCAGGGCATGCACCACCAGGGCCTCGGCCCGCGCCGTCTGGCCGGCGCCCAGGGCCCGCGACACCAGCGACGCGATGGCGCCGCCCATCGCGCCGCCCGAGAACATCTGCTGCAGCATCAGCAGCGGGAACACCAGCGCCATGCCGGCCAGCGCCGCCACGCCGAGCTGGCCCACATACGCGGTCTCGGCGATCGCGGCCACCGCGCCGCCCACCATGGCCACCATGTTGGGCATCGCCAGGCGCCACAGTGTGGGCAGCACCGGGGCTGTGAGCAGGAGGCTGGGGGAGGGAGCGTGTGCTGTGGCCATGGGCCAGTATGGCCGGCGCGGGCGCGCGGGCTGTCGCCGATGCGGCAGGCAGGGACTGCCCGTCGCGGACTTGGATTCAAGGCAGTCCGAAGGCCGGCATGGGAAGCACCTCGCCGCAAACACCTAGACCTGCTTCTCGTCGTTTAACGCTTTGCAGCGCGACCGGCCGGTCGAACCGGACCGGCGAATTCACGGGTTCGGTCCCTACCGGTCACCCGGCTGCCACGCGGGTGGTGATGGAACAGCGGCACTTCGAGCAGGCGCTCGGTGTAGGCCAGCGACTGCGTCACCGGGGACAACCCGAATTGAATAGAAAGCGCTTCCAGTAACACTGGTTCCCGTGCCCTACGCTGGGTTGGGTGTTTCGATCCGACGGGTCTGAAGCGCTTCATCGCGACGGCAAATACACAGGAGACAAGCCATGTCCAACGCTCTGCGCCGCATCTCGGCGGCAATCGGTATCGCCTTCGCGCTGGCCAGCGCGCCTTCGCACGCGCAGGAACTGAAGTTGGGCGCGCTGTTTCCGTTCAGTGGCGGACTCGCCTTGCTTGGCGACGAAAGTTTTCGCGGCGTGCAACTGGCAGTGGACGAGCGCAACGCCGCCGGCGGCATCAACGGGCGGCAGATCGCGCTGGCCAAGGCCGACGCGGTCGACGCCAGCCAGGCGGTCGGCGAAGCGCGTCGCTTGACGTCGGTCGAAAACGTCGTTGCGGTGTTCGGCAGTTATGCGTCGGGCATCTCCTCGGCGGCCACCCAAGTGACCGAACTGGCCGGGGTGCCGTACTTCGAATTGGGTGCCACGGCCGACACGATCACGACGCGCGGCTTCAAGTACTTGTTTCGCGTCAACCCGACCGCCAAGAACATCGGTGACCGAACGCTCGAGGCCGTCGTCAAGGTGGTCGCGCCTGCCCTCAAGGTCGACCCGAAGACGCTGAAGCTCGCCATCATCCACGAGGACGGCCCTTACGGTTCGCTGGTGGCCGCGGCGCAGAAAGAAGAGGCCAAGCGGCTCGGTCTGAACGTCGTCGAAGCGCAGGCCTATTCACCCAAGACGGTCGACCTGTCCTCGGTGATCCTGCGTCTCAAGGGCGCCGGTGCCGACCTGGTCTTGCACACGGCCTATCAGAACGATGCGGTGCTGTTCTTCCGGCAAGCGGCTGCCGCGGGCTACAAACCGCGTGCCGTGATCGGCGGCGGTGGCGGTTATTCGCTGACCGACACGGCCCAGGCCGTGGGCGCACCGATGGAAGGCGTGTACGACGTCGACTTCCCGCAGATCACCATGAACGCGGCGGGCGCGCCGGGCCTGAACGATTTCGTCGCGGCCTACCAGAAGAAGTTCTCGTCGGCGCCGCGCTCCGGCCACAGCCTGGCCAACTACGTCGGCGCCAAGGCGATGCTGGAGGCGCTGGCGCGCGCCAAGTCGACCGACAAGGACAAGATCCGCGAAGCGGTGCTGGCCTACCGCGTGCCGGTCGGCAGCACGGCCACGGGCTGGGGCATCCAGTTCAATGAGGCCGGGCAGAACTCGCTGGGTTCGCTCAACCTGATGCAGTGGCAGCAAGGCAAGCTGGCCACCGTGTTCCCGGCCTCGGTGGCCAACGCCAAGGCCATCGCCTCCAACTGAGCCGCGGCTTCCCCAAGCCTTCTTCGCCAACAGCGTGCGGGTGTGCCCGCACGCAGGAAATCTCATGTCATTGCTGCTTCAGCTGGTGGCCAACGGCCTGCTGCTCGGCGGCGCCTACGCGATCATCAGCATCGGATTGACGCTGATCTTCGGCGTCGTGCGCGTGGTGAACTTCGCGCACGGCGAGTTCCTGATGGTGGGCATGTACGTGGCGTGGCTGTGCGCCCGCCACCTCGGCCTGCATCCCTACCTCGCGGTGCCCATCGTGGTGGTCTTCCTGTTCGTCGTCGGCGCGGCGATGCAGCGCTATGTGATACAGCCCTTGCTCTCGGCCGAGCCGCACATCCAGGTTTTCGCGACCGTCGGCGTCTCCACGGCCTTGCTCAACCTGGCCTTGCTGGTGTTCGGGGCCGACATCCGCAAGGTCGAATTCGCCTTCGGCAACCAGAACCTGAGCCTCGGCTCCTTGACCTTCGTCAGCGGGCAGGTCTTCACCTTCGTGGCCGCCATCGCGGTGGCCGTGGCGATGCACCTCTACCTGACGCTGACCTACACCGGCCGGGCCTTCCGCGCGCTGGCGCAGGACCGCACGGCGGCCGCGCTGATGGGTGTCGATGTCAACAAGACCTATGTGCTGGCGTTCGGCATCGGCGCCGCGCTGGTGGGCATCGCGTCCTGCCTGCTCTCGTTGCAGTACCCGGTGTTCCCGACGGTCGGCACCTACTTCGTGTTGACGGCGTTCGTGATCGTCGTGCTGGGCGGCATGGGCAGCCTGCCCGGCGCCGTCATCGGCTCGATGTTCATCGGGCTGATCGACAGCCTGGCCGGCTTTTACGTCGGCCCCGATCTCAAGGAGGTCGTGTACTTCGTGATCTTCCTGGTCATCCTGATCGTGCGACCCACGGGCCTGTTCGGCCTGGGCAGGGGTTCTGAATGAGGTGGCGCGCAGCATGATTCCCAACCCCTTGCATCCGCGCGGCTACATCGCCTACCTTGCACTCGCGCTTCTGCTGACGCTGCCGCTGGCCACGCAGTCGCCGTTCGTCATCCACCTCGCGATCCAGGTCTGCGTGTTCGCGGGTCTCGCCTCGGCGTGGAACATCGTCGGCGGCTTCGCCGGCCAGTTGTCGCTCGGCCATGCGGTGTTCTACGGCATCGGCAGCTATGCCGCCGGCCTGCTGGTGGTGCAGTTCGGCATCTCGCCCTGGCTGGGCATGTTCGTGGGCGTCGGTGTCTCCGCGCTGGCGGCGCTCGTCATCGCGTACCCGACGCTGCGCCTGCGCGGACCTTTCTTCTCGCTCGCCTCGATCGCCTTTCTCGAAGTCGCGCGGCTGCTGGTCAACCACGAAGAGGCCTGGACCCACGGCGCGGCCGGGCTGAACGTGCCGCTGCAGATCGGCTTGCGCTGGATGATCTTCCGCGAGAAGTGGGCCTACCTGCTGGTCGCTTTCGGCTTCCTGCTGGGGGTGCTGTGGATTTGCCGCGCGATCCGCCATTCGCGCTTCGGCTACTACCTGATCGCTGTGCGCGAGCGGGAAGACGCCGCGCGTGCGATCGGCATCAACCCGGCGCGCATCAAGATCGCTGCCGCCGTGATCTCCGCCTGCCTGACCAGCCTGATCGGCAGCTTCCACGGCATGTACCTGACCTTCATCGAGCCGTCGTCCGCGTTCTCGCTCGAGATGTCGATCCAGATCGCGATGTTCGCACTGATAGGCGGGCTGGGCACCGTGGCCGGCCCGGTGATCGGCACGGTCGTCGTGTTGCCGATCGCCGAACTGGCGCGAGGCTGGCTGAGCGCTTTCGGCAACGGCACCCATGGCTTCGTCTACGGCCTTGTGCTGGTGGCCGTGGTGCTGTTCTTTCCGCGCGGCCTGGTGGGCCAGCTCGGTGCCCGCGTGCTGCCGCTGATCGACCGCTTGCCCGATTTCAGCCGGCCTCGCCGCGTCGCCGTGGCACCGCTGCCCAAGGCCACCGGCGTTGGGTCGACCCTCGGCCAGCCTATCCTGAAGGCCGACAACATCGAGAAGCGCTTCGGCGGTTTGAAGGCCACCGACAAGGTCTCCCTGACGCTGCACGAGGGCGAGATCCTCGGCGTGATCGGCCCGAACGGTGCCGGCAAGACGACGGTGTTCAACCAGCTCTCGGGCTTTCTGCGGCCCGACAGCGGGACGGTGACGATCCGCGACGCAGCAGGCCATTGGCTCGCTCCGCGCAGCCCCGAGGGCTTCGCACGCGCCGGCGTCGGGCGCACCTTCCAGATCGTCCAGCCCTTTGCGGGGCTGAGCGTGCTCGAGAATCTCTTGCTGGGCGCCTTCCTGCATACCCAGGGGCGCGACGAGGCCGAGGCGGTGGCGCGGTCGGTGGCCGAGCTCACCGAACTGACGCCGCTGCTAGCCACTGAAGCACGCAGCCTGACCGCCGGCGGCATGAAGCGGCTGGAGATCGCCCGCGCGCTGGCCACCGCACCGCGCGTCTTGCTGCTCGACGAAGTGCTCGCCGGGCTGAACCCGTCGGATGTGGCCCGAGCCATCGTGATGATCCGGCGCATCCGCGACTCGGGCGTGTCGGTGCTGATGATCGAACATTTGATGCAGGCGACGATGGCGCTGTCCGACCGGATCGTGGTCATCCATCTCGGTCAGGTCCTGAAGGAAGGCCTGCCGGCGGAAGTCGCCAACGATGTCGAGGTCATCCAGGCCTATCTCGGAAAGGGCTACAGCCATGCTGCAAGTGCGTGACCTGCACGCCGGCTACGGCAAGAGCGAAGTCCTGCGTGGCATCTCTTTCGACGTGCAGCAGGGCGAGATCGTCACCATCGTCGGTGCCAACGGTGCCGGTAAGACGACCACGCTGCGAACGCTCTGCGGCATCGTGCGCGCCACCGCCGGCAGCATCATGCTCGACGGCGTGCCGCTCACCGTGCGGCCGCCGCACGAAATTGTCGAGTTGGGCATCACCATGATCCCTGAAGGCAGGCAGTTGTTTCCCTTCCTGACGGTGCAGGAAAACCTGCGCATGGGATCGTTCAAGAAGTCGGCGCGAGACGCCCACGCCCAGCGGCTGGAGGAATTGCTGCTGCTGTTCCCCAAGCTCAAGGAGCGGCTCAAGCAACTGGCGGGGTCGCTGTCCGGCGGCGAACAGCAAATGGTCGCCATTGCGCGCGGCATGATGGCCGCACCGCGCCTGCTGATCTTCGACGAGCCTTCGCTGGGCCTCTCGCCCTTGCTCGTGGAGCAGATGTTCGAGATCGTCCGCAAGGTGGCAGAGCAGGGCACCACGGTGTTGCTGGTGGAGCAAAACGTCTTTCACACGCTGCAACTTGCCGACCGCGGTTACGTGCTCGAGAACGGCGCGGTGGTGCTGTCCGGCACCGGCCAGGAACTGCTGGGCAACCCGCATATTCGCAAGGCCTATCTCGGTCACTGACCTTCAGTTTTCTACTCTCGTACGACGGCATCCGATCGCCACCGGCAGGCGGGCATGCTTTCGAGGCCGTTGGAAATAGCCGGCACTCCCGCTGCCGGTTTTCTTTCGATCTCTGACTGCTTATCCTCCGAGTGGCCCTTCTTGCCCTTTCAACTTGCCACCAAGTCGCCCGCTCTCTTTTACGGTAGTCCAGACAAGAGATACGGAATCCAGGGGTCAGATCACTCAGCCCATCGGGTAGAGGATCTCTTTCGAGACGGCGTTGATCTTCTTCATCACCTCGTCGCTGAGTACCAGGTCCGAGGCCGCGAAGATTTCAGCCAGCTGGTCTCCGCGTGTTGCACCGACGATGGTCGAGGCCACGAAGTCGTGCTGCATGCTCCAGGCGGTGGCCATGGTCACCAGCGACATCCCTGCCTCTTGGGCGATGGCGCCGAAGCGCTCGGTGGCCAGCAGGGACCTGTCGTTGACAAAGCGCTTGGCCATGGTGGCTTGACGCCCACCGATTCTGAGATAGTTGGAGAAGCGTGCGCCGTCTGGCTGCGCGCCGCCGTTGTACTTTCCTGACAGAACGCCGCCCGCGAGGGGTGAGTAGGGTATCAGGCTGACGCCCTCTTGGCGGCAGACCTGGGCCAGTTCGTCTTCGAAGCGGCGGTTGTTCAGGCTGAAATTGTTCTGGATTGTTTCATAGCGTGCCAGACCTTCGCGTTCGGACACTGACAAACTCTTCATCAAGCCCCAACTGGTCTCGTTGCTGCAGCCGATGATCCGGACCTTGCCGCCTTCCACCAGATCGTCCATTGCGCGCAGCGCGTCTTCATAGCGTGCGCCGTGGTCAGGCCAGTGGGTCTGGTAGAGGTCGATGTAGTCTGTGCCCAGGCGTCGCAGACTGGCCTCGACGGCACTGACGATGTTGTGACGGTCGAGCGCTGTCATGCCCGCCCGCTGCGAGCCTTTCAGCCAGCCATGGCTCGGACCGCAGACCTTGGTCGCGATCAGCAACTCGTCTCGCCGCTTGGTCTTCATCCAGCGCCCGACGATCTCTTCGGTGGTGCCGGCCCACGCTTCCTTGGGAGGCACGGGATAGTTTTCAGCGGTGTCGAAGAAGTTGATGCCGGCATCTAGCGACATGTCGAGGATGCGGTGGGACATCTTTTCATCGGCCTGCGCACCAAACGTCATGGTGCCCATGCAGATTTTCGAGACGACGATGGGGCTCTTGCCCAGGCGGTGGGTTTGCATTGGTGTGTCCTGAATGTCTTTTAAGCTGGGCAGTGCGGCCAGCAGCCTCAGCGGCGCGCGTGTAAACGCGCTCATGTTGCCACGGACGTTGAAGGTGCGGATCCGCAGATCGTTCGGCGCAGTGTTTGCCACCATGCGCCCGACGATCGGCCTGTCCGATCTGTGGCCGGGCCGTCGTCGGTCATGGCCATCGGGCCAAAATGCCAGTTCGCCCGATCAGGTACTCGGCAATTCGGATTGCGCAGCCACCGACCGTGCGAAAGCATTGGCAAACAAGGGCTGGGCGCCGTCGGATCGGCCGGGCAGGCGGTGAACGGATCTTGGACCGCCGCTGAAGGGGCTGGCCAACAGGCCTTCGATGGGCATGACAACAACTGACCGGCAGGTGGCTGCAAGTACGAAGGCACAGGACTGCGGTTGCGTTCGCCAGGTTCAGGAACGGCCAAGTGCAAGCTTGTGCCCAATGAATTGAGCCAAGGAGTTTGCACCGCTGCCATGAGCTCTTCGCCGAGAACTGCTTCGACAGCGGGAGGCCTGCCGGTGAAAGTGGGGCTGGCCAAGCTCGGACCCGCCCCGCTGCGGTGCCCGGCATCCGCTCAGGCTGCCACGGCTGCGCGGCTGAAGAAGCCCTGCAGCGCGGCCGCCATCTCGGCACGCACTGGTTCGCCCGACACCACCACGTCGATCATCGTCAGCGAGGTGTGGGTGTGGCCGCGCGACGCGATGTGCTGCACCCGGTCGCCGGCTGCGGCCGGCTGGCGCGAGGCATTGCAGGCCATGGCGATCGACAAGAAGAGCCTGGACAAGGGCCTGCAGTCGCGCGGTGCGCGCGCGGTCAGCCTGGTCGAGTACGCCCGCCGCCGCAAGCTCTACGACCCGATCGCCCACGCGCTGGCCTCGACGCTGAACTACGAGAAGAGCCATTTCGACAAGCTGGTGGCCTCTCTGTTGCCGTTGATGGAAAAGCTGACCACCGGCCGCACGGCGGCGCTGCTATCACCGGCGCTGGATGACCTGACCGACTGGCGGCCGGTGTTCGACTGGACCTCGGTGATCAACCTGGGCGGTATCGTCTATGTCGGGCTCGATGCGCTGTCCGACTACGAGGTGGCGGGCGCGGTGGGGAACTCCATGTTCGCCGACCTCACCAGCGTGGCCGGCAGCCTCTACAAATTCGGCCCCGGGCGCGGACTGCCGGGCGAGATCGCCCCGCGGCGCATCGCCATCCACGCCGACGAGTTCAACGAGTTGATCGGTGACGAATTCATCCCGCTGCTGAACAAGGCCGGCGGGGCGGGTTTTCAGGTGACGGCGTACACGCAGACCTGGTCGGACGTGGAAGCGCGGATCGGCTCGCCCGCCAAGGCCGGCCAGATCGCTGGCAACTTCAACACGCTGATCATGTTGCGGGTCAAGGAGGTGGCCACGGCCGAGTTGCTGACCGACCAGTTGCCCGAGGTACAGGTGGTGTCGACTGTTCCGTCGTCGTCGGCCTCGGACACCAACGACCCGGGCGAGTTCACCGACTTCGCCAGCCGCAACGAGGACCGCATCGCCCCGGAGAGCGTGCGCATGCTGGAGCCGACCGACCTGGTGCAACTGCCCAAGGGCCAGGCCTTTGCACTGATCCATGGTGGCCAGTTGCACAAGATCCGGATGCCGCTGCCCAGTGCCGAACACGACCCTTTGATGCCCGAGGGCCTGACGGCGATAGGGCAGGCGCTGCGCAGCCGGCTGGACGGCCCATGGCATCGGCCGCAGGAAGACCCCGATCAGGCTGCGGAAGTGGAGGCCCGCCGTGGCGAGTGAGAACACGTCCTTCCACGAGGGTCCATGGGCTGCGGTGCTGCTGAGCCCGCTGAAGCTGGCGTTCTCGCTGGGGCTGGGATTGGTGGTGATCCTGCTGGTGGCCTTGAGCATCGACTGGGTGGTGGTGTCGCGGGTCTGGCCGGATGGTGTTGACCGCTTGCGCGGTCTGCTGGCCGCCGACCTCGGGCATGGCATCGCGCTGGCGGCACGGCAGGGCCGGGCGGCTGGCGAGATCACCGGGCCGGCGAATCTACTGTATGGGGTGGTGTTCGAGGTCACCGGCATCCACGACATGGGGCTGCGCTTCGCCGAACCATCGGCCTTGTCGATCCCGGACACGGTGGTTCGTCGTGCCTATTTGGCCCATCGCGAGGCCATCGAGACCGCGATGGTCGGCACGCAGTTGCTGGGCGTGCGCTTCGCAACGTTTGTGCGCTTCGTGCCGCTGCTGCTGCTTCTGTATGCGGTGGGCACAGCCGACGGACTGACCGAGCGCGCGATTCGAAGGTCCTGCGGAGGACGCGAATCAGCCAGCCTGTACCACCGGGCGAAGTACCTGCAGGTGGTGGCGCTGGGGCTGGGCGGGGTGGCGCTGCTGGTCTGGCCGGGGCCGGTGGCTTGGGAGCTTTGCGCTGGGGTGATCGTCGTCGTGACGGGCGGGCTGGCGCGGATGCAGTGGGCGTTCTACAAGAAGCATTTGTAGGTCGGGTGGCGGTGGTGAGGACGGGGTCAAGCCAGGAAAGTGGCGCTCGATTCGTGGGCTCGGCAGCCAAGGCCG
>CANGHK010000046.1 GCA_947453625.1 Burkholderiales bacterium
ACATCTACTTTCCCGACCCCTGGCACAAAAAGCGCCACCACAAGCGCCGGCTGATCCAACCCGACTTTGTCGCCAGCCTGATCACCCACCTGGCGCCGGGTGGCTACCTGCATTGCGCCACCGACTGGGCGCCTTACGCCGAGCAGATGCTGGCGGTGCTGTCGGCCGATTCTGGCCTGGTCAACAGCGCGCCGGACTACGCGCCACGGCCGGACTGGCGGCCGCTGACCAAGTTCGAGAACCGCGGCCTGAAACTGGGCCATGGGGTCTGGGACTTGATGTTCCACCGGCGCCGGTGAGTCGACCGGCGCGGGTCATTCAATCCGCGCTCAATCCGCCCAGGTGACGGTGTTGGTCCACCAAGTCAGCAGCACCACCAGACCGAAGGCGATGCGGTACCAGGCGAAGGGCACGAAGCTGTGGGTCGAAATGTAGCGCAGCAACCAGCGCACGCAGATCCAGGCGAAGATGAACGAGACGACAAAACCGACGCCGAATACCGGCGCGTCGGCCAGCGACAGGTTCGCGCGCTCCTTGAACAGGCTGTAGGCACCGGCGCCGATCAGCGTCGGGATGGCCAGGAAGAAGCTGAAGTCGGTCGCGGCCTGACGCGACAGCCCGAGCAGCATGCCGCCGATGATGGTGGCGCCCGAGCGGCTGGTGCCGGGGATCATCGCCAGGCATTGCGCCAGGCCGACCTTGAGCGCATCGACATGCGCCATCTCGTCGACGCTGTGGATGCGCACCAAAGACGCTGGCCGGCGCTCGGCCCAGAGGATGATCAGCGCGCCCAGGATGAAGGTGCTGGCGACCACCGGGGCATTGAACAGATGGGCCTTGATCGCCTTGCCGAACAGCAGGCCCAGCACCACCGCCGGCACGAAGGCAATGCCGACGTTGACGACAAAGCGCCTGGCCCGCGCACTGTGGCCGAGCCCGCGCACGGTGTCGGCCAGGCGCTGCCAGTAGACGATGATCACGGCGATGATCGCGCCGGTCTGGATCGCGATGTCGAACACCTTGGCCTTGGCATCGGCCATGCCGAGCAGCGAGCCGGTGAGGATCAGGTGCCCGGTGGACGACACCGGCAGGAACTCGGTGAGACCCTCGACCACGCCCATGATCGCGGCCTTGCCCAACAACATCAGATCCACATGCGCTCCCGCCCCAAAAGCTGCGGATGATAGCTGCGGGCCTGGCCGCGGCGCGGCGCGCTCAGCTGCCGGCGCGGGCCAGCGTGATTTCCAGCCCGCGCGCCGTCACCGTCACCGCGCCGGGCTGCAGGCCGAGCTGGCGCAGCAAGGCCTGGCGCTCGGCGGGCACGTGGTAGATCGCCAGGTCTTCCATCGTGCGTTCGGCCAGCAGGCCGGCGATGCGCGACGCGGTGCCGGCTTGGCCGGCCGGCGTGGACGCGGTTGACGCGACCGGCGCGGCCGCCGGCTCGCCACCGGCCGCCACATCGATCCGCTGCACCCGCACCTGGGTCAGCCTCACCGAGGCGTCGCGCGGCTCGTAGCGCAGCGCACTCTCGAACACCAGCCTGGCCCGGCCCGACTTGCCCAACAGCCACTCCTGGGTCGTCAGGCTCAGGTCGACCGCCAGGCGGTTGCGCTCGGGCAGCAGGTGCAGGCTGGGCGCGGCGAGTTGCACGTCCACCACCTCCAGCAACCGCTTTTGCAGCGGAAACTGCCGGTTGATCAAGGCCGCAAGCTCGGCCTCCCCGAGCGTGATGACCTGCGGCGCGAGGGCGCTGGCGCAGCCCCCAATCAGGGTGAGAGCGGCCAGCGGCGCGCCAGCGCCCAGTGCGAAGAGGGTCTGTCTGCGGTTCATCATCACGCATTTTGAGCGATGGCCCCGGTCTTGACCCCTGAACCGGCCAGCAGCTACATTACTGACCGATCAGTCATTAATATGCCGCCTGTCGAACCCAGTCACCGCCGCCGCAAGCAAGCCCGACCGCAGGAATTGCTGGACGCGGCGCTGGCGCTGTTCGTCGAAAAAGGCTTTGCCGCGACCCGGGCCGAGGAAGTTGCAGCGCGCGCGGGGGTGTCCAAGGGCACGCTCTACCTCTACTACCCGAGCAAGGAAGAACTGCTCAAGGCGGTGATCAGCCACAACCTGTCGGACCGCATCGCCGAGGGCGCTGCACTGGCCGCAGGCTTCGAGGGCAGTGCCGGCGCCCTGCTGCGCGGCATCCTGATCGAGTGGTGGGGCAATCTCTACGACAGCCCGGCCGCGGGCGTGTTCAAGCTGGTGATCACCGAGGTGCGCAACTTCCCCGACATCGCCCACTACTACGCCAGCCAGGTGATCGAGCCGGCCCACCAACTGCTGGGTGACATCGTGCGCCGGGGCATCGCCGCCGGCGAATTCCGCGCGGTCGATGTCGACAACGCGGTGCACTCCTTGATCCTGCCTATGGTGATGATCTGCCTGCACCGCCATTCGCTCGGTGCCTGCCCGCTGGACTGGCATCTCGACGGGCGACAATTCATCGCCCAGCATGTTCACTTGGTGCTGGACGGCCTGTGCGTGCACCCACTGGCTGGCGCTGCGGCCAGCCCCGCAGCCTCACGCTGACCGACCGAATTCCCTTCCCCATGAGTCCCCTGATGAAGTCCTGGCTCCGCTGGTTGCTGCCCTTGCTGGCACTGTCGATCGCCGCCGCGTTCGTTGGTCGGGCCTGGCAGGCGCGCAAGGCGGCCGCGCCCCTGGCCGCAGCGTCCGCGGCCGCCTCGGCCGCCAGCGCGGCGGCCTTGCCGACGCTGGAGTTGGCCGCGCCCGACCTGCTGACCGCGCAGCGCCAGCTGTTGACCCGCGGGCTGGAGGTCTCGGGCAGCCTGAAGGCCGTCAACAGTGCCTTCGTCAAGGCCAGGCTGGCGGCCGAACTCAAGACCCTGGACGTGCGCGAAGGCGACAGCGTGCGTGCCGGCCAGGTGCTGGGCCAGCTCGATGCGACCGAATTCGACTGGCGCCTGCGTCAAACCGACCAGCAGGCGCTGGCCGCCCGCGCCCAGCTCGAGATCGCCCAGCGCCAGCTGACCAACAACAAGGCCCTGGTGGCCCAGGGTTTCATCTCGCCGACCGCGCTGGAAACCTCGGTCTCGAGCGAGGCCGGGGCCCAGGCCACGCTGCAGGCCGCGCTCGCGGCGGTGGAACTGGCGCGCAAGTCGCGTGCTGATGCCGTGCTGACGGCGCCGATCGCCGGCCTGGTCGCCCAGCGCCTGGCCCAGCCCGGCGAACGGGTCGCGGTGGACACCAGGATCCTGGAGATCGTCGACCTGTCGCGTCTCGAACTCGAGGCCGCGATCGCGCCGCAGGACCTGGCCGCGCTGCGGGTGGGCGCGCGCGGCCGCCTGGTGGTGGACGGCAGCGCCGAGTCGGTGCCGGCCAGCGTGGTGCGCATCAACCCGAGCGCGATGGCCGGCTCGCGCAGCGTGACGGCCTACCTGGCGGTGGCAGCCCACCCCAGCTTGCGCAACGGCCTGTTCGCGCGTGGCCGCATCGACCTCGACCAGCGCAGCGCGCTGACGCTGCCGCTGTCGGCGGTGCGCAGCGACCAGGCCCAGCCCTATGCGATCCTCGTGCGCAACGGCCGGGCCGAACACCGCATGCTGACGCTGGGCGTGCGCGGCCAGGCCGGCGGCGTGGAGGTGGTGGAGATCCTGCAGGGCCTGGCCGAGGGAGACCGCGTTCTCGCCGCCAGCGCCGGCCTGGTGCCCAACGGCGTTGCGCTGAAGCTGCCGGCCGCCGCCTTGCCCGCCCCCGCCCCGGCGGCCAGTGCAGCGCTGCTGGCCTCGGCCAGCGCCGCGGGCTGACCCGCGATGTGGTTCACCCGCCTGTCGATTGCCAACCCGGTGATGGCCGTGATGGTCATGCTGGCCTTCGTCGTGCTGGGGCTGTTTTCCTACCAGCGCCTGAAGGTCGACCAGTTTCCCGAGATCGATTTCCCGACCGTCGTGGTCCAGACCGACTACCCCGGCGCGTCGCCCGAAGTGGTGGAGAGCGAGGTCACGCGCAAGATCGAGGAATCTGTCAACACCATCGCCGGCATCAACCAGCTGTTCTCGCGCAGCTACGAGGGCAGCTCGGTCGTGATCGTGATGTTCAACCTCGACGTCAACGGCCGGCGCGCCGCCGACGATGTGCGCGAGAAGCTGGCGGTGATCAAGGCCAGCTTCCGCGACGAGGTCAAGGAACCCCGGGTATCGCGCTACGACCCGGCCAGCACGCCTATCTTCTCGCTCGCCGTCACCTCGCCCGACAGCAGCAAGAGCGTGCAGGAGTTGACCACCTACGCGGACCAGGTGGTCAAGAAGCGGCTCGAGAACGTTCGCGGCGTGGGTTCGATCACGCTGGTGGGCGGCGTCAAGCGCGAGATCAACGTCTACCTGAAACCGCAGGCGATGGAGGCCTTCGGCGTCGGCGTCGAGAGCGTCATCAACGCCGTTCGCACCGAGAACCAGGACCTTCCCGCCGGCAGCCTGCGCTCGCGCGAGTCCGAGCGCATCGTCCAGGTCGAGGGCCGGGTCAAGCGGCCGGAAGACCTGAACAACCTGATCGTCGCGCGTCGTGGGGCATCGGGCACGGTCGGCGCCGCCGGCAGCACCCAGCCGGTACGGCTGTCGCAGGTGGCGCGGGTGGTCGACGGTCCCGAGGAGCTGGAATCGGTGGCGATGTACAACGGCCGGCGCATGCTGGCGCTGGAGGTCAAGAAGAGCCAGGGCGAGAACACCATCGACGTCGTCGACGGCCTGCTCAAGACGATGGACGCGCTGCGCCCGCAGTTGCCGCCCGGCATGGCGCTGGAAGTGGTGCGCGACGGCTCGCGCGCGATCCGGGTCTCGGTGGCCAACGTCAAGCGCACGCTGTTCGAGGGCGCGCTGCTGACGATCGCCATCGTCTTCCTGTTCCTCAACTCCTGGCGCTCGACCGTGATCACCGGGCTGACGCTGCCGATCGCGCTGATCGGCACCTTCCTGTTCATGGACATGTTCGGCTTCACGATCAACATGATCACGCTGATGGCGATGAGCTTGTGCGTGGGCCTGCTGATCGACGACGCGATCGTCGTGCGCGAGAACATCGTGCGCCATGTGCAGATGGGCAAGAGCGCGCACGCCTCGGCGCTGGCCGGCACCAACGAGATCGGGCTGGCGGTGCTCGCCACCACGCTGTCCATCGTCGCGGTGTTCCTGCCCATAGGATTCATGAGCGGCATCATCGGCAAGTTCTTCCATGAGTTCGGCCTGACCATCGTCGCCGCGGTGCTGATCTCGATGTTCGTCAGTTTCACGCTAGACCCGATGCTGAGCTCGGTATGGCACGACCCGGCGATAGACCGTGACAAGTACTACCGCGAGGGCCAGCCCTTCCAGCCCAAGGGCTGGTACGACCACACGCTGGGCCGCTTGACGCACTGGGTCGACCGCGCCTCGCACCGGCTGGGCGAGGTCTACGTGGCCACACTGGGCTGGTCGCTGCGCCACAAGCTGGCCACCGTGCTGATCGCCGGATCGACGCTGGTGCTGGCACTGCTGCTGGCGTCCAAGCTGGGCACCGAGTTCGTTCCCAAGGCCGATTACTCCGAGACCAACGTCGCCTTCTACACCCCGGCCGGCTCGTCGCTGGCCACCACCGAGGTCCGGGCCCGGCAGGTCGACGCGATCCTGCGCGAGATGCCCGAGGTGCGCTACACGCTGTCGACCATCAACACCGGCCAGGCCGCCGGCCGCAACTTCGTCTCGGTGTTCGTCCGCCTGGTCGACCGCAAGGACAGGGTGCGCAGCGTCGACCAGATGTCGGTGCCGCTTCGTGCCCGCCTGGCTCAGGTCGCAGGCATCACCGTCACCCAGGTCGGCCTGCTCGACTCGGTGGGCGGCGGCAAGCCCATACAGCTGTCCATACAGGGCACCGACCTGGGTGAGTTGCAGCGCTTGACCGACACGCTGATGGTCAGGCTGGCCCAGGTGCCCGGCCTGGTCGACCTCGACACCAGCATGAAGCCGCCCAAGCCGACGGTGGTGATAGCCGTGAGGCGCGACGCCGCCAACGACCTGGGGCTGTCGGTGGGCAGCATCACCAACACGCTGCGCGCGCTGGTGGCCGGCACGACGGTGGGCGACTGGCGCGCCGCCAACGACCAGACCTACGATGTCCGGGTGCGCCTGGCGCCCGAGTCGCGCGACAAGCCCGACGACCTGGGCCAGCTCGGCCTGGTGCTGGGCAGCAATGCCGACGGCTCGACCCGCAGCGTGCGGCTGTCGCAGGTGGCCGACGTGCGGGCCGGACTGGGTGCCAACCAGGTGAACCGGCGCGACCTGAACCGCGAGAGTGAATTGACCGCCAACACCAGCGGCCGCTCGCTGGGCGAGGTCTCGGCCGACGTGCGCAAGCTGCTGGACGCCACGCCGCTACCGCCGGGCTACAGCTACCGTTTCGGCGGATCGACCAAGGACATGCAGGAAAGCCTGGCCTACGCGGTGTCGGCGCTGGCGCTGGGGGTGGTGTTCATCTACATGATCCTGGCTTCGCAGTTCCACAGCTTTCTGCAGCCGCTGGCGCTGATGAGCTCGCTGCCGTTGACCCTGATCGGCGTGGTCGGCGCGCTGCTGATCTGGCGCAGCACGCTCAACATGTTCTCGGTCATCGGCGTGATCATGCTGATGGGGCTGGTGACCAAGAACGCGATCCTGCTGGTCGACTTCACGATCCGCGCCCGCGCCCCCACGGTCGACGAGCACGGCGTCGTCGTGCCCGGGCTGGACCGCAACGCGGCGCTGCTGCAGGCCGCGCGGGTGCGGCTGCGGCCCATCCTGATGACGACGCTGGCGATGATCTTCGGCATGCTGCCGCTGGCGCTGGCGCTGACTGAAGGGTCTGAGCAGCGAGCGCCCATGGGCCAGGCGGTGATAGGCGGGGTCATCACCTCGTCGCTGCTGACGCTGGTCGTGGTGCCGGTGATCTACTGCTGGCTGGACGACCTGGGCGCCTGGGTCGAGCGCCGGCTGTTCGGCGCGCCGGCGCTGCCCACGGTGCGTCAGGCTGCCGTCGTCCTGCCGAAATAGAATTCACGCGCCATCCCCGCCGCTCTGCACCGCGCCCAACGGCATTCCACCGCTCTCACCGACCCCTCAGGACCCGCGCCATGAACACCGAACAGGCCCGTTTCAACATGATCGAACAGCAGATCCGCCCCTGGGATGTGCTCGATCTCGGCGTGCTGTCGCTGCTGGCGATGGTGCGGCGCGAGGATTTCGTCCCCGCCGCCTACAAGGCGCTGGCCTTTGTCGACTGCGAAGTGCCCTTGGCCGACAGCGGCCACGACGGCCAATGCATGCTGGTGCCGCGGGTCGAGGCTAGGCTGCTGCAGGAAGCCCATGTCCAGCGCCACGAGCGGGTGCTCGAGATCGGCGCCGGCTCGGGCTTCATGGCCGCGCTGCTGGCCCACCGCGCGCAATCGGTGATCACGCTCGAATGCGTGCCCGCGCTGGCCAGGATGGCCGCGGACAACCTCAAGCGCGCCGGCGTGCTCAACGCCAGCGTGCGCGAGATGGACGGCGCCCGCGGCCTGGCGTCCGAGGCGCCGTTCGACGTCATCCTGCTGTCGGGCTCGGTGCCCGAGGTCCCGCAGGTGCTGCTCGACCAGCTCAAGGTCGGCGGCCGGCTGCTGGCCATCGTCGGCCAGGAGCCGGTGATGCACGCGCTGCGCATCACCCGCCTGTCGGACACGACACTGCAGACCGACTCGCTGTTCGACACGGTGGCGCCGCGCCTGCACGGCGTGGCCGAACCGACCCGCTTCGCGTTCTGATCGGCAGGCACAGCGCCGCATGCCACCGAGTCACGCCAGACCAGCAGCACCATGAACCCCACCGTGCCACAACTGCGGGTGCAGGACCTCGCCGCCTTCGTGCAGGCCAGCGCGGAGAACCCGCCGCTGCTGCTCGACGTGCGCGAAGCCTGGGAACTGCAGACCGCAGGCCTGGACCTGCCCGGCGCCCGCCTGATGCACATCCCTATGAGCAGCCTCCCGGCCCGCTTGCATGAGCTCGACCGCACGCAGCCCATCCTCGGCCTGTGCCATCACGGCGCGCGCAGCCTGCAGTGTGTCGCATTCCTGCGTCGGCAAGGCTTCGACTCCGCCTACAACATCGCTGGTGGCATAGACGCCTGGTCGCGCGAGGTGGACCCAACCGTGCCCCGGTATTGACCGCAGGGACCTGGCATAGCCGCCCGGCTTTGGCACCAGTCCCTCTCCATTTCCACCCGATCCTCGCGATCCGCCCATTTTCCAAGGACTCCGTTCATGCCCAGCCTGCTCCCGCGTTTCCAGCCCCGACCGCTGCTGCGGCGCGCCCGTCCCAGCCTGCTGGCGCTGGCCCTGGCGGTTGCCGGCAGCGCCCAGGCGCAGAGCTTGTCCGAGCTTTACGACGCCGCACGCGCCTATGACGCCACCTACCAGTCGGCACGCTCGCAGGCCGATTCGACGGTCTTCAGGGCCGAGCAGAGCCGGGCCCTGAACCGGCCGCAAGTCAATGCCACCGGCACCTGGTCGGAAAGCCGCAGCGACACCCCGTATACCAGCCCCATCAGCACGCGCAGCAGCGCGCAGTCGGTGGGCGTGACGGCGCAGCAAGCGCTGTTCAACCGCGGCAACGACAAGACCATCGCCCAATCGGAACGGGGCATCGAACTGGCGCGTTCGCAACTGCTGGCCGCCGAGCAAGACCTGATCGTGCGCGTGGTGCAGGCCTATTTCGATGTGCTGTCGGCGAGCGACGCGCTGGGAACGGTGCGCACCAGCAAGAAGGCCATTGCCGAGCAGTTGGCTTCGGCCAAGCGCAATTTCGAGGTCGGCACGGCGACCATCACCGACACCCGCGAGGCGCAGGCGCGTTACGACCTGGCCACCGCGCAGGAACTGGCGGCCGACAACGACCTCGCCGTCAAGCGGCTGGCGCTGGCCAGCGTGGTCGGCCGCCCCGGCGTCGAGCCCAAGCCCCTGGCGGTTCCGGTGGTGCTGCCGCCGCTGCTGCCGGCCGACATCGAGGACTGGGTCGCCCAGGCCGATGGCGCCAGCCCGGTGCTGGCGCAACTGCGCCTGGCGCGCGAAGTGGCGCGGCTGGAGACCGAAAAAGCCCGCACCGGCCACCTGCCCACGGTGGGTGTCAGTGCATCACTGAGCGACGCCCACACCAAGATCAGCGGCGAGACCCGGGCTGGCGCGTTCGGGCCCAGTTCGGGCACCGGCCCGGCGCGTTCGCTGGCGCTGCAGGTCAATGTGCCGCTGTTCAGCGGTTACTCGGTGCAGAACCGCATCAAGGAGACGCTGGCACTCGAGGACAAGGCGCAGACCGACTTGGAAGCCGCCCGGCGCAACACAGCCCAGGCCACCCGCAGTGCCTTCTTCACCGTGCGTTCGCTGCGTGGCCAGGTGCTGGCGCTGGAGGCCGCCGAGTCGTCGAGCAAACTGGCGCTCGAAGCCACCGAGCTCGGCTACAAGGTGGGTGTCCGCGTCAACCTGGACGTGCTGAATGCCCAGACTCAGCTCTACCAGGCCCAGCGCGACCTGGCCAAGGCGCGTTATGACGTGGTCTTCAACGGCCTCAAGCTGCGCCAGGTCTCCGGCCTGCTGCAGTTGCAGGACGTGACCGCAGTGGACTCTCTGCTCGCTCGCTGAGCCCGCGCCGAGCGAGCGCCTGCGCGCTCGCGAGTGGCGGGCGAAGGCTCTGACCGCCTGCAGGCGGGCAAGTTCTCGAGACCGCGCCAGCAACGAGCGCCGGCCTCAATCCGGCATGACCTGGCGCCGGCACCGCAGCACCTGGCGCGCCATCGTGGCCGCGGCACCCCGGTGGGTGGCGGCAAAACCCAGGGCGCCTTGCACCCAGCGCTGGCGGTCGGGGTCGTGCGTCAGCGTCACCGCGGCGGCCACGCCGGCATGGATGTCTGCGACCCGGATCGCCGCCAGGGCCAGCAAGGCCTGTTGCGCGGCCTGGGCGAAATTGAAGGTGTGCGGTCCCATCACGACCGGACAGCCGCAGGCCGCAGCTTCGATCAGGTTCTGTCCGCCCAGCGGCGCAAAGCTGCCGCCGAGCAAGGCCACGTCGGCGCAGCCGAAATAGACCGGCATCTCGCCCACCGAGTCGCCCAGCCAGACATCGGCTTGCGCGGCATCGGGCGGCGGCCGCCTGCCCCAGCCGCTGCGCAGGCGCAGCGTGAAGCCCCGGGCGCGGACCAGCGCTGCCACTTCGTCAAAGCGCTGCGGGTGGCGCGGCACCAGCAGCAACAGCGGCCGAGGCAGCGGCAGCGCCTGCCAGGCGGCCAGCAGGTCGCCCTCCTCGCCCTCTCGGGTGCTGGCAGCCAGCACGACCGGCCGGTGCAGGGCCTGGCGCCACTGCAGTCCCAGTGCAGTCAACCCTGGCGGCGGCGTCATGTCGAATTTCAGGTTGCCGCTGACGACCACCTCGGGCGCGCCAGCCATGCGCAGGCGCAGACCATCATCGACGGTCTGCGCCAGCACCAGCGCCAGGCGGGCGGCGGCCGGGTGCATCAGCAGCGACAGCCGGGCGCCCTTGGCGGCGCTGCGCTCGCTCAGGCGCGCATTGGCCATCACGACCGGCACGCCGGCGCGCTCGGCCGCCCGCATCAGCCCGGGCCACAGCTCGGTTTCCATCAACACCCCGACGCTGGGCTGGAAATGGCGCAGGAAGCGCCTAGCCGCGCCCGGCGTGTCGAAGGGCAGCCAGACCTGGACGTCGTTCTCGCGCAGCAGCGGACTGCCGGCGGCTCGGCCGGTGGCCGTGCCATGGGTCAGCAGCATGCGCAAGCCGGGCTGGGCGTCGCGCAATGCATCCAGCAGCGGCGCGGCCGCCCGGGTCTCGCCCAGCGACACCGCATGCAACCACAGCGCGCCCGGCAGCGGCCGCGGCCCGCGATAGCAGCCCAGGCGTTCGGCCAGGTGGCTGCGGTAACCGCTCTCGGTGGCGCCGCGCCGCCACAGCCGCAGCAGGTAGAGCGGCGTGGCCAAGCGCAGCAGCAGGCCGTAGAAGGCCAGCGCAGCGGCCTCCAGCGGTCGCAATCCGCGCTGCAAGCCAGGACCCTCCCCGAAGCGCATCAGGCGCTTTGCGGGCTCAATGCGCGGCCTGGGTCACCTGGGCGTCGGGCTTGACGACCCGCAACGCGGCCATGAAATCCTGCTCGATGCGGGCCAGCGCCTCGGGCGTCTGGCCCTCGAAGCGCAGCACCAGCACCGGTGTCGTGTTGGAGGCCCGAACCAGTCCGAAACCATCGGGATAGTCGGCGCGCAAGCCGTCTATGGTGTTGATCACCGCACCCGGGAACTGGGCGCTGGCCTGAAGGGCGGCCACCACCCGCGGCGGCTCGCCCTCGGCGCAGGCGACGTTGAGCTCGGGGGTCGAGAACGAGGTCGGCAGGGCGTCGAGAACGGCGCTCGGGTCCGTGCTGCGCGACAGGATTTCCAGCATCCTGGCTGCAGTGTAGGTGGCGTCGTCGAAGCCATACCAGCGCTCGCCGAAGAAGATATGGCCGCTCATCTCACCCGATATCGGCGCCGCCAATTCCTTCATCTTGGCCTTGATCAGCGAGTGCCCAGTCTTGTACATCATCGGCTTGCCGCCGGCCTTCCTGATCACCGGGGCCAGGCGCTGCGAGCACTTGACGTCGAACAGCACGGTCGCACCCTTGTTGCGCGAGAGCACGTCGCGCGCCAGCAGCATCAACTGGCGGTCCGGGTAGATGATGTGGCCGGCTTTCGTGACGACGCCGAGGCGGTCGCCATCACCGTCGAAGGCCAGGCCGAGTTCGGCCCCGGTGGCATGGACGACCTTGATCAGGTCGGCCAGGTTCTCGGGCTTGCTCGGGTCGGGATGGTGGTTGGGGAAGTCGCCGTCGACCTGGCTGTAGAGGTCGATCACGTCGCAGCCGAGCGCCCGCAGGATGGCCGGCGCGCTGGCGCCCGGGATGCCGTTGCCGCAGTCGACGACGATCTTCATCGGCCGCGCCAGCTTGGCGTCACCGACGATGCGGGCGGTGTATTCCGGCACGATGTCCATCGTCGCCTTGCGACCGCGCTTCTTCGTGTAGGTCTCGGTCTCGATGCGCTGGCGCAGCTTCTGGATGTCGTCGCCATAGATCGCGCGGCCAGCCAGCACCATCTTGAAGCCGTTGTAGTCCTTGGGGTTGTGGCTGCCCGTGACCTGTATGCCCGAGTTGCAGCCGTGGGCGCCACGGGTGGCGGCAACGTAGTACAGCATCGGGGTCGTGACGGCGCCGATGTCGACGACATCCAGCCCGGTCGAGGCGAGCCCGCGGATCAGCGCGGCCACCAGTTTCGGCCCCGACAGGCGGCCGTCGCGGCCGACTGCGACGGCCTTTTCACCGGCTGCAACCGCCTCGCTGCCGAAAGCCCGGCCCAGATGCTCGGCAAAGGTTTCGTCGAAACCGGCGCCGACAACGCCACGGATGTCATAGGCCTTGAAGGCCGAGGCTTGCACTTGCATGGAGGGGCTTTCCAGGGTGTGTGGGGTGGCGACGATTCTAAAGACTGACCGCATCGGATCAGCGCCCCGCCATGCCGATCACCGGGCATGCTCCACGGCGTTCGTTTGATCGCCCTGATCGGCGCGCCAGCCACAGGTCCGAAAACGGCGAGTCGCCGCACGGGCGGCCCCTATCATCGACGCATGCCCTGCCCCGCCGCCCCGCTGGACGACACCGCAGCCTACCGCGCCCTGCAGACCCACGACGCCCGTTTCGACGGCCGCTTGTTCGTCGGCGTCACCTCGACCGGCATCTACTGCCGGCCGGTTTGCAGGGTCAAGCCACCGCGGCGCGAGAACTGCCGATTCTTCGCCAGTGCCGCGCTCGCCGAGTCCCGCGGCTTCCGGCCCTGCCTGCGTTGCCGGCCCGAACTGGCGCCCGGCCTGTCGCTGACCGACTCGTCCGAGGTGCTGGCCGACCAGGCGGCCCGCTGGCTGGCCCAGGCCGCGCACGAGGGCAGTGATGCGCCGCTGCCGGCGCTGGCCGCTCGGCTCGGCATCACCGACCGCCACCTGCGCCGCATCTTCGCCAAGCGACATGGCGTCACGCCGATCGCCTGGCTGACGACCCATCGCCTGCTGCTGGCCAAGCAGTTGCTGACCGACACGGCGTTGCCGGTCACCGACGTCGCGCTGGCGATCGGCTTCGGCAGCCTGCGGCGCTTCAACGCCGCCTTTGCTCAACACTACCGACTCAGCCCGAGCGCGCTGCGGCGCGAAGGCGGCGCGCAGCCGGGTGTCTTGACGCTGTCCTGGCGGCCGCCCTTCGACCTGGACGGTCTGCTGGCCTTCATCGCCCGCCGGGCCTTGCCTGGGCAGGAGGTGGTCGACGGCCTGACGCTGCGCCGAACCCTCGCCGTCCAGCACCAGGGCCAGACGCTTGCCGGCTGGCTGGCGGCGCGCTTCGTGCCCGAACGCCATCAGTTGCAGCTGACGGTGGCCCCGGCATTGCGTCCGGTGCTGGGCCCGCTGCTGCAGCGCACCCGCCATGTGTTCGATCTGGATGCCGACCCGGCGCAGATCGACCCGGTGCTGGCCAGCGTGCCAGGCCCCGCGCGCGCGGGCGTACGGCTGCCCGGCAGCTGGGACAGCTTCGAGACGGCGGTGCGCGTCGTGCTGGGCCAGCAGGTGACGGTAGCGGCTGCGCGCACGCTGGCGCAGCGACTGGTCGAGCGCTTCGGCTCCCCGGTGGACACGCCGTTTGCCGACCTGAGCCGCCTGTTTCCCAGCGCCGCCGTGCTGGCCGCGGCCGACCCCGAAGCGATAGGCACGCTGGGCATCGTGCGCCAGCGCGTCAAGGCCTTGCAGGCGCTGGCCACAGCCATGGCCGACGGCCGCCTGCTGCTGCAGCCCGGTGCCCAGCTGGCCGAGACACTGGACGCCCTGACTGCCCTGCCGGGCGTAGGAGACTGGAGCGCCCAGTTGATCGCGCTGCGCACGCTGGCCTGGCCCGATGCCTGGCCAGCCAGCGACATCGGCCTGCTCAAGGCCCTGGGCCAGCAAGTCGGCGCCCGCGACGCGGCCGCGGCCCAAGCCCAGGCCGAGGCCTGGCGGCCCTGGCGCGGCTATGCCGTTTTCAAACTCTGGCTCAGCCTGGAATCCCCATGACCGTCCATCCGATGATTCAAGCCCAGGCCCGCCTGGCCACGCCGCTGGGCGAAATGACGGCTGCCGCCACCGCCATGGGGCTTGCCGGCCTGTGGTTCGACGGCCAGTCCCACCACCCCGGGCCGCTGGACGTGCCGGTGGATCCGCAGCAGCGCTGGCTGCAGGCCGCGGCGGGCGCCCTGGCGGCGTATTTCGATTCGGCCGACGATCCCCTGCAGGGCCTGGTGCTCGATCTGCACGGCACGCCGTTCCAGCAAGCCGTGTGGCGGGCCTTGCTGGCGCTGCCGCGCGGCACCACCCGCAGCTATGGCGAGATCGCGGTCGCCGCCGGATCGCCGGCCGCAGTGCGTGCCGCTGGCGCGGCAATCGGCCGCAACCCGGTGTCCATCCTCGTGCCTTGCCATCGGGTGCTGGGGCGCGACGGCTCGCTCACCGGCTACGCCGGCGGCCTGCCGCGCAAGCAGTCCTTGCTGCGGCTCGAAGGCATCGCCGTCGCCTGAGATCGCGAGATCTTGCCGACCTGATCCTGCTGGCGGCCCTCTGGTGCGCCTCGCCTGGCGCCTGTGGGCTGGGCTCGCTGCCCAGGCGCGCCGGCGTGGCCGCCTAAAATCAGCGTTTTTCCTTTTCCTTCAAGACAGCGAGAACCCGCCGTGAGCGCCAACATTCTTCAGCAGCTTCCCGCCGGCGAACGCGTCGGCATCGCGTTCTCAGGCGGCCTAGACACCAGCGCCGCCGTGCACTGGATGCGCGCCAAGGGGGCGATCCCCTGCGCCTACACCGCCCACCTCGGCCAGCCCGACGAGACCGACTACGACGAGATTCCGCGCAAGGCGCTGGCCTATGGCGCGGACATCGCCCGCCTGATCGACTGCCGCGCGCCACTGGTGGCCGAGGGCATCGCGGCGATCCAGTGCAGCGCCTTCCACATCAGCACCGGCGGCGCGACCTACTTCAACACCACGCCGCTGGGCCGGGCCGTCACCGGCACCGCGCTGGTGGTGGCGATGCGCGACGACGGGGTCGACATCTGGGGCGACGGCAGCACCTACAAGGGCAACGACATCGAGCGTTTCTACCGCTACGGCCTGCTGGCCAACCCGGCGCTGCGCATCTACAAGCCCTGGCTCGACCAGTTGTTCATCGACGAGCTGGGTGGCCGCAAGGAGATGAGTGAGTACCTGATCGCCGCCGGCTTCGACTACAAGATGAGTGTCGAGAAGGCTTATTCGACCGACAGCAACATGCTGGGCGCGACGCACGAGGCCAAGGACCTCGAGTTCCTGAACGCCGGCATGCACATCGTCAACCCGATCATGGGCGTGGCCTTCTGGCGCGAGGACGTGGTGGTCAAGGCCGAGACCGTGACGGTGCGGTTTGAAGAAGGCCAGCCGGTGGCGCTGAACGGCTTCTCGTTCGGCAACGCGGTGGAATTGTTCGAGGAAGCCAACCGCATCGGCGGCCGGCATGGCCTGGGCATGTGCGACCAGATCGAGAACCGCATCATCGAGGCCAAGAGCCGCGGCATCTACGAGGCCCCGGGCATGGCGCTGCTGCACATCGCCTACGAGCGCCTGGTCACCGGCATCCACAACGAGGACACGATCGAGCAGTACCGCGGCAATGGCCGCCGCCTGGGCAAGCTGCTCTACCAGGGCCGCTGGTTCGACCCGCAATGCCTGATGCTGCGCGAAACCGCCCAGCGCTGGGTGGCGAGGGCCATCACCGGCGAGGTGACGCTGGAGCTGCGCCGCGGCAACGACTACTCGATCATGGACACGTCCAGCCCGAACCTGACCTACCACCCCGAGCGGCTGACGATGGAGAGCGGTGTCGGCGCCTTCACGCCAGCCGACCGCATCGGCCAGCTGACGATGCGCAACCTCGATATCCAGGACACGCGCCAGAAGCTGGGCATCTACACCCAGGTCGGGCTGCTGGGCAGTGACTCGGACGGCGCGATCCCGCTGCTGGCCGGGTCGACCGAAGCCAAGCCCGCGGGCTGAAGCGCTGGCCCGCTGGCCGGCGGGCAGCTGCTTCGTCAGCCCAATTTCGTCAGCCCAGCGCCAACAGCGCCTGGGCCAGGTCGGCCTGCAGGTCGGCCACCGCCTCGAGGCCGATCGAGAATCTCACCAGGTGGCCAGGCAGCGCTGTGCGGTCGGCGCGCATCGAGCCCAGGTCATAGGGCACGACCAGGCTGACCGGCCCGCCCCAGGAATAGCCGATCTTGAACAGCCGCAGCGTGTCGACGAAGGCATCGACCTGGGCCGGCGTGAAAGCGGCGTCCAGCATCACCGAGAACAGGCCCGCCGCGGCGGTGCAGGTGGCGGCCCAATGGGCATGGCCGGGTGAGCCTGGCAGCGCGGGGTGCAGCACCTGCGTGACCTGCGGTTGGCGGCCCAGGAACTCGGCCAACGCGCGCGCCGCCGCATCGTGGGCGTGGTAGCGCAAGGCCATGGTCGGCAGCGAGCGCAGGATGAATTCGGCGTCGTTGGCGGCCACGCCCAGGCCGAGCTGACCGTGCACCTTCAGCAGGCGCAGGTGCAGCGCCTCGTCGCGGGTGACGACCGACCCCATCAGCACGTCGGCACCGCCCGAAGGGTATTTGGTCAGCGCGTGCATCACGATGTCGGCGCCCTGGTCGAAACCGCGGAAGGCCAACCCAGCGCCCCAGGTGTTGTCCAGCGCCACCAGCACGCCGCGCGCGCGGGCCGCGGCCACCAGCCCCGCCAGGTCCGGAAACTCCATCGTCACCGAGCCCGGCGCCTCGACCCAGACCAGCTTGGTGCGATCGCTGATCTTTGCGGCCAGGTCGGCAACGTCCATCGGGTCATAGAACTGGTGGCTGATGCCCCAGCGCGCCAGCACGGCCGCGGCCATGTCGCTGGACGGAAAGTAGACGTTGTTCGGCAGCAGCAGCTCGTCGCCCTGCCCCAGCAGCGCGAGGTTGACGTTCATGATCGCCGCCAGCCCGCTGGGCGACAGGATGCAGAAGCGCCCGCCCTCCAGCGTGGCCAACCGCTCTTCGAGCAGGTAGGTGGTCGGCGTGCCGCGCAGGCCGTAGGTGTAGCCGGTCTTGGCGGTATAGACCCGCGAGCGCAGCGCCGCTGCGTTCGGGAAGATCACCGTCGAGGCCTTGAAAACGCCCGGTGGCACCGCGTCCCAGGTGGCCGGCGGCTGGTAGGGGTGATGGATCAGGCCGGTAGTCAGGTCATGGGTGTCGGACATGGGGCTCTCGTCAGTCGGGAACAGGTGCGGCGGGCAGCGCGGGCCGGGATCTCAAACCAATGTGGCTTTGCCACTTTGTTTGACCCCCAAGGGGGGCGGCCGGCTTTGTCCGGCCTCGGGGCGATCAGATCGGCTGGCCGATCAGGTCATGGCCTTCGGTGGCGACGATGCGGGCGCGCGTGAACTCGCCCACTTTCAGGGTCTTGCTGGCCTTCTCGGGCGGCAGCAGCCGAACCAGGCCGTCGATCTCGGGCGCGTCGGCATAGCTGCGGCCGACGCCGCCCTTGCGGCCCAGCGCCGGCGCGCTGTCGATCAACACCTGCATCGTCGCGCCGACTCGGCGCCGCAGGCGATTGATCGACACCTCCTCGGCCACCGCCATGAAGCGGGCGCGGCGCTCCTCGCGCAACTCGGTCGGCAGGGCGCCCGCCAGCTCATTGGCCGCCGCGCCCTGCACCGGCGAGTAGGCAAAACAGCCGGCGCGGTCGATCTGCGCCTCGCGTACGAAATCGAGCAGGTGCTGGAATTCGGCTTCGGTCTCGCCCGGGAAGCCGGCGATGAAGGTCGAGCGGATCACCAGTTCGGGGCAGGCGGCGCGCCACTGCAGCAGGCGGTCGAGGTTGCGCTCGCCGCTGGCCGGGCGCTTCATCCGGCGCAGCACGTCGGGGTGCGAATGCTGGAAGGGCACGTCCAGGTAAGGCAGGATCCGGCCGGCGGCCATCAGCGGCAGCAACTCGTCGACATGCGGATAGGGGTAGACATAGTGCAGCCGCACCCAGGCGCCATGCGCGGCGGCCAATTCAGCCAGCTGCTCGCACAACTCGGTCATCCGGGTCTTGACCGGGCGGCCGTCGAAGAAGCCGGTGCGGTATTTGACGTCGACGCCGTAAGCGCTGGTGTCCTGGCTGACGACCAGCAACTCCTTGACGCCGTTCTCGAACAGCGCCCTGGCCTCGCCCAGCACATCGCCGACCGGGCGCGAGACCAGGTCGCCGCGCATGCTGGGGATGATGCAGAAGGTGCAGCGGTGGTTGCAGCCCTCGCTGATCTTCAGGTAGGCGTAGTGGCGCGGCGTCAGCTTGATGCCGGCCTCGCCGCGGAACTGCGCGCGCTGCTCGGGCACCAGGTCGACGAAGGGGTCGTGCGGTTTGGGCACATGCAGGTGGACCGCGTCCATCACCTCCTGGGTGGCATGCGGTCCGGTGACGGCCAGCACGCTGGGGTGCATCTGGCGCACCAGGTTGCCGCCGCCGTCGCCGGTGCGGGCGCCCAGGCAGCCGGTGACGATGACTTTGCCATTGGCGGCCAGCGCCTCGCCTATGGTGTCCAGGCTCTCGCGCACCGCGTCGTCGATGAAGCCGCAGGTGTTGACGATCACCAGGTCGGCGCCGGCGAAGGTCTTGCTGGTCTGGTAGCCCTCGGCGCTGAGCTGGGTCAGGATCAGTTCGGAGTCGGTCAGTGCCTTGGGGCAGCCGAGCGAAACAAAGCCGACTCTGGGCGCGGGTTTGGTCGCGCTGGGTGGGGTGGGCGGCGTGGCGGCGAGGGGAGAGGAAGGCGCATGCATCCCTCGATTGTCCGCGACAAGCGCCCGCCTGGACGGGCCGGCTGCGCAACAACCCGCCCGCCGGCGGGCATGGCCTCAGCGCTTGGGCGTCAAGCCCGGGATGACCGGGAACAGCGCGCCGGCCTGCAACTGCTCCTGCATCTGGGCGAACAGGCTCTTGCTCTGGTCGAGGTAGTTGC
Source organism: Burkholderiales bacterium (assembly GCA_947453625.1). Taxonomy (GTDB): domain Bacteria; phylum Pseudomonadota; class Gammaproteobacteria; order Burkholderiales; family Burkholderiaceae_C; genus Pseudaquabacterium. Next base: position 19,137 of record CANGHK010000046.1, read on the forward strand.
CCATCAGCCCCTGCATCATTGGCGCCTGGCCGCTGATGAACTGGGTCCAGGTCTCGGGCGTGAAGGTCTTGGGGTCGTACAAGCCCTTGCTCTGCTCGGCCAGCCTGGCCTGCATGTCGACGAAGGCCTGCAGGTTGGTCTCCAAGTAGCTGCCCATCATGCCTTGCATCGCATGGCCGTAGTAGCGGATCACCTGGGCCAGCATCGGGGTCGAAAACATCGGCATGCCGCCGGTTTCTTCTTCGAGGATGATCTGCAACAGGATGCTTCGGGTCAGCTCATCGCCGGTCTTGGCGTCGCGCACCTCGAAGGTCTCGCCGTCCAGCACCATCTGCTTGACGTCGGCCAGCGTGATGTAGCTGCTGGTCTGGGTGTCGTAGAGACGGCGGTTCGGGTACTTCTTCAGGACCCGGACGCTGCCCTCGGTACTGGCTTCAGCGCCAGGGTTGGCGGCGCTGCGGCGATGAGATGGCATTGCGGGTAACTCCTTGAACGAACAGTCATTCTACGGAGCCGCCTGCCTGCCGCCGGCAGGAGTTTCCCCGTCAGGACTGACCCGGAGCAAGCTGCTCCCATCAAGAGGCCTGCGGCACTGCCGGCCGGGCCGCCACCTGTCGGCGCGGGGCACCACCAGCACCCGCAAGCCATCACGGCAGCGCAGGCGAACAGCTTGCACATTGCAGCACAGAATGTCGGTTTCAATCCCTCACCCTTGCCGTCATGAAACTTGCCACCTGGAATGTGAACTCCCTCGGCGTGCGCCTGCCGCAACTGCTGGACTGGCTGGCCGCGCACCAGCCCGACGTGATGGTGCTGCAGGAGACCAAGCTGACCGACGACAAGTTTCCGCAGGCCGAGATCGCCGCCGCGGGCTGGCACAGCCTGTGGTTCGGCCAGAAGACCTACAACGGCGTGGCCCTGCTGTCGCGCACCGAAGCCACCGACGTGGTCAGGAACATCCCCGGTTTCGAAGATCCGCAGGCCCGGGTGATCGCGGCCACTGTGGCAGGGCTGCGGGTGGTCGGGGCCTACTTTCCGAACGGCCAGGCGCCCGGCAGCGACAAGTTCGCCTACAAGATGGCCTGGCAATCGGCACTGCACGACTGGCTGCGCGACGAGTTGGCGCGCCACCCGCGGCTGGTGTTGATGGGCGACTACAACGTGGCGCCCGAAGACCGAGACGTCCATGACCCGGTGGCCTGGGCCGGCCAGATCCACTGCACACCCGAGGAGCGGGCCCAATTCACTGCCCTGCTCGGGCTCGGCCTGGTCGATGCCTTCCGCTTGTTCGACCAGCCGCCGCGCAGTTGGAGTTGGTGGGACTACCGCAACCTGGCCTTCCGCAAGAACCAGGGCCTGCGCATCGACCACATTCTGGTCAGCGAGGCCTTGCGGTCGCAGGTCAGCGCCTGCACCATCGACAAACCGACCCGCAAGAACTTGCGGCCCAGCGACCACGCACCAGTGGTCGTGGAGTTGACCGCCTGATCAGCCCTCCAGGCCAAGCTCCTGGATCTTGCGGGTGATGGTGTTGCGGCCTATGCCCAGCTTGTTCGCCGCCTCGATGCGGCGCCCGCGCGTGACTTCCAGCGCGGTGTGGATCAGCTGGCCCTCGAACTGTCGCGTCAGCGAGTCCCAGACCTCGGGGTTGCCCGATTCGAGCAGCCGCCTGGCCTCGCGCTGCAGGTCGAGCAGCCAGCCGCTGTGTGCGGCGCCGACCGCTGTGGCCGCTGGCGCAGATCCCACGGCAGCGGCCTGCGGCAGCGAACCTGACGCCCCGCCCGACGGTGCCGCCGCGTAGTCGGCCGGCAGCGTGGCCGCAGCCAAAGGCGTGCGCGCCATGTCGCCGGCCATCAGTTCGGGCGGCAAGTCCTTGGGCTCGATCACCTGGGCCGGGGCCATCACCGTCAACCAGTGGCAGATGTTCTCCAACTGTCGCACGTTGCCCGGGAAGTCGAAGGCCATCAGCCGCTCCAGCGCCGATTCGGTGATTCGCTTGGCATCGACGCCGAGTTCCTTGGCGCTTTTGGACAGGAAGAAGCGTGTCAGTTGCGCCACATCCTCGCGCCGCTCGCGCAGCGCCGGCAGGCGCAGACGGATCACGTTGAGGCGGTGGAACAAGTCCTCGCGGAACGCGCCATCGCGCACCCGCTGCTCGAGGTTCTGGTGGGTGGCGGCGATCACCCGGACATTGGATTTCAGCGGCTGGTGCCCGCCGACACGGTAGAACTGGCCGTCCGAGAGCACACGCAGCAGCCGGGTCTGCAAGTCGAAGGGCATGTCGCCGATCTCGTCGAGAAACAGAGTGCCGCCGTCGGCCTGCTCGAAGCGGCCGCGGCGCGTGGTTTGGGCGCCGGTGAAGGCGCCGCGCTCATGGCCGAACAACTCCGACTCCAGCAGGTCTTTCGGGATCGCCGCGGTGTTGATCGCGATGAACGGGCCGTTGCTGCCGGCGTCGCCACGCGGGCTGTGCTTGTGCAGCGCGCGCGCCACCAACTCCTTGCCCGAGCCCGACTCGCCGGTGATCATCACCGTGACATTGCTCTGGGACAGCCGCCCGATGGCGCGGAAAACGTCCTGCATCGCCGGCGCCTGGCCCAGCATCTCGGGCATCTCGGTGCTGCCGACGTCGCGCACGGCCTCGCGCAGGCTTTCTTCCATCGCCCGGCGGATCAACTCGACCGCGCGGGTCAGGTCGAAGGGCTTGGGCAGGTATTCGAAGGCGCCGCCCTGGAAGGCCGAGACAGCGCTGTCCAGGTCCGAGTAGGCGGTCATGATGATCACTGGCAGGCCAGGCAACCTGGCCTTGACCTTGGCCAGCAAGTCTATGCCCGAGCCGCCGGGCATGCGGATGTCGCTGACCAGCACCTGCGGTTCGTCGTCGTCGAGGGCGGCGAGCACGTCGCGCGGGTTCGAGAAGCTGCGTGTCGCGAACTGCTCGCGCGCCAGCGCCTTCTCGAGCACGAAGCGGATGGATTGGTCGTCGTCTACGATCCAGATGGGTTTCATGCTGCGGCGGCCTGTAGGCTTGAAGTCAAGCTGCGGTATCAAGGCAGCGGGATCACGATGCGAAAAGTAGTCCGGCCGGGCTCGCTGTCACATTCGATCAGCCCCATGTGCTGCTGCACGAAGGTCTGCGCCAATGTCAAGCCCAGCCCCGAACCGCCCTCGCGCCCCGATACCAGCGGGTAGAAGATTCGGTCCTGGATGTCCTCGGGCACACCCGGTCCGTTGTCCTCTATATGCAATTCCAATGCCAGTCGATAGCGCTGCTTGCCTATCGTCACCTGGCGCGACACCCGCGTGCGCAGGATCAGTCGGGCGTCACCCTCGGCGATGCGATCGACCAGGGCCTGCGCAGCGTTGTGGGCGATGTTGAGCACGGCCTGGATCAGCTGCTCCCGGTCGCCGCGAAAGTCGGGGATCGAGGTGTCGTAGTCGCGCTTGACCGCCAGACCGCGCGGAAATTCGGCCAGGATCAGCGACCGCACCCGCTCGCAGACTTCGTGGATATTGACGTCGCTGACCACATGCGGCTTGCGGTGCGGCGCCAGCAGGCGGTCGACCAGGGCTTGCAGCCGGTCGGCTTCGTGGATGATGACCTGGGTGTATTCGGTCAGCTCGCGGCGGCGTATGGCCCCCAGGTCGCCCTCGGCGCCGGCCCCCCAGGGGGACGCGCCCTCCTTGGGGCGGCCCGGCGGCTGGCCGATTTCCATCTCCAGCAACTGGGCCGCGCCACGGATGCCGCCGAGCGGATTCTTGATCTCATGCGCCAGGTTGCGGATCAACTCCTTGTTGGCCTGCACCTGGCCCAGCGCGCGCTCCTCACGGTCCTGCCGGGTCTGCTGCTCGATCTCGAGCATCTCGACCAGCACACGGTCGCTGCTGTGGTCGATCTGGGTGACGATCACATGCACCGGCAATGCATCGCTGGCGGTCAGCGGCTGACGTTTCAAGCTGCCGTCGAAACGGCCAGTGGCGATCTCGTTGCGCGCCACCGCCTTGAGCGTGTCTCGCAAGGGGCTGCCATCGACGAACCAGTCGAACAGATTGCCGCGCATCAGGGCACGGCGCGACAGGTTGGCCACATCCTCGAACCGGGCGTTGACGAACATCAGCGTGCCGTCGGGGTGCACCACCGCCACCATGGTGGCGAGCAGGTCGAACACCTCGTAGCGGGAGTGGTCGCCTCGCCGTTCGGGGGGTATATCGGAACGGGGGCTCATGGCAGGGCTTGTCAGGGTTGAAGTTTGGCGAGTTCGCGCTTGAGTGCGGCGATGTCGGCTTCGCCGCGGCTGAGGCTGGCCCTCATCTGCGCCACGCGGTCGAGGTAGTTCTGGTAGTTGCGTTCGTCGCCCCGCCGCTCGGGCTCGCCGTTGTTCAATTCACGCTTGAGTGCCGCCAGTTTGTCCTCCTCGCGCCGCAGTTCGGCCTCGAGAATGCGCCGCGCATCGCTGTCGCGCTGGCGCTGGGCGCCGGGGTCGACCTTCGACTCAGGAGGCCGGACGACCATCGCAGAGGCCGGCGATCCAGCCGGAAACACCTTCGTCCCAGGAACCGTCGTTGGCTCGGATAGCCGCATGGGCTTGCATCCATTCTTTTCAGCCTCTGCCGGCGTCAACACATTCGTGAACTGACGCCCCGGACACTCGTAAATCTGCCTCGGCTTGGTGTCGCCAGTCTGCGTGTACACAGGAACGGCGGTTCCTGAGGAAAGGACCAAAATCAAAGCCTGACCAAGATTGCGAGACATACGATTTACTGGCGCTGCAAAGTTGTCATCCTGCCGATTGTCACCGAGTGCCACCAGCGAGGAGGAGTTGCACCTCCAAGAGTGCGTCCAAGCTGAGCGCACACGAAAAAGGGCGGCTCGCGCCGCCCCTGGTTTGCACAGTGGCCGCAGGCCACCGCTGCCCTTTACAGGGTGTAGTACATGTCGAACTCGACCGGGTGCGTGGCCATGCGGAAGCGCGTGACTTCCTGCATCTTCAGTTCGATGTAGGCGTCGAGGTAGGCATCGGTGAACACGCCACCCTTGGTCAGGAAGGCCCGGCCCTTGTCCAGGTACTCGAGCGCTTGCTCAAGGCTGGCGCAGACGGTCGGGATCTGCGCATCTTCTTCCGGCGGCAGGTGGTACAGGTCCTTGGTGGCGGCTTCGCCCGGGTGGATCTTGTTCTCCACACCGTCCAGACCCGCCATCAGCAGCGCCGCGAAACCCAGGTAGGGGTTCATCAGCGGATCGGGGAAACGCGCCTCGACGCGGCGGCCCTTGGGGTTGGCCACATAGGGGATGCGGATCGAGGCCGATCGGTTCTTGGCCGAGTAGGCCAGTTTGACCGGCGCTTCGAAGCCAGGCACCAGACGCTTGTACGAGTTCGTACCCGGGTTGGTGATCGCGTTCAGCGCGCGGGCATGTTTGATGATGCCGCCGATGTAGTACAGCGCGAAGTCGCTCAAACCAGCGTAGCCGTCGCCGGCGAAAAGGTTCTTGCCGTCCTTCCAGACCGACTGGTGCACATGCATGCCGCTGCCGTTGTCGCCAACGATGGGCTTGGGCATGAAGGTGGCAGTCTTGCCGTAGGCATGGGCCACGTTGTGGATCACGTACTTCTGCAGTTGCACCCAGTCGGCGCGCTCGACCAGGGTCGAGAAGCGGGTGCCGATCTCCATCTGGCCGGCGTTGGCCACCTCATGGTGGTGCACCTCGACCGGGATGCCCAGCGATTCCAGGATCAGGCACATCTCCGAGCGCAAGTCCTGGCCCGAATCGACCGGCGGCACCGGAAAATAGCCGCCCTTGACGCTGGGCCGGAAGCCGTTGTTGCCATGTTCGTATTCCTTGCCGGTGTTCCAGGCGGCCTCTTCCGATTCGATCTTGACGAAGCAGCCCGACATGTCGTTCGACCAGCGGATGCTGTCGAAGACGAAGAACTCGGGTTCCGGGCCGAAATAGGCGGCGTCGCCCAGGCCGGTGCTGCGCATGTAGGCTTCGGCGCGCTTGGCCAGCGAACGCGGATCGCGCTCGTAGGGCTTGCCGTCAGCCGGGTCGACCACGTCGCAGGTCAGGATCAGCGTCGGCTCTTCGAAGAATGGGTCGATGTTGGCGGTGTTCGGGTCCGGCATCAACTGCATGTCGGAGGCTTCGATACCCTTCCAGCCGGCGATCGAGGAGCCGTCGAAGGCATGGCCCGACGTGAACTTTTCTTCATCGAAGTGGGACACAGGCACCGAGACGTGCTGCTCCTTGCCTCGGGTGTCGGTGAAACGGAAATCAACGAACTTGATCTCGTTTTCTTTCACCATGGCCATCACATCGGCGACGGTCTTTGCCATCAGGAATCTCCTAGCAGAACGCGCTTGCCCATTGCTGGACGCGTAAAAAAAGATGGGGATAGGGGTGTATCGCTTCTTGCCCTGGACCATCAACCCGGCCCAGAGCGCACAAGAATGTAGCAGAAACCATGCCTGCGCCCGGATGGCATACGACGCCGGTCACCTCGGCCGGTCGCCGACAAGGCATGCAGAGCCGCACCGCATTGGTTCGTTTTTAAGCCCAAATTTGGTGCTTCATCATCGCACCAATTCGGGGCCAAGCGTCACTGCGGTGCGCGCCAATTCGTCAAGCAAGGCCTTGAAGGCCAGATCAGTGTCGGCGGGCAGGCCCTTGACGCCGAGTTCGATGTGGCGTCCCCATTGCGGATGGTCCACGCTGGGCAGGCTGAAGACCTTGATGCCGGGGAAGCGCGCCTCGATGTCTTCCATCAGCGGTGTCAGTGCGGCCTCCATGCCGCCCATCACGATCACCGATCGCTCGGCCTGCACCTGGCTGCCCTGCAGCGCGGCATAGCGCCCGTCCAGCAGCGACTCGATCATCGGGTGCGCCATCACCGGGAATCCGGGAACGAAGTGCACGTCACCGACCGAGAACCCGGGGATCTTGTTGTAGGGGTTGGGGATGATGTCCGCGCCCTGCGGGAACATGCCCATGTTGAGCCGGTGCACGTTGTCCGCGCGGTCGGGTTCGTAGTTCAATCCCTGCTCGACAGCGATCTCCTGCATGCGCTGGCGGATCAACACCTCGGCCTGCGGGTGCAGAACGAGTGGGCGGTCCAGCGCCGCTGCCGCACTCTGGCGGGTGTGGTCGTCGGGCGTGGCGCCTATGCCGCCGCAGGAAAACACGATGTCACCGCCGGCGAAAGCGTCCCGCAAGGCCGCCGTCAGCTGGCCGCGGTGGTCGCCGATGTAGCGCGCCCACGCCAGGCTCAGGCCGCGCGCATTGAGCAGGGCGATCACCTTGGGCAGGTGCTTGTCCTGGCGTTTGCCCGACAGGATCTCGTCGCCGACGATGATGAGGCCGATGTTGCGCATGGGGTTTGCCATTCAGGGGGTGGGCGGCGGCAGGGCCGGCGCGTTGGGAGGGGGAAAAAGTGGCTGGGAGGCGGGTGCGGATGACGTGCCGCCCATCTCGATCACCTCGCCGCCCGGGGCCTGCGGCCGCGCCGCGTCGGCGGCCTCGGCGGCCTCGGCCCGCATCGCCGCCAGCGCGGACAGGCCGTAGTGGGCGAACCACAGCGCCGAGAAACCGAACACCAGCGTGTAGAGCCAGACCGACACGACGATCAGCAGCGGGGCAAACACCAGCGTCATCGCGCTGGCGGCCCACAGCAGTGACGGCGCGGCGCCCAGGTAGCCCGAGACCACGCCTATGCCCAGCAGCGGCATGTGGTGGGCCTGCATCAGCCGGCGCCGCTCCTGCGGGCTGGCGTGCGCCGCCAGCACGTCGAAGCTCATCACCCGGTAGTTCAGCCAACCCCAGATCAGCGGCGGCAACACCAGCACCAGTGGCGGAATGAACCACAGCGGCAGGCTGACCACCAGGGCCAGCAATGCCAACAGGGTGCAGGCCACCGACCAGAACAGGCTGCTGATGAAGCCCGCGCCCTGCTTGCGCTCGAGCCGCGGAAAACGCCGCGCCGCGACCAGGTTGACGATGGCCGGCGTCATCAGCCAGGCCACCAGCAGCACCGACAGCAACACGATCACCGGCGCGACCAGGCCGACCACGATCAGCGGCGCCAGCACCGAGCGGAACGAGGCGCCGACCAGCGTCTCCACCCACTTCAACCCGGCGTCGACCAGTTGCCAGCTTTCCAGCGTCGCGCGCACCCCCGCCACCGCGGCTTCCCAGTAGAACCAGCCCCCGCCCAGGGTCAGCGCCACGCCGATCAGCAGTGGCAGCAGCGACAGGCCTATGACCTTGGGGTGCAGGCAATAGGCAGCGGCGCGCCAGAAGGCGTCGAGCAATCGCGTCATGCCCTTGCAGGTCCGGCGCTCAGCGCAGGTTGCCGGTGTGGCCGAGCGAATAGCGGCCCGGCTGCGGCCAGACCGTCAGGCCATGCGGCTCGCTGCCGACCTTGACCTGCGCCACATCGCCGCTGCTGGTGTCGAAGCGGTAGATCACGTCGTCGAAGCGCGCGGCCAGCCACAGGTACTTGCCGTCGGCGCTGACATTGCCCATGTCGGGGCTGCCGCCGCCCGGCACCGGCCAGCGCGCGGCCACCGATTCGGTCGCGAAATCGATCACCGTGACACTGCCATTGCCCAGGCGCTTGCCGTGGATCTGGTGCGAACCGCGGTTGGCCACGTACAGGCGGCGGCCGTCGCGGCTGGGGTAGAGGCCATGGGCTCCGATGCCGGTGGCGATGAAACCGACCTGGGTGAAGGCTTCGCCGTCGACGATGTGCACGCCGTCGGCATGCATGTCGGCGATGTAGAAGCGCTTGCCGTCGGGGCTGCTGCGGATGTCCTGCGGCATGCCCTTGGTCACGCTGCAGACCTCGGTCTGGCCGGGCTCCCAGGCCTTGCCCGGCACACTGACCAGCGGCGCGCGCGGCGCAGCGGTCTCCTTGAAGCGGGTCGCGGGCATCTGCAAGCTCAGGTAGCCCAGCACCTTGCGGTTGGGCAGGTCGATCTTGACCACGGTGCCCGAGAACTCGCAGGTGAAGATCGCGAACCGGCCATCGATCGCGAAGTCCGCATGGTTGATGCCCGGGCAGCCCGGCGTGTCGATCGCGTATTGCAGCGCCATCGTCCGCGGATCGCGGAAATCGAGCCGCTTTCGGGCCTCGGCCACGACGATCGCCGACTTGCCGTCGGGCGTGAAGTACATGTTGTAGGGGTCGTCGACCGGTATCGCCTTGCCCGGCTGGCCGGTGCGCGGGTCGATAGGCGTCAGGCTGCCGTCGGTGCGGCCTTCGGCATTGTTGGTGACCCACAGCGTGCGCAAGTCCCAGGCCGGCACGATGTGCTGCGGGCTGATGCCAACCTTGAAGCGCCCGACCACCTTCAGCGTGGCCGGATCGATCACCGAGACGTCGTTGGACCGCAGGTTGGGCACATAGATGCGGTCGAGGTCGCCCTGCACCTGCGGGCTCAGCTTGCCCGCGCCGGTCTCGCTGTACAGGTTGCGGGGGTCGGTCACCGGCGGCATGCCGGGCAAGGCCGACACGGCGGCGGTCGCGGGCGCGTCTGCGGCGCTCGCCAGACCCGTGATCAGCGCCGCCAGGGCAGCGATCGGGGCCAAGCCCCTGCCAGCACCTGCACCCCCACCGGCCACCAGCGCCCTCTTCCAGTTCAATTCCATCATCGCCCAGGTCTCTTGCTTCGGATTCAACCCCTCATTCTATGAAGCCGGCTAGCGTGACCGCGTTGGCCGTGGCTGGCGCCGCCAGAAGACAGCCGATCAGCGCGCCTGGATGCGCTCTCGGATCGCCGCGACCGAGACCTGGACGATGCGGTCGACACCGATCTGGCCGAGTTCGGCGCTGGCCGCCCTGGGGTCCCCGCGCACGCCCTCGCGCTCGCCGGCCTTGGCGGCCCGGGCCAACTGGTCCCTGCGCACCAGCGACGGGGCCGTGGCGAGCGTCAGCGCGGTGTCGGCCAGGCCGGCATGGCTGCCGATCTCAGCGGCGCTGAAGCCCCTGGCCTGCAACAGCTTGGCATGCCCATCCTGTGCTGCGCGGTAGTAGTCGACCAAGGCATGCACGCGACAGGGCGACGACGCGGCGCCCGCGTGCCATTCCCGGTTCAGCTTGTCGGCCACATGCTGCAGGTTCTTCTGGTAGCCCCCGTGGTCGCCGAGAAACACTACCTCGCGAAAGCCATGTCGCTTGAAACTGCGCGCCACCGACTCCAGCAAAGCCTCGAAAGCCGCCTCCGGCACCGAGACCGTGCCTGCGAAGCGCATGTGGCCGGCGGGCGGCTCGATCGCACCCTCGGGCACGTAGGCCAGCACCGGGGCAACCAGCGCATGGCCCAGCGCTTGGGCGATCTGACCGGCCAGCACCTGGGCCCGCAGGTTGTGCTTGCCCAGCGCGATGTGCGGTCCGTTCTGCTCGGTGCCGCCTATGGGCACCAGCACCGTCTCGCTGCCTGCGGCGATGCGGTCGCGCAACTCGGTCCAGGTCAACTGCTCGAGTTCCAGGTTGGCGCCGGGCGCCTGGACCTGGGCAGACACCCCGCCTGACGCGGCCAGGAAACCGGACAGCAAGAGCGTGGCACCCAGGACGACGCGGACGGACGCCTGGCGGATGGCGGTCAAAGAGGACATGGCGGGCTGGCCGGAGCGCCTCCGGGGAGTGGATTCGAGGGAGGCCTGAGTTTAGGTGGACCTGCGGCGACAGCCGCCTGTCCGGCGCTAGCGTCCGGGCGGGCTGCCGGTCGGCTGCAGGTTCGGCCACCAACCCAGCGCCGCCACCGCCAGCAACAGCGCCGGAAAACCCAGCGCCGGCGCCCATTGCAGCATCAAGCCGCCAGCGGCCGGCGCCAGCATACCGCCGGCGGTGTAGGCCATCACCAGCACCGCCGTGCTGTTGACCAGGGCCACGCCCTGGTGGCGGTGGCCGATCTCGACCATCGCCAGCGTGTAGAGCGCCGCACCCGCCCCGCCCCAGGTGAATGCGATGGCCCAGGCCAGCGGCGCCCAATGTGGCACCAGCGGCAGCGCCAGCGTGGCCACCAGGCTGGCCATGGCGCAGCCGCGGCGCACCGCAGCGGAAGGCAAGCGGTCGGACAGCTCACCGGCCACGGGCGCCAGCAGCGTGCTGCCCAGGCCGCTGGCCGAGACCAGCAAAGCCGACAGCGTGGTCGAAAACCCGACCGCCAGGCCGTACAGCGGCAAGGCGCTGGCCAGGCCGGACTCGAAGAAGCCGCCGACGAAGCCGGTCAGCATCACCACCGGCGCGGCGCGCAGCGCTCCCAGCGTGCCGCGCCATCCGGCGCGGGCTGCCGGCACAGGCTCTTGGGTATGGGCTGGGGGCCGCACCGGCAACTGCAGCAAGACGCCCAGCGCGACCAGGGTCACCGCCACCCAGCCCACCGCCCGGGTGTCCCAGGCCGCGGCGAGCAGGACCGACAGCAGCGCCGGGCCGGCCATGAAGGTCACCCCTATCATCATCGCGAACAAGCCCATCACCCGGCCGCGCCGGTGCGCCGGCGCCAGTTCAGCCACAGTGGCCTCGGCCAGGATCCAGCGCAGCGTAGACGCCATGCCGGCGATGAAGTACAGCAGCGCCCAGGCGGTCAGGCTACTCGTCATCACCATCGCGGCGATCGCGAGCAAGGGAATCAAGCCGCTGACCAGCAGCGCCAGGCGCGGCCCCAGGCGCTGCACCCAGCTAGACGCAAAAGGCGTTGCGACCAGCAAGCCAGCCCATTGCAGCGCGCCAAAGCCGCCGACCGCCGCAGTGCCCAGACCCTCGTCCTTGAGCGTGAACAGCAGCCAGGGGCCGAACAGGAAGAATCCGGTCAGCTGCGCGCAGGTGGCGGCGAACAGCGCGACCAGGCTGCGACGCGCCGCGTTCACCGGCGCCTCGGGCGGGGGCTGGCCCGCCTCACAGCGTGTCGTCGTCCTTGGTGCCGAAGATCTTGTCGCCGGCGTCGCCCAGGCCGGGGATGATGTAGCCGATCTCGTTCAAGTGGCTGTCGACCGCCGCCGTCCAGCACCGCACGTCCGGATGGGCTTTGCCGAGTGCGGCGATGCCCTCGGGCGCGGCCACCAGCACCAGCGCGCGGATGTCGATGCAACCGCGCGCCTTGAGCAGGTCGACGGTGGCGATCATCGACCCGGCGGTGGCGAGCATCGGGTCGACGATGATCGCCGTGCGCTCGCTCAGGTGGCCGACGAACTTCTCGAAGTAATGCACCGGTTGCAGCGTCTCGTGGTCGCGCGCCAGGCCGACGACGCTGATCTTCGCGTTGGGCACCATGTCGAGCACGCCTTCGAGCATGCCCAGCCCGGCGCGCAGTATCGGCACGATCGTGACCTTGCGGCCGGCGATCTGGTCGATCTCGACCGGGCCGCTCCAGCAGGCGATGGTGGTCTTTTCCAGCGGAAAGTCGGCCGTGGCCTCGTAGGCCAGCAGCCGCGCCAGCTCGTGGGTGAGCTCGCGAAACTTCTTGGTCGAGATCTTGTCCTCGCGCAGCAGGCCGATCTTGTGGCGCACCAGCGGGTGGGAGAGGGCGATCACGGGCATGGAGGGCGGCCGGTGGTGGGGATGAAAAACAGTGTACCGAAGCGCCTGACGCGGCGGCTGGGGCCAGGCCAAGCGCGTGCTGTCATGCCGGCAAAGTCATGCCAGCAAGGTCAGGCCGTAACCGTCAGACCGACCGGCTTGGCCGGCCGACGCTGGCGCAGCGCCTCGTACAGGCACACGCCAGACGCCACCGAGACGTTGAGGCTTTCCACCGCGCCGGCCATCGGGATGCGCACCAGCAGGTCGCAGGTCTTGCGCGTCAGCGCGCGCAGCCCCGCTCCCTCGGCGCCCAGCACCAGCGCCACCGGCCCGGTCAGGTCGACGTCGTAGATCGTCAATTCGGCATCCTCGGCCGTGCCTATGACCTGGATGTCGCGTTCCTTCAACTCGTTCAGGCTGCGCGCCAGGTTGGTCACCATCAGGTAGGGCACGGTCTCGGCCGCGCCGCTGGCCACCTTGGCCACGGTGGCGTTCAGGCCTACCGCATGGTCCTTGGGCGCCACCACGGCGTGCGCGCCGGCACCGTCGGCCACCCGCAGGCAGGCGCCCAGGTTGTGCGGGTCGGTCACGCCGTCGAGCACCAGCACCAGCGCCGGGCCGCTGACGGCGTCCAGCACATCGTCCAGCGAGTTGACGGTGGCCAGCGCCTTGACCCGCGCGACCACGCCCTGGTGGCGCGGGCTGCCGGCCAGGCGGATCAAGCGGTCGTCATCGCTGTCGACCAGCTTGGCGCCGGCGGCCTTGACGCGCTCGACGAAAGTTCGCATCCGGGCGTCGCGCCGCGAGGCCTCGACGTGGATCTCGATGATGGATTCGGGGGCGGTCTTCAACCGCACGGTGACGGCATGAAAGCCGAACAGGATCTTGTCGCTCATGCCGCGATGGTAGTCTCCTGCGCGTCCCGTCCTCCAGAGTCGCCGCCATGAACCCGCCGCCCCTGCCCCTGAACTTGCACCTGCACATCGAAGGCCGCCTGGCCACCGTCACCCTGGTCCGGCCGCAGGCGCGCAACGCGCTGTCGCGCGCGCTGATGCAGGCCTTGACCCGGACCGCCCGCGAGCTGTCCGACCGCGCCGATGTCGACGCCGTCATCCTGACCGGCAGCAAGACCTGTTTTTCGGCCGGCGCCGACCTGAAGGACGCGCAGTCCTGGGCCGACGAGGCGCTGTCGCTGGTCGAGCGGCGCGAGATCGCCGCCATCGGCTACCAGATGTGCCGCGCCTGGGAGGCGATGCCACAGATCACGATCGCCGCGATAGAAGGTTTTGCCGTGGGCGGCGGGCTGGCGTTGTCGCTGGCCTGCGACTGGCGCGTGGTCGCGTCGGACGCTTTCGTCTCGCTGCCCGAGATCGCGCTGGGCATCCCCTTGACCTGGGGCACGATCCCGCGCCTGGTCAACCTGCTGGGCCCGGCCAAGGCCAAGCGGCTGACGATTCTGTGCGAGCGCTTTGGCGCCGCCGACGCGCTGGCCATCGGCCTGATCGACCATCTCGCCGAGTCCGGCCAGGCGCTGGCGCGGGCCGAGGCACTGGCGCGCAAGACCCTGGCCATGCCGTCGGCGGTGGTGCGCATGAGCAAGGAATCGGTCAACGCGATCGCCACCGCGCTGAACCACGCCACGTCCTACATGGCGCACGACCAGATCGCGCTGGCCGCGGCCAGCGCCGAATCGCGCGCGGCGCGCGCCGCGGCGCTGCCAGGGGGCGCGGCCCGCGCCGGATGATGGCACGGTGGCCCCGTGGCCCTGCGTCAGCCGAGGCGGCGCAGCGCGGCCACTGCGGTCAGGGCCCCGATCAGCAACGGCTGGTGCAGCAGGTAGACCGTCAGTGGCCAGCGACCCAGGAAAGCCAGCAACGCCAACGGGGCCGGCAAGGCGCCGGACAGCAGCGCCGGCCGCCGCGCCAGCAGCCATTGGCCGGCGGCCAATCCCCACAGCATCAGGCCCAGCCAGGGCAGCACCGGCACATAGTCCTCGGTGACGGGCTTGTGGGTCACCAGGCCCATCCAATTCGTCCAGCGGCTGTCGAAGAAACTGTGCTGCACGGCGCGCGGCAGCAGCAACGCCAGCGCGCCCAGCGGCCACAGCCAGCGCCCCAGCGGCGCGGCCCAGCGAGCGACCAGCAGCAACAGCGCCATGCCGTGCAGCACGCCGAAGCTGATCCAACTGGCCGGAAACATCAGCGCCGAGCCCACCGACACCGCCAGCGCGCCGGCCACCACCTGTGCCCAGCGGCGCCAGAAACGCGGCCAGCCCTGGCCGGCACGCTGGGCCAGCGCCTGGCCGAGGCCGGCGCAGAGCAGGAACAGGCTGACGATCAGCGTGCGCTGGCCGGTCCAGAACAAGTCGCGGTAAAAATCCTGGCGCGGCTGCAGCCAGCCGAGGTGGTTGAGGTCGAAGCTGAAATGAAAACCCACCATCCAGACGATCGCCACGCCGCGCAAGGCGTCGAGGCGGTCGAATCGGTCGGGCCGGCTGGATGGCGAGCTCATGCGGCCAGCCACCCAAGGGTTGCAGGCAGGCGGCAAGCTGTGTCGGGTGGCGTCAACATGCGCGCATTCTGGCGCCGGTCCGGCCCCGTCGCTAGCGCGAAGGGCGACGGACAAACGACCTGCCTGCCGGGCCGGTGCCGCCGGGCTCCTAGAATCCTCTCCCAGTGCAGCGCGACGGCAGCGCAGCCTCTGCCCGGAGGCCGGCACTTTTCAGGGGTGTCGGATGCCGCGCCGCCTGTCCCATCCTGGCCGTAGCTCAACTGGATAGAGCACCAGCCTTCTAAGCTGGGGGTTGTGGGTTCGATCCCCGCCGGCCAGACCAGCCCGCCCGCAAGCGGTGGGCTGGCGTTTTTTGCCCCCTGCCCCCTGCCCCCTGCCCCCTGTCCGCCGAGCGGGCCGAAGAACGGGCCGGAGAACGGGCTTGAATCCTGCATCGGCTGGCCGATGGTCCCCATCATCCCCATACCCCTCGAACCCGACAGCGCAACGGTGGCCGCGCGATGACCGACCGACTGTTGATCGTCAACGGCCTGGTGCTACCCGACGCCGGGCAGGCGGCACGGCCGGCCGACTTGCTGGTCGAGGACGGCCGGGTCCTCGCCATAGGCACGCCAGGGCAGTTCGCCAGCCTTGAATCGGTGCGGCGCCTGGACGCGACCGACCGCCTGGTGATTCCCGGCCTGGTCAACGGCCATACCCACGCCCATGGCACGCTGGGCCGGGGCGCGGTGGCCGATGTCGCGCTGGAAGGCTTTCTGGCCGCCTCGCCGGCGATCAACGGCCAGCGCAACCTGGACGACCTGGCGCTGAGCGCGACGCTGACGGCGGTCGAGTTGCTGAAGAAGGGCTGCACGGCGCTGTTCGACATGAGCGCCGAGAGCCCGCTGCCCTCGCTGGCCGGGCTGCACGCGCTGGCCGGCGCCTATGCGGCGACCGGTATCCGGGCGGTGGTCGCGCCGATGATGGCCGACCGCACGCTCTACCAGGCCTATCCCGCGCTGCTGGCCAGCCTGCCCGAGACCTTGCGCCCGACGTTGGCCGGCCTGCGCGCTGCCGACCCCGCCGCCTGCCTGGCGGTGGTGCGACAAGCCGCGCGCGACTGGCCTTTCGACGCCGCGCAAGTGCGGCTGGGGCTGGCACCGACGATCCCGCTGCACTGCTCGGATGCCTTTTTGCAGGGCTGCGCGGCGCTGTCGGCCGAGTTCGGCCTGCCACTGCAGACCCACCTGGCCGAGAGCCAGGCCCAGGCGGTGGCGGGCCAGGCGCGCCATGGCCACAGCCTGGTGGCCCAACTCGCCGCGCTGGGCTTGCTGAGCCCGCGCCTGAGCGTGGCCCATGCGATCTGGATTGACGACGCCGACATCGAGACCCTGGCGCGCGCCGGGGTCACTGCCGTGCACAACCCGCTGAGCAACCTGCGGCTGGGCTCGGGCGTCGCCCCGGTCAGGCGCATGCTCGAACGCGGCCTGCGTGTCGGCCTGGGCAGCGACGGCGCCAACACCTCGGACACCCAGAACCTGTTCGAGGCAGCGAGGTTGGCGGTCGGGCTGTCGCGGCTGATAGGCGCCGACGAACAGCGCTGGCTGAGCGCCGCCGAGGCCTTGCGCATGGCCACCGAATCCAGCGCCGTCGCGCTGGGCTGGGGCGACCAGATCGGCCGCATCGCCGTGGGCTGGCGCGCCGACCTGGTGTTGCTGGACCTGAGCCGGCCCGAATATGTGCCGCTGCGCGACCCGCTGCGCCAACTGGTGCACGGCGAGAGCGGCACCGCGGTGGACCGGGTGCTGGTGGGCGGGCGGCTGGTGGTCGACGGCGGGCGCGTGCTGAAGGTGGACGAAGCCGGCCTGCGGCGCCAGGCCCAGGCCGCGGCCGACCGGCTGGACGCGCTCAACGCCGAAGGCCGCCACCTGGCGTCTGCGCTGCGGCCCTGGGTCAGCGCGTTTTGCTGCGGCATGGGGCAACGCGCTTTCCTGCCCGCCCGCCGGCTGCCGGCTTGATGGACAGGCCAGCCTGATCGCGCCGCTCAGCCCGCGTCCGCGGTCGGGCTGAGCGACTCGACGTGATCGCAGATCGCCCCCGGCTTCGTGAACCAGACTCCGCCCAGGTCGCGCTGGCGGGCGATGTGCTCGAGCGCGCGCCGCAGATGGCGCAGCCGGTAGGGCTGGCCGACGATGTAGGGATGGAACGCGATGCCCATCACCAGCGGCTGGGCCCGCGACTGCTCGAGCATCTCGTCGAAGTTGTCGATGACCATTTGGGCGAAATCCTTGGCGTCCATTTGCCGTGCCACGATCATCGGGATGTCGTTGAGCTCCTGCGGATAAGGCAGCGCCCACAGGCCCAGCCCGTTTCTGGTGCGCATCCGCACGGGCTGGTCGTCGTGGCACCAATTGAGGGTGTAGCGGTAGCCGGTTTCGGCCAGCAGGTCGGGCGTGTGCAGGCTCTCCGAGATCCAGGGCGACAGCCAGCCCGTCGGCGCCTGGCCGCTGTGCGCCAGCATCTGGCTGCGGCACTGCTGCAGCAGATCGCGCTCGGCGGCCTCGGCCAGCCCGCCCTGGCGCTCGGCATTGCTGTGGCCATGGCCTATCAACTCGTCGCCGCGGGCCACCAGCGCCGTCACCAACTCGGGGCAATAGTCGTACAGCGCGGTGTTGACCAAGGCACCGGTGGGCAGCGCCAACTGGTCGAACAACTCGATACAGCGCCAGGCGCCGACCCGGTTGCCGTAGTCGCGCCAGCTGAAGTTCAACACGTCGGGTTGGGGCGCGGCCGGGGCGATGCAGGCGCCCAGGCCTTCGCCAAAGGCGAAATGCTCGAGGTTGAAGCCCAGGTAGACCGCCAGCCCGGCGCCGCCCGGCCAGCGGTAGCCGGGCCGGCGCGTGATCGGCAGGTAGTCGAAGCGGCCATGGCCGGGCAGCGGGCCGGCGTACTGGGCGCCGGGTTTGGCGGGTGTGGCAGGCGTTGGGGCCGTCACGGGCAGGTGCCGCCGATGACATCGACGGGGGAAACAGCGTGCACATCACTCTCCTGTTGGGCGGTAGGGGTTGACAGCAAAAGCTGTGCCCTTTTTGCCCGCCCTCTCGCGGCGGCCGCCGCCCGTCAGCTGTTGGCACGAAAGCTGCGTTTCCTCACCGGTATACAAGCCAGTGCACTTGGATATGAAGGCTTTGAATGGCCGCCCACCGACCTTCGCCGCCGACCTCATCTGCACGCTGGCCCGCCGCAGCACCACCCCTGCCCTACCTCTTGCCGGAGTTTCCATGGACCGTCGTGATTTCATCGCCACCAGTGCTGCCACCGCAGCGCTGGCCAGCCTGCCGCAAGCCGCGTCGGCCCAGTCGCGGCCGCAGGACATGCTGCTGGCGGCCACCGAGTTCGGTCCCAACTCGCTCGACATCCACACCGTGGGCGCCAACCGCGCCAGCTACGGCGTGTCCTGGGTCTGCTACGACCGCCTGATGACCTATGGCAAGAAGACCCTGGCCGACGGCCGCGTGGTCTATGACATCACCAAGCTCGAGCCCGAACTGGCCGAGAGCTGGAAGATCGCGCCCGACGGCAACTCGGTCAGCTTCAAGCTGCGCAAGAACGCCAAGTTCCACGACGGCACGCCGGTCACGGCCCGCGACGTGAAATGGTCGTTCGACCGCGCGGTCAGCGTCGGCGGCTTTCCCACCTTCCAGATGGCCGCCGGTTCGCTGGAAAAACCCGAGCAGTTCGAGGCGGTCGACGACCACACCTTCGTCGTCAAGTTCCTGCGCCGCGACAAGCTGGCGATGAACGACCTGGCCGTGCCTGTGCCCTGCATCTTCAACGCCGAACTGGTCAAGAAGAACGCCACCGCGCAAGACCCCTGGGGCCTGGCCTTCACCCGCAACAACACCGCCGGCGGCGGCGCGTACAAGGTCGAGGCCTTCCGCCCGGGCCAGGAAATCATCTACGTCCGCAACGACGACTGGGCCTGCGGCGCCAGCCCCAAGCTGCGCCGCATCGTCCAGCGCGAGGTCCCCAACGCCGGCAACCGGCGCGCGCTGCTGGTCAAGGGCGACATCGACATCACCTTCGACCTGCCGCCCAAGGACTTCGCCGAGCTGTCCAAGGAAGGCGGCCCGGTCAAGGTCAGCAGCACGCCGATCGAGAACGCGATGGTCTACCTGGGCATGAACACGACCCGGGCGCCGTTCAACAACCCCAAGCTGCGCCAGGCCGTGGCCTACGCCCTGCCCTACGACAAGATGCTCGAGACGGCACTCTACGGCCGTGGCATCAAGCTCTACGGCGCGGCCTCGCCGCAGATCAAGACCACCGCCTGGCCCCAGGCCACCGCCTACCAGACCGACATCGCCAAAGCCAAGGCCTTGATGGTCGAGGCCGGGCTGGGCGCGGGCTTCGAGACCACGCTGTCCTTCGACCTGGGCGGGGCCACCATCAGCGAGCCGATGGCCGTGCTGATCCAGGAGTCGCTGGCGCAGATCGGCATCAAGACCACGATCAACAAGATCCCCGGCGCCACCTGGCGCTCGGCGCTGCTGAAGAAGGACATGCCGCTGCTGATCAACCGTTTCGGCGGCTGGCTGAACTACCCGGAGTATTTCTTCTTCTGGTGCTACCACGGCCAGAACGCGGTCTTCAACACCATGGGCTACCAGAACGCCAAGCTCGACAAGATCATCACCAACGCCAGATTCGCCGAGAGCAAGCCGCTCTACGACGCCTTCGTCAAGGACATGATCCAGATCGGCTACGACGAGGTGCCGCGGGTGCCTATGTTCCAGCCGACGATGGACGTGGCGATGCGCAAGGAGGTGCAGGGTTACCAGTACTGGTTCCACCTGCAGCCCGACTACCGCCAACTCTTCAAGGCCTGAGCATGGACGCCGACCTGATCGCACGCCATGTCGAGACCAGCGCCGCGCTGATCGACTTGACCATCCCACCCGACTACCGCGACGGCGTGCTGCGCTATTTCGGCATTGCCGCCGATCTGGCCGCGCTGGTGATGGCGCACCCGCTGACCCCCGCCGACGAAACGGCTTCGGTCTTCGTGCCGGTGTCGCCGCTGGCGTCAGCGCCATCAGTCACGTCCACCGCGGCGGTGCCGCGATGAGCCGCGCCGCCGAACTGCTGGGCGGCAGCGCCCAGGCCATCGCCAGTGCCGTGCGCGGGCGCGAGGTCAGCGCGCTGGCGATGGTCGAGGCCAGCCTGGCGCGCATCCAGGCCACCGACGGCCGGGTCAATGCCTTCACCGCCCGCACCGTGCAGCGCGCCGTCAGCCAGGCCAGCGCGCTGGACGCCCAGCTGGCGCTGGGCGACAGCGTGACCGAGGCCTTGCCGCTGCTGGGCGTGCCCTTCGCGGTCAAGAACCTGTTCGACATCGAAGGCCTGACCACGCTGGCCGGATCGAAGATCGAGCGCGACCAGCCCGCGGCGAAGCAAGACGCGGTGCTGGTGCAGCGGCTGAGCCGGGCCGGCGCGGTGCTGGTGGGCGCGCTCAACATGGACGAGTACGCCTATGGATTCTCGACCGAGAACACGCATTACGGGCCGACCTGCAACCCGCATGACCTGAGCCGCATTGCCGGCGGCTCGTCGGGCGGATCGGCCGCGGCGGTGGCCGCCGGCCAGGTGCCGGTCACGCTGGGGTCGGACACCAACGGCTCGATCCGGGTGCCGGCCTCGCTGTGCGGCGTGTTCGGCCTGAAGCCGACCTTCGGCCGGCTGCCGCGCACCGGCTC
>CANGHK010000047.1 GCA_947453625.1 Burkholderiales bacterium
CCGCCGAGCCGCCGTCGGTGGCCTCCCTGCTGGCCTTGGTGGCCATGCTGTTGGTGACCTTGGCGTTGTCGCTGTTCTGCGTGATCGAGGCCGACATCACCTCGACAGAGGCTGTCGTCTCCTCGACGCTGGAGGCCTGCTCGCTGGCCGCCTGCGACAGGCTCTGCGCGGTGGCGCTGACCTGGTTGGCCGCGCCGGTCAGCGCGTCGGCCGCGGCCCGCACTTCCTCGATGATCGAACCCAGCTTCTCACAGGTCGTGTTGGCGTCGTTCTTGACCTGGTCGAACGTGCCCTCAGCATCGCGGGTGATGCGCTGCGACAAGTCGCCGCTGGCCAGCCCACTCAACACCCGACCCACGTCCTCGATGATCGCTGACAGCTTCTCGCTGGTGGCGTTGGCGTCGTCCTTGACTTGTCCGAAGGTGCCGTCGTAGTCGGTGGTGATGCGCTGTGTCATATCGCCAGCCGACAGAGCGCCGAACACCCGCCCGACGTCGTTGAAGATCACCGAGGTGGTCTCCATCAGCGAGTTGACGCCCTCGCAAAGCAAACGGATCGGACCGCTCTTGCCGTCCAGCGGGATGCGCTGTTGCAGGTCACCGCGGCTGGCAGCGGTGGTTACTTGCTGCGCCTGCTCCACCGCCTGCTTCAGCATGTTGGTGGCGTTGACCTGGGCCGTGACGTCGGTGGCGATCTTGACCACCTTGAATACCCGACCCATTTCGTCCTTCACCGGCGCGTAGACGGCCTGGATCCAGACCTCGCCACCGGACTTGCTGATGCGCTTGAACACCTCGTTCTGTGCCTTGCCGTCGTTGAGGTCGCGCCAGAACTGCGCGTAAGCCGGCGACATCGCGGCCGAGGATTCGACGAACATGCGGTGGTGCTTGCCGGTGATCTCGTCGAGTTGGTAGCCCAGTAACTGCAGGAAGTTGCGGTTTGCGCTGAGAACATGGCCACCGAGGTCGAACTCGATGTAGGCGTAGCTGGTGTCGATTGCCGCGATGATGCCGCGTGCGTTCTGACGCTCAATCTCGGCGGCGGTGATGTCGTAGCGCACACCGAGGTACTTCATCGGCTTGCCGTTCTCGCCCAGGATCGGGGCGATGACTGCGTCGACGTAGTAGGGCGTGCCGTCCTTGGCGCGGTTCTTCACGACGCCGCGGAAGATGTCACCCCGGCCGATAGTCGACCACATCTGCTTGAAGACCTCCTTGGGCATATCGGGGTGGCGCGTCGTGTTGTGGCCGCGCCCGATCAACTCGTTTTTCGGGTACTTCGAGACCTCCAGGAACTTCTCGTTGACCGACAGGATGTCACCTTTCTTGTCGGCCTCCGAGACGATGCTCGTCAAGTTCATGATGTCGGTGCGCACCCGCAGTTCCGACTCGACGGCGTCGAGCCGAGCCTTGAGCTGGGCCAGCGTGTCCTCGGCATCGACCCGGGCGGCCACCTGCGCCTGGCGGTCAGCCAGGGCCTGGGTCAGGGCGGTGCTGGCCTGGTCCAGCTGTGCACCTGCCACCAGGCGGGTTATCCAGGATTGTTCGGTGGGATTCATGATGCTTGCTTCCTTGGGATGGATCAGGACAAGGCCGGTACGGCCGGTTTGGTGCGGTGCGCGGCAGACGTGCCGGGCTGCTGGGCGGCGAGCTGGCTCAGCGACGCCACGTCGAAGATCAAGGCCACCTCGCCGTTGCCCAGGATCGACGAACCCGACATGCCGCGCAGGCTGCGCAGCATCCGGCCCAGCGGCTTGATCACCGTCTGGTGCTGGCCCAGCAACTGGTCGACGACCACGCCGTAGCGGCTGGCGCCGGCGCGGAGTACGACCACGCTGCTGCGCTCGGGCTCTGCCGAGCGCAGCCCGTAGAGCGCCCTCAGACTCAGCACCGGCAGCACCTGGCCGCGCAACTCGACCACGCCGCGGCCGCGCGCGTCGGACGGCGCGCCGCCGACCTGGCGCTCTATCACCTCGACCACCGCGTCGAGAGGGAAGATGAAGCGGGACGGTCCGACCCCGACCAGAAAGCCATCGATGATGGCCAGCGTGAGCGGCATCCTGATCTCGATGCGTGATCCGTTGCCGGTCTCGCTGTGCAACGTGACCGTGCCGCGAAGGGCCTCGATGTTGCGCCGCACCACGTCCATGCCGACGCCGCGCCCGCTCAGCTTGGTCACCTGCTCGGCGGTCGAGAATCCGGCCTCGAAGATCAGGGCATCGATCTCGGCGTCGGGCGGCGTGACACCGGGCTCGACCAGGCCGCGGTCCCAGGCCCGCTGCAGCACCTTGTCGCGCTGGATGCCGCGGCCGTCGTCGTCGATGCGGATCAGGATGCTGCCCGACTCATGGCAGGCCGACAACGTGAGCCGGCCCTGCGCTGGCTTGCCGGCAGCCAGGCGCTGGCCTGGCGTCTCCAGACCGTGGTCGAGGGCGTTGCGCACCAGATGCATCAGCGGGTCGGCGATGCGCTCGACCACCGACTTGTCGAGTTCGGTCTCGCCGCCGACGATCTCCAGCAACACCTCCTTGCCGAGTTCGGCGGCGGTGTCGCGCACCACCCGGCGGAAGCGCGAGAAGGTGTCGCCTATCGGCACCATGCGCAACTGCAGCGTGCCGTTGCGGATCTCCTCGACCAGCCCGCTGACCTGCTGGTTGGCCTCGGTCAGCGTGCGCTGTCGGCTCTGCCGCGCCAGCAACAAGCTGCCGGCGCTGGCGATCACCAGTTCGCCCAGCAGGGTGATCACCGCGTCGAGCTTGTCGGCGTGGACACGTATGAAGCGGTTGTCGTCCACCTCGGCTCCGCCGCTCTGGCGCGCCTGCCGCGCCGGACCGCCTTGGGATGGCCGGGTGCTGCCCCCCGCCCGGGTCAGCGGGTTTTCGTTGACCGGCGCTGCCTGGAATCGGCCGTCTGGCCCGCCATCGGGCGCGGTCAGGTGGAGCACGCAATCGTCCCGGACAAAGCTGAAGGCGGCCTCGATCTGGGCCTGCGCGGCGTCGGTGGCCAGGCTGAACTCGACGGCCAGGCAGCAGGTTTCGGGATCGATCGCCTCCAGCGACGGTACCGCCGCCCGGTCGCAGACCCGCTGCGTGACCGCACCCAGCCCGGCGACATAGCCCAGGATCGCGAGCGGGTCCATGCCGTTGCGGAAGGTCTCGCTGCCGAACTGCACCGCGACCTGCCAGCACCCTGGGCCGGGCTGGGCGGCCTTGGCCGCAGAGGCGGCGGGCTCAAGACCGCTGGCCAGTCGCAGACTGGCCACCAGCGCCTCGCGGACCTGCAGCGCGGCGTGTGGTTCGGCCTGCGTCTCCTGCGCCGCAGCCACCAGTGAACGGATCTGGTCGTTGCTCTGCAGCAGCAGCGTGCTGAGCGCGGGCGTCAGGCTGAACGCGCCCTCGCGCAGGCGATCGAGCAGGGTCTCCACATGGTGGGTGAAAGCCACCAACGCGTCCAGCCCGAAGATGCCGGCCGAGCCCTTGACCGTGTGGGCGCAGCGGAACAGCGCGTCGAGCAGCTCGCTGTCCTGCGGCTTGTCCTCGAGTTGCAGCATCAGCTGCTCTATGGTCTCGCTCTGCTCGCGCGCTTCACTGATGAAAGCGGGCAGCGCCTCGGCGATGAATCGGTTGTCCATTTCGTTGTGCATCATGTGCGCTCCGCGTCGACGCTCGGGTCGCCGTTGGGCCGCTCAGCCAGCAGATCGGCGACGCCCAGCGACGCGCAAGCCGCTTGCAGCGGCCCGCTGGCGTCGACCAGCCGCAGCGCGCGCTGACGACTTCCCAGTGCCTTGGCCAGCGAGACCAGCAGTTGCACGCCGGCGCCGTCGATCTGGTCCACCGCCGCCCCGTCCACCGGGCACAGCCCGTCGACGGGCTGGCCGGCCAGCCAGTCCAGCATGGCGGCGCGGCACTGGCTGGCGGTGTAGATCGTCAGCTCGGCGGGCAGGCGCAAGGTCTGCGGTTTGGTTTGGGGCATCGCGAGGTCCTGTTGGCGGGGTGACTGGGTAAACAGAGCTTGTCAGGCAAGCGCTCAGGGCAGGATCAACTTGGATACCGCGTCCAGCAACTGTGGCGGGTTGAAGGGCTTGACGATCCAGGCCTTGGCGCCGGCAGCGCGCCCCTGCTCCTTCTTCGCGTCCTGGCCCTCGGTGGTCAGCATGATCACCGGCGTGAATTTGTGGCGCGGGTGCTGCTTGACCTGGCTGAGGAAGGCGATGCCATCCATGTTGGGCATGTTGACGTCGCTGACGATCAGGTTGACCCGGCCAGCCTTGTCGAGTTGGGCCAGGCCGTCGCGGCCATCGACGGCCTCCAGCACCTCGTAGCCTGCGCGCACCAGTGCGATCTTGACGACGGTGCGCAGCGAGCTGGAGTCATCGACGATGAGAATGGTCTTGGCCATGACACTCCGGAGGCTAGAAGAAAGTGGTTTCGCTGCTGGTGCCCGCGCTGCTGCCCGCACCGCTCACCGATGCGCCGGCCTGGGCGCCGGCATGCTGCTCGGCGGTGGTGTAGCCCAGACCCAGCAACGCGGCCCATTCCTCGGCGTCGGGTGCGCGCCCGCCGGTCAACCCGTCCTGCAGCCGGGTCACCGCGCCGATGATCGACGCACTGACCTGGTCGAGGATCTGGTTGACGCGGTCCTGGAACTGGAAGGCCTGCATCAGCTGCTGCACCTGGGCCTTGACCCCCTCGCCGCGGACGCGCAGTTCGGCAGCGCGCTGGTTGAGTTGCGACACCGCACCGTCGACATCGGCCACCACCTGGCGGATGGTGTTCTTGGAGGCCAGGATGTCGCTGGCCCCGCGCTCGGCTTGTTCATCGGCCTGGACCAGCGCCTGCTGCATCCGGCTGCCGAACTGCTGCACCTGCACGCTGATGCGCCGGCCCGTGTCGCCCGATTCGCTCGACAGGCGTCGCACCTCGCTGGCCACCACCGCGAAGCCGCGCCCGCTCTCGCCGGCCCGCGCCGCCTCGATCGCCGCATTGATGGACAGCAGGTTGGTCTGGCGCGCCAGTTTGGCCACGTCCTCGGCCATGTCGCCCAGACTGAACGAGGCGGTCGACAGCGAGCGCACCGAGCCCAGCACCATGTCGCGCGACTGGACGAAGTCTTCCAGGCATTGGATCAGCCCGAGCAGCTGAGTTTCGCACTGCGCCAGCATCGCCGTACGGGCGTCGACGTTGTCGCGGTCGGCACCAGAACTGGCCTGGCCCGGCGCGATGATGATCTGGTCGAGCTCGGCCAATATGGCGCTGAAACCGGCCAGCAGTTGGCTGGTGGCCTCGTGCAACTGGGCCTGGGCGGTGCCGATATGGGCAGTCCACAGGCGCGACGCATAGGCCAGCCGTTGCTTGAAATCGCTCAGCAGCTGGCTGTCGACGGCTTGTGCCACCGGAGCCACTTGGCCCAAGCAGCGCCGCCATATCGAGAGCTGGCGCGGCACGGCGGCTGCCGATGGGACAAGGGTTGGGCTCGAGGAATCCATGCTGGGGCCGTGGCCGGAGGCCGAGGGGGAATGCACGAACTATCGGCTGCCGCTGGCGTCCTCGATCGGAAGAACAAGGCCTGTCGGACCGCTCAATTGGCGCGGAACAAGGGCTTGTGGGATGGATTGCGCACCCGGCGTGCTTGACACAGGGCGCCGTGCCGCACGGGTCAGGGGCAAACCAGCGGACAACAGGCTTTCGGGCGAAACACCAAGACGCTCGGGATAGCGCGCCGCTGGGCTGCAGGCGACGAGGGTCAGCGCCAGGTCAAGCCCGGCCCTGCGATCAGGCTTGGGCGTTCAACGCGGCCGTTGCGCCTGCAGCGCGGCTGTCGGCTGCTCGCAAGGGGTCCGCCGCAGCCTGGTCGCCGCGACCTCGGACAAGCCCTGCGCCGGCACCGGCAAAGTGGCTTCACTGCGCTGCAGCAGGGCCATCAACCGGCATTGAGCTGCAGTTCCAGCTCGTGCAGCACCTGGTAGCAGGGCAGCACCTGGGCCACGCTGGCATTGGGCTCGCGGCCTTCGCGGATGGCGGAGAAGAACTCGCGGTCCTGCAACTCGATGCCGTTCATCGCCACATCCACCTGCGAGACGTCTATTTTTTCGTCCTTGCCGTTGAACAAATCGTCGTAGCGCGCCAGGTAGGTGCCGGTGTCGCCGATGTAGCGGAAGAAGGTGCCCAGCGGGCCGTCGTTGTTGAAGCTCAAGCTCAACGTGCAGATCGCGCCATTGGCGGCCTTGAGCTGGATGCTCATGTCCATCGCAATGCCCAGCACCGGGTGGACAGGCCCTTGCACCGCATTGGCGCGGACGATGGGCGAGCCGCATTGGTAGGCGAACAAGTCCACCGTGTGCGCCGCGTGGTGCCACAGCAGGTGGTCGGTCCAGCTGCGCGCCTGGCCCAGCGCGTTCATGTTGCTGCGGCGGAAGAAATAGGTCTGCACATCCATCTGCTGGATGTTGAACTCGCCCGCAGCAATACGCTGGTGCACCCACTGGTGGCTGGGGTTGAAGCGGCGGGTGTGGCCGCACATCGCCACCCGGCCGCTCGTCTTGGCCAGGTCGGCCACCGCCTGCGCGCCGGCCAGCGTGTCGGCCAGCGGAATCTCCACCTGCACATGCTTGCCGGCTTGCAGGCAGGCGATGCTTTGCGCGGCATGCATCTGCGTGGGCGTGCACAGGATCACCGCGTCGACCTCGGGCAGGGCCAGGCTGTCGGCCAGGTCGGTGCTGGTATGGGCGATGCCGTACCGGGCCGCCACCTCGCGGGTCTTGTCGATGTCGCGGCTGACCAGCGACACCACCTCGACGCCGGCGATGTTCTTGATGCCGTCCAGGTGCTTGATGCCGAAGGCGCCGGCACCGGCCAGCGCCACCTTGATGGTCTTGCTCATTTCAATCCTTTGGTCATTGGGCGCACCATGCGCTCCGATTGCAGCAGCGGTAGCCAGCAGGCGCCGCGGATCCGGCTTTGCCGGGCCGCTGGCAACGCCCCCTTGAGGGGGAGCGCCGAAGGCGCTTCGGGGGTGGGTCAATTTTCCAGGATCAGATGGCCCACGGCGGTGTTCGATGCGGGCACATGGTAGAAGCGGTGCTTGACGATCGGCGGCTTGCCGCCGGCCACGTCGCCCATCGCGCCGCGCGCGATCAGCCACATCACCAGTTCGATGCCCTCGCTGCCGGCCTCGCGCACATAGTCGATGTGCGGCACGGCGGCCTGGCCCGCCGGGTCGGCGATCAAGCGGTCGATAAAGGCGTTGTCGAATTCGCGGTTGATCAGCCCGGCACGCGCCCCCTGCAGCTGGTGGCTCATGCCGCCGGTGCCCCAGATCTGCACCTTCAGATCGCCGTCGTAGCTCTCCACCGCCTTGCGGATCGCCCGGCCCAAGTTGAAGCAGCGCTGGCCGGACGGCACCGGGTACTGCACGACGTTGACGGCAAACGGGATCACCGGGCAGGGCCAAGCGGGGTGTTCGCCGCCCGGCTGGCCGCACATCAGGCTGAGCGGTACCGTCAGGCCATGGTCGACGTCCATCTTGTTGACGATGGTCAGGTCGAAGTCGTCCTGGATCACGCTCTGCGCGATATGTGCTGCCAGCTCCGGGTGGCCGACCACCTTGGGCACCGGGCGCGGGCCCCAGCCCTCGTCTGCCGGCTGGTAACTGGCGGCAGTGCCGATCGCAAACGTCGGGATCATCTCCAGGCTGAAGGCGGTGGCATGGTCGTTGTAGACCAGGAAGATGACGTCGGGCTTGTTGTCATTGAACCACTGCCTGGAGTATTCGTAGCCCTTGAACAGCGGCTGCCAGTAGGGATCGTTGCTCTTGCCCAGATCGAGCGCGGCGCCGATCGCCGGCACATGCGACGTGAACACGCTGGCGGTGATCTTGGCCATCAGTTGCCCTGCACTTTCTGGTCTGCGGCCTGTTCGGACCGCGAGCGGTTGCCCTCGACCGACCGGCCGCCGGCCAGCATCATCGCCGCGTACTCGTCCTGCGTCATGCCGGTCATGCTGGCGGCCATGTACTGGAAGCTCTTGCCATCGGTCGCGCCTATCTTGGCCAGGAAATAGATGTTGCCGCCGGCCGCGATGCAGCGGTTCAGGTCGCGCGTCAGCACGCCCTGCTTCTGCTCCTCGGTCATGGCCCATTCGTCCAGGTAGGCCCGCTCGTCGGCCTTGAAGCGCTCGCGGTTGGCGGCCTTCATCAGCGACATGCAGAACTGGTTCAAGTGATAGCCTTTGCGGGATTGCTCGGCGTCGAAGATGGTCGTGCCGGGCACGTCCAGATAGGGTTTGGCCAAGGCCATCAGGCGTCTCCAATCATTGCGTGCAGTTGAAACTGGCCGCGCTGTTCGCGTCTCCGCCCTGGTAGCGCGGCAGTTGCGGCCACTCGCACAAGGGTCGGGCACGTTGCACGGTAAAGGGTGCAGCCACGGTCTGCTCCACCAGTTGCAGGCCGACGGGGGCGCGGCCCTGCTCCACCCAGCCGGTCAGTGCGGCCAGCATGTCCACATTGGCTGGCGCGCCGCTTCCCACATGGTCCACACCGGGTGCGGTGTAGAGCTTGAAGAAGCCGTCCACCGAGGCGGCACCCAAGCGCGCCACCACCGACTGGTGGTACTGGATGCCGGCGTAAGGGCTCTGGGCGTAGTCGGCCAGGTTCTCCAGCAGCAGCAACTTGCCGCCGCGTGCCTGGAAGGCCGACAGGTCGGGGTTGGTCGAGTCCATCAGCGCCGACACCTGCCGCACCCTGGGCAGATGATTCTCGGGTTGGTAGCTGCGCAGATCGGCCTTCGGGTCTTGCGCATAGAAGTACTGGATCGCGCCCGCACCGTAGAACCAGGCGATGCCGTTGGCTTGCACCGGCGGAAAGGCCGGCGCCGCCTGGCCCAGCCACCAGGCCGCCCAGCCACCGGTGGGGCCGAAGGCGGGCACGCCCTCGCCGCTGGGGCCGCGGCCCGGATATTCGCGCAGACCGTTGGCCAGTTCGAAGCTGAACCTGATCGGCGACATCAGCGTCTGCACCGCCTTCACCTGGGCCGGGTTCAGGCAATCGTCGCTGGCGGCACCGGTGCAACGCAGCGCGCTCACGTCAAAGCGCTGGCGGCAACCCACCGGATCGGCCACGATACCGTCGGCCAGGCCGTCGGCCGCATCGCAGGCGGCCAGCACGGCCTGGTGCACGCGCTGCACCTGGGCCGGGCGGATCCAGCCCTCGCCCACCGTGGCCAGGCCGTCGCGCAGGCCGGCGTGCTGCAGACCGGTCCAGTGGATCACGGGCACGCGGCTGAAGATGCCGTCGAAGGCCTCGGGGTAGCGCTGCGCCATGGTCAGG
The DNA here is from genome assembly GCA_947453625.1 of Burkholderiales bacterium. Taxonomy (GTDB): domain Bacteria; phylum Pseudomonadota; class Gammaproteobacteria; order Burkholderiales; family Burkholderiaceae_C; genus Pseudaquabacterium. The sequence continues at coordinate 9,321 of CANGHK010000047.1, forward strand.
CCCTCGCGCCCACCCTCGCTGCTGCCCATGAAGTACAGCTTTACCGGCGCGCGGCCATAAGCGCGCTTCGCCAGGGCCACCGACACATCCCGGACCTTCTTGTACGAAGCGTGGGCGAAGTTGACCAGGGCCTCGTCGTTCAGCGCAAAGGCTTGCGGCGCTTCGTTCGGCTTGGCCTGGTGGCCTGAATCCGTGCCCACGGTGAGGTAGCCCTGGGCCAGCGGCGTGGGCGTGTCGAAGCGCGCCGCCGGCGGCAGGCCGATGGCGTTGATCAGCACCCCATTGAATCCGCCGCCGCCGTACTGCACGCTGCGGCCGTTCCAGCTGGCAGGCAGGTTGACCTGGAACACGATGGGCGGCGCAGCCGGGTCCAGCGGATCGATGCGGCCCAGCACCCGGCAGAAGGCGGGTGTGGCCGGGTTGACGCGCGCCGCTGGCGTGGGGCCGCGCTCGGCCACGCTCAAGGGCGTAGCGTCGACCCAGGTGGCCGAATCGATGCGGGCCGCTCCGCTGGGCAGGCCGATCGCGCTGGCCGGCACCGGGGCGTTCAGCCCGGCGCAGGCAGCAGCCGGGTCAGCGCCCAGGCTGATAGGCGCTGGCGGCGGCGCCTCCACCGTGGCGCAGCCCGCCAGCAGCAGGGCCGACAGCGCGAGGCCGCCGACGGCGGCCCGCCTGGCGGTGATGGGGTGTTCTAGGGCCATGCAAATCTCCTGGATCGGTACGGGAATTCAGGCCTCTTCGGGCCAATACAAACGCATCGGGTTGTCGACCAGCAGCTTGCGCTGCAGCTCGGCGGTGGTGGCGATCCGCGGGATGAAGTCGACCAGCAAGCCGTCGTCGGGCATGTGGTCCTTCAGGTTGGGGTGCGGCCAGTCGGTGCCCCAGAGCACGCGGTCGGGGAAGGTCTCGACGATGCGGCGGGCGAACGGGATCACGTCCCGGTAGGCGGGCCGCGCGCCGCTTGTTTCACCGGGAAGGGCTTTCGGACCGGTGACCGACAGCCGCTCGGGGCAGCTGACCTTGCTCCAGACATTCGGGTGCTCGCGCATGAATCGCTCGAACAGCGCGAACTGCGGCCCGTCCACCGGCAGTGCAACGTCGGGCCGGCCCATGTGGTCGACGACCACGGTGGTCGGCAGCGCGGTGAAGAAGTCCCACAGCTCGGGCAGGTCGACCGCCTCGAAATAGATCACCACATGCCAGCCCAGTTGCTGGATGCGGCCGGCGATCTCCAGCAACTCGTCCTTGGGGGTGAAGTCGACCAGGCGCTTGACGAAGTTGAAGCGCACGCCACGCACGCCGGCGGCGTGCAGCGCCTGCAGTTCGTCGTCGCTGATGCCGCGCTTGACGGTGGCCACGCCGCGGGCCAGGCCGCCGCTGTGGATCAGCGCGTCGACCATCGCCCTGTTGTCGGCGCCGTGACAAGTGGCTTGCACCACCACGTTGCGGGCGAATCCCAGGTGGTCGCGCAGCGCATAGAGCTGGGCCTTGGACGCGTCGCAAGGCGTGTACTTGCGCTCAGGCGCAAACGGAAACTCGGCGCCGGGGCCAAAGACATGGCAATGCGCGTCGACGCTGCCGGGCGGCAGCTTGAAGCGCGGTGTGCTCGGGCCGACAAACCAGTCCATCCAGCCGGGAGTCTTGTCGAAATTCATGGCTTGGCCTCGGGGTGCTGGGTCTGGGTAGCTGCATGCGCCAGCAGGCGGTCGGCTTCCACGCGCCAGTCGGCGCTGCGGGCAAACCCCGGCTGACCCTTGGCGCCGAACACCCCGGTGTCGGCGAGGTCGGCGACAAAGGCCTGGCGCTCGGCCGTGCCGGCCGCGCTCCAGGGCGTCAGCCCGGCCTCGCGCACGGTCTCGGCCACTTCGCGAACCTCTTCGCTGCGGCGCCGGCCATGCTCGATCACGCGCTGGAAGAAGTAAGCGCCCTGCTTTTCCCAGTCGATGGCCGGGAAGGTCTCGGCCAGCGAGGCGATCAACGCGTCCTCGACGCCGTAATGGCGCGCCGCCGTGAAGCTCTCGATCACCATCGCCTCCAGGCCCTTGATCATCACGCTGCGGCACATCTTGGTGGCCGAGGCCACACCGAACTGGTCGCTCGCGACCTGGGGCGCAAAGCCCAGCGTGGCCAGCAGCGGAGACAGTTCAGCCGCCGCCGCGCCGCCCAGCAGCAGCGGCACCCGGATGCGGTAAGGCGGGATCGAGGTCATCACCGCTCCTTCGACATAGCGCCCCCCTGCCCCGTCGACCATTGCCGCGGCGCGTTGCTTGGCGCCGGGTGATGCGGAGTTGAAATCCAGAAACCAGGCGCCTGGCCGGATCGCCGGCGCCACCGCCGCGGCCACCGGCTCGGCCTGGCTGGCGGTGACGGCCGAGACGATCATGTCGGCCTGCGCCGCCAGATCGACATGCGAGGCTGCCAGCGTCACGCCGTGCAGGCCAGCGTGGCGCTGCAGCGGCTCGGCATGCGTGCCGCCCAGCTTCAGGTCGTAGGTGGCAACCGTCACGCCCTGGGCCCGCAAGTCCTCGGCCAGGATACGGCCGACCTCGCCGTAACCGACCAGGCCGACCTGCCACTGGCGCGGATCGAGATGTGTCGCGCGGTTCAATCGATATACCTCAGGCCGGCTTTTTCCAGTGCCTCGCGCATCTTGTACATGTCCAGCCCCAGCACGCCGGCCGCCAGCTTGGCGCGCTTGTCGGTCTCGTTGGCCTCGCGTGCCTCGGCCGCGTCGGCCACCTGCTGGGCGATCGCTGCCGGCACCACCACCACGCCATCGGCGTCGGCGATCACCACGTCACCAGGGTTGACCACCACGCCGGCGCAGACCACCGGGATATTGACCGAGCCCAGCGTGGCCTTGATCGTGCCCTTGGCATTGACGGCGCGCGAGAAGACCGGGAAATTCATCTCGGTCAGGTCCTTCACGTCGCGCACGCCGCCGTCTATGACCAATCCCAGGGCCCCTCTGGCCCTAAAACTGGTGGCCAGCAGGTCGCCGAAGAAACCGTCCTCGTTGTCGCTGGTGCAGGCCGCCACCACCACGTCGCCGGTCTGCAACTGCTCGGCCGCCACATGCATCATCCAGTTGTCGCCCGGCTGCAGCAGCACCGTCACCGCCGTGCCGCAGACATGGGCCCCGGTGTAGATGCCCTTCATGTAGGGCTTCATCAGGCCCACGCGCCCCATCGCTTCGTGGATCGTCGCGACACCGAATCGCGAGAGCTTCTCGACCGCGGCGCAGTCGGCGCGGACGATGTTGCGCTTGACCACACCGAGAACATTCACCAGTTGATTCATGGGCAGGCTCACGATCAGATTCCCCTGGCTTTCAGCGCGGCGTCCAGCCGCGGGAAGACCCGGCGCGCATTGCCTTCGTAGATCGCATGGCGGTCATCGCCGACGACGATGGAAGAGGCCTCGATGTAGCGCTTGGTGTCGTCGAAGTAGAAGCCTGTCTCGGGGTCGATACCGCGCACCGCGCCTATCATCTCGCTGGCGAACAGGATGTTCTTCACCGGGATCACTTTGGTCAGCAGGTCGATGCCTGGCTGGTGGTAGACACAGGTGTCGAAGAAGATGTTGTTCAGCAGATGGTCTTGCAGCAGCGGTTTTTTGAGCTCCTGCGCCAGCCCGCGGAAGCGCCCCCAGTGGTAGGGCACCGCGCCGCCGCCATGCGGGATGATGAAGCGCAGGGTCGGGAAGTCGGTGAACAAGTCCGAGGTCAGGCACTGCATGAAGGCCGTCGTGTCGGCATTCAGGTAATGCGCGCCGGTGGTGTGGAAGCAGGCGTTGCAGCTGGTCGACACATGGATCATCGCCGGGATGTCGTACTCGACCATCTTCTCGTAGATCGGATACCAGGCCCGGTCGCTCAAGGGTGGTGAAGTCCAATGGCCGCCCGACGGGTCGGGGTTCAGGTTGATGCCGACATTGCCGAACTGCTCGACGCACTTGACCAGTTCGGGGATGCTGGTGGCCGGGTCCACGCCCGGGCTTTGCGGCAGCATCGCGGCCGGGATGAAATGGTCGGGAAAGAGCTGCGCGACACGAAAGCACAGCTCGTTGCAGATCGACGCCCAGGTGCTGCTGACCTGGAAGTCGCCGATGTGGTGGGCCATGAAGCTGGCGCGCGGGCTGAAGATCGTCAGATCGCTGCCGCGCTCCTTCATCAGGCGCAACTGGTTGGATTCGATGGTCTCGCGCAACTCGTCGTCGCTGATCTTCAGCTCGCTGACCTTGGGGCTCAGCGCCGGGTCCTGGATGCCGGCAATCTGCCGGTTGCGCCAGATCTCCAGCGCCTTGGGCGCGGTGGTGTAGTGGCCGTGGCAATCGATGATCATCGGGGACTCCTGGGAAGCTTTGTGGTGTTGGGCGGGCCGCTCAGCCCGGCGCCATGCCGTGGCGCCGCTTGGCTTGGGCGGCCAGCGGTGAAATCAGGAAATCGAGCAATGCGCCGGCTTCGGCAGGCTGTTCGCAGGCGCTGCACAGGGCCGCCGAGAAGACGGTGACGATCTGCACTGCCGGCGGCAGCGGGCCGACCACCTGTATGCCCTCGAGGTGCATCAGCTCACTGAACTGCTGGAAGCCGATCTCGACTTCGCCACGCGCCACCAGCGCGCCCACCGGGATGCCGGCCGGCGCCAGGACAAGGCGATCGCCCAGGGTCTCGGCGATGCCCCAGCGCTCGAACAGTTTGATCAATTGCACACCGCTCGGTCCGGTGGAATAGCCGATGCTGTGGGCCGCCAGCACAGCCCGGCGCAGCGCGGCCTCGCTGCCGATGTCGGGCTGCGCGGCGCCGGCACGCACCGCGACGGCGACCCCCGAAGACACCAGATCGACCTTGGTGGTGCCCAGCACGCGGCCGCTGCCGGCCAGGCGATCGACCGCGTCGGACGCGAGCACGACCAGGTCGAAGACCTCGCCAGCCTGTACCCGACTGGCGGCGTCCACGCCGCCGACCGACTCGAACACCACGTCGACGCCATGCTGCTGCCGGTAATCGGCCGCCAGCACGGCCAACAGCGCGCGCGTGGCCATCGACGAGATGCCGCGGAGCCGCACCTTCTTCGTGTTCATCGCGAACGGTTCCTGCGGCTGCGCAGGCCGCTCGTCATCGGGCGAAAGGGGATCGAGGTGGGCATGGTCGGGCGGCAAACGGCTGGGTGATGGTGCATGGATTCTGGCGTGCCCGGCATCGACTCCCCAGGCATGGCTGGTCATAGCAGCTATGCCGAAACAGCATCTTCATCGAGGCTGATCCCTCATCCTGGCTGCGACGACACCGCGTTGCTCTGCGGCAAAGCGCGCACCAGTTCGGTCAGCAAACGGGTGGCCTGGCGCATCAAGGGACTGGTCCGCTTGTGCGCCGACACCGCCAGGCACAACATGCTGTTGAGCTTGGGATCGACCAGCGGGCGTACCCGCAGTTGGTCGGCGTGGCCTGACGCCGCCACCGCGCTGGCATGCAGCACCGCATGGCCATAGCCGGCGCGCACCAGGTCGACGATCGCGGCGATGCTCGACACCTCCCAGGCGATGCTGAGCTTGATCCCCGCCAGCACGGCCTGGGTCTCCAGCAGTTTGCGGATCGCATGGCCGCGCTCTGGCACGATCAGCGGCCAATGCGGCAACTCGCGCAGCGGCAGCGCAGCCCCGGTGTCGCTGTCTTTGCAAGCGCCGGCCGCCGCGGGCGACACCAGGCACAGCGCTTCCTCGGTCACCGGCGTGATCTCCAGCGCCGGTTGGGCCTCGGGGTTGTAGAGCAGGCCCAGATCGACCCGGCCGGTGGCAATCCATTCGCTGATGTGGCTGGACAGCCCTTCGACGATCGCCAGCCTGGCCAGCGGCAGCCGGCGCTGGAATCCGTCGATCAGCGGCAGCGTCAGCTGGCGGCCCACCGACGGCGGCAGGCCGACGGTGATGCGGCCCAGCGGCGCGTCGCGGCTCGCGCCCATGTCCTGCTCGGCCTGGGCCAGCGCCTGCAGGATGTTGACGCCATGCTCGTACAGGCGCCGGCCGGCCTCGGTCAGCACCACGCCACGGCCATTGCGCAGCAGCAGGGTCTCGCGCAGGTCGGTCTCCAGCGATCGCACCTGGCGGCTCAACGCCGGCTGGGCGATGTCGAGCACCAGCGCGGCCTTGCTGAAGCTGCCCAGTTCGGCCACATGCACGAAGTATTCGAGTTGCTTGAAGTTCATTGCGCGGGCCGCTGGCTCAGGACGCTTCGATGCGCGCGGCGCGCACCACATCTGCCCAATGCCGGGTCTCGGCGGCCAGCCATTGACGCAACTGGTCGGGCGTGCCGCCCTGGGGCCGCACGCCCAGAGCGCGCAACTGGCGCTGCAGCGCCGGCTGGGCCAGGGCCTGGTTGGCCGCCGCGTTCAGCCGCGCCAGCACCTCGGGCGGCGTGTGCGCCGGCGCGGCCAGCGCGTTCCAGGAACTGAGCTCGAATCGCTGCAGCGCCGGACCGCCGGCCTCGATCAGCGTCGGCACTTCGGGCAGGTCGACAAAGCGCTGCGCCGAACTGACGGCCAACGCCCGCAACACGCCCAGGCCGCTGTCGGCACTGCCCAGTTGCGGCAGCCAGGGCCCGAGGATCTCGAAAGCCGCGTCGATCTCGCCACCACGCAGCGCGCCCAGCACCGCCGGCGTGCCCTTGTAGGGCACGACCAGCGCGTCCAGGCCGGCGAGTTGCTTGAACCACTCGGCCGCCAGGTGCTGGGTGCTGCCCACCGCCACGCTGCCCAAGGTCAACTTGCCGGGTTGAGCGCGGGCGAAGTCCAGCAACTGGGCCGGGGTCTTGAATCGCGACCCGGCGGCGACGAAAAGCGCCAGGTCGAAGCGCGCCAGCAGGCAGACCGGAGCGAAATCCTTTTGCGCATCGAAGGGCAGCTTGCGGAACAGGCTGGGTGCGACCGCATGGCCGTTGCTCATCAGCAGCAGCGTGTGGCCGTCGGGCGCAGCACTGGCCACCGCCTGGCTGGCCGTGATGCTGCCGGCACTGGGCCGGTTGTCCACCACCATCGGCTGGCCCAACAGCGGCGCCATCGCCTGCGCCACCGCCCGCGCCGTCAGGTCGGCGATGCCGCCCGGGCCGAAGGGCACCAGCAAGGTGATCGCGCGGCGCGGAAAGGTCGATGTCTGGGCCGATGCCGGCAGCACGCTGGAGGCCACGGCGGCCAGCGCGATGCGGCGCGACATGGTGGGCGCCGCCGTTACGGCTCGCCGGGCGGGTGGGGACTGATGCATGACGGGGCAGGGTTCAAGGGCAAGTTCGCGGCCATTGTCCGGCAGCCCGGCCCGCCGACGCCAAAGCCCCGATACTGGCCAGCCCCTTCCTGCTCCCTCCCCCATCACCATGCACTATCCCACCTCGGCCCGCGCGCCCGGCCTGAAGTTCGACCCCTTCAAGGCGCTGGCGGTGCCGCGCCCGATCGGCTGGATCGCCAGCGTCGACCGCGACGGCGTGCCCAACCTCGCGCCCTACAGCTTTTTCAACGCCATCAGCGACCGGCCGCCGATGGTGATGTTCTCGTCGGGCGGGCGCAAGGACAGCCTGCGCAACATCGAGGCCACGGGCGAGTTCACCTGCTCGATCGCCAACTGGGACTTGCGCGAGGCGATGAACCTGAGCTCGGCGCCGGTGGCCCCCGGGGTGGACGAATTCGCCCTGGCCGGCCTGGCGCCTGCCGCGTCGATGCTGGTCAAGCCACCGCGGGTGGCGGCAGCGCCGGCGGCCTTCGAGTGCCGGCTGTGGAAGACGATCGCCCTGCCCGCGCAGCCCGGACGCGACGGCGCGCCGGGCGAGGGCTACACCCTGGTGATCGGCGAGGTGGTGGCGGTCTATATAGCCGACGCCTTCATCGAAGACGGCATCGTGCAGACCGGCAAGATGCGGCCGCTGGCCCGCCTCGGCTACATGGACTACGCGGTGGTCTCGCCGGAAAGCATGTTCACGCTGAACCGGCCGACCGCCAGTGCGGACGGCCAGTCGGCCAGCGTGCAGGCCGGCCCCTGGGACGGCGTCTACCGCTAGCCCTTGCTGGCCTCCCTGATGGCCTCCCCTCGGCGGGGAGGCCGCAAGCTCAGGCCGGCTGCTTGGCCGGTGCCCGCTTGCCGAGCTCGATCTTGGCAATCGCGTTGCGGTGCACCTCGTCCGGACCGTCGACGATGCGCACGGTGCGCTGGTGGGCATAGGCCTCGGCCAGCCAGGTGTCCTGGCTGACGCCGGCCGCGCCAAAAGCCTGGATCGCCCAGTCGACGACCTTGCAGCTCATGTTGGGCGCCACCACCTTGATCATCGCGATCTCGGCCTTGGCCGCCTTGTTGCCGGCGACGTCCATCCTGTGCGCGGCGTTCAGCGTCAGCAACCGGGCCTGGTCGATCATGCAGCGGCTGTCGGCGATGCGCTCGGCCCAGACCGATTGCTGCGACAGCGCCTTGCCGAAAGCGATCCGGTTCTGCAGCCGGTCGCACATCAATTCCAGCGCGCGCTCGGCCGCGCCAATCGAACGCATGCAGTGGTGGATGCGCCCAGGACCGAGCCGGCCTTGGGCGATCTCGAAGCCGCGGCCCTCGCCCAGCAGGATGTTGGCCACCGGCACGCGAACGTCCTTGAGCACCACTTCCATGTGGCCGTGCGGCGCGTCGTCGTAGCCGAACACGCTCAGCGGACGCAGCACCGTCACCCCCGGTGTGTCGCGCGGCACCAGCACCATCGACTGCTGGGAATGGCGCGGGCCGTCCGGGTCGGTCTTGCCCATCACGATGAAGATCGCGCAAGTCGACACGCCGGCACCCGACGAGTACCACTTGGTGCCGTTGATGACGTACTCGTCACCCTCGCGCCGGATGCTGCACTGGATGTTGGTGGCATCGCTGGAGGCCACCGCCGGCTCGGTCATCAGGAAGGCCGAGCGGATATCGCCGCGCAGCAGCGGTTCCAGCCACTGGTCTTTCTGGGCCTCGCTGCCGTAACGCTCAATGGTTTCCATGTTGCCGGTGTCGGGGGCCGAGCAGTTGAAGACCTCGCCCGACCAGCTGACCCGGCCCATCACCTCGCACAGCGGCGAGTAATCCAGGTTGTTCAGCCCCTCGGGCGCGCGGTGGCTGTGCGGCAGAAACATGTTCCACAGCCCGGCCTGGCGCGCCAGCGGCTTCAGCTCCTCGATCAGCGACAGCGGCTCCCACTCGGTGCCCTGCTTGCGCCTGGCGTGAAGTTCCTGGTGGTGGCGGGCCTCGTTGGGGTAGATATGCTGGTCGAAGAAGGCGTTGAGCCGGGCAAGCAGCTCGGCGGTACGGGCAGAGGGTTCAGCAAACATCGGAAATTCTCCTGGTCTGGGGTCGGGCTGGGTTCAATGAGTTCAGGGCTCAAGCGGCTTGCCGCCTTCCCATGCCTTCACCGCGTCGGCATTCAAGCACCGCCGCCGCGCCATGCCGGTCGCCTTGGTGACGAGCGTCCGGGGACCGTACACCGGGCTTGATCCCGCGCAAAGTCGTCTCTGCGCTTGTCAGCGCGCTGCAAACCGGCTGGCCTATGCTGCAGCGCACTTTTCTACCCATCAGGAGCTTCAGCCATGAGCCAAACCCGTGACGTCTACGTCGTCAGCGCCGCCCGCACCGCGATCGGCACTTTCGGCGGCACGCTGAAAGACACCCCGCCCATCGATCTGGCCACCACTGCGATCATGGCCGCGATCGCCCGCAGCGGCGTCGACGCGGCGCAGATCGGCCATGTGGCGATGGGCACCGTGATCCCCACCGAGGCGCGTGATGCCTACCTGGGACGGGTGGCCTCGGTGGCGGCCGGCGTGCCCAAGGAGACCCCGGCCTTCAACGTCAACCGCCTCTGCGGCTCGGGCCTGCAGGCCATCATCTCGGCCTCGCAAGCCATCATGCTGGGCGATTGCGAGTTGGCGATAGGCGCCGGCGCCGAATCGATGTCGCGCGGCATCTACTTCATGCCGGCCGCGCGCTGGGGCGCCAGGATGGGCGACACCCAACTCCTCGACTACATGGTGGGCATCCTGCACGACCCCTTCCACAAGATCCACATGGGCATCACGGCCGAGAACGTGGCCGAGCAGTTCGGCATCACAAGAGCCCAGATGGACGCGCTGGCGGTGCTGAGCCACCAGCGCGCCGCCGCCGCGATCGCCGCCGGCCGCTTCACCGAACAGATCGTGCCGGTCGACATCGTCACCCGCAAGGGCACGGTCCAGTTTGTAACCGATGAGCATGTCAAGGCCGACACCACGCTCGAGACGCTGGGCAAGATGCGCGCGGCGTTCAAGAAGGACGGCCTGGTGACCGCCGGCAACGCCTCGGGCGTCAATGACGGCGCCGGCGCGGTGGTGCTGGCCAGTGGCGACGCGGTCAAGAGCGGCAACCTCAAACCCCTGGCCCGGCTGGTGGGCTATGCCCACACCGGCGTCGAGCCCACCATCATGGGCATAGGCCCGGTCTCGGCGACGCGCGCCGTGCTCAAGCGCATCGGTCTGAAGGTCGCCGACCTGGACGTGATCGAGGCCAACGAGGCCTTTGCTGCGCAAGCCTGCGCGGTCAGCAAGGAACTCGACCTCGACCCGGCCAAGGTCAACCCCAACGGCTCGGGCATCTCGCTAGGCCACCCGGTGGGTGCCACCGGCGCGATCATCACGACCAAGGCGCTCTACGAGTTGGCCCGCACCGGCGGCCGCTACGCGCTGGTGACGATGTGCATAGGCGGCGGGCAAGGCATCGCGGCGGTGTTCGAGCGCTGCTGATCCGACACCACACCCTGAACGGCCGCCAGCGCCCTGGGCCCTGGCGGCCTTTTTTCCGGGCGCGGCCCGCGGGGCAGCGGTTAAGCTGCTGCACCGCAACATCGAATTTGAAAGAGGAATCCCCCATGGAAATCCAGACCGTTGGCGTGATCGGCGCCGGCACGATGGGCAATGGCATTGCACAAGCCTGCGCGACTTGCGGGCTGAACGTGGTGATGGTCGACATCGACGAAGCCGCCGTGGCACGCGGCCTGGCCGCCGTGACCACCAGCCTGGATCGGCTGGTCAAGAAGGACAAGCTGACGGCCGAGGCCCGGGACAGCGCGCTCGCCCGCATCCAGGTCAGCACCCACTATGCCGCGCTGGTGCCGGCCCAGTTGGTGATCGAGGCGGCGACCGAGAACGAGGGCCTGAAGCGCAAGATCCTGGCCCAGCTCGACACGCTGCTGCCGGCCGAGACACTGGTGGCCACCAACACCAGTTCGATCTCGATCACCAAGCTGGCGGCTGCCACGACACGGCCCGACCGCTTCATCGGCATGCACTTCTTCAACCCGGTGCCCATGATGGCGCTGGTCGAGATCATCCGCGGCCTGCAGACCAGCGATGCCACCCACGACGCCGTCAAGGCGATGGCGTTGCGGCTGGGCAAGACGCCGATCACGGTCAGGAACGCGCCGGGCTTCGTCGTCAACCGCATCCTGATCCCGATGATCAACGAGGCCTTCTTCGTGCTGGCCGAGGGCCTGGCCAGCGCCGAGGACATCGACGCCGGCATGAAGCTGGGCTGCAACCAGCCGATAGGGCCGTTGGCGCTGGCCGACATGATCGGCCTTGATGTCTGCCTGGCAGTGATGCAGGTCTATGTCGACGAATACGCCGATTCCAAGTACCGTCCCTGCCCGCTGCTCAAGGAGATGGTGGCAGCCGGTTGGCTGGGCCGCAAGACCGGCCGCGGGGTGTACCGCTACTGAAGCTGCGGCGGCCAGGTGGCGCAGGCCATGCAGCGCCTGCACTGCGGCCGGCCAGCCGGTTCAGCGGCCAGCGGCGACGGCCGCAAACATCCCGTCATCGGCCAGGCGCAAGGCAATCGACTGGAACTCGGCCGCGCAATCGACAAAGGCATCGAGCACCGCCGGGTCGAAGTGGCGGCCGCGTTCGGCCACGATCATCTCGCAGGCCCGCGCGAAAGGAATGGCCTGCTTGTAGACCCGTCTTGAGATCAGCGCGTCGTAGACATCGGCCAGCGCCATCAGCCGGGCCGCCACGGGGATCGCCTCTCCGACCAGGCCATCGGGATAGCCCGATCCGTCCCAGTGCTCATGGTGGCTGCGAGCGATCTGCTTGGCGATCCGGAGAAATTCCATCGGGTGCGCCACGTCGCGCTCGGCATTCGAGATGGCGTCGGCGCCTATCCGGGCATGGGTCTTCATCAGTGCCCACTCGTCGGCGTCGAGCTTACCGGGCTTGAGCAGCACACTGTCGGGAATGCCCACCTTGCCGATGTCGTGCAGCGGCGCCGACTTGGCCAGCAGCGCCACCATGTGGTCATCGATCAGCTCGGCAAAGCGCACGTCTCGCTGCAGACGCCTGGCCAGCGTGCGCACATATTCCTGGGTGCGCAGCAGGTGCTTGCCGGTCTCAGGGTCGCGGGCCTCGGCCAGCCGAGCCAGCGCATGGACGGTCACGTCCTGGATGCGCAGCGTCTCCTCCATGCGGCGCGCCACCTCGGCCTCGAGCCAGTTGTTGCGGTCGCGCATGATCTCGCGCGCCAGCTTGAGCTCGATCTGGGCGCGCACCCGCGCCATCAGGATGGGCGCCCGGATCGGCTTGGTGATGTAGTCCATCGCGCCCTGCAACAGGCCGCGCTCCTCGTCCTCCAGGCTGTCGAGCGCGGTCAGCAGGATCACCGGAATGGTCGCGGTCTCGGGCGCTTCGCGCAAGCGTCGCATCACCTCGTAGCCGTCCATCTCGGGCATCATCACGTCGAGCAGGATCAGGTCCGGTTGCGGTGACATGCGGGCCAGCTTCAGCGCCCGCGGGCCGGAATTGGCGGCCCGCACCGCATAGCCGGGCTGCAGCAACTCACCGATGACGGCGAGGTTGCCGGGGTTGTCGTCGACGATCAGGATCAGCGGCAAGGACACAGGCAGTCACCCTTCTGGCGCGGACAACTGGCTGCGCAGCCCGCTTTGCGTTGCCCGAATCCGAGTCGGCCATTTCTATCACAAAGGCGAGGCCAGCGCGTCCGGAATAGGGGCGGCAGGGCCGGTTCAGCCGCCAGCGAGAATACCGGTTATGAGCGCCCTGCCCCAACGCATTGTCTGCCTGACCGAAGAGCCCACCGAGGTGCTTTACGCGCTGGGCCAGCAGGACCGCATAGTCGGCATCTCGGGCTTCACGGTGCGCCCAACCCGCGCGCGCCAGGAGAAGCCCCGCGTCAGCGCCTTCACCAGCGCCAAGGTCGACAAGATCCTGGCGCTGGAACCCGATCTGGCGATCGGCTTCTCGGACATGCAGGCCGACATCGCTGCCGCGCTGATACGCGCCGGCGTCGAGGTCTGGATCAGCAACCACCGCTCAGTCGACGGCATCCTGGGCTATGTCCGCAGGCTGGGTGCGCTGGTGGGCGAGGCCGCGGCGGCCGAGGCCTACGCTGCGACGCTGGCGCAGCATGTGCAGCAGGTGCGCCAGGCGGCGGCGGCGCTGCCGCGTCGCCCACGGGTCTATTTCGAGGAGTGGGACGTGCCGCAGATCAGCGCCATCCGCTGGGTTTCCGAACTGGTGGGCGTGGCCGGCGGCGACGACATCTTCCCGCAGCGCGCATCCGCGCCGCTGGGGCGCGACCGCATCGTGGCCGACCCGCTGGAGGTGGTGGCGGCCGCGCCCGACATCATCATCGGCTCGTGGTGCGGCAAGAAGTTCCGGCCCGAGCAGGTCGCTGCCCGGCCCGGCTGGGGCGCGGTGCCGGCGGTGCGCGACGCCGAGTTGCACGAGGTCAAATCGCCGCTGATCCTGCAGCCCGGACCGGCCGCCCTGACCGACGGACTGGACCGCTTGCACGCCATCATCGCCGGCTGGGCCGCGCGCCAGGGCTGAACGCGCCGGCCCGGCAAGCCCTACTTCACTTCGCCCGAGATCACCAGCTTGACGCCGGTGGCGCCGACAGCCATCGGCGCGCTCAATCCCTCCAGGTCGCCGGGCTGGGGCATGGCCTGGCCCGACTTGCTGACGCGCGCGCCCACCACCACCTGGCTGGCGGCGGACAGGCGGGTGGCCGGCGACATCGCCTGGCTGTCGTCGAGCTGGAAGCTGATCGGCAAGTCCTTGACCTGCTTGCGCAGGATGGCCAGCGGCATGCGCGATCCGGTGGCCGCGCGGGCGAAGATGAACACCGTGTCCTGCGCCGAGACCTTGCCCGACAGCGCCGGGGCCAGGCTGACGGTACCGACGATGGTGCCGCCCGCTGGCGCAGCGGCATTGGGCGTATTTTCAGCGGCTGGCGCTGGTGCCGGGGCTGCGGCCGGCGCTGCAACAGCAGCCACCGCCGGGTCGCCGCCCGCTGCCGGCGGCAGCTTGCCGCGCTCGCGCGCCTCGGCCGCCCCGCTGCGGGCCTGTTGGGCCAGCGCGTTGTCGGGAGGCCCGGCCTTGGCGGCCCGGTCCCACAGTTGCGCCGCCTGGGCGAAATCGTCGCGGTTGAAGGCCGCAGTGCCGGCCAGCAGCAAGGCCTTGAGGTTGTCCGGGTCGATCTTGAGGGCGCGCTCGATCAGCTTGAGCGGCTCGCCATCCAGAGTGCGGCCGTTCTTGACCGCCAGCGCGTCGGCATAGTCGGCCAGGCTGGAGGCGTCGTCGGGCCGCAGCTTGAGCACACGATCGAACGCCGCCAGGGCGTCGTCGGTGCGGCCCAGCGCGCCGTAGGAGCGGGCCAGCATGGTCCAGCCTTCGGCATCGTCAGGGCTGGCCTTCAGGCGCTCGGCCAGTTTGTCGATCATCGCCGCGATCTGGTCCTGGCCCAGCGCATGCGGCGCAGCGGCGGCGTCGGCCTCGACACTGTCAGCTTTCCGGCCGATCAGACCGGGCGAACCGGTCCACCAATAGCCACCCGCGGCCACCAGCAAGGCCACCAGGCCGAGCACGGCCAGCTTGGGCCTGGCCATGCGGGTGCCTGGCAAAGCGGCGGCCGCCGGGGCGCCTTCTGCCACCGGGGCGCTGACCAGTTCGTCGACCAACTGGCGCTCGAGCGCGCTGCGCGCCTCGTCGTAGCGGGCGTCGCTGAGGCTGCCGGCGGCGTGCTGCTTGCGCAGTTGCTGCAAGCGTTGTTGCAGGGATTGAACAGAAGGTGTCATGGATCTCAGGCCGCGGGTCTTGCGGGAAGGGTGCTGGCAGGTGGCGGCTCGTCATGGCCATCGGGTTCGGCTTCGAACTGGTCGTCGGGCAAGCGGGTACGGCGCCGCAGCACCAGCAACAGCACCACGATGCCGCCCAGCAACAGAATGGCTGGCCCGAACCACAGCAGCGCCGTGCTCTGCCTGAGCGGCGGACGGTAGAGCACGAAGTCGCCGTAACGCGCGGTCATGTAGGCCACGATCTGCTCGCGGTTGTCGCCGCGCTGCAGCATTTCGCGCACCTGCTTGCGCAAGTCCACCGCCAGTTCGGCGTGCGAGTCGGCGATGGTCTGGTTCTGGCAGACCAGGCAGCGCAACTCGGAGGCGATGTCCATCACCCGGGCTTCTAGCACCGGATCGTCGACCGCCGGGGCGGCTTCGCCGGCCACCGACGCGCCGACGGCCGCCAGCCAGATCAGCGCCAGCAACAGCACCAGCAGCGGCCAGGAACGCAGGGTCGGAACAGCAGAATGTCGCATCACCACCTCAGGTTTGCTGCAAGGTCTTGAGCAGGGGCTCGATGCGATCGCGCAGCACCTCGGGCGTGATCGGACCGATGTGCTTGAGCCGAATGATGCCCTGCTTGTCGATGACAAAGGTCTCGGGTACGCCGTAGACGCCGAAATCGATGCCCAGCCGGCCGTCGAAATCGAACAGCGAGGTCTCGTAGGGGTTGCCCTGCTTGGCCAGCCAGGCCAGCCCGTCGGGGCGCTGGTCCTTGTAGTTCAGTCCGTAGATCGGCACCACCTTGCGGCGCGCAAACGCCACCAGCACCGGGTGCTCCTCGCGGCAGGCCACGCACCAGGAGGCCCAGACATTGAGGATCCAGACCTTGCCGAGCAGGTCTTCGCGCGACAAGGTGGCCGTGGGGGCTTCCAACTGCGTGAGCTTGAACGCCGGCGCCGGCTTGCCGATCAGCGGCGAGGGCACCTCGCGCGGGTCGAGCTTAAGGCCGACCGCCAGAAACAGTGCCAGCACCACGAACAAGGCCAGCGGGACGAGAAATCTGAGACTCTTCATGCGGGGCTTTCGATCACCGGGCGACCGCGGCGCGGCGGCCCTTGGGGTTTGCCGGCGGCGCAGCGACGGTCGGTGCGACCGGTGCGCCGGCCTCGGCCGGGCGGCGCCGGTAGCGGCGGTCGGTGGCGGCCAGCAGGCCGCCCAGCGCCATGATCAGGCAACCGCCCCAGATCCAGTCGACGAAAGGCTTGTAGTAGACCCGCACGATCCAGGCGCCGCCGTCCACCTGCTCGCCCAGCGAGACATACAGGTCGCGGGTGAAGCCGGTGTTGATGGCGGCTTCGGTCATCGGGTTGCTCTGCACCCGGTAGACGCGCTTTTCAGGCCGCATATCGGCCACTTTCTTGCCGTCGCGGGTCACTTCGACCCAGGCCTGGACGGCGCGGTAGTTCGGGCCGTCGACCTCGCGCAGGTTGCGCAGCTTGAAGACATGGCCTTCGATCGTGGTGGTGTCACCTGGCGCCATGCGCACGTCGCGCTCGACCTCGAATCCCTTGACCAGGGTCACGCCGACGATGAACACCGCGATGCCCAGGTGCGCGACCATCATGCCGAGCACCGCGCGTGGCAGCAGGCGGGTCCTGGCCAGCAGGCCGGCGCCTTCGCGCGGCTTGATGCGGCCCCACAGGTCGGTGGCCAGGCTGGCCGCCACCCACCAAGCCATGATCAATCCTATCGATGCCACCAGCGTGATGCGCCCGGCCAGCCAGCTGCTGCCCAGCCCGCCCACCACCGCCAGCACGGCCGCCCAACGCAGCCGCAGCGCCAGCTCGGGCAGCGAGGCCTGCTTCCATCGCGCCAGCGGCCCGACCCCCATCAGGAATATCACCGGCACCATCAGCGGCATGAACACCGCCTCGAAATACGGCGTGCCGACCGAGATCTTGCCCAGGCCCAGCGCGTCGAGCACCAGCGGGTAGAGCGTGCCCAGCAGCACGGCGGCCATCGCCGCAACCAGCATCACGTTGTTCGACAACAGCAGGGTCTCGCGTGACAGCAGCGCGAAGCGCGCCCCCAGGCCGACCTGCGGCGCGCGCCAGGCGTAGAGCGTCAGCGAGGCGCCGACGACGATGACCAAGAAGGCGAGGATGAACAGGCCACGCTTGGGATCGGACGCGAATGCATGCACCGACGACAGCACGCCCGAGCGGACCAGGAAAGTGCCCAGCAGCGACAGCGAGAAGGCCATGATGGCCAGCAACACGGTCCAGGACTTGAAAGCACCCCGCTTCTCGGTCACCGCCAACGAGTGGATCAGCGCCGTGCCGACCAGCCAGGGCATGAACGAGGCGTTCTCGACCGGATCCCAGAACCACCAGCCGCCCCAACCCAGCTCGTAATACGCCCACCAGCTGCCGAGCGCGATGCCTATGGTCAGGAACAGCCAGGCGGCCAGCGTCCAGGGCCTTGTCCAGCGCGCCCACTGCGAGTCCAGGTTGCCGCCGATCAGCGCCGCGATCGCGAAGGCGAAGGCGACCGAAAAGCCGACATAGCCCATGTAGAGCATGGGCGGGTGGATCACCATGCCCGGGTCCTGCAGCAGCGGGTTCAGGTCCTGGCCGTCGGCCGGCGCAGGGAACAGGCGGTCGAAGGGGTTGGACGTGGTCAGGGTGAACAGCAGGAAGCCCACCGCCACCCAGCCCATCACGCTGAGGATGCGCGCGACCACCGGCAGCGGCAGGTGGCGGGAAAAGCGCGCCACCGCGGCCATCCAGACGCACAGCATCATCGCCCACAGCAGCAGCGAGCCCTCATGGCCGCCCCAGATGCCGGCGATGCGGTAGGCCAGCGGCAGCGCGGTGTTCGAGTGGCTGGCGACGTACAGCACCGTGAAATCGTTGTTGACGAAGGACGCGCCCAGACAGACGAAGGACAGGCCTATGGTGGCGAACACCCAGCCCGCCAGCGGACGCGACAGCGCCATCCAGTCGTCACGCTGCTTGAACGAGCCGGCCATCGGCACGGTGCCCATCAACAGCGAGACCGCCAGCGCCAGCCAGAGCGCGAAATGGCCGAGTTCGGGGATCATGGGCGGGCTCCGGTGGGGTTGGCCGTTGCGGCGGGGGTACTGCTCTGCACCAGCGTGCGGGCGCTCTGGTCGCTGGCTTGCTGGGCCCGCTTGAGCGCTTCGGCGGCCTCGGGCGGCATGTAGTTCTCGTCGTGCTTGGCCAGCACCTCGCGCGCGACGAAGACCTCGCCGTCGAGCTTGCCCTGGGCGACCACGCCCTTGCCCTCCTTGAAGAGGTCGGGCAGGATGCCCTCGAAGCGCACCGGAACCGTCTTGATGGTGTCGGTGACGGTGAAGTTGACCGTCACGCCGTCGCGCTTGACGCTGCCGGCCTGCACCAAGCCACCGAGCCGGAAAGTGCGGCTGATCGGGGCTTCCTTGGCGCTGACCTGGGTCGGCGAGTAGAAGAACACCAGGTTGCTCTGGAAGGCGTTGAACACCAGGGCGGCGATCACGCCGACCGAGACGAGCACGCCGCCGGCGATGACCATCCGGCGATGACGGGGTTTCATGGGGGGGATTCCTTCCAGACTTCGGCCGACTTGGCGGCAATCAGGGCTCGGGCGTGGCGGCTTGCGGCCAACGCCGGCTCGGTCAGCATCAGCACGGCGGCTACGCCGTAAGAGCCCCAGACATACAGACCATAACCGCCCATCGCGAAAAACTCGGCAAGGCTGTGCCATTGCATGGTCATACTCCTTTGGCGCCTGTGGCCAGGGCGGCGACCCAGCCAGTGTGGCGCTCGCGTTCGATGATGATGGCCCGCGCCCGTGTGAACACCACCGCGAAGGCGTAGGCCCAGCAGGCGATGGTCATCAGCAGCATCGCGATCAGCATGGTGTGGGCCATCTTGGGGGCTGCCGTCATGCTGATGGTCGCACCCTGGTGCAGGGTGTTCCACCAGCGCACCGAGAAATAGATCACCGGCACGTTGATCGCACCCACCAGGGCCAACAAGGCACCGGCCTGGTCGGCGCGACGCATGTCGTCGATGGCCTCGACCAGCGCGATATAGCCCAGGTAGAGGAACAGCAGGATCAGTTCCGATGTCAGCCGAGCGTCCCAGACCCACCAGGCGCCCCAGGTCGGCTTGCCCCACAGCGCGCCGGTCCACAGCGCGAGCAGGGTGAACATCGCGCCGGTGGGCGCGATCGCGCGCGCCAGCATCGAGGCCATGCGGGCGCGGAAGGCCCAGCCTATCGTGGCCCAGAAGGCCATCACCAGGTACAGCAGCATCGACATCCAGGCCGCCGGCACATGCAGGAAGATGATGCGGTAGGCGTCGTGCTGGGTGGCGTCGGTGGGCGCGACGATGAAGCCGACATACAGACCTGCGGCGGCAAAGCCTATCGTCAACAGCCACAGCCAGGGCAGCAGCGCGCCGCTCAGCGCGTAGAAGCGCGACGGCGAGGCAAAGGTGAACAAGCGAAGGCCAGTGGTCATGGTGGGGTCGGATCGAACAGCGTTCGGTGGGTCATTCGGAAAAACGTTCCGTGAAAGAGTCGGGCCGGGGCCGGCAGGAATGGGCAAGGCGTCATTCGGTCGAGATGCGCAGCGCGGCGGCCGTGCCCAGCGGCGCACCGAGCAGGGAAGCGACCAGCAGCGCGCCCAGCAGCGAATAATGCCCCGATGCCGATTCGCCCGCGTCGACTGCCACCACCGCCCCGGCGCCGAAGATCAGCACGGGAATCGTCAGCGGCAGCACGATCAGGATCAGCAACATGCCGGCGCTGCGCAGACCCAGCGTCAGCGCCGCGCCCAGGCCGCCGAGCAGGCTGAGCACCGGCGTGCCCAGCAGCAGGCCGATCACCAGCGAGCCCAGCGCCGGCCCCGACAGGTCGAACAGCACCCCGACCAGCGGCGCGGCCACCACCAGGGGCGCACCGTTGACCAGCCAATGCGCCAGGCTCTTGGCCGCGGCCACCACCAGCGCGGGTTGCGGCGCGAGCAGCAGTTGCTCGAGCGAGCCGTCGGCCTGATCGCCGGCATAGAGTTGCTGCACCGACAGCATGGTGGCCAGCAGCGCGCAGACCCAGACCACGCCCGGCGCGATATGGCGCAAGACCTGCGCCTCCGGCCCGACGCCGAGCGGGAACAGGCTGATCGCGACGACGAAGAACACCAGCGGCAGCAGCGCGTCGACGCGCCGGCGCGCGGCCAAACGCAGGTCGCGCAGCAGGACGGCCATGAAGAGCGCCCTCATGCGGCGATCGCATGGGCATCGAGGTCCAGCGTCAACGGCACCGGATCGCGCAACGGCACCGCCTGGTGGCTGGTGAGCATCACGCTGCCGCCGCGCCTGGCCTGGCGCGACAACTGCTGGCACAGGATCTGCACGCCCTCGTCGTCCAGCGCGTCGAAGGGCTCGTCGAGCAGCCAGATCGACGGCGGATGCGGCAAGGCGAGCCGGGCCAGCGCGGTGCGCCGGCGCTGGCCCTGGCTGAGCCGGCGCACCGGCGCGTCGCGCAGCCCGCCGATGGCCCAACTGGCCAACGCCGCGTCGATCTCGGCGGTCGAGGCCTTGCGCCCTTGCAGCGCAGCGCCGAACTGCAGGTTTTCGGCCACGCTCATGTCGTCCTTGAGGGCGCTGGCATGCGCGATGTAGATCAGCCGGCGCCGCCACTCGGCCGGCAAGGCCGGCAGCGTCTGGCCGTCGCACAGCACGGCGCCCGCGGCCGGCGCGGTCAGCCCGGCCATCAGCCTGAGCAAGCTGGTCTTGCCGCGCCCGTTGCGACCGCGCAGCCAGACCACCTGCCCGGCCTGCAGCGCCAGGTCTATGCCGCCGAACAACAGCCGGTCTCCACGCTGTCCCCCGAGCGCGGCAGCGCTCAGCGTCGGCGCAAAGCCAAGGGCATGAAGGGGATGGTCGCGGTCCAAGGCAGGGACAGCGGGTGCAAATGTGGTGGACGGGGTCACGGCTGGCCGGCAGGTTTCGTCGAACGGTTCAGACTGGGAAGGATGGGGCTTGCGCCCGCTGTGATCCGGGCGGGGCCGCCGGTATCCCGGCGCGCGAGCACCGATATTGTCACCCGGGTCGCGGCAGCGTCTGCCGGCGACCTCATCGGCGGGCGAACACCCCAGCCCGGACCGACATCGTCACGGCGACGGCTGCGCCGGCGAACAAACCGCCTGGGCGTCGGTTGAGGAAAGGTGACGGGTTCATGAATCTGATGCTCTCGGGTGCGCTGCTGACCTGGTTCGCATCTTCGGCCATTTGGCGCGCCGCGACTTGATAAAGGTCAACTTCGCCGCAAGCGCGGGTGACGCCGTCGCGCGCCTGACCCCGCGTTCCAGGTCAGATTCGGCGTCATCCCCCCGGCGCCGGCACGCCGGCTGTGGGTTCGGGAACCGCTGAGCCGACCGGCAGGCGAGACCTTGCTGGCCACACCGCAGCACCCTGGAGTCGCCCGCAAGACGGGCCTGGACCGCCTGATGCTGGCGTGTCAGCCGTGCAGGCGGTCGTACTTGGCCTGCAACTGCTCACGGGTTTCGGCGTGCTTGGGGTCCGGAATGATGCAGTCGGCCGGGCACACGACGACGCATTGCGGCTCGTCGTTGGCGCCCACGCACTCGGTGCACTTGCTCGCGTCGATGAGGTAGACCGGCGACCCGACACTGATGGCGTCGTTCGGGCAGGGCTCCACGCAGGCGTCGCAAGCGGTGCAGTCGTCATTGATCATCAGGGCCATGGCGTTCTCCTTGGGGTTGTGGTTGGATGTAGTTGTGGCTGTGGATGCCCAGCGCCGCGGGCCGCTAGACGAACTCGCTGGTGTAGGACTTCAGCGCTTTCATGTAGTTGGCGCGCTCGAAGGCCGCCGGGTCGGGGCAGGATTGCTGCGACAGCGAACCCTTCATCTGCGCCACCGACCGGTAGTCATGCGCGGCCATCCAGGCCAGCACGCCGCGCACCAGGGTGCCGACATGGTCAGCGCCCTGGGTCAGCAGGCTGCTGGCCAACATCACGCAGTCGGCACCCGCCAGCAGCAACTTGAGCACGTCTTCCGGGGTGTGCGCACCGCCGGTGGCCGCCAGGCTGGCGTCGACACGGCCGCGCAGGATCGCGATCCAGCGCAGCGCCAGGCGCAACTCATCAGAAGTCGACAGCACCAGGTGCGGCGAGACCTCGAGTTCCTCGAGCACGATGTCGGGTTGCAGGAAGCGGTTGAACAGCACCAGCCCCGAGGCGCCGGACTTCGTCAGCCGCTGGGCCATATTGGCCATCGCGCTGAAAAATGGCGCGACCTTGACCGCCACCGGGATGCTGACATGGCGCGTGACCGACTCGACCAGATCGACATAGCGCTGTTCGACCGCGGCGCTGCTGTCGTCCACGCTGGCGGCGAGGAAGTAGACGTTCAGCTCGATCGCGTCGGCGCCGGCGTCCTGGATCTGGCGCGCGATGCTGGTCCAGCCGCCCGGGGTGTAACCGTTCAGGCTGGCGATCACCGGCACCGACAGCGCCTGCTTGGCATCGCCTATCAGCTTCAGGTAGCGATCCGGCCCGGTGACGTGGTTTTGCATCTCGGGGAAGAAGCCGGCGGCTTCAGGCGACAACTCGGTGCCCGACAGCATCAGGTTGTGCGCGGCCATCTCCTCATGCTCGATCTGCTCCTCGAACAGCGAGGGCAGCACGACGGCCGCGACGCCGGCGGCCTGCAAACGCTTCAGGCTGTCGACCGAACCCGTCAGCGGCGAGGCCGAGGCCACGATCGGGTGCTTCAGCGCGAGGCCGAGGTAGGCGGTGCTCAGGTCGACGCTCATGACTTTTCGTCCTGCGTAGTGGTTTCAGCGGGCGGGTGCTTGCTGTCCGGCGCCGGCTCGGCAGGCGCAGCCGGCGCCGCACCCGGCCCGGCGCCCGGCGCGCCGGCAGGGCCTTCCTCGGTGACCACCCGGTGCACGCCGGCCACTTGCTCGTAGAGTTGCCAGCGCGCGTCGGCGTCGCGCTGCGCGGCCTGCATCAACTGCCTGGACTTGACCGGGTCGGACTGGGCCAGCATTGCATAGCGGCCCTCCATCATCGCCACCGGCTCCAACTTCAAGGTGGGCTTGCGTGAGTCGAGCTTGAGCGGCTGGTCGCCCCCGCCCATGCCCAGCCGCGGGTCGTAGTGGTAGAGCGTCAGGTAGCCGCTCTTGACCAGGTCGCGCTGGTGGCTCATGCCGGTGGTCATGTCGATGCCATGCGCGATGCAGTGGCTGTAGGCGATGATCAGCGAGGGGCCGTTCCAGGCCGCCGCCTCCTGGAAGGTGCGCACCGTCTGGACGGGGTTGGCGCCCATCGCCACCTGCGCCACATAGACGTTGCCATAGGCCATCGCGATCATGCCCAGGTCCTTCTTGCCGGAGGCCTTGCCACCGGCAGCGAACTTGGCCACTGCGCCGCGCTGCGTGGACTTGGACGCCTGGCCGCCGGTGTTGCTGTAGACCTCGGTGTCGAGCACCAGGATGTTGACGTTGCGCCCTGACGCCAGCACATGGTCCAGGCCGCCGTAGCCGATGTCGTAGGCCCAGCCGTCGCCGCCGACGATCCACACGCTGCGCACCACCAGGCTGTCGGCCACCGCCAGCAGCCGCGCGGCCTCGACCGAGTGCGGGGCCGGCAAGGTCGGCAGAACCTGCTTCAGGCGCTTGACGCGCTCGCGTTGCAGCCGGATCTGCTCATCGTTGTCCTGGGCGGACTCGAGCAGTTCGGTCGCCAGCGCGTCGCCGATCACTGCGCGCAGCTCGCGCACCAGCATCTGCGCCAGGTCACGCTGCGCATCGAGCGCCAGCCGCATGCCGAGGCCGAATTCGGCGTTGTCCTCGAACAGGCTGTTGGCCCAGGCCGGGCCCTGACCGGCGGCATTCTGCGACCAGGGCGTGGACGGCAGGTTGCCACCGTAGATCGACGAGCAGCCGGTGGCATTGGCGACCACCAGGTGGTCGCCGTAGAGCTGCGACAGCAGCTTCAGGTAAGGCGTCTCGCCGCAGCCCGAGCAGGCGCCGGAGTATTCGAACAGCGGCTGGCGCAGTTGCGAGCCGCGCAGCCCGTCTATGCTGTCCATCGCCGGGCGCACCTCGGGCAGGCTGAGGTAGAACTCGTAGTTGGCGCGCTCGGCCGCCAGGTGGTCTTGCTTGGGCGCCATGTTGATGGCCTTGTGCTTGACCTCGGTCTTGCTGCGCGTCGGGCAGACATCGACGCAGATGCCGCAGCCGGTGCAGTCGTCGGGCGCGACCTGCAGGCTGTACATCATGCCGTCGAGCGGGCCACCGTCCTTGCGCGACCACGGCACGGCCTTGAAGCCGGGCGGCGCGCGCTTCATGTCCTCCACCGGGAAGACATTCATGCGGATCGCCGCATGTGGACAGACCAGCGGGCAGATCGCGCATTGGGTGCAGATCGTCTCGTCCCAGATCGGGATCTCCTGGGCGATGCTGCGCTTTTCCCACTGGGTGGTGCCGGTCGGGAAGGTGCCGTCGACCGGCAGCGCCGACACCGGCAGCAGGTCGCCGCGTCCGTCGAGCATCATCGCCGTCACGCGCTGCACGAAATCAGGCGCCGCGCGCGACACGGCGGGCAGGCGCGTCAGGGTTGAGTCGGCCCTGTCGGGCAGCGGCACCTCGCACAGCGCGGCCAGCGACGCATCGACCGCGGCGAAGTTGCGTGTCAGCACGGACTCGCCGCGCTTGCCATAGGTCTTGCGTATCGATGCCTTGATCTGGTGAATGGCCTCGTCGCGCGGCAGCACGCCCGAGATCGCGAAGAAGCAGGCCTGCGTCACGGTGTTGATGCGCCCGGCCAGCCCGGCCTGCTTGGCCACCGCGAGCGCGTCGACGACATAGAACCTGAGCTTCTTGGCCAGGATCGTCGCCTGGGCCTCGCGCGGCAGCCTGGCCCAGACCTCACCGGGCCCGTAGGGGCTGTTGAGCAGGAAGGTGGCACCAGGCCGCGCCAACGCCAGCACGTCGAGCTTTTCCATGAACTCGAACTGGTGGCAGGCGATGAAATCGGCGCGGTCTATCAAATAAGTAGATTCGATAGGTTTCGGGCCGAAGCGCAGGTGCGACACGGTGATGGCGCCGGACTTCTTGCTGTCGTAGACGAAGTAGCCCTGGGCATGCAGCGGCGTGTTTTCGCCGATGATCTTGACGGTGTTCTTGGTCGCGCCCACCGTGCCGTCGGCGCCCAGGCCATAGAAAACCGCCCGCGTCACACCGGCAGCCTCGGTGTCGAAGGCCGGGTCCCACTTCAGCGACAGGTGCGTGATGTCGTCATGGATCCCGACCGTGAAATGGCGCTTCGGGCTGGCCTCGCGCAATTCGTCGAGCACGGACTTGGCCATCGCCGGGGTGTACTCCTTGGACGACAGGCCGTAGCGGCCGCCGCTGACGCGCGGCATCGGCATGTCCTCGGGCCAGGCCTCGACCAGCGCGGTGACCACATCCTGGTACATCGGCTCGCCGATCGCGCCGGGCTCCTTGGTGCGGTCTAGCACGGCGATCCGGCGCACGGTCTTGGGCAGCGCCGCGACGAAAGCCTGGGTGTCGAACGGCCGGTACAGCCGAACCGTGAGCAAGCCGACTTTCTCGCCGGCGGCCACCAACTTGTCCACCGCCTCGCGTGACGCGCCGACCCCCGAGCCCATCTGCACCAGCACCCGCTCGGCGTCGGGTGCGCCGGTGTACCAGAACAGGCTGTAGCGGCGGCCGGTCAGCTTGGCAAAACGGTCCATAGCGGCCTGAACCACCCCCGGCACCGCACTGTAGAACAGGTTGCAGGCCTCGCGCGCCTGGAAGAAGACGTCGGGGTTCTGCGCCGTGCCGCGGATCACCGGCCGGTCGGGGTTGAGCGCGCGGCTGCGGTGCGCCACCACCAGGTCGTCGTCGATCAGCGAGCGCACCTCGTCCTCGAACAGCAGGGCTATCTTGTTGACCTCGTGGCTGGTGCGGAAACCGTCGAAAAAATGCAGGAACGGCACCCGCGCCTTCAGCGTGGCCATGTGGGCGATCATCGCCATGTCCTGCGCTTCCTGCACGCTGCTCGAGGCCAGCAGCGCGAAGCCGGTGGTGCGCGCGGCCATCACGTCGCTGTGATCGCCGAAGATCGACAGCGCATGGGTGGCGAGCGTGCGCGCGGCGATATGGAATACCGCCGGCGTCAGTTCACCAGCGATCTTGAACATGTTGGGCAATTTCAGCAGCAGGCCCTGCGACGCGGTGAAGGTCGTCGTCATCGCGCCAGCCTGCAGCGCGCCGTGCACCGCGCCCGCCGCCCCGGCCTCGCTCTGCATCTCGATGACCTGCGGCACCATGCCCCAGATGTTCTTGCGGCCCTTGGCCGACCATTCGTCGGCCAGCTCGCCCATCGTCGACGACGGCGTGATCGGATAGATCGCGATCACCTCGCTGGTCAGGTGGGCGATCCGCGCGGCGGCTTCGTTGCCGTCCAGCACATGCGAGCGTTCGGTCATGGGGGTCTCTTGGCGGTGAGGGGCGAAGGGCAGGCGGGGCTGGAATGCGGTCTACGCGCAGGGCTGATGGGGGCCAGCCAGCAGGCTGGCCATTCGGCTACAAAATGCCGGCCCGACCGGACTCCCAGCGACGGAACTCGGTGCTCAGCAGCGCGACATGCTCGCGCTCCTCGGCGGCCAGTTCCTGGTAGAGCCCGCGCTCGACCGAACCCGCGGGTGCCTGGTCGCCCTCGCGGCTGAAGAAGTCCACCGCCCGCTGCTCGAAGGCGATGGCGATCCGGAACAGGTTGGCCGGGTCCTCGGGATGGCGGTCGACGCCGGCAAAGATGGCCGCATGGTCGAGCTGGAATTCCGTACCCGAGACCGGCAGATCGGCGTGGTAGCGCCTGGACAGCGTGTCCATGTGCTCTTTTTCCATGCCGGCAAAGCGCCCGAACAACTCGCTCAGCACCGGGTCCTTGGCGTCGCGCGCGGCGCGCTCGTAGAACGCATGGCCGCCGAGCTCGATCTCGAAGGCCTTGCGCACGGCCGCCATCGCCGGGTCGCCAGCCATCGCTCCGTCCACCGCGCCGCGGTCCAGCAACTCGAGCTTGCCCCGGCAATACGGGCACATGCCGTAGGGAAAGGCGAAGCCCTCGCTGACCTTGTGGCAGTCGGCGCAACGCCAGCTCAGCTCGACGCCGGCGCAGCAGATGAAGGCCTCTTCGTCCTCGAGCGGGCGTTGGCAGCGTGGACAGACACTCATGATGAAACCTCGCTGGAGGCTGGGGTGGAGGGGATGGCTGGGTTGGGCGGGGCACCGATCGCCGCCGGGGACACGAAGGCGTCGGCCTCGGCCTGGGTGATCGGCCAGTGGGATTTGCCGCCGGCCAGCCAGGCGCCGATGGCGCGCGCGGCGCGCCGTCCGGCGCCCATCGCCAGGATCACGGTTGCCGCACCGGTGACGATGTCGCCGCCGGCAAACACCCCGGGCACGCTGGTGGCCTGGGTGGCGGCATCGGCCACGATGTAACCCCATTTGTTGAGTTCCAGGCCCGGCGTTGACTTGGTGACGATAGGGTTGGCCTTGGTGCCCAGCGCGTAGATCACGGTGTCGCAATCGAGATCGACGAACTCGTCCTGCGGCACAGGCTGGCGCCGGCCCTTGGCGTCAGGCTCGCCGAGCACCATCTTCTGCACCTTGATGCCGCGCACCTTGCCTTCAGCCTCGGTCAGGATCTCCACCGGGCCGTGCAGGAAGAAGAACGCTATGCCCTCCTCCTTGGCGTGGCGCAACTCCTCGATGCGCGCCGGCGCTTCTGCCTCCGAGCGACGGTAGACGCAGCGCACGGTCGGGATGCCCAGGCGCTTGGCCACCCGCAGGCAGTCCATCGCGGTGTTGCCCGCGCCGATCACCACCACGCTCTTGCCCAGCGTGACCGGCGTGTCGAGGTAGGGGAACTTGTCGCCGCCCATCAGGTTGACGCGGGTCAGGAACTCGTTGGCCGAATAGACCTGGCCGGCGAATTCGCCCGGTATGCCCAGGAAGGCCGGCGCGCCGGCGCCCACACCGACGAAGACGGCGTCATAAGCCATCGCGCCCATCAACTGCAGCACCGTGAAGGTCTTGCCTATCACCTTGTTGGTCTCGAACTTGACGCCCATGGCCTTGAGGGTGGCTATCTCGCGGCTGATGATCTCGCGCGGCAGGCGGAAGGCGGGGATGCCGTACTGCAGCACGCCGCCCACCACATGCAGCGCCTCGTAGACCGTGACGTCGCAGCCAAAGCGCGCCAGATCGGCAGCCACCGCCAAGCCGGACGGGCCCGAGCCGACGATCGCCACCCGGCCCAGCGCGCGCTCGAAGCGCGGCGGCGCGGCTTTGTTGGGCCGGGCGTTGTCGCCGACGAAGCGCTCCAGGCGCCCGATCGCCACCGACTCGAGCTTGCGGCCGACGACGCACTGCGCCTCGCACTGCGATTCCTGCGGGCAGACGCGGCCGCAGACCGACGGAAACAGGTTGGACTGGTTGATGACCGCCAGCGCGCCGTCGAGGTCGCGCACCATCAGGTGGCGGATGAAGCCCGGGATGTCGATAGCCACCGGGCAGCCGTCTATGCAGGCCGGCTTGCTGCACATGATGCAGCGCTCGGCCTCGGCCAGCGCGTCGGCCATCGAATAGCCGAGGTTGACTTCCTTGAAGTTGCGCGACCGCTCCAGCGCGTCGCGCTCGGGCATCTTGGTGGCCAGCGGCGCCAGGTCCTTGTACTTCTTGTAGTTGGTCTTGCCTTGCTCGAACAGCAGTTTCTCGACATTGCAGACATGGGCATAGTCGGTGTTGGCCGCGGCCTCCTCGGCCTTGAAGCGCTTCTGGCGCAGCAGCAACTCCCTGAAATCGACCAAGTGGCCGTCGAAGTCGGGGCCATCGACGCAGGCGAACTTGATCTCATCGCCGACCGTGACGCGGCAGGATCCGCACATGCCCGTGCCGTCCACCATGATCGCGTTCAGGGACACCATGGTCTTGACGCCGAAGGGCCGGGTCGTCTCGACGCAGGCGTTCATCATCGGCAACGGTCCGATCGCGATGACGAGGTCGGGCGGGTCATTTTCCAGCACCGCCTTCAAGGCCGCGGTGACAAAGCCCGGCGTGCCGTAACTTCCATCGTCGGTGCAGACGATCAGTTTGTCGCAGTGGCGGGCGAAGTCTTCCTCCCAGAACACCAGATCCTTGTTGCGAAACCCGATGATCCCGGTGGTGCGGTTGCCAGCCTGCCTGAACGCGCGCAACTGCGGGAACACCGGCGCCACGCCCAGCCCCCCGCCGACCATCACCACATGACCGACCTGGCTGACATGCTGCGGCAGGCCGAGCGGGCCGACGAAGTCGACGATGTTGTCGCCGACCTTGTAGTGGTCGCGCATCTCCAGCGTCGTCTTGCCCAGCGCCTGAATCACCATCGTGATGGTGCCGCGCTCGCGGTCGTAGTCGGCCACGGTGAGCGGGATGCGCTCACCGGCCTCGTGCAGCCGGATCATCACGAAATGGCCGGGCTCGGCCGAGCGCGCCACGTCGGGCGCCAGCACCTCCCAAAGAAAAGTTGTTTCCGAAAAGGCTTCACGGCGGATGATGGGGTACATGTCAGTTCTTCGGTGCGTCGGAACGTCTATGGGATGCGGCAGACAGCCAATGCGCGACGATGCCGGCACATGGCTCTGCACTGTCGCCCTGCAGGGTATGCCGGCCCAGGTCTGTCGCCTGACCCATGTCGATTCACCGACCTGTTGGGCAAACGGCCCCGATCCCGACTCCTTCAATCACGGCGCGATGTTGTTCGCAAACCGCCTGCATGCACTTAACCTGGATCAACGCGTCAACGGGTCGCCACTTTGCGTGTCGGCCAAGCATCAGCCGTTAGTTCATTAATAAGTACCGTTCACCAACTGCTGCAAGCCAGCCGAGTCAGCAATCTCGATCTGGCGTTGACGCACCGACAGCAGGCCCGTGGCCTGGAATTTCGAGAAGGTGCGGCTGACCGTCTCGAGCTTGAGCCCGAGAAAGCTGCCGATTTCCTCGCGGCTCATGCGCAGCACCAGCGAAGAGGCCGAGAAGCCGCGCGCGCGCAGGCGCTGCGTCAGGTTTAGCAGGAACGCGGCCACCCGCTCCTCGGCCAGCATGCTACCCAGCAGCAGCATCGCACCCTGGTCGCGCACGATTTCCCGGCTCAGGATCTTGTGGAACTGATGCTGCAGCGAAACCACCTCGTGCGACAGCGCTTCCAGGTCGCTGTA
>CANGHK010000048.1 GCA_947453625.1 Burkholderiales bacterium
CAAACTCGGCAACATGTACGCGGATGGCCGAGGCGTACGCAAGGACGATAGGCAGGCGGTCTCGTGGTTTCGCAAGGCTGCTGAACAGGGCTATGCACAGGCCCAACTCAGCCTTGGTCTCGTGTATGCCAAAGGCGAGGGCTTACCCAGGGCGATTGCATGAAGGAAACGACCAAAGATGTGGTAACAATGAAGTCGTTCAAAACGAGAGGTCAGCACACCCAATGCCCCACGAAACGCGCAGCGCGAGCTTGTTGACGTCCTTTGCCGACGTGCCGGACCCACGCACGCGAGCTTGCCTGTATCCGTGGGACGAGTTGATGTTCACTGCCCTGTGTGGTGTGTGCAGCGGGGCCGACGACTGGGTGGGCGTTGTCGAATGGGCCACCATGAAGCTCGATTGGCTCAGGCAGTATCTTGCGTTTGACAACGGCGTGGCCTCGCACGACACCTTCAGCCGAGTGTTCAGTCTGCTCGATGCCCAGCGCTTTGAGGCTTGCTTCGCAGGCTGGACCAAGGCGCTGTGTCCGAACCTGGCGCAGCAACTCATACCCATTGACGGCAAGAGTGTGCGTGGCTCGCACAACGGGCAGTCCCGCATGGCCCATCTGGTTTCGGCTTGGCACACCAAGCAGGGCCTGGTCCTGGCGCAAGTCAAGACGGCGGCCAAGAGCAACGAAATCACCGCCATCCCCGAGTTGCTGGACGCGTTGGACGTTCAAGGCGCCATCATCACCATCGACGCCATGGGTTGCCAGCGCACAGTGGTGGAAAAGATCATCGCCAGGCAAGCTGACTACATCATCGGAGTCAAGGACAACCAACCCTTGCTTGCGCAGGCGATTGAGAGGCTGTTTGACGCCAACGACGCGAATCCGTCGGCCACGCCACTGGAGCAACACACCAGTGTGGACAAGGGACACGGCCGCGTGGAGAGCAGGGCCTGCACGGTGGCCAGCGATCTGCAATCCCTGGCCGAGCACGGCCTGCCATGGGCGGGACTGCGCAGCGTGGTCCGCGTTCACAGCACCCGCGAGGTGGTCAACGGCAAGGGCAAGGGTGAGAGCAGCGTCGAATGGCGCTATTACATCAGCAGCCTTGCGCTCAGCGCCGACGCTTTCAATACCGCCATCCGCGCCCACTGGGGCATTGAGAACAGTTGCCACTGGGTGCTGGACATGACCTTCCGCGAAGACGACTGCCGCATCCGCGTAGGCGACGGCGCCCAGAACTTTGCAATCCTGCGTCGCATCGCACTGAACCTCATCAAGCAAGAACGCTCTGGCAAGTCGAGCGTCAGTATCAAACGCCAGCGGGCCGGTTGGAGCACCGCTTACCTTGAAAAACTGCTGGGACTCATAGCACATTGAGCGACGGATCCTTCATGCAATCGCCCTGGCCGCTGACGCGCCTTGCCCACATGTCCACCGGGCCCGACTACCACGGCTCATTGTGAATGTTGCTTTCCACACGAAATGACGAGGGGCCAGGTTGAACCGGTAGGCGAATGCGGCCTTGCAGTGGTCAGCGTACTTGCTGTACTTCAACGAATGAAACGCACCAGTCAAAGTTGTATTCAAGTTGCCAAGCACCGTGCTGACCCACTTCAACTGGGGCAATTCTGGGGGCTTGAGATCACCCACGACGAATAGCATCTGAATGCATCCGGCCTCGGTCACCGCCGCCAAACAGTCCAGTCACGACCGAGCCTGGCGCCAGGTTGGCCTTGGCCTATTCCTTGATTGCCTGCGTCGTGAAGCCACTAACCAGGTTGAGCTTCAGATGCATGGAATGCCCGTTTTCGTTGATCGAAACGGCTGCCACGATCGGAACCTTGTTCTCGGAACCATGACCGGGCTTGCCACCTGCGCGCGCGCCACCAAGATTGGCGTCATCGAAATGGCCCATGCCGCCCAACTGATGGGGGCTGTCTTGTCGGGTCATCTTGCGGTCGAACTTCTGGTGCGGCAGCTAGGCAGTCGGGTAGCGGTAGCTCACGCCCACTTCGCGCATGAGCGCCAGCGCAGACAGCCCGGTCTTGGCTTAGCTGATCAAGTAGGCGGCGAGGAAACAGGTAGTCAGCAGCAGTTTGGTGTGCTCCATCAGACTGCCCGCGGTCAGAGAGGTCTGGTGCCTGCAATCGGTTCAGGGGAAGAACTTGCGGGGGCCATGGCTGACGATATACGCCACAGCGAGAACACTGAAGCAGCGCAGAAAATAAGTGATCTATATACCGTGCTGAAACAGAATTTGGTTGAAGGTCAAGGACTTCGCTTCGCCGTGAGGGAAATACATATTATGAAGCGGAAAATTCATGGGATGAGCCTGCCTTAAATAGATTTTCAGCCAGGATAAAATATATTTACGCGAATACACTTACCCATGGACATACATACCTTATGCGCACCAACGACAATGTCGAAAACACACCGCCACTTACCAATTAACCACTTGACTATTATTTGTCGCCTTGGGCTTTTCTGGCAGTCACTCCCAATAATTCGATTATCAGGCTGAACGCAATCCATGAGAATTAGCCACGGAAGGACCGACTTTTGCCATTTTTACATATTAAAATATATCCATGTCATCCATTCAAAGCAAAACCTGTATCGCTCTAGCCATCACGCTCATTTCATCCGGCTGTGCTACAGGCCCCGAAGGTAAGCCCCTGAGTCTCGAAAAATCCTTCAACGCCACATTTGCCAGCGATGACCCCTGCTCCAACAACGCCCGCAATGCGGGCGTAGCGATCGGCTTGCTGACGGGTATCTTGCTAGCCAAGGCAACAGGGAATAGCAATAACAAGAGCCTGCTCATCGGCGCTGGTGCGGGTGCACTGGTGGGCGGCCTGATTGGCTCCGACATGGACCGACGCCGTTGCGAAATCTCCAAGATAGCCAAGGCCTACGATCTGGACATCGTGATGAGCGACATCAGCTTTGCCAACGGCGCGGCGGCCCCCGCGTCCGCTGCCGACACCACAGAGACGCTAACCGATGCGCCCACAGCGGCGGCAGAGAAGCCTAAACCCGCTGGTATGAGCCTGACCATCATCGACCGCGGACAACAGTTTGAAAGTGGTTCGAAAAAACCTTCCGAAAAGACTCTGAAGGCCTTTGCCGAAGTAGCAGAAAAATACCATACGCTCGCAGTCGATAAGCAGGAACAGTCGGTAGAAATCGCTCAATTTCGCAACAAGCAGATGCGAGTTTTACTAATTGGCCACACGGATGACACAGGCTCTTCGGCGCTGAATGCCGATCTCTCCGAAGGACGTGCACAAGCAGTGGCCGAGATTTTTGCCAAGCACGGCTTCAGCAAGGACCAGCTCTTTTACCAGGGCGCGGGCGAGGTCTTTCCGATTGCCAGCAACAGCACTGAAGAGGGCCGTGCGCGCAACCGCCGCGTGGAGATTGTCGACCTGAGCGACGATGCCACCTTTGCCGCCTTCCTGCAAGCCCGCAGACCCAATGTGGCGCACTACCGGACCGCGACAGAAAACAAGGCCCAGACTGAGGTGGCAGCCAGTGCCCCGGTGGTAGTGGCCAAAGCACAGGTGACGAAAACTCCCACATCAAATATTGCACAGGGCAAGGCAGCCAACATGGCCGTGGCACCCGCAACCGCATCCGGCAAAAAAACCAAGCCGGTGACCGTTACTGCAGCAGCGGCACCTGCAAGCGTGGCCAAACAGGTCACTGTCACGGTATCGGCACTGACCAACTTGGATCTGGGCGGCAAGCCTGCCAATGGACAGTTCCGCAATGTAGACATCGGCAAGACTGCGGGCACCAGCAGTTTCAGCATCATTTCCTCTGCCTATGCCGCTGCCGACGACACACCGATGGGTAGTTGCGCCAACGACCGGCCGCGAATCAGCCGCGGTGTGAAGTCACTGAGCACAGGCCAGGTGCTCAAAACATCCGAATACCTGCCCGGCACCGCCAATGCATCCTGGGCTGGCATGGTCAACGGCCATCTGGTCGGCCTGACCCGGGTCGCGGTGCTACGCGATGGCGGACAACCCGCCAGCCAGCCGGATTTATGGATCTGGAAAAACTATGTAGAAAAAACCGCCGCCAAGTCAGACCTGCAGACAACCGCCGATGTCAACGCCTACCAGGGCGATAAGGCACTGCTCTACCGCGTGTTCCCGGCAGACGGCCCAGTCCGCTGCATCGACCTAGTGATTCCAAAGGGAAAGGGGGCAGCAAGCACAGCGCCCAGTTCGAACATTGTGTACGAGCACAACGGCACGCCCTACCAAGCACTTTTTTCACCCAAGATTACCCGCTAACAGGCAATACGGAACTTACCGGAGAAACAAATGACATTTGGAACTACTGACTTTATGGTGCGCATGCCGGTGTTTGGCCTGATCGCGCGGAATGCGAAGAATTTTCAACCAGGACGCCTGGACTGGCTGAATGCAGAAGAAAAACTCTGCAATGTATATAAGAAATACATTTCGCAGTTACCGGAATCGAAGTTCAACCAGCGCATCGAGTACATGAAGTACGCTGGTGACCTGGGCCGTACCCCTATGGGCATAGGCATGAAGTTGTTCCTGTTTATACTTGTGGCAGCCGAGTCCATGGGTTTTTCCTACCTGCTCGGAACCTGGGCCGCCAGCGACGGCACGGCCAACCTTTACACCCAACTGATGTACGGCATCGTGTTTGTGCTGGCCTCGATTCTGGCCATGGTGACCCACAAGGCCGGCGAACAGTACTACCGCACCAGCCTGTTGCGCAGCAACTTCGCCCACTACAAGGGCACTGGCAGCACCGAAGACCGGGCAAAGCAAATAATTGCTCTCAGCGATGACCAATTTGCGGACAAGGGTGATCTAATGCCAATCCGCTGCTACAGCCGCATTGCCAAAGGTCCGGACGACCGTGGCAGTTACTCTTGGTCGTGGGTCGCTGGAATTTTTGTTGCTATTATATTTATTCTATCAGGCGTGATGCGATTCACGCACATGCAGGCCGAACAGACGCGCGAATCGCAGGCCATCGACGCCACCACTAGCAACCCGTTTACCTCCTCCAAGTTACCCGCCGAATTGGTGGCGCCGCAGCAGGCCGCTGACAAGAAGGCCAATGCCGAGGCCCGTGCCGACAACACCATTGAAGGTGCTGCCGCCATAGTCATCCTGGGCGTTATTTTTGTCGTGACCCAGATCGTGGGCTTTGGCGCCGGTCACAAGCACAGTTTTGCAGGCCAGCAAACCTACAAGAAAGCCAAGGGCAGCAACGCATCCTGGTACTGGTCGGAACACGAAGGCGCCTATGCCGAAACCTGGGGTTACTCCACCTACGATGCCTACTGGGAAGCCATGCAGCCCATCAAGGACATTGTGAATTCTCGCCTGAAGGACTTGCAGCAGATCCTGCACCACAACTCGAACAGAAACCTGAAACTGCCCAAGACCTTTGATGACTACCTAGCCTTTGAGGCAAAAGTTACGCGCAGTTCCAAGAATGCGCAAAACGAACACGACACAGCCAATACCACAGCGCCCGTGGCTGCACCGGAGACCAGACCTGCATCAGTTGCACCCTCGACGGTCGCCGCTGCGCCCGCCCTGTCTCCGATAGAACTGGCCAAGCGCGACATCGAGGCCATCACCGACAAGGCAGAACAACAAGCCTATTTCGGCAAGCTCAGACCCGAGGTGCGCGACGCGCTCAAGCCCTGGCTGAAGGAGCGCAAGGAAAAGGCAGTTGCGGTCGTTTCCCAAGCGGAATTGGACGACCTCTTTTGATGGCTTCCGTCCGCTACCACCCCCGACTCCTAGCCCTTTGCGCAGCCGCCCTGCTGTCACCGCTGGCGCAAGCCGGCGTGGACAACGACATCCCGAGCTGCTATTTGGCCAACAAGATGAAGCTAGCCCCTCCGCCTGCCGAGACCGAAGTCTTTGTGCTGATTGACCAGACCACGCCGCTGGATACCGGCTTGCAGGATTCGGTGCGGGAGAACACTGGACGCCTCATCAAGGCCGGTTCGTCCTTTGTCATTGCAAGCTTCTCCTCGTTTGGCCAGGGCCGCTATCTGGAAGTCTTGAGCGCAGGCACCCTGGAAGGCAAAATCGACTCCAAGCTGCGCGATGACATTTCCGTCAAACTGCTGCGCAACTTCGACGCCTGCATGGCCGGCCAGGCCGACTTTGGCCGCGGCGCTGCGGCCAAGGCGCTGAACAAGGCGCTGGCGGGAACCAGTTCTTTGTTTGCAAAGTCCGACGTGATGGGCAGCCTCAAGGAATTGTCGTCGCGCATCAAACAGTCCACCGCCCGGGACAAGATCGTCTTCTTGGTTTCCGACATGTTGGAAAACTCCGGAATTTCCTCCTTTTATGCCAGCAAGAATGTGCGCGCCATCGAGCCCGCCGTGGAACTGAAAAAGGCACAGGAGGCCCAGGCCGTGGGCGACTTCGGGGGTGCCCGCGTGTTTGTGCTGGGTGCTGGCCTAGTACAGGAAAACGCCGGTGGCAAGAACAGGGACAGCGGTGTCTACCGCAATCCCAAGACCATGGCCGTCCTGCGCCAGTTTTGGGACGCCTATTTCGAAGCCAGCCATGCCAAGCTGGCCGAGTTCGGGGCACCTGCGCTGCTGTCTCCGGTGAAGTAGCAACCGGTCGCCAGGCTGGGTTGCGCCCGTCACCGAATTTAGGCCCGTTTGATTTATCCAACAGACATTTCAAACGCCATTATTTTCATAACTCTCCTGGCCCTCCAGTACTCCCGCTGCGCATTGCTGAGAGCGGCTTTGTTCACCACAGCGCTCGTTTGTTCAAAGTCGCTGAGTGAGATCTTCTACTGTCCATCGCCCAGCTTGATCAAAATCGCGCGACAGGGACATCAGCATCCGTGCTCGTGCTCACTGGCAGACGACCGCGCTGCAGGTACTCGACACGCTGATCGAGGCCGCCTACACGCGTGATCGCGCCGCCCTGCTGCGACGCGCCAACCTCGACCTGGAAAAGCTGCGTTTCTGGGTGAGGCTGGCCAAGCCGCCAGCAGGAAATCATCCCCTGCCCGGCTGACCTTCACTCAACTCGACACGCACCAAGGCCCTGAACTGCTGTAACCGCTGGGGCAAGAGCCATGGCCCGCGAAGGCGTGGCAAGTGCCTGTGTGGCCGATGCAGAACGCGCCGCTGCTGCTGTAGCCGCTAGGGCAACTGCCGGTCGACGGGGGTTTGATCAGCACAAAGCCGGCCGACGACCCGCTGGGCGAGCACAGCCTGCCGCTGGTGGAATAGCCGGACGGGCATGAATCGCGGACCGATCCTTTGTCGAACGGCAGTGCCGCCGGCGCGGGATGCTTGCAGGCCGCGCCGGCCGACAAGGCGGTCAGGCCCAGTAAGCCCATCAGCAGCGCCGCCGATGGCAGGCAGCGCCGGGTGGGCGCGCCAGCCGGCGCCTGACGGGTGCTGCGTATTTCATTCATTGATGACGGTCCTCACGCCACGGGCCTCACGGGCCCGGTTGGACAGGGTTCGGATCTGCTCGCGCTTGTCCGGCGCGCCAGGCAGGTTGTGGAGGAAGAAGGAACCGCTGGCATCGGTGCTGTTGACCTCCACATCGCCAAGGCCCACCAGCCTTTGCGGCAGGCTCTGGTGCACCCGGGTGTCGCGGATGCGGTAGAGCTCGACCTCGTCGGTCTCCTTGGTCAGAACGCCGGAAACCCTGATCAGCCGCTCATTGGTCAGGCGGTAGCGCGTGCTGTATCGTTGAAGCCAAACCACCGCGGCGTAAGCACCCAGCGTCAGCAGCGAGAAGACCCAGTGCTTGGGGTTGACATAGAAATCCCGCATGCTGGCGGTCTCTTGCCAGAGGTCGGTCTCTTCAGGGCTCATGGGGTGGGTTGACTTTCCTGGCCAGGGTTGAATGGAAGAGGTCTGGGTCAGACACGCTGCAGAGACAGCAGACGCGCCAGGGTACTGCAATGCGGCGGGCCGCTCATTTTGAGACCCTGCGGCCCTTGCCAGGTTCGAATTCAAGACCATTGCCCAACGAGGCTAGGCAAAGGCGTTCGGGCCGCTGCAGCGCCTCCCACCAAGTGCCAGATGGCGGGGCTCCGCGGTGTTGTTCGCCGCTCCCGGAGGTGACCTTCATCCGGCCCGTCAAGTAGTTGACGCTGCGATCCAGGGTGTGGCCAGTGCCTCGATGCCGATAGCGGTCTTCAAAGCCGATCAAGCGCCAACAGTCATTCTCGGACCGGAACAAAAAGTCGCGGGTGAATGTGTCGTAGGTGCCCGCGCTTGCAAAGAATTCCAGGCTGACCTTGACGCTACCGCGCTGTATGGCGACGCCGGAGAAGGCGTCGGTGATGATCGCGTCGACATGGCGCGGAATCAAGCGATGGTCTTGCAGCACCAGTCTGAAACCGCCCGCTTCATCCGCGTAAGCCACCGCCAATAGGCGCGGGTTCGTGTCGAGCGACCGCACGCCAAGGCCACCGGTATTGGGCAGGATGTTGCGGCGGTCGCGCTGGTGCAGCACAAACAATCGATCCGGCCTGCCGTCGCCGTTCAGGTCACCCTGCACCTCCCGCTCCAGCACCCAGCCTTGGGGAACGAAACCCTTGACGGACGCGGCCCGGGCAGCGAGCACCGGGTAGGTCACCTCGGGGGGATAGCGCATCACCGCCAGAAGGTCACCGCCGCAGAACATCATCGAGGCGATGACCCATGCAGCGCGCAAGCGCTGCAACGGTGCGCGGGCGCGGGCCGAAGTCAAGGCGGGGACACCGCATGCGCCAATCCGGCAAGCGGCCTTTGGCCTGCCAGCAACAAGGACTCGCGATCCGAGTGTCGAGCCGCGCGGTTCGACCTGCGTGCGCTTGAGTTGGCGCAACCGAGGGAAACCTCGGCTGCGCTTGATGATTTCTTGTTCGCGGGTCTGCCCAAGCTGAGCCGCGCTCACCTGCGCCAAGTCGTCGGCAAGGTCAGTGTCCATTCGGCTCATCGAACCAGGCCTGCAACACCATCGCCATCGCCAGCGTGTCGAGCTCGCAGTAGCGCAACAGCGCCTGTTCGGTGGCGCGCCGATGGGCGGGCGAAAGGTCGTCCGACTGCAGCAGCGCATAGGCCGCCATCGCGGCACCGCCCTCTTGCAGCGACGACGGAAATTTCGCCTCCATCGCGGCTTGCGTGGCCCGGTCCATCCCGGCAAAGACCGGCGGCAGCAGGGAATAGGGATCCAGCACTTCACCGCCGCGCTGCTGCCACCAGACCACGGGCTGCGTGAAGTTCAGGCTAGGCATCGCGGCGCTGCCGTAAACGGGCTGTGCGTAGAGCTCACGCAGCCGCGGCGCGCTTTGCATCACCGCCGGCAAGACCCGCTTCAGCGACGAACTGCCCCGGGTGGACGGATGAAAGTAGAACAGTTCGGCCAGCTTGCACAAATCCACCATGGCCCGCGCGCCAATCGCATGGACCTCCTTCGTGCTTCTGACGACCAGCGTGTCGATGAAGGCGATCAGTTCAGCGGCGTCATCAGCGGGCGCAGGCTGTTGGGCCAGCAACTGCCGCCTCAGTTGGAGCAGCACCGTGTTCTCATGGTCAGCCCAACGGAAGACCGAGCCCTGGTCGTCCTGCAGCGCCGCGCGCAGCGCGCGCAGGAACGCCAGGTTTGGATCCTGGGCGGGATGGGCATGCAGGAACTGCGATTGGTGCACCAGGCGGCCGTCTTCATGCAGCACATGGTGCGAGAACTGGAAGGCCGTCGTCTCATATGGCCGCTTGCCGCGCACGAAGGGAATGGGTGCGGCCGAGGTCTCGAAATCGATCAGGTGCAGCGGATAACGCCATTGACTGCGCTCCCGATCGAGCGCGGGCTTGTCGAGATAGAAGCTGCCGCCCCCTGGCCACCCACCGTGGCACTGGTACCACTGCCTGTGCTTGCGGGACAAGCCGCCGCCGCCGGGTGGGGAGCCGTCGAAGTCCAGCACGGGCAGGGTGACCTGGCTCAGTTTCAGGACCCGGCCGTCGATGCACAACTGTTTGCGCGTGAAGTTCCAGAGATCGAGCACCGTGCCGCCAGAGAAATCGCTGTCGCTCCAGCCGAACGCTGCCCGCCAGCATTCGTGAAATCCGCTGCTGGGGGACAAGGCATCGGGCGGCGCGGCGGCCTTGAATTCGCAAGCCTGGCAGGCCGACCCCGGGAACGGGCCCAGCCGCAAGTCCTGCGCGCGGGCGGTGGTCATCTCGCGCACCGCCTGGCCGAAGGGCAACCACGGCCCGTCGCCAAACGGCAATTGCCCGTTCAGGATTACAGCCACCTCGGCATCGACAGGCACCTCTGTCAACACCGGGTCACCCAGCAACTCAGCGGTGGCGCCCGGCGGCAGAGTGTCGTGCGCGGTTTGGCCCAGAGTGCTGCGCGCAACCCGCTGGTTGAGCCCGTCGACGCTGGCATACCGCGTGGTGTCCACCAGCATCAGGCTGCAGGTGAACGCCAGCCCCGGATAGGCCAGACCCGCCACATGGCGCTGGAATGCGATGTCGCGCAGGTGAGGCAGAAAGGCGGCCGCGATTGTGCCGCCCGAGTTTCGAATGCCCTTGTCAGGACGCCAGGAGGCGGCCTTGACCTCGACGAGTTCGATGACCGCGCCGCGCTTGCGCAGGATGTCCACCCGCACGAACAAGCCATCGGCCGCCAGCGCCGCCTCATGGATCGTCACCTCGTCGCGGTCAAGCCATTCCCGGGTACGGGCCAGGGCGGCATCGTGGTCCTGGACATCCACCAGGGACTCGCCCGGGTTCATCAGCCTGGCCAGTTGGCCCACCAGGTGCCCACCCTCGGCCAGCGCGGTCATGAAGTCGTCGCCGACCGAATTGTCGAGGTAGGCCGGCTTGCCCGCGTAGAACAGCTTGGTCGGGCATTCAAGCGCTTTCTTGAAGAGCGATTTGGTCAGGTAGCGCATGGGCGGGGATCTCCAATCGGGTCATTTCAAATGCAGCGCGGGTGCTGGTGCTGTGACAGGCGGACAAGACGGCCTCAGGGTGGCGGCTATGCCTATGGCGGATGCGTCATGGCAGACCAAGCAGACAGTACGCTGGCCAGTCAGCGGAGGATCCGAGGGCAGGCTCGTAATCGCGAATTCGGCACGCGCGCGCCACCCGGTCAGTGCCGATGCATTCGGCGTGAAGTGCCCCGACAGTCACTGCGTATCGGGTTGATGGGTGCCGCTCAGGCGCATTGCGGACAGACTGAGCGGTCGCTCATTCAGACTGCTAAAGAACCCAGCCTGGCAATGGGAACATCGTCACCTCGCCAAGTTCCAACTGTTGCTGCCCACAACGCGCATGGGCCGTCTGCTCGCCAGGACTCACCGAGATGACGATGTCGAACCCGGGTGGCATACATTCCTCGGCAAAGTGCGCCACATTGATGGGGGCGATCCACGCATTGACCTTGTCCACCTGTTCGGCGGACAAGGTGATCAGGACGGTGCCGGGTTGGGTCTTTTTCATGTAGGTTCTGATCGAGGAAGTGGGCTAGCGCTGCGGCAAGCCTGCCTCAAGCTGCGCCACGGACCCACCGGGACTTGAAAATATTTCCAGCCCGTAGGTGGTGGGCTCAAACAGCCGAGGAAATTGCAAGCATCCACCGTCTCCAGAATCGGCAAAATCTGCATCCGATGGAGAATTGCCAAAATAGTGTAAAGCAATGATAATTTTCTGCGCCTGAATTTGCAACTTCAAACATGGCGAACGCTTGCCAACTGAGCGGCCCCGCGCTTCGACATCGCGACGGCCTGCGTGGCCACGGGGTGTCCGCACTGCCCTTTCACCATCAAGAGGGGCTGACGCTGGCCTCGGCGCCACCCATTGAACACAGAGGAACTCTCAATGCATTCGCTGCTGGTCGTCTTCTCACATGGCAAAGAGTCGGGCCCCTGGGGCTGCAAGATCTTGAAACTGGCCGAGGTGGCGCGGGCGGCGGGCGCCCAGGTCCTGTCGGTGGACTGCCGCACCGACGCCGCGGGCGTGGCGCAAGACCACCACCAGGCGGGTGAGGCGGAACGGCGGGTCAAACAACTGCTGGCCACGCCGCTGCCTGCCCACGACCAACTGGTGCTGGTTGGGTCGAGCATGGGCGGCTATGTCGCCACCGCGGCCACCGCGAAGTTGGCCACCGCCGGGCTGTTCTTGCTGGCGCCGGCGTTCTACCTGCCGGGCTATACCGACCAGAGTCCCCGCTCGGCGGCCGGATGCACTTCGGTCGTCCACGGTTGGGCTGACGACGTGGTGCCGCAGGACAACAGCGTCCGCTTTGCGCGTTTTCAGCAATGCGACTTGCATCTGTTGCCGGGTGATCACCGGCTCGACAGCAGCATGCAGGTGATAAAGCCTCTGTTTCGGGATTTCCTCCAGACCGTCATTGACGCTGGCCAAGATGCGGCCAAGCCTGCGCCAGGTTGACGCGGCATCCCAACACACCAGACGCCGAGGTGACCGGCCGCGGGCTGGGTCCGCCTGCTTTGATGAACGAAGCGGACCACCGCACCACGGCGCAGCCGCTGAAAACGCCCGCGGCCCGGGCCTTGCTGGCGGGTCGGCGCCAGTGACAAGACCACCCGGTCCGCCAGGCACGACAGAAAATGTCGCCCCTAGACGAGACACTTGAGGGCTTGGGACAGATCGCCACCCGCCGAACGCAGGTGGATGCCGCGATCTGCCCAGGCCCACCACAGTCAAGTCCATCTTTCGGGAGCCGCCATGAATGAATTCCTTTCGCTGTCGTCAAGCCTCGTGATCGAGCCTCTGCGCGCGGGCTTGTGTGCTGGCCGCGACAACCAGGTCGACCTGCTGGTGCGGGTGCAGGCGCCCGACCTGCCGCCCCAGGAGGGCGCAGCGCGTCCGCCTCAGGCCGTGGCGCTGGTGATCGACAAGTCCGGATCGATGCGCGGGGACGCGATCCAGGAGGCGCGGCGCTGCGCTGAGTTTGTCGTCTCGCGCATGCGCAAGTCCGATGTGATTTCGCTGGTGCAGTTCGACGACCAGGTCACCCGGCTGCAAGAGGCGGTGCCGCAGGGCGATGGCAGACTGCTGCGCGCGGCGATCCACCAGATCCGGGTGGGCGGCAACACCGATCTGCACGGTGGTTGGCTGGAGGGCGCAGAAACCTTGACGGCGGTTTCCGGCACCGCCTTGAAGCGCGTGATCCTGCTGTCGGACGGCCAGGCCAACATCGGATTGACCGACCAGGAGGCCATCGCCACCCAATGCCGCGACTGGGCCGCCCGGGGCATCAGCACCAGCACCTACGGCCTGGGCG
This sequence comes from Burkholderiales bacterium, assembly GCA_947453625.1. Classification (GTDB taxonomy): domain Bacteria; phylum Pseudomonadota; class Gammaproteobacteria; order Burkholderiales; family Burkholderiaceae_C; genus Pseudaquabacterium. The sequence goes on from CANGHK010000048.1 coordinate 13,292, forward strand.
ACGGGTTCAACGAAGACTTGATGGTGGCGATGGCGCGCGCAGGGAGCGGCAACCACTATTACGGCGACAAGGCAGAAGACCTGATGGAGCCCTTCGAGCAGGAACTGGACTTGATGGCCAACCTGGCCATGCGCCAGGTGCGGCTGCAGTTGTCCGCGCCTGACGGGCTGGGCCTGGAGGTGCTGAACGACTCGACCGCATCTGCGGCCGACTGGCAGTTGCCCGATATGGCGTGGGACACGGAGGCCTGGGTGGTCGTGCGCCTGACCCTGCCTGCCGCGGCGATGCCAGCGCCGGGCGAGCGCATGACGCTGCTGCGCGCACAGGTGACGGCCCTCACTGCGGCGGGCGACCCGGTGTCGCTCGAGCGCACCAGCCTAGCACTGCCGGTGCGGCAGGCTGGCGAGTGGCAAGCGTTGCCAGAGAGTGCGTTGGTCGCGCGCCGCGTGCTCGAAGTTGACGCCAGTCGCATGCTGTCAGCGATGCGGCAACTGGCGCAAGAAGAGGAGTGGCCGGCACTGGACAAACTGCTGTCCGAGGCCGAGCAGCGCTTCAGCGGGCATGAATGGCTGACCAGCATCATGCAGGCGATGCGGGGCGTGGCGAGCAGCCGATCGCGCGAGCGGATGATGAAGGAATCGTTCTTCTCGTCGCGCAAGCTGAGCGCCCGCTTGGCAGCCAAGAACGAACAGGCCGCCAACCCGGAGGGCACCGACGAGCCTGCGTTTCTCAGGCGCAAGTCGCTGCAGGGCAAGCGCGACCACTGAATCCGCCGCACAGCGCAAGCCGAACGCGCCTGCCTGGCGGCACCCGCCAGGCGCTGAGGTCAACCGCGCGTCGGCTTGGATCCCTCGTCAGAGCGGACCGCCCGGGTGGAGAGGGACGTGCGGGTGGATCGCCCCGAGGGCAGCGCCCATCCCTCCCCCAAGGCGCGGCCTATCGCCGCCAAGCCGGCCGATGCGCCGGCGGCCAGCGCTACGCCCTGGCCGGCCGGCACGCCGGACTGGTAGGGGTTGATGCGAACCAGACTGCCTCCCAGTTCATCGACGACACGCTGGCTGAAATAGCGCACCGAGGGAATGGTGGTGCCGGCGCCCAACTCGATCACGACCGGGCGCTTGACCAACGCCAGCCAGGCCTCCTGCCGGTCCGACTGCGCATCGGTGCGCGCCTCCACCCAACCGGTGTCGTGAAACATCATGATGTTGGGGCGGGCCAGCGCGCCACACTTTGGGCAGCTTGGCGCGGTGTTGGTCAGGCGGCAAACCACGTCGTCGACCGCGGGCTTGAAATCGCCCGCCGACCAGACCGACTCTCGGCAAGGCACGAGACACTGCAAATGGTGGATGGAGCCATGGCATTCGTGGATGCGAGCGAGGTCGAAGCCCGCCTTCTGAAACTGGCCATCGACATTGCTGGTGAACACGCTGTAGCCCTGCGGCATGCGCTCGCCCCAGTGCTTGAGCAAGGCAAAGCCGGCATGCGGCAGCGTGCGGCGGTACAGCGCCAGCCGGTGGCCATAGAAACCCCAGGCCAGCGCGGGCGCCGATTCGAAGGTCGACGGCGAGGCGATGCTGCTGAAATCGACACCCGAGTTGCGCAATGCCGGATAGGCGCGCCAGAACCCCTCTGTGCCCCGGAAATCCGGCAGCCCGGAATCCACCCCCATCCCTGCGCCGGCGGCCACGATCAGGGCATCGGCTTGGCTTATCAGGGCGGCAGCTTGTTCGGCGGCAAGTGCCAGGGCGGATGCTGGTGATGGGGATGGGAATGGGAATGGAGTTGGCATTCTTGGCCTTTGTTGGGAATGGATGTGTTCTAGCAAGCCCGAGCACCGACCTGCCAGGGCTCACGACGCCGCACCAGGGCCCGAAAAATCCCAGCCCATGAAGCGCGCCAGATCGCCCATCAATCGGACGAGGTCCGCCTTGCGCAGCTCGTGGTTGACGCTGACACCATGGATCGCGAAATGGTACAGACTGGAGAACAAGGGCCTGTGGGCATAGAGCAATTCAGGCGTCGACTCGACTGCCGGCAAGGCGGATCTGGTCACCAGCCGGTGTCGTCGATCGCAGTCGACGAGATGATCCATCAATCTGCCGCGCACCGGCTTCGGCCCGGCGGGCCGGGCCAAGGCCATCACCGAGCGGCAAGCGCCGATGAACACCTCCAGAGGGTCGTCCAGTGACCAGGCCAGGCAGGGAGAGGCCGGCGCAGGCAGACCGTCCAGCCTCAATAGCCGGCCTCCGCGATCACCACTCACCTGCAGGCTGGGCCTGTCTGGCAAGACCAGCCCTTCGGGCTCGAATGGAATTTGTGCCAACTCGAGAACCTCTGCTGACAGACCCTCGCCGAAGTTGACCGCATCGATCACCGCCTGGGACGACGCACTCTGCCGCAATTGGTCGATCGCCGCCACCGCTCGAGGGTGATGAAACAGCACGCCACCGCCGGTGCCATGCGACAGCGTGGTGAAAGCGTCAATGACCTCCGTGCGTGCCACGAAGGTCAAGCTGGACCCATTCACCTGGAAAGGAATGTTGCCCTGGAGAAAGACCTGCCGCGACGACAGCCTGGGCGGCTCTCCAGCAGGTGGCAGGTCCCGCATCACCCTGGCCTGCATTTCAAAGTGGTCGGGGTGCAATTCGAAGCGCTCAACTCGCCCGAGACCGAGGTAGGCCTTGGTCTTGAAAAAACAGACCCGGCCAGGCAGTGTGCGCACGGCCAGCAACACACGCCCGTAGGCCTCGCCGGACGGAACATCCCTCAAATTCGATTCGTACATCGGATCACTCCTCACCAATCAAGCCGCGCCGGCAGCAAGGCCGTCCGCGTCAAAAATGCCCGTCGCGATGACGGCTCTGCGACGGCTTTACGCAGCCCAGTCGTCAAGGCGACGGCTTGACTTCACCCTCACCGCTTCGCCCCAGGAGGGCGGCTCGCCCGCATCAGCGGTCAACACCCACAGCACCGGAAAGCCCGGCGCAACGGCAGGCAGCGGACCATAGCCGTCGGTCAGGTACACCAGACAGGACGGCGGGTTGCGCGCGGCCAGTTCGAACGGCGGCCGCAAGTCGGTGCCGCCGCCACCGAGGATGCCTTCTCGCATCACGCGGCCGACATCCTCGCGCTGCAGTTGCCGCACGCGCGAGATGGTCGTGTCGCACTCCACCAGCGTCAGGTCGACCCGGTCGAAGTCGCCCATCATCGCTTCGACCTCGGCCATGAACTGGCTCCAGTAGTCGCTTGTGCTGCCGCTGGTGTCGATCGCCACCATCACTCGCAGCGTGTCGGCACGCATGCCGGGCAGCCACAACTGGCGGTACAGGTGGCGCCGCGACGGCGGGCTCCAGCGCCGCGATCCGCCGCAAGTGCGCTGCACGAAACGCCGCATCAGCACCGTCCAGGGCAGTTGCGGCGCCACCCGCGACTGCAGCCAGGTCTGTATTCCCCCGGGCAGCCTGCCCCAGCTCCGGACTTGCTGCGCGGCGCCAACGGCACGCTCGATCCAGACCCGCGCCAGTTCTGAGGTGCCGGCCTGCGGCAGGAAGTCCGGATCAAAGACCAGCGCTTGCCCCGCCCCACCCTTGCCGATCCCGGCCGCCGATGGCGCGTGGTCGTCGAACTGCACCTGGCCCTGCCGCACCCCGCGGCCGGCCAGCCAGGTGTAGACGGTCTCGGCGCTCTTGCCGTCCATCGATTTGAAATACACCGCGTCGCGCGGCAGCGGCAGGCCGTCGTGTTGCAGCAGCGCATTCACCTCATGGTCGGCGGCCAGGTTCCAGCGCTCGGGGTCGCGGCCGACCCGGCGCACGAAATGCCCGGCAACGCAGTGCCACACCTCATGGGCCAGCACGAACAGGCGCGTCGCGTCGTCCAGCGCGGCCAGGAAGCGGATGTTGGCGAACAGGCTGCGGCCGTCGGTGGCAGCGGTGGCCAGGCGCGAGTCGAGCACCGGCACCAGTTCGAGCTGCAAGGCCAGCGAGGCGGTGAACGGCTGCGTCATCAGCAAACGGGTTCGATCAGCCTCCAGCACGCGCTTCCAGCGCTGTTTTTCGAGCCGGTCGTCGGCGCTGGGCTGCGCGGGGCTGGCGGCCTGGTCCCACAGGGCGCCTGTGGCCACCGCGTCAAGAATCGCGTTCATGCCGAATATTCCCGATCAGGCCGCGCCAGCGGCTTCGATCGCATGCGACAGCGGACCCGGCATGCCTGCGCTTCCACGTTTGCCGCGCGGCTGCTGCCGTTGCGGGCCGGGATCAGCCAAGGGCGCCTGCGCTGCCAGCACCGCACCCTGCAGCTTGCTCCATGGCTGGAACAAGGGGTGGCCGAACAGCGCGGCCAGTCGGTCGGTGTTGTCCTGGGTCTCGAGCTGCTGCATCAGGTCGACCATCGCCATCACTGCGAAATCGCTGCCCAGTTGCAGCCCGATGCGCAGGAACTGGCCGAGGCAGGCCAGCTGATCGGCCTCGGGCGCACGCAGCAGATGGAACACCAGCGCCGCGCAGAGCGCGAAACGCTGGTCGGCCCGCTCGGGCACGCTGAACGCGATCTCGCCGCGCAGCAGCGCGGGCACGTCGGGCAACTGCGCGGCCCAGCGCCTGAAGGCCAGGAATTCGGTGGCCGCGCCGCGACCCACCAGGCCGTGGATCATCAACGCCAGCACCGCCTCGTCCAGCCCGTCGCCATGCTGCAGCGTCAACGCCACGCGCTCCCAGCTGCGCGGGCTGGGCCAGCCGCGCTCCACGCTGCCTTCCATGCTGAAGAAGCGCTGCGGCATGAAGCGCAGAAAGGCCACCACCTCGGGGTGCAATTGGCATCGGTTGGCCCAGCGTATCCAGCTGTCCAGGTCGGGCTGCAGTTCCACATGGCAAAAGCGGTTGGCCAGCGCGCTCGACAGCGTCATCGCCACCGCCCGGTCGTCACTGCGGTTGCCCGCAGCGCACACCATCCAGCCCGGCGGCACCTGGTACAGATCGCCCAGCCGCCGGTCCAGGATGAACTCGTAGGCCGCCACCTGCAGCGTGCGGTCGGCCGCGGTGAGTTCGTCGAAGAGGATGATGCCGCGGCTGGCCGGATCGCGCGGCCACTCGGACGACAGCAGCCAGCGCACCTCGTCGCCGTGCGGCACGGGCAGGCCGCGGATATCGACCGGCTCGCGCTGCGCCAGCCGCACGTCGATGAACCCGATGCCGAGTTCGGCGCACAGTTCGCGGATCACCGTGCTCTTGCCGACGCCGGGAGCGCCCCAGATCATCACCGGGGCGACCTGCGTGGCCAATTGCGGGCAGCGCCACAGCCAATGCAGTTGATGCCGCAGGATCTGGCGCGTCTGGTCTATGGTGGCGGTAATTTCAGTCACAGTGGCTTTCAGAAAGTGGGGATTGCGGGGGACTTGCGAGCAGACGTCGCCGAAGTGGCTGAGCCCTCAGGCAGGCGTCCACTGAGCATCAGGATGCGGGCCAGGCGGCGGAACTCGGCCACCGATTTGGCTGACTCATTGAAGCGCGACGTATTGCTGATCAAGCGGGACAGTTGCAGCCGGGTGGCCAGCGGATCGCGCTGCATCTGCGACGCCATCACGCGCAGCAGCGCATCGGATGGCCCGCGCTTGATAAAGCCCTGCAGTGCCGCTTCACGCAGCCCGTCCAGGTCGTCGCCATCGCGCAGCGCATGGAGGATCTTCTCGGCCCAGGTCGACAGCAGGTCGTCCCAGGTCGAGGGGCTGGCCGAATCGATCACCGCGCGCAGGAACCAGCGGACTGGCGGCAACGCCAGCGCGGCCGGTCGCAGCAGCGGGGGCAGCAAGGCCTTGGGCAAGGACCCCGCCTGGACGAGATCGCGCGCCATGGCCCGGGCATAGTCCTGCATGCCGGGCAGGTGGCTGCAGTCACGCCAGAGCGTGAAATCGGCGCGCCAGCCATCGATGGCCAGGTCGTTGCTCATCTGCCAGCGCCAGGCCGTCATCGCGCGAGCGGGATTGGCCTGCTCAGGCTTGACCGCGCGCTTGCGCCCGCCGGCCTGGTTGCGATTGGCCGCCTGGTTGCACAGGTTGAGCATATTGCGGGCTTGCCACACTTCGGCGGCATCGGCACCGGACGCCAGCACGGACAGCAGCGCCTTCAGCGCGGCCGGCACATGGCGCGGCTGGCAGGCATGGGGCAGCAGTTCACACAGCTGCGGCCAGGCCTCGGCATCGCCCGCCTCATGGCGCCGCGCCAACTCGCCCAGCAAGGCCTCGTTGGCGAACACCCGCGACACGCCCATCAGCGGCGGCGGCACATGGCCTTCGCACTCGACGGGGCAGCCGTCGGGCAAGGTGACCTCGTTCAGCGCAAAACAGCGCAGCAACTGCAGGCTGGTCGGCTGCGCCAGGCTCAGGCGCCGGATGCGGCTGTCGGCGATGACCAACTCGTCGCACTTCAGTTCCAACGCCAGCCCGGCGGCGGCACCGCTGCCGTCGTGCAGATACACCGAGCCGCAGCCCGCCTGCGCCCGCACCCGGGCCAGCGCGGCACAGCGTGCAAACAGCAGGCGCTGGACCGGCCCGGCCAGTTCGACTTCGGCCAACTGCGCGGCCCCGGCGATCTCCAGCATCGTCAGCGCCGTCGTCGGGCCCAGCAGTCGGCGCACGCCGCCCGCGTCGACCAGCACCACCGCCTCGGTGCCCGAAGCCGAGGGCAGTTGCAGCGTGTCCACGGCCTGCCCACCGCACAGCAGCACGAGCAGACCAGCCGCAGGCCCATCCTGCGCGTTGCCGGCCGAGTGGACGCCCGTCACCAGACCCCCTGCCCAAACCTGTGCGGCATGGGGCTGGACCAGGAAGGATGAACCGGCCCAGCAGGCATCGATATGCGCCACAGCGCCCTCGATCCGCAAGTCGGGTGCCTGGTTGCCACCGTCGATGTGCAGGACCGCGCCGCCGCTGGCGCCACCGTCAGCCGGCAGCCGCACCAGGCGCAGGCCCTCGCAGCCGCGCACGCAGAGGTGGATGCCGGGCGCGGCGCCGCGCAGATCGAGGGTCTGCAGGCGCGGGCTGTCGCACAAGTCCAGCGCGCGGAGTGCCGTCAAGTCGATCTGCAAGTGGTCGGCGTCGGGTGCGGTGACCGTGACGCCGCCGCTGTCGCCCAGCCGGCCGGTGACCAGGCCGCTGACATCGGGTTCGGCGGCAGGAATGACCAGGGGGGTGAAATTCTGGATGGGCATGGGTTGGGTGGGCGAGTGAGTTGGGGCTTCTCGAAACGGCCTGGCATTGCCGCGCTGTCAACGCGCAGGCAACTGCCGCAGCGTCACCGCCATGTCGCGCCAGGCTTCGGGATGGCAGGTGAACAGCAGCACCTGATGGCGTTGTGTGGCGTCGAAAAGCACGCGTTTCATCTGTGCCAGGCGCTGCGCGTCGCTGTGCACCAGCGCGTCGTCCAGGATCAGCAGCGTGGGGCGGCCCGCTTGCTTGAGCAGGTCGGCGTAGGCAAAACGGCTGATCACACCCAGTTGCTCGCGCGCGCCAAAACTCAGGTCGGCTACCGCGCCGGTCTGCGGCTGGCCTGCGGCCGACGCTCGAGTCAGCTTGTCGGGCGCCAGCGTCGCGTCCGAGACCTGCATGCTGGCGCCACGCAACAGCAACGGCAGGTAATGCTGCAGACGCTGCTGCAGCGGTGCCTGCAGGCGCGCCACCGTGGCCTGGCGCTTGGCGTCGAGCTTGCCGCACAGCAGATCGAGCGCCGCGGCGCGGCGCTTCAGCTGCCCGTGGCGATGCACGGCGCGATCCCGCGCGGCCTGTGCCTGGGCGCGGCGCTCGTCCAGGTTTTGAGCATCTGCACTTTGAAGGGTGTTGTCGAGCACCAGGATCTGGTCGCGCAACTGGCGGTGGTCGGCCAGCCGCTGCTCCCGGCTGCGCTCCAGGCGCTGGATGTCCTGTGCCAGGATGTCGGGCCGTGCTTCCTCGAGTTGAGTGGCAAGTTGCCGGATACGCCCACCCAGCGCATCTTGCTCGTTGCGCGCAACCAGGAACTGCTGCTGGGCGCGTTGCTGACGATGCTCATGCTCGGGGTCGGCCAACGCAGCCTCGGCGGCGGCATGCTCACGCACGGCCGCATCGCGCCGGCCATTGGCTTCCGCCTGCGCCAGCATGGCCTGGGCCAGCGTCTGCTGAGCAGCCTTGTCGTCTTGCGTGGCGGTGGCCTCCTGAGCCTCGGCCTGCGCTTGCGACGGAATGAGCTGCGTGGGCTCGGCAGGCAGGCGCGCCAAAGTCTCTTGGGCGGCTTGAAGCCGGCCGCCTGACTGCGCCACTGCGGCACGCAACGGCTCGAGGCCCTGCGGCGCAACGATCGCTAGCGCATTGGCAGCCATCGCGAGTTGGGATTGCCCATCCAAATGAGCTTCCAGGCGCGCATCGGCTTCCGCCAGGTCGGCCAGGCCCGCCGATTGCAGCGCGGCATGCAGCCGATCTTGCGCATCAGCGTGGGCGCGTACCAGCTCAGCCAGATCCCGGCCACCCGGCGTGATGACCAGTTCGCCTCCGCCGGGCAAGCGCAGCGTGGCGGGCATGTCTAGCAGTCGCTCGCCGCTGGATTGCAGTTCATGCTCGGCACCGGCGGTTGCCATCGTCACCGACTGCCCGGCAGGCAGACTGAACTGCAAGCGCGTGGCCACGGCCTGCCGCAACAAACCGGCCTCGCGCGCCTTACGCTCCAACCCGCGCAACTGCTCCACTTGGTCCTGCGTGATCGGCAGCACCGCGGTTACGCGCTTGCGCAGCGCCGCCAGATCCTGTTCCGCCTGCTCGGCGCGCTGCAGCGTCTGGGCGTCACGGTCTGCCTCGGCCTGCAACAACGGCAAGTCCTGCAGCAGGCCGGTGCGCGTGGCCTCCTGCCTCGCCAGTCGCAGCCCCTCGGCAGCAGCCAGCGCAGCGGCGTTGGCCTCGTCAGCCCGCTGACGGGCAGCAGCTACCATCTGGTCGGCCAGTTGCTTCGCCTCGGTCTCGCCGGTCAAGGCGTGCTGGCGTGCAAGCAGGACATCGCGCTTCCCGGCCAGCGTGGCCAGTTCCTTGTCCAGCAACTCCAGGGTCTGCTGCAGTTGGGCCTGGCGCTTGTGGTCGTCGCCAAGTTGCTGCCGACAAGCCGCCACATCCTTCTCGGCCTCACGCGCCTGATCCAGTTGGCGGCCGAGTTCGTCCCAGGGTTTCGCAGCCTCGTCGGCCTGGCGCTGCTGGCGCAGGGTAGCCAGTTCATCGACCTGCTGCTGGTAGAGGCCGATCGACTGGTCCAGTTCGGCCAGTTCAGACTGCACTTCCTGCACGTTCTTCAACGCGGTGGCCAGATCACCGGTAGGCTGCCCGGTCCTGGCCGTCAGCAGTTCATCGCGCTGGACGCGCAGCTTCTTGAGCAGCATGTCGCCGCCGGTAGCAGCCAGCGCGCCGGCCGCCGCATCGCCAGCGCCTTGCGCCAGACCTTGCAGTGCGTTGTGCAGGTAATTCCTGGCGTAGTCCAGTTGCAGTTCCTGGCCTGTGCCCTGCTCCACCCACAACAGACCCGGAATGCCCCAGAGCTCGGGCCGGCTGGGGCCTCTGACCGGAATAGCGAATCCGAAGCTGTTGGCAAGGTAAGCCTCGGCAGCATCGCCCTCGATCATGGTCTGATCGATATGCAAAGTGCAGCGGCGCCTAAGCAAAAAGGTCTTGGACAGTCGATGAGCCTTGCCGCCCAAGTCGAACTGCAACTCAACCGTCGGCGCGGCGGTGGAGTCTTCCCAGGGTTGCAGGTCCCTGACCGAGGTCGAAGCGTAGCGCTCCAGGAACGCAGCGCGAATGGCCCGCACCAGCGTGCTCTTTCCGGCCTCGTTCGGCCCGCTGATGATGTTCAGACCAGGCGCGAGGTCGGCCAATTCGAAGGACTGGCGGAACTGGCGCAGTTCCGCGACGCGCAGTGATTTCAGGTGCATGCCCATGTCAGATACCCCCCTGTGCGTTGGCCGCCACCGGCGCCTGTTGCATCAACTCTTTGGCCAGCAACGCCAGCGCATCCTGCGCGGTGCAGGCAGCTTCATCGCCGAAAGCACTGGCCGCGCGAAGTTCGGCGATCACTTCACCCACATAGCCGTCGGCCTGCAGCGCCGCGATGTCGTCGTCGGTGGGTTGCAGGCGCAGCCCCGACAGGTCGGACTGCAGCAGCAGGGCCCGGGCATCGGCACGACCGATCGCATCGTCGAGCCGACGCTGCCCGGCCAGATCGATCTGGCCGACCACGACAAGATCGACCACCTGCTGCGCGTCGAGCTGTGCCAATTGATCGGCAAGGCCGTCGAGATCGCTGCCCACCCGCAACTCGGCCGACAAGGACTGCCACCGGTAGTGGCCCGTGGGCACGCGCGTGACCCGCGGCGCGGCGCCAGGTGCATCGAGTTCCACCAGCAAGGCCAGGCCTGATTCGTTGTTCCTGAAGCGGTCAGGCTCGGGCGTGCCGGCGTACCAGGTGCGGTCATCGATGGGCTTGCAGCCATGCCAGTCGCCCAGCGCCAGGTAATCGAGCCTGGCACGCACGGCGCGGTCAGCGGCGATCGGATTGGCCGAGTCGATGTCGGCCGCCAGCACGCCCTGCACGCTGCCATGGGCCAGGCCGATGCGCAGCAGGCCGTCGGGCGTGGCCGCGTGATCGAACCACTCGGTGGCATCGCCATAGGTGTGGCGCTGGGTCAGCGGAGCGGGCAGCACCGCAAAGCCCAGGTCGGCAAACAGCCTGAGCTCAGGGGTCAGCAACAGGTGTGCATTGGCGGGCACGGCGTTCAGGCGTTGCGCGCGGGTCCACACGCTCTCGGTCAACGCGGCATCGTGATTGCCAGGGATCATCAGCCAGGGGCCGGCAAATCCGGACAAGGCCTCGAACAGGCGCCGGATGGTGCGCTGCGAGACGGTCTGGGCATCGAACACGTCGCCGGCCACCAGCACGGCCGCCACGCGATGCTGGGTGGCCAGCGCGGCCAGGCGTTCGACCACCTTGATACGCTGCTCGAACAGCGGCGCAGCATGCTCAGGGTTGAGGCTGGAGAATTGGCGGCCGATCTGCCAGTCAGCGGTGTGCAGGAAGGTGGGCATGGTGCTTATTCCGAGGGAAAATGGTGCGCGACGGTTGGCTCACAGCGTGAGCCACTTGACGGCAGCGCGTGCCGGGGTGAGTTGCCGTCCGAGCTCGGTGGCGTGGGGAAGAACAAGGGGCTGCGAGATCCATGCAGACAGAGACGCCGCTGCAGCCGAAATGTCAGCATGGCGCCGAGGGAAATTTATCGGCTTGGCTCGGCGCTTGGCCTGGCGCCTGGCCTGGCACCGCGCCGATGCGCCGAATCCAGCCCCTGTTGCCGGCTCAATCCAGCAGTTCGACCATCCGCGTCAGGCCGCGACTGCTGGCGATCGCCTTGGCGGTCGCACCGCGGGATGTTGCCAAGTCGACCTTGGCGCCCTTGGACCGCAGGCGCTTGACCGCTTCCTCGCTGTCGGCCACCACCGCCATCATCAGCGGCGTGACGTCTTCGATGCCGTCGATCACGAAGGTCGCATTGACGTCAGCCCCCTTATCGAGCAGCCAACCCACCATCTCCATGTCCATCGGCTGCGCGCGCAACACCATGCCCAGCGGCGTCACGCCGGTGGACATGCGGGCATCGAGCGGCATCCCCCCGGCGAGCAACGCCCTGGCGGTGAGGTTCATTCCACCGGCAAACATGGCACTGGGGTCCGCAGCCATCAGGAACTCTCGCGCCGGCTTGCTGGTTGAGACCATCTCGGCGGCAACGGCATCCATGCGCTTGGCCAGCGCCAGCTTGATGGGAGAATTCTCCTGCTGGTCTGGCGCCATCGGATCGACTCCAGCCTGAACCAGCGCTTGCGCAGCAAGAGGCTTGTTTTGCTGGATGGCGATGTGCAATGGGCTCTGGTTGAGTCGGTTGCGCGCCGACAGGTCGACACCGGCCACGGCCTTGAGCGCCGTGATGAGTTCCCGTGAATCGGCCAAGGTCGCGTAGTGCGCGATGGTGTTGCCGGCGTCGTCGGTGTACTTGGCAAACGCCGGCGCCTTGGCAAAGACCTCTAGCGCACTCCACTTCTGCAGTTGGACCGCGTAGGGAACGGCACGCGCGTCCGGCGCACCGTCGGCGGGCGCCAACTTGAGCACCGCTTCCAGAATGCCGGCATTTTGGCCATCGATGGCCTTGATGGCGAGTTGAATGAAGTCCTTCCGGTTCGGCTCGTTGTCGATCTTCGCGCCGGCTGACAACACCATCGCCAGCACCTCGGGCGAACCGCTGGTGATGGCGGCTTCGATGACCCCAGGCGTCTGCGCAATGTCGATGCCGATCTTGTGAAATGGCGCGATCAACTGGCCATCACCGTGGGAGAGCGCTGACAGCAAACCGCTGGCCTCGGCTTCCAGGCCCGCCTTGGCAATGGCAGCCAGCGCCGACTGCCTGAGTTGGTACTGCGCGGCAGCAACTCCCGCCGCCACAAGAACGACCACACCGACGGCGGCCACCGCCGCCCGCGTGCCCTTGGACAGCGTCACGGCGACCGTGCCTGGCACCAGATCGCTGTCGATCAGGGTGAGAGCGGCCGCGGCCGGCTCATCCCACCGAAGTGGCGGAGCGATGTCTGAATGATTCTGCATGGCGCCGGGTATTTCAATCAGCTTCAACATGATGCAGCCCCGGGCTCAGACGATCGCCGACGGGTTGTGGAGCTTCTGTGCTTTCTGATTGTCGATGATGGTCAGGACAATCCGGGTGACAAGCTCCATTTGCTGCTCATTGATTTCCTTGTTCTCGATCACCGATTTCTTCAAGACCATTTCATGGTCGGCCCCGTTGTTGTCGGTAATGCCGATCACCAGTTGCTTGTTCAGGAAGTAGTAAATGGCCGCGATCAGCAGGCCAAGCAGCACGATACCGACCCCAAACCAGAGCACGCCAGGGCCGTCAGCGTCACGCGCATTGCCAATGCTCGCCGTGATGATTTGACCGCCGGCCAGCAGCGCCATGAAGAAGATCCCCACTGCCTGCTTCCAGGGTTTGTGGTAGCCGTAGTAGCTCGAACTGATCGAGTCGATCGGAATGATCACCTTGCGATAGCCGGTGAAACTCGCCGTCTGAAAAACGAGCCGCCGGTGATTGATCGACAGGAAGTAGGTCGGATCGATGCGCAGCAGCGCGAGCAACCAGGCCAGCAGGCCCGAGTTTCTGGCAAGGATTTCGACGTAGTTGTTGCGTTCATTGGGGTTCGCATCGGCGTACCATTGCTTGGGAACGAGTGCCATTTTATATTATTGAGTTAATTTATCAATCAAATTCGATACCAGCCGAATGCTTATTCTTCCGGCCGGCGTCCGCGCCACCAACTTGCAAGGGATATAATTATATTTCGTCAACCTCACTGTTCTCGATCGAACTCTTCGTCATCAGTCGCATCGCCGCGCCAATTTCAACCCGCTCAGCCGTCTTATTACGCATGGACCCGCCGCGTCGACAGGCTCCGCCGCGCCTCCGCGCTGAAGATCTCCTCGCTGTTCATCCAGGCCAGCAGCGGATCGAGCTCGGCGCCCGAATCCAAGCGGATCATGTCGCGCCGCAGCGCCAGGTTTCTCAGTTTCAGATACAACAGCAAGCCCCAGCGGCCGGCTTTGTTCAACGCTTCAAAGGCGCGCGTCATGTCGTCCGGCAGGCTGGCCGCGCAGCGCGTCAGCGAGAACGGTGCGAGTGTCCGCAGCAGCGCCAGCGCTGGCTGATCCTCCAGATACCTCAGCAGAAAATCGCGGTTGATACCGGGCCGCGATTCATCGGCGCTGGCCTGCAGGATGAACAGATTGCCTTCGAAACTGGGCAGCATCGTCGCCATCCCCAACTCGAATACAGCATTCTGGTTTTGCAGTCCTGCGGCTGGCGGGCCGAAATGCGACAGGATCAAATCGGCACGCTGCATCTTCAGGCGCAGGCGCTGCAGGCGCGAATTCATCTCCAGACGCTGCTCGGGAATCGTGCAGACGACCCGGATATCCAGCGCCATGGCGCCGGGATGCGCCATGGCGTCCTTGGCCAGCAGCGATACGGTATCAGCCACCAGTTCACGCAACAGGCCCGGGCCGACCGCCAGGAAACTGCGGTCGAAGGCCTGGGGATGTTGCAACTCCGTCTCTGACCAATTGGCTGACAACAGCAGATAAATCGCATTCGATATCTTTTCGGTCGCGAATGCAAAATCGTAACCCTCGACTCGTCGCGTCGGCACGCCCGATTCAGCGCCGCCGGGATACCAGGGCTCGAGCAGCGGGGCAACATTCAACAGGGATTTCTCGGCGCGTCCGGCCCGGACCATCTGTCGCGTCGTGAAACTCCTCGCCGGTGGCGCGGCCGATTCCCGGGTAATCAGCGCCTGGCGCAAATCAGCCAGGAAACGATCTGAATCATCCGTCGCGGGGCGTTTGCCCGACAGAATATCCAGGCTCTTGTCCTGCCGCTCGATCTGATCGAACTGGCGCAGCAGCCGGTCGGCCCTGCGCGCTATCTCGTCCTCGTCAGGCACCGGGAACTGCTGGCGGTCGAGCAATGCCGCGCGCAGGTCGGCAGCCTGCGCGGCGACAACCGCATCGGCCACCTCATGCCCGGCCAGGGCCTGCAGCCAGAGCTCGGCGTCCCGGGTTTCGGCGGGGTCCATCGCCGGGGAGGCGGGCTCGAACGAATCGCCCCGCTCCTGCGCATCGATGCGCGCCAGCAAGGCCGCCACGCGGTCTTCCAGGCCCTGGTCGTTAGCCGGTGCTTGGTCGAGTTGCTGCTGCAGCAAGGCCTGCCGGATGTCGGCGATAGGCCTTTCGGCACTGCTGATGGGGGAGGCTTGGCCCCGCAGCAGGTCCAAGGCCCGCCGGGCGACCGCGCCCGGAATGGGGGACGCCTCGTCATCGCGCATCGGGTTCACGCGACCCTGTTTTGCCGGGGTCGACTTCGGCTGGAACCAGTCATTACTCACAGATCTCTCCGTTGAAGTTCGTCGGATAGACAGCGCCGGCGCTCAATGCCGCCGCTCCTGTGGCCATGGCGGCCCTGCGCGGAAGTGCTTGAGCATCGCGTGGATGCTTTGGGTCATGTTGCCGGCCTGCCGATCGGTGACCGACTTGACCGGGATGTCGAGTTCGACCGAGGCGATCTCGAGTGCCGAGCATCCCGCCACCCACAAGGCCAGGCGCTGGTACTTCAGCGGGCAAGCGTGCTCGTAGGCGGCCAGCAGGCGGCGCAGGTCGGCGCGGACGTCGGGGCCTAGGCCCTTGTCGATCGTCTCTCCAGGGTGAGCGCGGCCCGGAAATCCGTCATCGTGACGCACAGTTGTCCTGTGGTCGAAACCGTCTCCGTCGTCCTCATCATCGTCGGACGACCCCGGCGGCGAATCATCCGGCTGCACCTTGCCGGGACGAAGTTGCCTCAGGTAGTCGACAAACAGGTTGTGCAGGATGCGGTAGTAGTAGGCCTGCGGATGGCTGACATCGGCCAACGGGCGGCTACGGAACAGTTTGAAGATGACCTCCTGACCGAGATCCTCGGCCTCGTGCCTGGGAACACCCTTGCGTGTGAAGTGGCCCTGGGCGTGACCCTCCACATGGCGAAGCCACAGCCGCGCCACCTCCTGCTGTCGGTCGGCCGGCAAGGGCTGGCCCGCCGCGGTCTCCGCGAAGATGAGAAATATTTTCTTGATCGCCTCTTGCCAATTCATCGCTGCTCCTGTTTCCAAAAAATTCTTGTCGCCCCGCGTGGGTGCCGATCCAGACCCCTGGCTTGTCGCACTTGCACCAGACCCTTGCCGCGGGCGCCTCCACCCTGCAAGCAGAGACCGTGGCCTGCGGTTTTCATCAGCAGGGGCTGCAAAAAAACTTTTTTCTCGGCGCAAGCCCCTCGGGCGCCAGCAAGTTGCCGTTGCGGCGCGTCTACACACAAGTGGCTGGCCCGCAGGCCCATGGGCTTGCGGGTCCCGTCACCGAATGAACCCGGCGTTGCGGGCTGGACAGGGAGAGTCGATCAAGGCCTGACCTGATGAATCCGCCCGCAGCACGTCTCTACCCCGTACACGCCGACCTTGCACGACAAGGCCGGTCACCCCCCACGTCGCTGGCCCTTCGCCAGGGTCCGCGACAGGGTTCACACAGGAGATCTGAACATGACCCTTCCGCCGCCCTTCCACGCCGACCTGCCGGACGAATTCACTGATGTGACGGACGCGACTGGCGCGGTCCTGCCCCGCAGTTTCACGCGACTGTGCCGTTTGTTCGCGCTGCGCGCACTGGTCGACCTGGGCGGCATGTTCAACGTGGTTCACGACGGCCACTGCTCCGCGCCGGAGTTGCTGCGCTTCGTCAGGGCTGAACCCGATCCGGACGCCGACGACTTCGACCCGGCCAGCGTCATGGCCAAGCTGCGTGCACGCCATCGTGTCATGTCGGAGCGCAAGCCTTGCTGGCCCGAAGGCAATCCGATGATGCGCAATGCGCGCTGGCTGCAAGCGCGGGTCGGCCTGACGGAGACCGAACTGCACCTGATGCTGCTGTGCGTGCTCGCTCGCCACCACCCGGAACTGGGTCAGGCGCTGGATTCGGTGGGCGGCCTGGCCGGGCTGCACCTGACGTCAGCGATCTCCACCTTGCTGGACACGCCGATGGCCGAGGTCAGCAGCGCGTTGTCTGCTGATAGCGCGCTGGCAAGTTCGGGCCTGGTCAAGGTCGACGAGAACGCGACCTATCCGTTTCTCCACAAGTTGGACCTGCTCATGGGGCTGGAGCAGCGCTTGCAGACGTCGCACGACAACCCATTCAACCTGTTTGCCGACAACTTCGTCGTCGCACCCGCGCCGACGCTGCAAGCCGATCGCTTCGATCACCTGCAGCCCAAGCTCAACCACATCCTGCAGTACCTGCGCCATGCGGTGCAACAGGGCCGCACCGGCGTGAACATCCTGATCTGGGGCCCGCCCGGCACGGGCAAGACCGAAGTGGTGCGCACGCTGGCCGCGGCGATACAGGCCGAACTGTTCGAGGTCTCGGTCTCGCGCCAGTGCGGCCACCGCATCGAGGGCATGCAGCGCGTGTCGGCCTACGCGCTGTCGCAAAAAATCCTGGCCAGGCGCGGCGGCGCGCTGATCATGTTCGACGAGATCGAGGACATCAGTGGCGGCTCGGACGACGATGACGACTTCATGTTTCCCAGCCGCTCGCGCAAGTCGGGCAACAAGGCCTGGATGAACCAGATGCTAGAGACCAACCCGGTGCCCGCGGTGTGGGTCTCCAACCGCATCACCCAGATCGACGCCGCGCATTTGCGCCGCTTCGACTACCACCTGGAGATGGACACGCCGCCGGCGGCGGTGCGCACGCGCATGTTGGTCGAGCGCGCCGGCCCGCTGGGCGCCAGCGAAGCCTGGTGCCGCCAGATGGCGACCAACGACTGCATGGGCCCGGGGGTGATGGCGCGTGCTGCCAGCGTGGCCGGGGCGATGCGCGAGGCCGGGGTCACCACGCCGGTGGAGTGCCTGCTGGAGGAGTTGATAGGCGGCTCGCTGAGTGCGCAGCGCCTGCAGACCTGCGCCAAGCCGCAGCGCGCCGGCCAACTGCACTACCGCATCGACGTCACCCACGCCAGCAGCGATCTGGCGGCGCTGGTGGCCGGCCTGCGCCGCCAGCCGCAGGCCCGCCTGTGCCTGTACGGCCCGCCGGGCACCGGCAAGAGCGCCTTCGCCCAGCACCTGGCCGAGCAACTGGGCATGCCGGCGATGCTGCAGCGTGCCAGCGACATCGTCAGCGCCTTAGTCGGCGAGACCGAGCAGCAGATGGCGGCCATGTTCCGCCGCGCCAAGGAGGACAACGCCGTGCTGATCCTCGACGAGGCCGACAGCTTTCTGATGAGCCGTCAGGGTGCGCGCCAGAGTTGGGAGGTCAGCAGCGTCAACGAGATGCTGACGCAGATGGAGTCCTTCGAGGGCATCTTCGTCGCCACCACGAACCTGATGGACCGCCTGGACGAGGCCAGCCTGCGCCGCTTCGACGCCAAGATCGCTTTCGACTACCTGCGCCCGGGCCAGATCGTCACGCTGCTGCAAGAGGCCTGCGCCGTGCTGGGGCTGGACGCCACCGGCAGCCAGGCCCAGGCCAGCCAGTTGCGTGCGCTGACCCCGGGCGACTTTGCCACCGTGATCCGCCAGGCCCGCTTCAGCCCCGTTCGCGACCTGGCCGACCTGGGCCGCCGGCTGGCCGACGAGACGCGAATGAAGAGTGTCACCACCAGCCGCCCCATGGGCTTCGTGCTCCAGGCGGCCTGATCCGCGGGCATCTTTTCCGCGGGTGTCTTTTCCGCGGGAACGTCGCACCGCGGCCGCAAGCATCTCTCCCCCCCAACGGCAGCACCGGAAGCGGCCCCCGAATCCCTCATCAAAGGAAGAAACCATGAACACCCCTCTGTCCCTGTCCACCACCGTCACATTGATCGCCCATCGCGCCGGCCTGCACGCCGGCCGCGACAACGAGGTCGAGGTGCTGGTGCGCATCGATGCGCCCGACATGCCGGCCGGCCATGTCGCCCAGCGCCCGCCGCAGGCGCTCGCCCTGGTGATCGACCGCTCGGGCTCGATGCAAGGCCATCCGCTGGACGAGGCCAAGCGCTGTGCCGCCTACGTGGTCGGCCAGTTGCGGCCGACCGACAAGGTCTCGCTGGTGCAGTTCGACAACCGGGTTCGCCGGCTGTGGCCCGCCGTGCCGCTGGGTGACGGCGCGGCGCTGCGCGAGGCCATCGCCGCGATCCACTCCGGCGGACAAACCAACCTGCACGGCGGCTGGCTAGAGGGTGCCGATAGCCTGCGCGACGTGGGCGGCTCCGGACTCAAGCGCGTGATCCTGCTGTCGGACGGCCAGGCCAACGCCGGGCTGACCGATCCCGTGGCGATTGCGGCGCAATGCACCCAGCAGGCCGCGCAAGGCGTGACCACCAGCACCTATGGGCTCGGCCGCGGTTTCAACGAGGACTTGATGGTGGCCATGGCGCGTGCCGGGGGTGGCAACCACTACTACGGCGACACCGCCGAGGACTTGATGGACCCGTTCCAGCAGGAACTCGAGTTGCTGGGCAACCTGTGCCTGCGCGAGTTGCACCTGTCCGTGGACCTGCCTGGCGGCGTGACGGTCAAGATGATCAACGACCTGCCCCGCGCCGACGGCGGCTGGCGGATGCTGGACCTGACCTGGGGCGCGCAGGCCTGGGCCGTGCTGCGGCTGACGGTGCCGGCGGCAGCACTGCCGGCCGCGGGGCAGTGGCTGTCGCTGCTGCAGGTCAGCATGCGTGGCCGGACGCTGGACGGCGAGGCGGTGACGCTGGAGCGCACCAGTCTGGCGCTACGGGTGTTGCCGCCCGATGCCTTCAGCCAATTGGCCGAGGACGACACCGTGGCCCGCCGGCTGGTCGAACTGGCCGCGGCCGATGCGCTGACCCGGATGCGCCAGGCCGCATTCGACAGTGACTGGGTGAGGGTGGACGACTTGCTGCAGCGGGCCACACTCGATTTCGCCGACAACGACTGGGTGGCCGCGGTGCTCGATGCGATGAAGGCGGTCGCCAACAGCCGCTCGCGCGAACGCATGATGAAGGAATCGATGTACTCGTCGGCCAAGATGCGCAGCCGCCTGACGAGCCGGGACGAAGACCAAGGCTTCTCCGCGGCCCAGGGGGAGGCCGCGACGCCGTCCTATCTGCGGCGTAAATCAGCCCAAGGCAAGGCCGCGCCCGGCGCTGACCGTGGCGGCGACGACCCCGCCAAGCGCTGAGGAGATTCGCAAGGCGCTGGCGAGCGGCCTTGCGGCGCGAATCATTCGACTCGACAGTTTCGATGCCCGCGAAGACGGGCACGAAGCCGGAGACGGGATCGGATGATTGGCTGGACCGATTCGGCGCCTTCTCAGAGCCGGGAAGATCGCGATCCCACTCAGAACTCGAGGCTGGCCGATGCGGCGACCGACCTCGGTGCGCCGGGAAAGAGCAAGTCCGCACTGTAGGCTTCACCGACGTCGCGCCAATAGCGCCGGTCGGCCAGGTTTTTGACGCTGAGCGCAAGCACGGTGGTCGTCGATGCGATGCGGGTCTTCCAGGACAGGCCCAGATTCAGCAAGTCATATTCGGGTACGGTTGCGGCGCCGTCACGGCGCGCATTTCGAAGGCCGCGGTGTGTCCACGACAAGCTGTACTCCAGACCCGGGGTGATGCTCGGCGCATGAATCACGCGAACAAAGCTGCTCAGGCGCGGCACGTTCTGGATCTGGACGTTTTCAAGTGCCGACACGCCCGTGCCCGTTGCCCGCGCGCGGATGTATGCGGCGCTGGCTTCAAACCGCAGGGGCAACTTTTCTGTGCTCTGGTATGACACCTCCAGTCCGTCGTGGACTTGGCTCCCGCTGCTGACGTAATCCCCAAGCCCGGCCCATGAGCCGCCGACGGGCTGGGTGAACTCGTAGGGCCGTACCATCCGGAACGCGGAAACGGTCCAGGCTGCCCCTGCGCTCAAGTGCCCTTTCCATCCGGCCTCTGTCTGGTTCGTGCGCCGCGGGGCGAGCAGTGCGCCCGCGTTCGACGCGGTCAGCGGCGCTTCTGATCCGAATTCCACCCCGCGCGCACGGCTGACATACAGGGACTGTCCAACGGTCGGTGCCCATGTCACCGCGAACTGCGGAAGCAGGTGGTGCTCTCGAGCCCCTGACGGCTGCTGGTCGATGCCGACAGCGCGAAGCCCGACGAGCACGCTCACGCCGCCAAGACTCATGTTGTCCGACAGCACCGCGCCAGACTGAATGGCTCGCGTCGCCGGCCGGTTGATGCCCATGCCAATCGGAGCCTCGAGCGGCGTTGCCGTGGTGGCGATATTCTGCACAAGGCCATTCCCGATCGCATCGTAAATCGTCGCCGAGTAGAGATTGTCCTGTCGCACCGACCGGTCGACTCTTTCCACACCCAAAGCCAGCGCATGCGCCACCGCGCCAGACCGTGTCGCGGCTGAAATGGACGCCGTCAGATGACGCCCCGCACGCCGTTCTCTTGCGTGATAGTCGTAGAGGACGAAATCACCGTTTGAACAGAAGTATTGGACCGGGCTCGTGTTGCAGCCCCAGGGCGTCGCGAGATTGTCATCGATCATGGCCACAGTGCTTGCGGCACCAGCCTGAAAAGCCAACCCTTCCGCGATTTGCCAACTCAGGCGCAAGTCGGCCATCACACCCTCGTTGGTCACCGGCCGAGACCACGATTGGCGATTGATGTTGACGTCGCGCGCATTGCTGTCAGGCAGTGTTGTTCCCCCCAGGAGTTGAAACCCCGGTACCACCTGCTGGGAGCGTCGCTGTGCGATCAGGTCCGCCATGATCAGCAAACCTGGTCGCAATCGGGTGTCGACCGCCAGACTCAGCAGATCGCGCTGACCGTCCGCCGCGGGCTGGTTCGGCCGCATCTCTGCGTGCGCGGCACCCAAGCGCAGACCGGTATCGCCGGGTGTGCCGAGCCGATAGGCCAGGTCGGCTGCGGTGACGATGCCGCCGCGCTGCGAGACTTCGGCGCGCACGACGTTCGGGCCGTCAGAGCGTCGGGTCACGAAGTTGACGCTGCCGCCTGCGCCGATCAGGCCACCTTGTGGCCCCGCAACGCCCTTGAGCACTTCGACGGAGTCGACCATGTCCAGCGGAATGTGGAATTCGCCGGGCACGACAAAGCCGTTGATCCGGTAGGAGGTTCCGAGATCCAGCGTGAACCCGCGCACCGTGAAGTTCTCGTAATAACCGGATGTGGCAAAGTTTTCACCAACGGAAGGCACCCGTGCCAGCACAGAGGCAATGGACAGGCTGCCAGGCTCTGCCAGCGCATCGGCGGCAATCACTGACATGCTGAGCGGCGCGTCCAGCATGTCACCACGCGCACCCAGCAGGCTGGCCGGCCTTGAATACTCCCGGGCGCCGATGACGACCACGCTGCCAGCCGTTGGAATAGCGGACGTCAGCGCTTCGATTGGGTCAGCCGCAAACGCCGCGGCAGGGATCCATAGCGTGGCTGCAACGCGCGTGACTACGGTTTTGAATATCATTTTTATAATCATTTTACTCGCTCAACGATGGGTATCGCAAAATTCCAATGCCGCTTGAGCGCGGTATCGATGAGCACTGCCGCCCGTTCGGCACGTTCCTCGCGTGTGCCTGTCAGAACGTGATACGGGAACCCATGTGCGTCCAGGACCTCAATGAATCGACGGGTCATCCAGGCGCGGCGATACTCGCCATCTCGAAGGCCGTCCTGCTCGAATGGCACGCCGTCATGGTGCGTGATCAGGTACAGGATGGGAGGCCTGCCGTGGCGCAAGCCAATCAAGTCCTCACGCCAGGTACCGACATAGCGTTCGTGCCACACGGCAGTGGCCAGGACGTCCGTATCGCAGATGAGAACAGGACCGCCACGCGCGGCGGCACCCTCTTCGGCTCGCTGTTGTTGCCGTGCAATCAGATCGAACTCGTCGCTGTGCCAGGCCAGGTCGTCCAGATCGGGAACGGATGTGGCTTCAATCTGCGCCCGCGCGATGGAGCGGGCGAGTTTGGCGACCGTGTACTCGCGTCCGAACTCGGGTACCCACTGGGTGAGGCTGTTGGCGCCACCGCGCCGGCGCCAACGGTCAACCAGATCCCGCGACAGCGTGGTGGTACCCGACGACTCCGCGCCAAGCACGACGATCCGAGCGGCAAGCCCTGCCCGCACTGGCGCGGACAGGAAGTCCCAGTTGCCGGGGACATCGCGACGGATTTTGGTCGAGGATGTCTGCACCAGCGCGCGGCCCCTGTCGAGCACGACCGAGCGTGCGGAGAACCGGTGCGCCATCTCGGCACCGTAGGACTCGGACGTGAAGACATGCGTGACGGCCGGCGCGACCAGGGTCTGGAGCGCCTGCCGCATCAGGGCGATATGCTGGTCCCAGATGGCCGGATCGCCATAGTCGACCGGCACGTCATCCATGATCCCGACGACGGTGACGTTTGGCGCGCCAGCATGGGCTTCCTGCATCCACGCCACGCGGCTGGCCAACGGAACCGACTCCTGAGTCGATGCCATCACCACCACCGAGACCTGGTCACAACTCGCCGCTGCGGTGTCTATCAGCAGGTGGTGGCCGCGGTGCGGAGGATAAAACTTGCCGATGACAAGAGCGTGGGTGGCTTGCGTTGTCATGCCTGTTGAGCCTGAAGTCGGCTCAGCCAGGCGCGCAGCCCGATGACTGCCATGACGAGGAAGATCAAGTACAGGGCCGTCGTCAAATGGAGCGATCGGCTCCAGTACAGCGGCACAGAGATGAGGTCGACCAGAATCCAGTACCACCATCCCTCGATCCGTCGCCGAGCCTGGAGCAGCGTGGCCAGCAGACTGAACGTGAACACCGCAGCGTCGGCAAACGGCGCGGGGCTGTCCGTCAAGCGAGCCAGCACCAAGCCCACGGCCGCTGTGCCCATGACACCCCCGCCCAGCGCGGCCAGGCGCTCGTTCCGTGCGCCGGTCAAGACCCGAATGTCGACCGCAGCCGACGACCCGCACTTACGCCACTGCTGCCAGCCGTGGACGCTGGCAACGACAAAGGCGAGTTGAAGCAGGGCGTCTGCGTACAGTTTGGCTTCGAAGAACACCAGGGCATAGCAGCCGACGCTGACGATGCCTACTGGCCAAGTCAACAGGTTCAGTTTGAGGACGAACCAGACTGACAGCAAACCGGTCACGACAGCGATGACTTCTACGGGTGATACCGGCTGACCCAGGATCGACAGTTCAGGCATTTAGGATTCTTGCAATCGAAGACTGTTCTGCAACAGTGAGCCGCAACGCAAAGGCGTTGCTGGTCAGGTGGGCACTGAAAATAAATTTGGCACCCCGAGGAGTGCCACGCGAAATCTGTGATGATTGCATAGGGAGGAATTTATTCCTGGGACATCCTGAAAGACATCAATTTCGCCTGGAAAGCCACCTGGAGAGGCTCGCCAATACGGAAGGCTGCGCGGCATCCGCGCTTGGAAGTTGCCGGTGCGGTTCACTGGGCAATCGTACTATTCCTGCCTCACTCGTCATCAGTTCGATAATTCTTGGCAAGGTATCTTCGGTGCGTCCATGGATCACCGCGGCCGCCAAATGGTCGAGGGGAGTCGGCTCCAGGTTGATGATGACGAGCTTTGCGCCCTGGGCAACCGCCAGCTTCGCCAAATCAGCCGCAGGGTAGACGACAGCACTCGTGCCCACCAGGAGAAATACTTCCGAGGACTTGGCCGCTTGCTTCGCTGCGTTGCTGATACGGGCATCAAGATTTTCACCGAACAGCACCACATCAGGTCGCACTGTCGCTGCGCCGCAAGAAGGACACCGGCTTCCCTGGGCCAGACTGGCTTCGTCCAATGAGGGAAATACGGCACGGCAAGAACCACAGCGGTCCCGCAACAGGCTGCCATGAAGTTCCAGCACGCCGGTCGCCTCCGCCTTCATCAACAAGCCGTCAACATTCTGTGTCATCAAGGTCACTGCAGGCCTCAGCAGTTGCAACCTGGCGAGCGCAAAGTGCCCGGGATTGGCTTGCGCCACTTTGATTTCACTCTGCCGTGCGGCCCAGAAGTCCCGGAAACCCTCTGGATTCTTCTTCAGTTCGGCAGCGGAACTGAATCGAATAATTCCCTCTTGAGTCCACAGCCCGCCATTGTCACGGTACGTCGGTATGCCGGAAGCCTTGGACAGGCCGGCGCCCGACAAAACTGCGATTCTTTCCGCGGCATCAAACAACGCAGATATTTTTTCGACTTGCATCACCGGCTCCCTTCAGTATTATTAATTTTACGCGCAAATTTGACCGTTGCAGTCTGTCCATGGCGAGCCTTCGCCACCATCAGGTAGCAGGACTGTTCGCTGAGGCCGCAGGCGCGACGCATTGTGAAACGCAAGCCCGAGTGCCATCATTTGGAATCGGGGCCGGGTGTCATCAAGCGCTTGCTGGGGGTGGGTTCTGTCGACCGGCAACATCAAGGTGCTGGCGACATCCCTGCTCGACACTGCATATCGATCTTCCCCGAGAAAACTCAGCAGGCACGGCGCGCAGCGGCCTCGG
The DNA here is from genome assembly GCA_947453625.1 of Burkholderiales bacterium. GTDB lineage: Bacteria > Pseudomonadota > Gammaproteobacteria > Burkholderiales > Burkholderiaceae_C > Pseudaquabacterium. Next base: position 38,445 of record CANGHK010000048.1, read on the forward strand.
CGCGCTGTCGATAGGGATCTCATTGCTGCGGCAATTTCAATCCACTCGGCCGTATTACTGCGCTTGGACGAGTTGCCGCGACAGGCTCCTGCGCGCCTCCACGCTGAATATATCCTCGCTGTTCATCCAGGCCAGCAGCGGATCGGGCGCGCCTCGCGAGTCCGACTCGATCATGCCGCGCCGCAGTGCCATGTTTCTCAGCTTCATATACAGCAGCAATCCCCAGCGGCCAACTTTACTCAGCGATTCAAATGCACGCGTCATGTCAGCCGGAGCACTGGCCGCGCTGCGCGTCAATGAAAAGGGTGCGAGTGCGCGCACCAGTGCCAGCGGTGGTTCATCCTCCAGATACCTCAGCAGAAAATCGCGGTTGATACCGGGCCGCGATTCATCGGCGCTGGCCTGCAGGATGAACAGATTGCCTTCGAACGTGGGCAACATCGTCGCCATGCCCAGCTCGAATACCGCGTTCTGGTTATTGACGCCTGCGTCGGACGCGCCGAGATGGGACAGGATCAAATCGGCACGCTGCATCTTCAGGCGCAGGCGCGGCAGGCGCGAATTCATCTCCAACCGCTGCTCGGGAATCGTGCAGACGACCCGAATATCGAGCGGTATGGCGCCGGGATGTGCCATCGCGTCCTTGGCCAGCAGTGATACCAGATCGGCCACCAGTTCACGCAACAATCCCGGGCCGACCGCCATGAAACTCCGCTCAAAAGCCTGGGGATGCTGCAATTCCGGCTCTGTCCAATTGGCTGACAACAGCAGGTAAATGGAATTCGATATCTTTTCCCTGGCGAATGCAAAATCGTAACCCTCGGCCCTTCGGCTCGGCAGGCCCGGTTTACCGTGGCCGGGATACCAGGGCTCGAGCAGCGGCGCGACATTCACCAGCGAGTTTTCGGCGCATTCCATTTTTTCAATATCTCGCGCATCGATATTGACGTCGGGCTGAGCGGCCGATTCGCTGATGACAAGCGCCTGGCGCAAGTCGGCCAGGAAACGATCCGAATCGTCCGTCGCGGGGCGTTTGCCCGACAGAATATCCAGGCTCCTGTCCTGCCGCTCGATCTCATCGAACTGGTGCAGCAGTTTGTCGGCCCTGCGCGCTGCCTCGTCCTCGTCAGGCTCAGCGAACTGCTGGCGGTCGAGCAATGCCGCGCGCAGGTCGGCGGCCTGCGCGGCGACGGCGGCATCGGCCACCTCATGCCCGGCCAGGGCCTGCAGCCAGACCTCGGCGTCCCGGGTTTCGGCGGGGTCCATCGC
>CANGHK010000049.1 GCA_947453625.1 Burkholderiales bacterium
CTAGCGCGCCAGCGCCGGCGTCCTCAGCACGCAGTGCTGGCGCTGGCAAACCGCGCCCGGGTCGGGCAGGTATTGGCAATTGCTGGCCAGGCCGCTGCGCCGGTTGCGTTGCCGCGCCAGCGCAGCCAGTTCGGCCGCCCAGCCCGGCAAGGCATCGGCCTGCGGGCTGGCGACCGACCAGGCCAGCCAGCCCTGCGGTCCGCCGCAGGCTTTCTCGCCGACAGGCAGGGTTCGGCATTGGGCGTCGCTGCTGCAAGCGGCCTCGCCGATGGCGCCGCGGATGCGCGCCAGCAAGGCGGCTTCGTCGGACGGGCTGTCGGACTCGGCAGCGGTCGCTGCATAGGCCGCCACATCGGTCGATCCCGGTTGGGCCTGGCAGGCGCCGAGCCCGGGCAGGCCGGCGATCAGCGTCATCGCCAGGGCCCAGGCCCTGCGGCGGGCGGGTCTCGCGATGACGGACCAGGACAGGGCCGGCTCCTGGGACATCGGCACGGCGAAGGGATTGGTGAACGGGGTGACGGGCGGCATCTTCGGTGTCCTTGAAGGTCATGTCAGACTCGATCTTGCGCCCAATCCGCGCGCCGCGGCGTGACCGAACCGCCGGCGCCAGACCCTGCGCCGCAGCATTTCAAGACCCGCCGCCTGCAAGCCCGCTCATCCCGTTGCATCATTCGGGTCATGACACCGCTTTCCGTACTCGACCTCGCCCCCATCGTCGAAGGCAGCGACGCTGCCACCTCGATGCGCAACGCCCTCGACCTGGCGCAGCATGCCGAGCGATGGGGTTACCGCCGCTACTGGCTGGCCGAACACCACAACATGGACGGCGTGGCCTGCTCGGCCACCGCGGTGCTGGTCGGCCATGTGGCGGGCGGCACCAAATCCATCCGGGTCGGCTCGGGCGGGGTGATGCTGCCCAACCACGCGCCGCTGGTGGTGGCCGAGCAGTTCGGCACCTTGGCCACGCTCTACCCCGGCCGCATCGACCTGGGGCTGGGCCGGGCCCCCGGCACCGACCAGCTCACCGCCCGCGCGCTGCGCCAGCACCTGGTCCAGAGCGAGGACGACTTTCCGCGCGACGTGGTCGAGCTGCAAGCCTACCTGGGCGAGGCCCAGCCCGGCCAGGCGGTGCGGGCGATCCCGGGCATGGGCACCCATGTGCCGATCTGGCTGCTGGGCTCCAGCCTGTACAGCGCGCAGTTGGCGGCCTACCTGGGCCTGCCCTTCGCATTTGCGTCGCATTTCGCGCCAGACATGCTGATGCAGGCGCTAGAGATCTACCGCGACACCTTCAAGCCGTCGGCCGACTGGCCGGAGCCGCACGCGATGGTGGCGGTCAACGTCGTCTGCGCCGACTCGGACGACGAGGCGGCGCACCTCTTCACCTCCATCCAGCAGCGCTTCCTGGGCATGCAGCGCGGCCAGCGCGGCCCGCTGCCGCGGCCGATCAGCCCGGCACAGATGGACGCGCTGTGGAACCCGCGCGAGAAAGCAGGCGTCCAGCGCATGCTGGCCGCCACCGCGGTAGGCGGGCCGGCGACGGTCAAGCAGCAGATCGAGGCGATCATCGAACGCACCCGCGCCGACGAGCTGATCGTGGCCGGCGCGGTGCATGACCACGCGGCCCGGCTGCGCTCCTACGAGTTGCTGGCAAGGCTGCAGTAGGCAGCAGGAAAGCGAACAGGGTCGGGCGCGGCGCGCAGCAGCGCCCCGCTGGCCTTCAGTCCAGCACCAGCATCGCCTCGTCGCGCCAATAGGCCACGGCCTCGCAATAACCTTCCCAGACACAGCCGACGCAGCCCCTGCCGCAGCAACCTTCGGGCTCGGGCGGCGGTGCGCGCAACTCGGCGCAAGCGCCGGCGGCACGCTGCTGCAGGTGGGCGATCACCGCCAATGCGGTGTCGCGGTCGGTGATGGGAAAGTTCATCGCCAGCCGTTCATCACGAGAACTTCACCACCAACCTCATCCGACCCAGCGCCGCGCGTTGCCGAACATGCGCTGCCACGGACTGGGCGCCGAAGGATCACCCGCGGTCCAGCTCAGCTGGACGTTGCGGAACACGCGCTCGGGGTGGGGCATCAAGGCGGTGACGCGACCGTCGGCTGTGGTCACCGCGGTCAGGCCGCCCGGACTGCCGTTGGGGTTGGCCGGGTAGGCTTCGGCGGCCTGGCCGGCGGCGTCGACAAAGCGCATCGCGCCGTGCACCTGGTCGGCGCTGCCGCGCTGCGAGAAGTCGGCGTAGCCCTCGCCATGCGCGACCGCGATCGGCAGCCGGCTGCCGGCCATGCCGGCAAAGAACAGCGACGGGCTGTCCAGCACCTCGACCAGGCTCAGCCTGGCCTCGAACTGCTGGCTCTGGTTGCGCGTGAAGCGCGGCCAGGCCTCGGTGCCGGGGATGATGGACGACAGCGCGGCCAGCATCTGGCAGCCGTTGCACACGCCCAGCGCCAGCGTGTCGGGGCGCTCAAAAAAGGCGGTGAACTGTTCGGCCAGCAGGGGATTGAACAGGATGGAGCGCGCCCAACCCTCACCCGCGCCCAGCGTGTCGCCGTAGCTGAATCCGCCGCAGGCCACCAGGCCCTGGAACTGGTCCAGCCGGGCGCGGCCGGCCTGGAGGTCGCTCATGTGGACGTCGAAAGTCTCGAAGCCGGCCTGCGCCATCGCGTAACTCATCTCGACCTGCGAGTTGACGCCCTGCTCGCGCAGGATGGCCAGCTTGGGCCGCGTCAGGTTCAGAAAGGGCGCGGCGATGTTCTCGGCGGCGTCAAACGTCAGGTGCTGGTGCAGGCCGGTGTCGCCGCCTGCCGCGCCTGAGCCGGCGGCCGCGTGTTCGCTGTCGGCGCAGGCCGGGTTGTCGCGCAGCCTGGCGATGCGCCAGCTGACCTCGTCCCAGGCCTGCTGCAGGTCGCGCAGCGGCGCGCTGAACTGCGGCTTGGCGTCGCGCCAGACCTCGATCACGCCGCGCTCGTTGGGCTTGCCGATGACATGGCTGTGGCGCGACAGGCCATGCGTGCGCAGCACCACCATCACCGCGTCGCGATCAGCGCGGGTGACCTGGATCACCGCGCCCAGCTCTTCGTTGAACAAGGCCTTGAGCGTCAGCTCGTTGCGGCGCTCGCCCACCTGGCCGGCCCAGTTCTTCGAGTCACCGGTGTCGGCCCGGCTGTCGCTGATGCCGTCGCCCTCGGTGACCAGCAGGTCGACGTTCAGGCTGACGCCCAGTTGGCCGGCAAACGCCATCTCGCACACCGCCGCCCACAGCCCGCCGTCGCTGCGGTCGTGGTAGGCCAGCAACTTGCCTTCGGCGCGCAACTGGTTGATCGCCGCCACCAGCGCCTTGAGCTGGGCCGGGTCGTCCAGGTCGGGCACACCGTCGCGCTCGGCACAGCCGAACTGGGCGGTGACCTGCGCCAGCATCGACCCCGCCATGCGCATCCGGCCCGCGCCCAGGTCGATCAGGATCAGGCTGGTGTCGCCAGGCTGGAGCTGCGGGGTCAGCGTGCCCCGCACATCGTCCAGCGTCGCGAAGGCAGTGACGATCAGGCTGACCGGCGCGGTGACCTGCCTGGCCTGGCCACCGTCTGCGGGGTCGGTCCAGCGCGTACGCATCGACAGGCTGTCCTTGCCGACCGGGATGCCTATGCCCAGCGCCGGGCAGAGCTCCATGCCGACGGCCTTGACGGTGTCGTACAGCGCGGCGTCCTCGCCCGGCTCGCCGCAGGCCGCCATCCAGTTGGCCGACAGCTTGACGCGCGACAGCGTGATCGGCGCGGCCAGCAGGTTGGTGATGGCCTCGCCCACCGCCATCCGGCCCGAAGCCGGGGCGTCGATCGCGGCCAGCGGCGTGCGCTCACCCAGGCTCATCGCCTCGCCGCGGAAACCCTGGTAGTCGGCCAGCGTCACCGCGCAATCGGCCACCGGCACCTGCCAGGGGCCGACCATCGGGTCGCGGTGGCTCAAGCCGCCCACCGTGCGGTCACCGATCGTGATCAGGAAACGCTTGCTCGCCACCGTCGGGTGGCGCAGCACGCGCAACGCCACCTCGGCCAGCCTGATGCCCGTCAGCGCCAGCGCCGGCGCGCTGCGCGGCACACGCTGCACATCGCGCTGCGTCCTGGGCGGCTTGCCCAGCAGCACAGCCATAGGCATGTCGATCACGCGCATCGTTTTCCCCTCTGCGTCTGGGCCGTCCTCGACGATCAGCTCGGACGCGTCGGTGGCCATGCCGACGACCGCGAACGGGCAGCGCTCGCGCCGGCACAGTTGCTCGAACAAGTGCAGCAGGCCGGGGTCTATCGCCAAGGTGTAGCGCTCCTGGCTCTCGTTGCACCAGATCTCCTTGGGCGCCAGGCCGGATTCCTCCAGCGGCACGGCACGCAGGTCGAAGCGCGCGCCCTTGCCCGCGCCGTCCACCAGTTCGGGAAATGCGTTGCTGATGCCACCGGCGCCGACGTCGTGGATCGCGAGCACCGGATTGCCCATGCCGAGCGCGAAGCACTGGTTGATCACCTCTTGCGCCCGGCGCTGGATCTCGGGGTTGCCGCGCTGCACCGAGTCGAAGTCCAGCGCGGCGGTGTTGCTGCCGGCGGCCATCGAGCTGGCCGCGCCACCGCCCATGCCGATGCGCATGCCCGGCCCGCCGAGTTGCACCAGCAGCGTGCCGGCGCCGAAGGGCAATTTATGGGTCTGGCCGGCAACGATGACGCCCAACCCGCCGGCGATCATGATCGGCTTGTGGTAGCCGCGCCGCACACCGGCCACGTCCTGCTCGAAGACGCGGAAGTAGCCCGCCAGGTTGGGCCGGCCGAACTCGTTGTTGAACGCCGCGCCGCCCAATGGGCCGTCGATCATGATCTGCAGCGCGCTGGCGATGTGGCCGGGCTTGCCGACCGGGGCTTGCTCCCAGGCCTCGTCCAGCCCGGGCAGGTGCAGGTTGGAGACCGAGAAGCCCGTCAACCCGGCCTTGGGCTTGGAGCCGCGCCCGGTCGCGCCCTCGTCGCGGATCTCGCCGCCGGCGCCGGTGGCCGCGCCCGGAAAGGGCGAGATCGCGGTCGGGTGGTTGTGCGTCTCCACCTTCATCAGCACATGGACGGTCTCGTCACGGGCGCCGTACCGCGGCGCGGCGTCTGGCGCCAGCGCTTCGGGCAGCCAGCGCTGCGTCGGGCCGCCTTCCATCACCGCGGCGTTATCGCTGTAGGCGACGATGCTGTGCTGCGGCGCCAAGCGCTCGGTGTTGCGGATCATGCCGAACATCGACAGCGGCTGGGCCTGGCCGTCGATGGTGAAGTCGGCGTTGAAGATCTTGTGCCGGCAATGCTCGCTGTTGGCCTGGGCGAACATCATCAGTTCGACATCGCTGGGGTTGCGGCCCAGGCCGGTGAAGGCGGCCACCAAATAGTTGATCTCGTCGTCGCTCAAGGCCAGCCCGAATTCGACGTTCGCCCGCACCAGCGCCGACCGGCCACCGGACGGCCCCTGCCCCAGCACATCCACATGCACCAGCGGCTCTGCCGTCTGGGGGTCGAAGAGTTGGCGGGCGGCATCGCGCTCGAAGGCCACGCTCTCGGTCATGCGGTCGTGCAGCAGCGCTGCGCAGGCCAGCAGTTCGGCCTCGCTCAGCGGCTTGACGGCGATGCCCAGCATGTCGCCCAACAGACCCGATTTCAGCGCCAGCCGGTATTCGGTGACACGCTCGACCCGGTGCAGCGCCAGGCCGCAGTTGCGGGCGATGTCGGTGGCCTTGCTGGCCCAGGGCGAGACCGTGCCCAGCCGCGGCATCACCAGCACCAGCGCCGTGCTGCCGGCCGGGTCGCCGGGGTAGGGGTCGCCGTAGGTCAGCAGTGCCGCGAGGGCGGCGGTACCGCCATCCGCACGGGCATCCTCACCGACATCCGCACCCGCGTCCGGCATGACCCAGTGCACATGGCGCGCCACCACCCCGATGATGCGGGCGCTGACCGCCTGCAGCAGCGCAAGCAAGGCCTGGGCGCGGAAGGGCGGCAGCGCATTGCCGCCCTCGAAACACAACAGCGGATGGCCTGGATTCAGGGCGACGGGAGGCAGTTCTGGCGACATGGCGGGCGGCTTTTGCGGGCGGAGGTCTGGACAGCCCCCGCCCGCTGCCCGCTGCGCGCCGCCCGCACGGTGGATCGCACTGTGCATCGAGGCGCGCCGACGGTGGCGCCGCAAGGCCATGCCCGTGGAAACCCGACATTCTACTTTGAGGTGGGATAATTTGCCCCATGGCCATTACCCTCAAGACCCAACCCGCCGAGATCGCCGGCATGCGAATTGCCGGCCGCCTGGCCGCCGAAGTGCTGGACATGCTCACCCCCCATGTCGTGCCTGGCGTCACCACCGATCAGCTCGACAAGTTGGCGCACGACCTCATCGTCAACGTGCAGGGCGGCATCCCGGCACCGCTGAACTACCAGCCGCCGGGCTATTTGCCCTACCCCAAGTCGATCTGCACCTCGATCAACCACCAGGTCTGCCACGGCATCCCCAACGACAAGCCGCTCAAGAGCGGCGACATCGTCAACATCGACGTCACCGTCATCAAGGACGGCTGGCACGGCGACACCAGCCGGATGTACATCGTCGGCGAGGGCTCGATCGCCGCCAAGCGGCTGTGCGCGTTGACCTACGACGCGATGTGGAAAGGCATCGCCCGGGTCAAGCCCGGTGTGCGTTTAGGCGACATCGGCCACGCCATCCAGGTCTTCACCGAAAACCAGGGCTTCTCGATCGTGCGCGAGTTCTGCGGCCACGGCATAGGCGCCAAGTTTCACGAGGAGCCTCAGGTGCTGCACTACGGCCGGCCCGGCACGCTGGAGACCCTGGTGGCGGGCATGATCTTCACGATCGAGCCCATGGTCAACGCCGGCCGGCGCGACATCCGTGAGCTCGGTGACGGCTGGACTATCGTCACCAAGGACCGTTCGCTGTCGGCGCAGTGGGAGCACACCGTGCTGGTCACCGAGACCGGCTACGAGGTGCTGACGCTGTCGGCCGGATCGCCGCCGCCGCCAGCCTTCGTAACCCCAGCGTGAGCGCCAGCCCGACCGCCGGGATGGTGACCGAATTCCTGCCCGCGCGGTCGCAAACGATGGACATCGCCGCGCTGCGCTCGCAGTTCCGTGACGGCAAGAAGGCGCTGATCGCGCATTTCATGGCCAGCCGCGCCACCGCACCGGCGGCCACCCGGCTGATCAAGGCACTGACCCGCCATGTCGATGCGACGCTGGCGCTGCTGTGGGCCCGCAGCGGGCTGCCAGCCTCGACCGCGCTGGTAGCGGTGGGGGGCTACGGCCGCGGCGAGTTGCTGCCTCACAGCGATATCGATGTGCTGGTGCTGCTGCCCGACGAGGCCAACACCGACGCCGGCAGCCCGCTGAAGGCGGCGATCGAGGTCTTCATCACCGCCTGCTGGGACAGCGGGCTGGAGATAGGCTCGTCGGTGCGCACGCTGGCCGACTGCGTGGCCGAGGCCCAGGCCGACGTCACGGTGCAGACCGCGCTGCTCGAATCGCGCCAGGTCTGCGGCGCGCGCAGGCTGTACGCGGGCTTCCAGCGCGATACCGCCGCGCTGATGGACGCCAAGGCTTTCCTGCGCGCCAAGACGCTGGAGATGCACCAGCGCCACACCAAGTACGAGGACACGCCCTACTCGCTGGAGCCCAACTGCAAGGAAAGCCCGGGCGGCCTGCGCGACCTGCAGACGGTGATCTGGGTGGCGCAAGCCGCCGGCCTGGGCCGCAATTGGACCGAACTGGCGGCCAAGGGCCTGATCACGCCCTTCGAGGTCAAGCAGTTGCAGCGCCATGCCGGCACGCTCAAGCTGATCCGGGCCCGGCTGCACGCGGTGGCGGGCCGGCGCGAGGACAGGCTGGTGTTCGACCTGCAGACCGCCGTGGCCGAGAGCTTCGGCTACCACAGCACGCGCAGCGCCCGCTCGTCCGAGGTGCTGATGCACCACTACTACTGGGCGGCCAAGGCGGTGACGCAGCTCAACCAGATCCTGATGCTCAACATCGAGGAGCGCATCAACGCCAGCGAAGCCGCGCCGATGCGGTTGATCAACCCGCGCTTCTTCGACCGCGCCGGCATGCTGGAAGTCGCCCACGACGATCTCTACACCGAGAACCCGCACGCCATCCTGGAGACCTTCCTGGTCTTCCAGCAGACGCCGGGCATGCAGGGCCTGTCGGCGCGAACGCTGCGCGCGCTATACAACTCGCGCGAGGTGATGGACACCCGGTTCCGCCACGACCCCGTCAACCGCGAACGGTTCATGGACATCCTGCGCGAGCCGCAGAGCATCACGCGCGCGCTGCGCCTGCTCAACCAGACCTCGGTGCTGGGGCGCTACCTGTGGGTGTTCCGTCGCATCGTCGGGCGCATGCAGCACGACCTGTTCCACGTCTACACGGTGGACCAGCATATCCTGATGGTGCTGCGCAACATGCGGCGCTTCTTCATCGCCGAGCACGCCCACGAGTACCCGTTCTGCTCGCAGCTGGCCAGCGAGTGGGACAAGCCCTGGCTGTTGTACGTGGCCGCGCTGTTCCACGACGTGGCCAAGGGCCGTGGCGGCGACCACTCCGACCTGGGCGCGGCCGAAGTGCGGCGTTTCTGCCGCGATCACGGCATAGACAGGGAAGACAGTGCGCTGGCCGAATTCCTGGTCAGGAACCACCTCAGGATGAGCACGGTGGCGCAGAAGGAGGACTTGTCGGACCCCGACGTGATCCGCGCTTTCGCCGACCTGGTGGGCGACGTTAGGCGCCTGACCGCGCTCTACCTGCTGACGGTGGCCGACATCCGGGGCACCAGCCCCAAGGTCTGGAACGCCTGGAAGGGCAAGCTGCTGGAAGACCTGTACCGCAGCACGCTGCGCGCAATGGGCGGCGCCAAGCCCAACCTGGACGCCGACCTGGAAGCGCGCAAGCAGGAGTCGCGCCAGATCCTGGCACTGCACAGCGCGCTGCCGGGCACCGAGTTACCGCTGTGGAAGACGCTCGAACTGAGCTACTTCGCGCGCCACGACGCCAGCGAGATCGCCTGGCATGCGCGCGCGCTGTGGCGCCATATCAACCCGCCGATGCCGGTGGTGCGGGCCCGCCCCTCGCCGGTGGGCGACGGCCTGCAGGTGCTGGTCTACGCACCCGACCGGCCCGATGTCTTCGTTCGCATCTGCGGCTATTTCGACCGCGCCGGCTTCTCGATCCAGGACGCCAAGGTGCACACCAGCCGCACCGGCTTCGCGCTCGACACCTTCCAGGTCATCCACCCGCAGTGCGAGACCACCAACCCCGGCAGCTACCGCGACCTGATCTCGCTGATCGAGACCCAGCTGGTGCTGGCGATGGAAAGCCGTGGCCCCTTGCCCGAACCCAGCCGCGGCCGGGTGTCACGCCGCGTCAAGTCCTTCCCGATCACGCCGCGCGTCTCGCTTCGCCCCGATGAGCGGGCCCAGCACTGGCTGCTGTCGGTCAGCACCAGCGACCGCTCTGGCCTGCTCTACGGCATCGCCCGGGTGTTGGCCCGCCACAACGTCAACCTGCAACTGGCCAGGGTGACGACGCTGGGCGAGCGGGTGGAGGACACCTTCCTGGTCGACGGCCCGGCGCTGCAGCAGACGCGGGCCCAGTTGCAGATCGAAACCGAGCTGCTCGACGTAGCGGCGCCGGTCGTCTGAAGCCCGCCATGGCCTTGCGCACCGTTCCACCCAACGAAGCCGCCGCCACGCTGGCCGGCTTCGATGCCGTGATCGACGTCAGGTCGCCGGCCGAGTTCGAAGAAGACCACCTGCCGGGCGCCGTCAACTGGCCGGTGCTCGACAACGAGCAGCGCCGCGTCGTCGGCACGCTCTATGTGCAGACGTCGGCGCTGGCCGCGCGCAAGGTCGGCGCGGCGCTGGTCGCGCGCAACATTGCCGACCACCTCGACCGCTGGATCGCCGACAAGCCGCGCGATTGGCAGCCACTGGTCTACTGCTGGCGCGGCGGCCAGCGCTCGGGCGCGCTGGCCTGGTTTCTCGACCAGATCGGCTTCCGCGCCACCAGGCTGCATGGCGGCTACAAGGGTTTCCGCGGCGTGGTGCGCCAGGATCTTGCGGACTGGCCGACGCGCTTCGACTTCCGCGTGCTGGCCGGGCGCACCGGCAGCGGCAAGACCCGCCTGCTGCAGGCCCTGGCCGCCGAGGGCGCGCAGGTGCTCGACCTCGAGGCCCTGGCTTGCCACCGCGGCTCCATCCTGGGTGGCCTGCCTGGCCAGCCGCAGCCGGCACAAAAGCATTTCGACTCAAGGCTGTGGCAGGCGCTGCGCGCGCTGGACGCCACACGCCCGGTGTTCGTCGAGAGCGAAAGCAAGAAGATCGGCCGGCTGCAGTTGCCAGACGCGCTGATAGAGCGCCTGCACCAGCACGGCCGCGTGCTGCGGGTCGAGATGGGTGACTCGGCACGGGTACAACTGCTGCTGGAAGACTACGGATTCTTTGCCCAGGACACCGAGCTCTTCTGCCAGTTGCTGGACGGCCTGATCGTGCTGCGCGGCCGCGAGACCGTGGGCCGCTGGCAGGCGCTGGCCCGCGCCGGCCAATGGGCCGAGGTCTTCGGCCAGATGATGGTCGAGCATTACGACCCGCTCTACCTGCGGTCGATAGACCGGCATTTCGCCGGCTATGCCAGCGCGCCCGAGGTGCTGCTGGCCGACGGCGGCCAGTCTTGCCTGCAGGCCAGCGCGCGCAGGCTGCACGGCGCGGTGCGCTGAACCCCTGCGGTCCTGACCAAGGTCAAGGCCGACAAACGCCGCCGGCCCCATCATCGGAATCCATGCCCATGCCCATGCCCATGCGCGAAAGCCCTGCCCTGATCGAATCGCGCCGGTTCGGCGTGCGTCCCGTGCCGCTGCTGCGCCCGCTGGGCTGGCTGGCCCATGGCTGGCGCGATCTGATGCGCTGCCCCCTGCCCGGCCTGCTGCATGGCACAGCCCTGGCGCTGTTCGGCGCCCTGCTGCTGTGGCTGGCAAGCGACCGCTTCTGGCTGCTGTCGGGCGCATTCACCGGTTTCCTGCTGGTCGCGCCGCTGCTGGCCACCGGCCTGTACGCCGTCAGCCGGGCGCTCGAGCAGGGCCGGCGCGCCGACCTGGTCGTGGCGATCGGCGCCTGGAAGCCCGAAGGTCGGCTGATGGTCTTCGGCCTGCTGCTGGCCTTCGCCGGCACCGGATGGGTGATGACCTCGGCATCGCTGATCACCGGTTTCGCGCCCTTTCCGGTGCACACGCCCTGGGACTTCCTGCGCCTGGTGGTACTCAACGAGAACACGCACCTGTTCGAGGTCTGGCTGGCGATGGGCGCCTTGCTGGCCGCGCCGGTGTATGCCAGCAGCGTGGTGGCGATTCCGCTGCTGCTGGACCGGCCGGTGGGCGTGCTGGCCGCGGTGCTGACGAGCTGGCGCGTGGTACAGACCCATCCGCTGCCGATGGCGCTGTGGGGCGCGCTGCTGATGGGTCTGACCGTGCTGGGCATTGCCACCGCACTGCTCGGCCTGATCGTCATCGCGCCCTGGCTGGCCCATGCCAGCTGGCATGCCTACCGCGACCTGGTCGGCTCGGCTGAGCCGGCCTGAGCGGGCCGCGGAGCCCACGATGTTCGGCTACAGCGAAGAGCAGATCGCCTGGTTCGGCCTGACTTTCGGGGTCAGCGCCTTCATGCTCTACATGGTGTTCATCATCCTGCAGTTGGCGCGCGAGTCCAAGGCCGGTCGGCTGGGCACCTTCGTGCTGCTGCTGGGCCTGGGCTTCGGCCTGCTCGGCTTTGCCGCCAAGGGCGTGATCAAGTACTTCATGGCCGGCATCGTCGAATGACGGCAGCGACCGGCGCCGATGTCGCCCAGGCAGCCGACCCCGCGATCCAGCAGCCGGGGCAGCGCCACAGCCTGTTCGACGACCTGCAAGGGCTGGTGACCGGCACCTTGTTCGTCGCCATCGGCGTGGTATTGCTGCGCCACGCCGGGCTGATGACCGGCGGCACAGCAGGCATCGCGCTGGTACTCAACCACGCCACCGGTTGGCGCTTCGGCACCCTGTTCTTCGTCATCAACCTGCCGTTCTACGCGCTGGCATGGCATCGTCTGGGGACACGCTTCACGCTCAAGACCTTTGCCGCAGTGGCACTGCTGTCGGTGCTGTCCGAGGCGCTGCCCGGCTGGCTGGAACTCGGCCATGTCGCGCCCGGGTTTGCCGCGGTGGGCGGCGGGCTGCTGGCCGGCGCGGGCTTCATCATCCTGTTCCGCCACAAGGCCAGCCTGGGCGGGCTGAACGTGCTGGTGCTGTGGCTGCAGGACAGGTTCGGCTGGCGCGCAGGCATGGTGCAGATGGCGATCGACTGCAGCATCCTGCTCTGCGCCCTGCCCTGGCTGGACTGGCGGCGCGGCCTGCTGTCCATCGTCGGCGCGGTGGCGATGAACTTCGCGCTCGCTGTCAACCACAAGCCGGGACGCTACACCGCGTTTTGAGCGGCTGAGCCAAGAGAGATGCCGGCATCGCCGGCATCTCTCTTGCTTTGGCCGGCAAAGCTGGCCCTTGTCCTTCACACTGGAACCCCCTCCTGGAGGGGGCCGGGGGGAGCCCGACATTCATCCCATATGCAATCCGCCGTTGCACGAAAAGTCGGCGCCGGTCGTGAAACCCGAGTCATCGCCGGCCAGCCAGGCGCAGATCGAGCCGATCTCGTCGGGCGTGCCCAGGCGCTTGACCGGGATCGTCGAGATGATCTTCTCCAGCACTTCGGGCTTGATCGCGCGGACCATGTCGGTGCCGATATAGCCCGGGCTGACGGTGTTGACCGTCACGCCCTTGGCCGCCATCTCCTGCGCCAGCGCCATCGTGAAGCCGTGCATGCCGGCCTTGGCCGCCGAGTAGTTGGTCTGGCCCGACTGGCCCTTCTCGCCGTTGACCGAACTGATCTGGATGATGCGGCCCCAGCCCTTTTCCACCATGCCCGGCACCACTTGCTTGGTGACGTTGAACATGCTGTTCAGGTTGGTGTCGATCACCGCCTTCCAGTCCTCGGGCGTCATCTTCAGGAACATGCGGTCGCGCGTGATGCCGGCGTTGTTGACCAACACGTCGATCGTGCCATGCTCGGCAACCGCCTTGGCAAATGCCTCGACCGTCGAGTCCCAGTCGGCCACGTTGCCGACCGAGGCGTGGAAGTCGTAACCCACCGCCTTCTGCTCGTCCAGCCACTTGACGAAGTCACGGCTGGGGCCGCAACCGGCGATGACCTTGAAACCCTGCTTGTGCAGGCGCTGGCAGATGGCGGTACCGATGCCGCCCATGCCACCGGTGACGTACGCGACTTTTTGGCTCATGTCTCTTGCTCCTTGGATGTTGGGGAATATTGGGAATGGGGCTGACCCATGACAGGCCTGCAGGGTCGCTGCAAGCGGCAGCCGGGTCAACCGGGTTCGCCCTGCCCGCGCGGGCAGGACTTGAAAAAAATCAATTTCGGGCTGACTGACTCACTGGCCGACTTGCCCATTGGCCGGTTGGCAGACCCGGCCCTGGCTGAAACCGGATCAGCGCTCCAGCGTCAGCGCCACACCCATGCCGCCGCCTATGCACAGCGAGGCGATGCCCTTCTTGGCATCGCGCCGGATCATCTCGTGCAGCAGCGTGACCAGGATGCGGCAGCCGGACGCACCGATCGGGTGGCCGATCGCGATCGCGCCACCGTTGACGTTGACCTTGGCCATGTCCCAACCCATTTCCTGGTGCACCGCGCAGGCCTGGGCCGCGAAAGCCTCGTTGATCTCCAGCAGGTCCAGGTCGGCCGGGCTCCAGCCGGCACGGGCCAGCGCCTTGCGCGCGGCAGGCACCGGTCCCATGCCCATGATCGCCGGGTCGAGGCCGGCGCTGGCATACGACGCGATGCGCGCCAGCGGCGTCAAGCCCAGCGCGGCAGCCTTGGCGGCCGACATCACCATCACGCCGGCGGCGCCGTCGTTCAGGCCCGAGGCGTTGCCGGCGGTCACCGAGCCCGCCTTGTCGAAGGCCGGGCGCAGGCCGGCCAAGGCCTCGGCGCTGGTCTTCTTGTTGATGAACTCATCGGCGGCGAACAGGATCGGATCCCCCTTGCGCTGGGCGATGCTGACCGGAACGATCTCGTCCTTGAAGCGGCCGGCGTCCTGCGCGGCGCTGGCTTTTTGCTGGCTGCCCAGCGCCAGCGCGTCCTGCTGCTCGCGGGTGATGCCGTATTGCTTGGCCACGTTCTCGGCCGTGATGCCCATGTGGTACTGGTTGTACACATCCCACAGGCCGTCGGTGATCATGGTGTCGACCAGCTTCCAGTCACCCATGCGCTGGCCGTTGCGCGAATTCGGCAGCACATGCGGCGCCAGGCTCATATTCTCCTGGCCGCCGGCGATGATGATGTCGCTGTCGCCGTCGCGGATGGCCTGGGCGGCCAGCATCACCGCCTTCAGGCCCGATCCGCAGACCTTGTTGATCGTGAAGGCCGGCACCGCCTGCGGCAGGCCGCTCTTGATCACCGCCTGGCGGGCGGCGTTCTGGCCCGAACCGGCGGTCAGCACCTGGCCCAGGATCACTTCGTTGATCTGCTCGCCGGCCAGGCCGCTGCGCTCGAGCAGGGCCCGGATCACGGTGGCGCCCAACTCGGGGGCGGGCGTGCCGGCCAGGGTGCCGCCGAACTTGCCGACGGCGGTGCGCGCGGCGGCGACGATGACGATGTCTAGGCTCATGGTTGTCTCCAGAGGGGATGAAAAAGGATGATGAAGGCTCAGGCCTTCTGCTTCACATAGCGGCCAGGCGCGGGCTCGATGACCTTGTAGGTCCGGTTGCCATAGGCCTTGGGCGCGGCCACCTGCTTGCCGGCATGCCGGGCCAGCCAGCCGGCCCAGACCGGCCACCAGCTGCCGGGCTGCTCGGTGGCGGTCTTGAACCAGTCGTCGGCCGTGGCCGGCAACTGGCTGTTGATCCAGTGGCTGCGCTTGTTCTTGCTCGCCGGGTTGATGACGCCAGCGATATGGCCGGACGCGCCGAGCACGAAGGTCTTGTCGCGGGCGCCCGTCAGCACGCCGGTCGATGCATACGCCGCGGGCCAGGGCACGATGTGGTCCTCGCGCGAGCCGTAGATGAACACCGGGCAGGTGATGGATGACAGGTCCAGCGACTCGCCGCAGACCGTCAGTGCGCCCGGCGCCTTCAGCGTGTTGTCGAGGTAGGTGTGGCGCAAGTACCAACAGAACATCGCGCCCGGCAGGTTGGTCGAGTCGCCGTTCCAGTACAGCAGGTCGAAGGGCGGCGGGGCCTCACCCTTCAGGTAGTTGCCGACGACATAGTTCCAGACCAGGTCGTTGGGCCGCAGAAAGCTGAAGGTCGTGGCGAGTTCCTTGCCCTTGAGCAGGCCGGGACCCTTGGGCGCTTCGACGCCTATCGTCCTCTCACGCTGCTTGACCGCAGCCTCGTCGATGAATACGTCGAGGATGCCGGTGTCCTGGAAGTCGAGCAAGGTGGTCAGCAGCGTCATCGACGCCGCCGGCGTCTGGCCGCGCGCGGCCAGCACCGCGAGCGCGGTCGACAGGATGGTGCCGCCGACGCAGAAGCCCAGCGTGTCTATCGTGGTCGCGCCGCTGATCGCCTGCACCACCTCGATGGCCTTGAGCGGGCCTTGCTCGATGTAGTCGTCCCAGGTGGTGGCGGCCAGGCTCTCGTCCGGGTTGCGCCAGCTGACGACGAAGACCCGGTGTCCTTGCTCGACGGTGTAGCGGATCACCGAGTTCTCGGGCTGGAGGTCGAGGATGTAGTACTTGTTGATGCAGGGCGGCACGAACAGCATCGGCCGCTCGAACACCTTGGCCGTCAGCGGCTTGTATTCGATCAACTGAAACAAATCGTTCTCGAACACCACCGCACCCTCGCTGGTGGCGACGTTGCGGCCGACCTCGAACACGCTCTCATCGGTCTGCGACATGTGGCCCTGCTCGATGTCCTTCCACAGCAGTTGCATGCCTTGGGTGAGGCTCTCGCCTCGCGTGGCCACCGCCTTGGCCAGCGCCTCGGGGTTGGTGGCCAGAAAGTTGGCCGGGCTGGCCGCGTCCACCCACTGCTGCACTGCGAAGCGGATGCGGGCCTTGGTCTTGGCGTCGCCCTGCACGCTCTCGGCCATCTGCATCAGCGTGCGGGCGTTGAGCAGATAGGCCTGCGCGGCCAGCGCGGCGGTCGGGTTCTGACCCCAGGCCTCGGCCGAGAAACGCTTGTCGCCCACCGGCGCCAGCCCCTTGCCGTCCTTCTGGAAGCCGGCCAGCGCGTTGTTCCACATCGAGGTGGCCTGGGTCAGGTACTCTGACTGCAGTCGCGACAGCGCGTCCATCGGCAGGCTCAGGCTCGAAAGGGTCTTGACCATGTCGCCCACGGTCGATCCGACGGCCTGGACGTTGGCGTTCATGCTCGGGCTGGTGTCTGCCGGTGTGGGCGGCGTTTTTTTCGTCATGATGGTCTCCGTTGGTGTCACCGGTCCGCCTGGGGACGGTCGGGCAGCGGGCGCATTGGCGCCGGCTTGCAGCTGCCGATGTGCGATGCTGCGTCAGGACCCAGGTTGTACGGCGATTAGCTTACCGCACGATGACTTGAATTTTCAATAAGTGATATTGCTTACCGCAATCTGAAATGCACGTCGTTGCCCTCGCTTGGATCTTTGTCGTCATCCTGATGGTCGCTGCCGAAGCCAGTTCGACCCAGGGCACGCTGCTCGGCGCGTTCGTCACGCTCTTGCTCTACGGCGTGCTGCCGCTGACGATCGTCATGTACCTGCTGGGCACGCCCGCCAGACGGCGCGCGCGCCGCCTGCGGGACGCTGCAGGGGCCGAGGCTGAGGCCGCATCAACGGCGCAAGGCGATGGCAGCGGCCATGCGGCCGGTGCGCCCGTCGCGGCGGAACGAAAAGAACCGTGAGGCGTCGGCCACGGTGCAAAGATTGCCGCCGCTGATCTGATGCAGACCCAACGCCCGCAAGCGGCGCCTGGCCAGTTGCGCCAGATCGGCGCGCCAGCGCGGGCTGCCGTCGGGCCGCGGACTGGGCCGGAACAACGCGAGGTCGGGCGCCTGAAGGTCGCTGCCGAAGGCCAGCAGCACGTCGGCGCCGACTTCAAATGCCGCTGGCCCGATGCACGGTCCCAGCCAGGCCAGCAGGCGCTCGGGCGGGCAGCCCGCGGCCTCGCACAGCGCGGCCACGGTGTGGTCGACCACGCCAGCCGCCAGGCCACGCCAACCGGCATGCGCCGCTGCCACCGCGCTGCCGTCGGCGCTGCACAACAGCAGCGGCAGGCAGTCGGCCACCAGCACCGCGCAGGCGATGCCGGGCTCGGTGCTGACGCTGGCGTCGGCCTGCGGCAAGCCCGCGCTCGCCAGCAGGTGGCCAGACCGCAGCCGCAGCACGTCGGCACCATGCACCTGGTCCAGCCAGACCGGCTCGGCACCCAACGCTGCAGCGAAGCGGCGCTGGTTCTGCCGCACCGCGTCGGGGTCGTCCACCGCGGCGTTCACCGAGACGCCGCCGAGTTCGGGCGGGCGCAGGTTGAGGCGGTCGAACGGCGCCTCGCTGACGCCGCCAGCGCGCGTGCTCATCAGCGCCACCACCCCCGGCGGCGCCGGCCAGTCCGGCCGCAGGGCATCGGGCAGCACAGGGCTTGCGAAGGCCCGCCACCCGTCAGGCGGCATCGGGGCAGGACGCAGGCTGGGTCAGCTTGAAAGCGTCTTCGGCCATGCAGGTCTGGTAGATCCGCATCACGTTCGGCAGTTGCTCGGTGCGGCAGTCGAAGCGCAGCGCGTTGAAGATCTGCGGCACCAGCGTGCAATCGGCCAGCGTCGGCGTCTCGCCATGGCAGTAGCGCGCGGGCTGCGCCGCGAGCTGGCGCTCGACGACCTCCAGCCCGCTTTCAACCCAATGCCGGTACCAGCGGTTCTTGTCGTCCTCGCTGAGCTTCAGGTCGCGCGTCAGGTAGCGCAGCACCCGCAGGTTGTTCAGTGGATGGATCTCGCAGGCGATGTCTTGCGCCAGCGCCCGCACCCTTGCCCGGCCCAGCGCGTCGGCCGGCAACAGCGGCGGCAGCGGGTGGGTCTCCTCGAGGTACTCGATGATGGCCAGCGACTGGGTGACCACCGCGTCACCGTCCTTGAGCAGCGGCACCAGCCGCGACGACGACACCGAGGCAAAGGGCTCGGCATGCTGCTCGCCCTTGACCAGTTGCACCGGGATGTAGTCGTAGTCCAGGCCCTTGAGCGCCAGCGCGACGCGCACCCGGTACGAGGCCGAGGATCGAAAGTAGTTGTAGAGCTCCATGGCGATACCTCTTTCGGTGACCGGGTCAGGTTGTCGGTTTTACTTGATCCGGACCTGCAGACTGCCCAGGCCGGCGATGCGGCCCTCGATCAGGTCGCCTGCGACCACCGCGCCCACGCCGGCCGGCGTGCCGGTGAAGATCAGGTCGCCGGGCTGCAGCGTCCAGGCCCGGGACAGGGTCTCGATGGTCTCGGCCACGTTCCAGATCAGCTCGCGCAGATCGCCGGTCTGGCGCGGCGTGCCGTTGACGCTGAGCGTGATCGCGCCCTCGGTCAGTTCGCCGGTCTGGGCGATGGGGTGCAGCGGGCCTATGGGCGCCGACTCGTCGAAAGCCTTGCCTATGCACCAGGGCCGGCCCAGCTTCTTCATCTCGTTCTGCAGGTCGCGCCGGGTCATGTCCAGGCCCACCGCATAGCCCCAGATGTGGCGCGCGGCCTCGGCCGCCGGGATGTCGCGGCCGCCCACGGCTATCGCCACCACCAGCTCGATCTCGTGGTGCAGGTTGGCGGTCAGCGGCGGATAGGCCATCTCGCCGACCTGGCCCTCGGCCACCGGCAGCACCGCATCGGCGGGTTTGAGGAAGAAGAACGGCGGTTCGCGGCCGGTGAAGCCCATCTCCTGGGCATGCTCGGCATAGTTGCGGCCTACACAGTAGATACGGTGCACCGGAAACAGCCCGCCGCCGGCGACGGGCACGGTGACTGGGGCGGGCGGGGCGATGACGAGGTTCATGTCGGGAGGGGCGGCTAGGGTTGATCGAAGGGTGGTGCAAGATGATGCCACGCAGCCGGCTACACTTTTGCCCACGATGATCGAACTACCCAGAATCAAGCACTGCCGTCAATGTGGAACCGCCGTGGACTACCGTGTGCCCGACGACGACAACCGCGAGCGTGCCGTCTGCCCGGCCTGCGCCACCATCCACTACGTCAACCCGATCAACGTTGTGGGCACCGTGCCGGTCTGGGGCGAGCAGGTGCTGCTGTGCCGGCGCGCGATCGAACCGCGCTACGGCTTCTGGACGCTGCCGGCCGGCTTCATGGAGATGGGCGAATCGGTGGTCGACGGCGCGTTGCGCGAGACCATAGAGGAGGCCGGCGCCCGGGTCGAGATGCAAGGCCTGTTCACGCTGATGAACGTGATGCGGGTCGGCCAGGTGCACCTGTTCTACCGTGCCCGGATGCTCGACACCACGCTCGACCCCGGCCCCGAAACACTGGAAGCCAGGCTGTTCCACGAGCACGAAATACCCTGGGACGAAATCGCCTTCCGCACCGTGCGCGAGACGCTCAAGCATTTCTTCGATTGCAGGCGCAGCGGAGAGTACCCGCTGCACTGCGCCGACATAGGCTGAAGCCCCGGGCTTCAGTTCCGGCCTGCATCTGCAGCGCATGGGCAGGCCGGACCGCCTCAGCGGCGCGCAGGCGGCAGGTCGGTGCAACTGCCATGAGCCACCTCGGCGGCCATGCCTATGCTTTCCCCCAACGTCGGGTGCGGGTGGATGGTCTTGCCGATGTCGACCGCATCGGCGCCCATCTCGATGGCCAGCGAGATCTCACCGATCATGTCGCCGGCATGGGTGCCGACGATCCCGCCGCCCAGGATCCGACCGTGGCCGTGCGCCTCGGGGCTGTCATCGAACAACAGCTTGGTGAAACCCTCGTCACGGCCGTTGGCGATCGCCCGGCCCGAGGCGGTCCACGGGAACAGACCCTTTTTCACCTGGATGCCGCGCGCCTTGGCATCGTCCTCGGTCAGGCCGACCCAGGCCACCTCGGGGTCGGTATAGGCCACGCTGGGGATCACGCGGGCGTCGAACTGGGCTAGCCGCAAGCTTGCGTCGTCCAGTGCTTCACCTGCGGCCACCTCGGCCGCGACATGGGCCTCGTGCACCGCCTTGTGCGCCAGCATGGGCTGGCCGACGACGTCGCCGATCGCGAAGATATGCGCCACATTGGTGCGCATCTGCAGGTCGACCGGGATGAAGCCGCGGTCGGTGACCACCACGCCGGCTTTGTCGGCGGCTATCTTCCTGCCGTTGGGCGTTCGGCCCACCGCCTGCAGCACCAGGTCGTACAGGCCTTCGCTGGTCTGGCCGTCTGCGCCTTCGAACTGCACCAGGATGCCGTCGGCGGTGGCCTGGGCCCCCACCGTCTTGGTTTTGAGCATGATGCGGTCGAAGCGCGGCGCGTTGATCTTCTGCCATACCTTGACCAGGTCGCGGTCGGCACCGGGCATCAGGCCGTCCAGCATCTCGACCACGTCCAGCCTGGCGCCCAGGGTGGCGTAGACCGTGCCCATCTCCAGGCCGATGATGCCGCCGCCGACGATCAGCATGCGCTTCGGGGTCTGGCGCAACTCCAGCGCGCCGGTCGAGTCGACGATGCGCGGGTCGTCAGGCAGGAAGGGCAGCCGCACCGCCTGCGAACCGGCGGCGATGATGCACTGCTTGAAGCGGATGGTCTGGGTCTTGCCGGTCTTGGCCTGCGCGTCGCCGTGGGTCTCCTCGACCGTCACATGGTGCGGGTCGGCAAAGCTGCCATAGCCGCGCACCACGGTGACCTTGCGCATCTTGGCCATCGCCGCCAGCCCGCCGGTCAACTTGGCCACCACCTTGTTCTTGTGGCCCAGCAGCTTGGGAAGTTGCACCACGGGCGGCGCGAACTCGACCCCCAGGTCGGCGAAATGCTTGACCTCGTCCATCACCGAAGCCACATGCAGCAAGGCCTTGGACGGGATGCAGCCGACGTTCAGGCAGACGCCGCCCAGCGTCGCGTAGCGCTCGACGATCACCGTCTTCAGACCCAGATCGGCGGCGCGGAAGGCGGCCGAATAGCCGCCTGGTCCGGCGCCGAGCACCAGCAGGTCGCAGTCGAGGTCGGCGCCGCCAACATAGGTCGACGCCGGCGGCGCGGCGGCCGCCGCCACCGGCGCTGCAGCGGCTGGGATCGGTGCGACAGCCGCTGCTGCGGCTTCCAGCGTCAGGATCAGCGAGCCCTGGTTGATCTTGTCGCCCAGCGCCAGCTTGATGGCCTGGACCACACCGGCCGCGCTGGACGGAATCTCCATCGAGGCCTTGTCGGACTCCACCGTGACCAGGCTTTGCTCCACCGCGATGGTGTCGCCCGGCTTGACCAGGATCTCGATCACCGCCACGTCCTTGAAGTCCCCGATGTCGGGCACGCTCACATCGATCAACGCCATGTTGGTCTCCGAATGTCTTGAGGCTGTTGGGGCAGGCGCATGGTCACAGCACGATGCGGCGGAAGTCGGCCAGCAGGCTGGCGAAGTAGACGTTGAAGCGCGCGGCGGCCGCGCCGTCGATCACCCGGTGGTCCCAGCTCAGGCTGAGCGGCAGGATCAGACGCGGGGCGAACTGCTTGCCGTCCCAGCGCGGTTCGATGCTGCTCTTGCACACGCCCATGATCGCCACCTCGGGCGCGTTGATGATGGGCGTGAAGTAGCGCCCGCCTATGCTGCCCAGGCTGCTGATCGAGAAGCAGCCGCCGCTCATGTCAGCCGGCCCCAGCTTGCCGTCGCGCGCCTTCTTGGCCAACTCGCCCATCTCGGCGCTGATCTGGAAGATGCCCTTCCTGTCGGCGTCCTTGATCACCGGCACCACCAGGCCATTGGGCGTGTCGGCGGCAAAACCGATGTGGAAGTAGCTCTTGAGCACCAGTTGCTCGCCCGAACTTGTGGATTCAAGGCTGGCGTTGAACTGCGGGAATTTTTTGAGCGCCGCCACCGCAGCCTTGATCATGAAGGCCAGCATCGTGACCTTGATGCCCGATTTCTCATTGTCCTTGTTGGTCGAGACCCGGAAGGCCTCGAGGTCGGTGATGTCGGCGTCGTCGTGGTTGGTGACATGCGGGATCAGCACCCAGTTGCGGTGCAGGTTGGCGCCGCTGATTCTCTGGATGCGCGACAAGTCCTTGCGCTCGACCGGGCCGAACTTGGCGAAGTCCACCTTGGGCCAGGGCAACATGTTGGCAATGGAGCCGGGGAAGGCCTCGGCACCGGTGGCCACTGCGGCCGCCACGGCCTTGGGCGCGGCCGCCTGCTGCAGCGCGGTCTGCAGCGCGCCGGTCATCACACGCTGGACGAAACCCTGCACGTCGTCCTGGGTGATGCGGCCCTTGGGGCCGCTGCCGGCCACCTCATTCAACGGCACGCCGAGCTCGCGCGCCAACCGGCGTATCGACGGCGAGGCGTGCGGCAGCGCCGCCTTGGGCGCGCCGGGTTCGTGCGGCGGCAGCGCGGCGGTGGGCACCACCCGCTCGGGCTGCGCGGCGACAGCCAGGGTGCTGACCACCGTCGGGGCTTCAGCCGGGCGGGCAAGCGCCGCAGCGGGGGCGGCCAGGGCAACACCTGCCACCCCCGCCAGCATTTCGAGAATCACCACCGGCGAGCCCTGCCTGACCTTGTCGCCCAGCTTGACCAGCACCTCCCTGACCACGCCGGCATGGCTGGACGGGATCTCCATCGATGCCTTGTCGCTCTCGACCGTGATCAGGCTCTGCTCGCTCTTGATCTGGTCACCGGGCTTGACCATCACCTCGATCACCGCGACCTCGTCGAAGTCGCCGATGTCGGGCACCACGATCGACAGGGCCACCGGTCCGGCGGCGGGTGCCGACGGCGCGCTGCTGGCAGCCGGTGCGGGTGCCGACACGGGCGCTGCAGCGCCTCCGACCGGTGTCGAGGCCGCCGCGCTGGCTTCGGCCTCGAGCCGCAGCACCGGCGTGCCCTGGTTGATCTTGTCGCCCAGCGCGACCAGGATCTCCTTGACCACGCCGGCGTGGCTGCAGGGAATCTCCATAGACGCCTTGTCGCTCTCGACCGTCAGCAGGCTCTGCTCGGCGGCCACGCGGTCGCCCACCTTGACCAGCAGTTCGATCACCGCCACGTCCATGAAGTCGCCGATGTCCGGGACTTGCACTTCAATCCATGCCATGTTCTCGTCTCCGTCGCGTGGGTCAGGCGTACAGCGGGTTGATCTTGTCGACGTTCAGCGCGTACCGGGCGATCGCCTCGACCACCCGCGTGGCCGACAGCGCGCCTTCGTCGGCCAGCGACTTGAGCGCGGCCACCACGATGTAGTGGCGGTCGATCTCGAAGTG
Organism: Burkholderiales bacterium; assembly: GCA_947453625.1. Taxonomy (GTDB): domain Bacteria; phylum Pseudomonadota; class Gammaproteobacteria; order Burkholderiales; family Burkholderiaceae_C; genus Pseudaquabacterium. The sequence goes on from CANGHK010000049.1 coordinate 23,486, forward strand.
CTCGCGCAGCTTGCTGCGGAAATCGCTGCGGCCGTAGCCGTCGGTGCCCAGCACCTTGTAGCTGCGTCCTTTGGGCATGTAGGCGCGGATCTGCTCGCCGAAGACCTTGATGTAGTCGGTCGACGCGATCACCGGGCCGTCGTGGCCGGCCAACTGCTGGGCCACGAAGGGCACGCGGGGCGTGGCAAGCGGGTGCAGCAGGTTGTGGCGCTCGGCGTCCTGACCGTCGCGCGCCAGTTCGTTGAAGCTGGGGCAGCTCCAGACCTTGGCGGCCACGCCCCAGTCGGCTTCGAGCAGCCGCTTGGCGGCCATGGATTCGCGCAGGATGGTGCCCGAGCCCAGCAGGTTGACCTGCGGCCGGCCGGCCTCGGAGGTCGCGTCCTGCAGCAAATACATGCCCTTGATGATCTCGTCTTCGGTGCCAGCGGCAAGGCCTGGCATCGGGTAGTTCTCGTTGAGCAGCGTGATGTAGAAATACACGTTCTCCTGGCGCTCGACCATGCGCTTCAGGCCATGGTGCAGGATCACGCCGACCTCATGGGCGAAGGTCGGGTCGTAGGACACGCAGTTCGGGATCGTGCCGGCCAGGATATGGCTGTGGCCGTCCTCGTGCTGCAGGCCCTCGCCGTTCAGCGTGGTGCGCCCCGAGGTGCCGCCCAGCAGGAAACCGCGCGCCTGCATGTCGCCCGCCGCCCAGGCCAGGTCGCCGATGCGCTGGAAGCCGAACATCGAGTAATAGACGTAGAACGGCACCATCACCCGGTTGTTGGTGCTGTAGCTGGTGGCCGCGGCGATCCAGCTGCTCATGCCGCCGGCCTCGTTGATGCCTTCCTGCAGGATCTGGCCATCGCGGGCCTCGCGGTAGTACATCACCTGGTCCTTGTCGACCGGGGTGTACTTCTGCCCTTCGGGGTTGTAGATGCCGATCTGGCGAAACAGCCCCTCCATGCCGAAGGTGCGGGCCTCGTCGACCAGGATGGGCACGGTGCGCGGGCCGATCTGCTTGTCCCGCAGCAGAACGGTCAGGAAGCGCACATAGGCCTGCGTGGTGCTGATCTCGCGGCCTTCGACGGTCGGGTCGAGCACGGCCTGGAAGGTGGCCAGGTCGGGCACCGCCAGTTGCTCGTCGGCCTTGGCGCGGCGCTGCGGCAGATAGCCACCCAGCGCGGCGCGGCGCTCCTGCAGGTAGCGCATGTCGGGCGTGTCGTCGGCCGGTTTGTAGAACGGGATGCCCCGGGCCAGTTGCTCGTCAGAGATCGGGATGTTGAAGCGGTCGCGCATGCCCTTGATGTCGTCGTCGGTCAACTTCTTGGCCTGGTGGGCGGTGTTCTTGCCCTCGGCGGCCTTGCCCATGCCAAAGCCCTTGACGGTCTTGATCAGCAGCACCGAGGGCTGGCCGACGGTGTTGACCGCGCTGTGGTAGGCGGCGTAGACCTTTTGCGGATCGTGGCCGCCGCGTTGCAAGCGCCAGATGTCCTCGTCGCTCATCTTGGCCACCATCTCCAGCGCCTTGGGGTGCTGGCCGAAAAAGTGTTTGCGCACGAAGGCGCCGTCGTTGGCCTTCATCGCCTGGTAGTCGCCGTCGACGGTGTCCATCATGATCTTGCGCAACACATGCTCCTTGTCGCGCGCCAGCAGCGGATCCCAGTAACTGCCCCACAGCAGCTTGATCACGTTCCAGCCCGCGCCGCGGAATTCGCCTTCGAGCTCCTGGATGATCTTGCCGTTGCCGCGCACCGGGCCGTCCAGGCGCTGCAGGTTGCAGTTGATGACGAAGATCAGGTTGTCCAGGCCCTCGCGCGCGGCCAGGCCGATCGCGCCGCGGCTCTCGGGCTCGTCCATCTCGCCGTCGCCGCAGAAGACCCAGACCTTGCGCTTGGAAGTGTCGGCGATGCCGCGCGCGTGCAGGTACTTCAGGAAGCGCGCCTGGTAGATCGCCATCAGCGGCCCCAGCCCCATCGAGACGGTCGGGAACTGCCAGAAACCGGGCATCAGCTTGGGATGCGGGTAGCTCGACAAGCCCTTGCCGTCCACCTCCTGGCGGAAGTTGAGCAACTGCTCCTCGCTGATGCGGCCTTCCATGAAGGCGCGGGCGTAAATGCCGGGCGCGGAATGGCCCTGGATATAGAGCAGGTCGCCGCCGTGGTCGGGTGTGGCGGCATGCCAGAAATGGTTGAAGCCGGCGCCGAACATCGTCGCCACCGACGCGAAGGACGAGATGTGGCCGCCCAGGTCACCGCCGTCGGCCGGATCGTGGCGGTTGGCCTTGACCACCATCGCCATCGCGTTCCAGCGCATGTAGGCGCGCAACCGCTCCTCGATCTCGAGGTTGCCGGGACAGCGCTCCTCCTGGTCGGTGGGGATGGTGTTGACATAGGCGGTGTTGGCCGAGAACGGCTGGTCGACGCCGGCCTGTCTGGCCTCGTCGATCAGCTGTTCGAGCAGGAAATGCGCACGCTCCGGACCCTCGTTGGCGATGACAGCGTCCAGCGCCTCCAGCCACTCGCGGGTTTCCTGGGCGTCGGTGTCATTGGCGGCTGCGCCAAGAAATTGCGGCATTGCGGACATCGGTTGTCTCCTCGATCCGGGGTAGGTGTCAGTGTTGGGGCGAACGGCGCGCAGTGTGGCACAAAGCACGTAAATTTTCAAATGGCGCGAGTTGATTTCATATAATGAAATTTGATTCGAGCGAAATCGCCATGGATGGTCTTGTTGGCCGGTAGCCAACGGGATAATCAGCCGATGATGCCCAATTCCTCAGTCCCGCCGGGTAGCGACAACCCCACCGGACAGCGCCGATTGCTCGGGCGCTGGTGGCGCCGCCAGTCGCCGGCGCGCCAGGACCGCCTGGCCACCTTCGGCCCGCTGGCCTCTGTGCTGTTGTTTCTGGCGGCCATCATCTCGGCCTTCTGGTACCTGCGCAACGAGGAGCATGAGCGCGAGATCGAGGCCGTCACCCGCGACACCGAGATCGCCCAGCAGCAGATCCGCCTGCGACTGATCGAGAACCAGGAACAACTGGTGCGCATGGCGCGCGAGCTCGTCACCCGCGACAGCGAGGCCGCTGACTTCAGCCTGCAGGCCACCACCTTCGCCAACGACAGGCCAGAGATCACCCAGTTCGTCTGGCTTACCTCCGATCGCCACCTGCGCGCCCGCCACTCGGCCCAAGCCGAGCGCGAGGACGCCGCCACGCCCAGCGCCGCGCCGGCCTCGCGCACGCTGGAACGCAGCGAGAGCGACTGGGCCTTCTTCGCCGCGCGCGACCTGCGCCAGCCGATCTACTCGCGCCCGTTCAAGGACGCCAACGGCACGATGGTGTTCCAGGTTCATGTGCCGATGCTGGCGCGCGGCCAGTTTTCTGGCGCGCTGGTGGTCGACTACTCGATCGACGTGCTGATGCGCCATTTCGTGCCGACCGATGTGACGCGGCGCCACGCCATCGCGGTGATCGACGAGCACGAACAGACCATCGCCAGCAGCGTGCTGGCAATGCCCGGCAGCGCGGTGCGCCAGCGTCCGGCGATCCTGCACGACGTGCCGCTGGCGCCGGCAGCCAACGGTCTGGTGCTGCGCGGCAGCGGCTACCGCAGTTCGGTCGGCCTGATCGGCAACACCTTGTTCTGGATGGTCGTGGCCTTGTCGGTGCTGACGCTTTGGATGCTGCTGGGCACCTGGCGCCACATGCGGCGGCGCGCGCAGATCCAGGGCGCGCTGGTGCAGGAGACCAACTTCCGCCGGGCGATGGAGAACTCCATGCTCACCGGCATGCGGGCGATGGACACCGAAGGCCGGGTCAGCTATGTCAACCCGGCCTTCTGCGCGATGACCGGCTTCGCCGAGGACGAGTTGATCGGCCGCCTGCCGCCCTACCCCTACTGGCCGAGCGGACGCATAGACGAGAACGCCAGGCTGTTGCAGCAGGAGTTGCAGGGCCGCAGCCCGGCCGGCGGCATCGAGGTCAAGGTGATGCGCCGCAACGGCACGCTGTTCGATGCGCGGATGTACGTCTCGCCGCTGGTCGATGCACGCGGCCAGCAGACCGGCTGGATGACCTCGATGACCAACATCACCGAGGCCAAGCGCATCCGCGACCAGCTCTCGGCCTCGCATGAACGCTTCACCACCGTGCTCGAGGGGCTGGAAGCGGCGGTCTCGGTGCTGTCGGTGCAGCAGGGTGAACTGCTGTTCGCCAACCGCAGCTACCGGCTGTGGTTTGGCGCCGATTCGCGCGGTCACGCCCTGCTGGCCAGCGGCACCGCGCCGACGCTGCCGATCGCGGTGATAGACCACGACGACGAGGACAGCCTGTCGGGACTGCCCACGCAGGAGTTGACCGGCGTGGGCGCCAACCCGCGCGAGATCTACGCCGCCGCGCTGGACAAATGGTTCGACGTGCGGTCGCGCTACCTGCAGTGGACAGACGGCCGGTTGGCCCAGATGCTGATCGCCACCGATGTCACCGCGCGGCGCCGGGCCGAGGAACTGGCCGCGCTGCAGGCTGACAAAGCCCAGGTCTCGAGCCGGCTGATCACGATGGGCGAGATGGCGTCGTCGGTGGCGCACGAGTTGAATCAGCCGCTGACCGCCATCACCAATTACTGCAACGGCATGGTCTCGCGCGTCAAGGCCGACACGATAGACCGCGACGCGCTGCTGGCCGCGCTGGGCAAGACGGCGCGCCAGGCAGAGCGCGCCGGTCAGATCATCCACCGCATCCGCGCCTTCGTGAAGAAGAGCGAGCCCCAGCGCCAGCCCTCGCGGGCCTTGGCCATAGTCGAGGATGCGGTCGAGCTCGCCAGCATCGAGCTGCGCCGACGCAACGTCGCCATCCTGACCTATGTTGCGCAGCGCCTGCCCAACATCAGCTGCGACCCCATCCTGATTGAGCAGGTGCTGCTCAACCTGCTGAAAAATGCCGCCGAGGCGATAGACAGCGCCAAACTGCCGCCGGCGCGCCGCCACATCGAGTTGCGTGTAATCCCGCGCCACACGCCAGAGGAAGGCGGGGTGATCGAGTTCAGCGTCACCGACAAGGGCCCGGGACTGGCCGACGAGGTGATCAACCGGCTCTACGAGGCATTCTTCTCGACCAAGGCCGATGGCATGGGCATTGGGCTGTCGCTGTGCCGCTCTATCGTCGAGAGCCACCGGGGCAGGATCAAGGCCGAGAACCTCTACAATGGAAAGCAGGTCTCGGGGTGCCGGTTTGCCTTCACCCTGCCTGTAGAAATCACCGCAAGGCACGAGGAAACTACTGTGCGAAATCCCAGGGATTTCATGCCGTCGACAAGCTCCCTCGCTGCCCTCCCCGCCGTCAGCCCAGCCGCAAGAAGCAACCCATGAGCCTGATTCCCAAGAAGGGCACGGTCTACGTCGTCGACGACGATGAAGCCGTCCGCGATTCGCTGCAGTGGTTGCTCGAGGGCAAGGACTACCGCGTCAAGTGCTTCGACTCGGCCGAGTCCTTCCTGTCGCGCTTCGACCCGCGCGAAGTGGCCTGCCTGATCGCCGACATCCGGATGGACGGCATGAGCGGGCTGGAGTTGCAGGACCGCCTGCTCGAGCGCAAGAGTCCGCTGCCTGTAGTCTTCATCACCGGCCATGGCGACGTGCCGATGGCGGTGACGACCATGAAGAAGGGTGCGATGGACTTCATCGAGAAGCCCTTCAAGGAAGACGAGTTGATCGGTCTGGTCGAACGCATGCTCGACCAGGCGCGCTCGGCCTTCAGCCAGCACCAGGAGCAGGCCAGCCGCGACGCGCTGCTGAGCCGCCTGACGACGCGCGAGGCCCAGGTGCTCGAGCGCATCGTCGCCGGACGCCTGAACAAGCAGATCGCCGACGACCTGGGCATCAGCATCAAGACGGTCGAGGCGCACCGCGCCAACATCATGGAAAAGCTCAACGCCAACACCGTGGCCGACCTGCTGAAGATCGCGCTGGGTGCCAACAGCACCGCCAAGGCCTGAATTCAGCCTCATCCGCCCCCACCCACCCGAAGAGGCCGCTGCATGCCAGCGGCCTCTTTCATTGTGAAAGCCAGACCATGTCCGCCCAACTGATCAGCGGTACCGCGCTGTCGCAGCAAATCCGCGCCGAAGTGTCGCAGCGCGCCGCTGCCCTGGCAGCCAGCGGCGTCAAGCCCGGCCTGGCCGTGATCCTGGTCGGCGAGGACCCGGCCTCGGCGGTCTACGTGCGCAACAAGGTCAAGGCCTGCGCCGACACCGGCGTGCATTCGGTGCTGGAGAAGTACGACGCCTCGCTGTCCGAGACCGATCTGCTGGCGCGTATCCGGGCGCTGAACGACGACCCGGCCATCCACGGCATCCTGGTGCAGATGCCGCTGCCCCGGCACATCCACCCGCAGCGCGTGATCGAGACGATTTCCACCACCAAGGACGTCGACGGCTACTCGGTGCGCAGCGCCGGCGACCTGATGGCCGGACTGCCGGGCTTCAGGCCCTGCACGCCGTACGGCTGCATGAAGCTGATCGAATCGACCGGCGTCGACCTGCGCGGCAAGCATGCGGTGGTGATAGGCCGCAGCAACACCGTGGGCAAGCCCATGGCCTTGCTGCTGCTGCAGGCCAACGCGACGGTGACGGTTTGCCACAGCGCGACGCCCGACCTGGGCCTGTTCACCCGGCAAGCCGATGTGGTGGTGGCCGCCGTGGGCCGGCGCGACACGCTGACGGCCGAGATGGTCAAGCCCGGCGCGATAGTGATCGACGTCGGCATGAACCGCGACGACGCGGGCAAGCTGTGCGGCGATGTCGACTTCGACCGCGTCAAGGACGTGGCGGGCTGGATCACCCCGGTGCCCGGCGGCGTCGGGCCGATGACGATCACGATGCTGCTGGTCAACACGGTTGAATCGGCCGAACGCGTCGCCAACTAGCCGCCATCCCTCAGCCTCCCCCGAAGCTACGCCATGACCAACCCGCTGCTCTCGCCCGCCGAACTGCCCGAATTTGCCGCCTTCCAGCCCGACCAGGTCACGCCGGCGCTCGACCTGCTGCTGCCTGCCGCCGAGGCAGCGCTCGAGCGCGCCGTCAGCGCCGACGTGGCCGCCGACTACGAGGCGCTGTCGGCCGTGCTGGACGTGCCGCTGGAGCGCCTGTCGCGCGCCTGGGGCACGGTGGGCCACCTCAATGCGGTGGCCAATACGCCCGCGCTGCGCGATGCCTACAACCAGAACCTGGGCCGCATCACCGAGTTCCACACCCGGCTCGGCGCCGACGAGCGCCTGTACGCCAAGTACAAGGCGGTGGCGGCCCACGCGCAGGCCAGCCCGCTGGCGCCGGCAAGAGCCCAGGCGCTGGCCCATGCGATGCGCGACTTCGTGCTGTCCGGGGCCGAGTTGCAAGGCCAGGCCAAGCAGCGCTTTGGCGTGCTGCAGGAGCGCATGGCCGAGCTCGGCCAGCAGTTCAGCGAGCATGTGCTCGACGCCACCGACGGCTTCACGCTGATGGCCACGCCGGCGCAGATGGCCGGCGTGCCGGCCGACGTGCTGCAGCAGACGCGCGAGGCCGCTGCCGCCGAGGGCCACGACGGCCACAAGCTGACGCTGCACATGCCGGTCTATCTGCCGGTGATGCAGTACGCGACCGACCGCGGCTTGCGAGAACAACTCTACCGCGCCTATGCCACAAGGGCCAGCGAGTTCGGCCCGGCCGAACGCGACAACAGCGCGCTCATAGTCGAGTTGCTGCAACTGCGTGCCGAGGAGGCGGCACTGCTGGGCCACGCCAGCTACGGCGACTTGTCGCTGGTGCCCAAGATGGCCGAGTCGCCCGAGCAGGTCGGCCGCTTTCTGCGCGATCTGGCCCAGCGCGCACGGCCGCATGCCGAGCGCGACCTGGCCGAGTTACGGGAGTTTGCCGCCCAGAGCCTGGGGCTGCCCGACCTGCAGGCCTGGGACCTGGCGTTCGCCTCGGAAAAGCTCAAGGAATCACGCTATGCCTTCAGCGAGCAGGAGGTCAAGCAGTACTTCACCGAGCCCAAAGTGCTGGAGGGCTTGTTCCACATCGCCGAGACCTTGTTCGGGGTGCGCATCCGCCCCGACCAGGCCGAGGTCTGGCACGACAGCGCGCGCTTCTTCGTCATCGAACGCGATCAGACTGACGGCAGCGAACAGGGCTCGACAGACCGCGAGCCAGAACGGGTCGGCCAGTTCTACCTCGACCCTTACGCCCGGCCCGGCAAGCGCCCTGGCGCCTGGATGGACGGCGTGCGCGGGCGCTGGAACCGGCCCGATACCCCGGACGCCGAGGTGCAGACCCCGGTGGCTCACCTGGTGTGCAACTTCGCCGCGCCGGTCGGCGACAAGCCCGCGCTACTGACCCACGACGACGTGATCACCTTGTTCCACGAGTTCGGCCATGGCCTGCACCACCTGCTGACCCGGGTCGACGAGTTGGCGGTGGCCGGCATCTCCGGCGTCGAATGGGACGCGGTGGAGTTGCCCAGCCAGTTCATGGAGAACTTCTGCTGGGAATGGAGCGTGTTGTCGCGCCTGACAGCCCATGTCGACACGGGCGAGCCGCTGCCGCGCGCGCTGTTCGATCGGATGATGGCGGCTCGCAACTTCCAATGCGGCCTGCAGACGCTGCGCCAGATCGAGTTCTCGCTGATCGACATGCGGCTGCACACCGAGCCCGACGCGGCCGCTCGGGTACAGGCGGTTGTCGACGAGGTGCGGGCCGAGGTGGCCGTCAACCCGCCGCCGGCGTTCAACCGCTTTCAGCACAGTTTTTCTCACATCTTTGCCGGCGGTTACTCGGCAGGCTACTACAGCTACAAGTGGGCCGAGGTACTCTCTGCCGATGCATTTGCGGCCTTCGAGGAACAAGGTGTTTTCAACCCCGAGGTGGGGCAACGCTTCAGGCGCGAGATCCTCGAGGCCGGCGGCGCCCGGCCGGCGATGGACAGCTTCAAGGCCTTCCGCGGCCGCGAGCCACAGATCGACGCGCTGCTCAGGCACCAGGGCATGGCCTGAGCCCGCGGGCCTGAGCGGCGGGAAGGGGCGATGACGTCGCGCCTTTCCAGGCCGGTCTCGCGGCAAGTCGAGTGGGCAGCGCAGGTGATGCTGCTCGGGATGCTCGGATGGGTCGCTGCCGGCACGGCACTGGCGCAGTTCAAGGTGGTGGGGCCGGACGGCAGGGTCACCTACACCGACCGGCCGCAGGCCGAGCCGGGCGGTCAGGTGCAGCCACTGCGGCGCGACGCCGGGCCGGCCGCGCCGATCGCGACCACCGTGGTCTTGCCGGCCGAGTTGCGGCCGCTGGTGGCCCGATTCCCCGTCACGCTCTACAGCAGCGCGGACTGCCCGGCCTGCGAGTTGGGCCGCTCGCTGCTGCAGCAGCGCGGCGTGCCGTTCAGCGAGCGCCTGGTCGGCAGCGACGACGACATTGCGGCGCTGCAGCGCCTGACGTCCGGCCGCACCGTGCCCGCCCTGACGGTGGGCGGCCAGGCGCTGCGCGGCTTCCAGGAGACCGATTGGCAGGCCACGCTGGACCTCGCGGGCTACCCGCGCGAATCCCGGCTGCCGCGCGGCTACCTGGGGCCGGCGCCCGCGCCGCTGGTGGCCCGCAGCACGCCGACGGCAGCCGAACGCGCCGCACCCGCGGCCGAGCCCGCGCAGGTGAGCGAGCCCGCGGCGTCGGGCATCCGGTTCTGACCCGGGCTCGGCGGCTCAAGGGCCCGGGGGTGCGGGAGCGAACAGGCGCTGCAAGCCCTTGGCCGCCCAGCTGCCCCCGCCCACTGCCGCCCCCATCAGCCAGAACAGCACGCCAGGCCCCAGCGCGGTGCCGGCCAGACCGAAGGCCAGCGGCATCACGCTGCTCGAGAAATTGATCGCCATCGAGCGAAAGGCAATCGCTTCGCCGTGCCGGTGCACCGGCGTCAGATGGTGCAGCGTGCTCATGATCATCGGCTGCACCGCACCCAGCGTCAGCCCCAGCAGCAGCGCGCAGCCGCCCATCAGCCAGGGCGTGGCGGCAAAAGGGTAGATCGCGAACACCGCGCCGGTCAGCAGCATCGCGGTGCGCAGCACCGCCACCTCGCTCAGCCGATGCGCCAGCAGCGGGATCGCGAAGCGCACCGCCGTCACCGCGGCGGTGAAGATGCCCAGCACCAGGCCGATGGTCGACGCGCTGTAGCCACGGGAATGGCCCAGCACCGGCACCGCGAAGCTGTGCACGTCCCAGCTCGCCGACAACAGCCAGTTGACGAACAGCAGGCGCTTGAGCCCGGGCGTGGCGAGCAGGTCCCAACGGCTGCTGCCCGGCGCGCGGCGCGGCGCGTCCAGCGGCCCGACCTGCGCCGGCACTCCGCGCGCGACCAGCAGCGACAGCAGCGGCATCGCCATCAGCAGCGCATAGGCCGCACCAAAACCGGCGGCGTCTATCATCAGGCCGGCCGTCACCGGCCCCACCACATTCGCCAGCGACGGTGCCATGCCGAGCCAGCTGAAGACGCGCAGCCGCTCGGTGGAACTGCTGACCATCTGGCCGGCAGAGCGCTGGATCGCGATCAGGCCGACATTGGTGCCCACGCCCGAGGCCGCCGCGCCAACACAGTTCAGGCCGAACTGCCAGCCCCCAGTCAACCAGCAGCCCAGCAGCGCGCAAGCCACGCCCAGCACCGTGCAGCCCACCGCCACCCGCAGCGGGCGGTGGTAGCCATGGCGGTCGGCCATCCGGCCGGCACCCATCGCCGTCAGCACCGGCAGCGCGGCAAACAAGGCCAGCAACACGCCCACCGCCCAGGCGCTGTAACCCGCCTGCAGCGCCTGCAGCGGCGCGGCCATGCGCTGGCCCGCCATCGCGCCGTGCAGCGCGATCTGGCCGACGATCAGCAGCGGCAGCACCTGGGCGACGGTGCCCGGCCCGGGCGCCGCAGCGCCGGCCTCAGGCGGCGACGGGGAGCTGGCCACCGCCGTCAGGACCCGGCGCCGGTGCGCGACGCGCCGTGACCGAGCGCGGCGCTGGTCGCCAGGTCGGCCGCATCGGCCGCATCGGCCTCATCGGCCCTGCTGGCTTCCTCCGGCGACAGGCCGGGCAGCAACTGGCGCACCCGGTGCTCGGGCAATGATTCCACATCGCGCAGCGTGCGCACCATCGCCCGGGTGCGCACGCCGGCCGCGTCTATCGTGTTGCTGGCCTCGTCGAGCTTCTTCTTGGTGCGGGCCAGCACCTCGCCGAACTTGCCGAACTCGGTCTTGACCGCGCCCAGCACCTGCCAGACCTCGGCGCTGCGCTGCTCCAGCGCCAGCGTGCGGAAGCCCATTTGAAGGCTGGTCAGCGTGGCCAGCAGCGTGGTCGGGCCGGCCAGCGTGATGCGCTGCTCGCGTTGCAGCGCCTCGACCAGACCGGGCCGGCGCAGCGCTTCGGCATACAGGCTCTCGGTCGGCAGAAACAGGATCGCGAAGTCGGTGGTGTGGGGCGCGGCGATGTATTTCTCGCGGATGCTGCGGGCCTCGGCCTTGAGCCGGGTCTCCAGGGCCTTGGCCGCGGCTTCGACCGCTGGCGCATCGGCGCGCTCCTGGGCGTCGAGCATGCGCTCGTAGTCCTCGCGCGGAAACTTGGCGTCTATGGGCAGCCACAGCGGAGCAGCGCTGCCGTGGCCGCCACCCGCGCCCTGGCGGCCGGGCAGGCGGATCGCGAACTCGACCCGCGCGCCGCTGCCAGGCACGGTCTCGACGTTGGCGGCGTATTGTTCGGGCGTGAGCACCTGTTCCAGCAGGCCGGCGAGCTGTACCTCGCCGTAGATGCCGCGGCTCTTGACGTTGGTCAGCACGCGGTTGAGCGAGCCGACATCGCGCGCCAGCGCCTGCATCTCGCCCAGTCCCTGGTGCACCTGCTCCAGCCGCTCGGCCACCTGCTTGAAGCGCTCGCCCAGGCGCAGCTCGAGCGTGGCATGCAGTTTCTCGTCGACCGTCGCGCGCATCTGGTCGAGCTTGGCCTCGTTGCCCTGCTGCAGCGCGGTCAATCGGCCTTCCACCGTCTGGCGCACCTCGGCCAGCCGGCGCTCGTTGGCCTCGCTCAGCGCCTTGAGTTGCTCGGACAGCGCACTGCCGAAACGCTGCAAGCCCTCGGCGCTGCTGTCGGCATGGCGGCGCAGCGCGCCGTCCTGCGCCTCGCGCGCGACCTGGCCTTGCTGCACCAGTTGGGCAGTGGCCTGCTGCAGCGAGTCGCTGACCTGCTGCTGCATCGCCGTGAGCTGGGCGCGGAAGGCGTCGATCTGCCCGTTCTGGGTCCGCGCCACGTCGCCACTCTGGGCCATCAGCGTGCGCTGGAACAGCGTGATCGAGGCCGCCAGTTCCTGCCGGGTGGCGCGGGCGCTGTCCTGCAGTTCGCTGCGCTGCTCCCTGGCCAGCCGCTCGGCCTGCTCACGCTGGGCGTCGGCCAGGCCCTGGATCGCATCGGCCAGAGCCGGCGGCAAGGTCGCCGACTCGGCAGCGGAACGACGCAGCACCAGCCAGCCCACGCCCACCGCATTGAGAACCAGCACGCCCCACCACCACCATTCGACCATCTCGCGATTGTCTCAGGACCGCGCTCAAGACGGCCCGGCCAGAAAGCGCAACGGGCGTGCAGCTTTTCAGCTGCACGCCCGCCGCCGGAGACCGGCCTGGCTAGCCGGTCCGGCTGTACATACCTAAGGTCAGGCCTGGGCCTTCGCGACGTTTTCAGCGGTGAAGGGCATGCGGCGAACGCGCTTGCCGGTACCCGCAAACATCGCATTGGCCACCGCCGGGCCGATCAGCGCGGTGGCGGGCTCACCGATGCCACCGGGCTTCTCGGTGCTGGCCACCAGCACGATGTCGATCTGCGGCGCTTCGTGACCGCGCATGATGCGGTAGGTGTTGAAGTTGGCCTGCTGCACCCGTCCCTTGTCGACCGTGATCTCGCCCCACAGCGCAGCACTCAGGCCGAAGATGATGCTCGACTGGATCTGCGCCTCGACCGTGTCGGGGTTGACCATCTGGCCCAAGTCGGCCACGACCGTGACGCGGTGCACCCGGGGTTCGCCGTCCACCATCGAGATCTCGGCCACCTGCGCCATGTAGGTGTCGTATCCCTCCATCAACGCCACGCCACGGAAGCGGCCGGCCGCGGCCGGCTGGCCCCAGCCCGACTTCTCGCCAGCCTGCTTGAGCACGTTGAGGAAACGCGGCTGGCCTTGCAGCAAGGCCAGCCGGTAGGCCAGCGGATCCTGGCCGGCCGCCGCCGCGAGCTCGTCGATGAAGCTCTCGTTGGCGAAAGCGTTCATGTTGTTGCTGACCGCGCGCCAGTAGCCCACGCGCAGGCCGGCGTCGTGCTTGACCACATCGTGTCGGCTCAGGGGAACGGCGTAGGGCGCGACCGCGGCCTCGGCCATGAACGCATCCGGCGCTTCAGGCGGCAAGCCGAAGAGTCTGCCCGTTATCGACTGCGAGGCGACCCGGAAAGTCATCGCCATCGGCTTGCCATCGGCGCCCAACGATGCGGCGAGCTGGTGCACCGCCAGCGGCCGGTAAAAATCGTGCGTCATGTCGTCTTCGCGCGACCACACCAGCTTGACCGGACGCTTGACCGCGTTGCTGATCTGCGCGGCCTGGATGATGAAGTCGATGTCGATGCGGCGACCAAAACCGCCGCCCAGGAAGGTCGATTGCACCGCCACGTTCTCCGGCTTGATCCCCAGCAACTTGGCCACCGCACCCTGGGCGGCATCGGGCCATTGGGTCGAGCCGATCAGCAGCACCTTGGCGCCGTCGACATGGGCCGTGAAGTTCATCGGCTCCATCGGCGAATGGGTGACGTTCTGCGTCAGGTACTCGGCCCGCACCACCTTGGCACCGCGGGCGATGGCCGCGTCGGCGTCGCCCACCGGGGGACGAACCGGGAGCGCGCCCTTGCCTGCCAGCAGCGCGGCGCGCGTGCCGTCGAACATCGCCTGGGTATTGAGGCCGGCGTTGGCGCCTTCGTCCCACGCAATGACGACGGCGGCTAGCGCCTTACGGGCACGCCAGTAGCTGTCGGCCACAACGGCTACCCCGTCGGGGATCTGCACCACGTCGACCACGCCAGGCATGGCCTTGGCCTTGGCGGCGTCGAAGCTCTTGACCGTGCCGCCGATCACCGGGCACTGGGCCAGCGCCGCGTACACCATGCCGGGCAACTTGACGTCGATGCCGAACACCGCGCTGCCGTTGACCTTGGCCGGGGTGTCGAGCCGGGTCGTGCGCTTGCCGACGACGCGGAACTGGCTCGGATCCTTGATCGCCACCTTCTCGGGCGCGGTCAGTTTCGATGCGGCTTCAGCCAACTGGCCGTAGCTGGCGACCTTGCCGCCGGGGCCGGTGACGCGGCCATCGATGGCCCGCAGCGTACTGGCATCAACATTCCAGCGTTGGGCGGCCGCGGCCAGCAGCATCTCGCGCACCTGGGCGCCGGCGATGCGAAGCTTCTCCCAGCCCTCGCGCACCGAGGTCGAGCCACCGGTGAGTTGCAAGCCGAATATCAGCGCGTTGCCATAGACCTTGCCGGCAGGCGCAAAAGCCACCTTGATCTTCTTGATGTCGACGTTGAGTTCCTCGGCGATCAACATCGGCATCGAGGTGTAGACGCCCTGGCCCATCTCGGCACGGGCCGAGATCAGCGTGATGGTGTTGTCGTCGGCGATGTGGACCCAGGCATTGGGCGTGTGCAAGGTGCCCGCGGCCTGTGCAGGGCCAGCAATGGGCAGGCTCACGCCCACCATCAGGCCGCCGGTAACGGCAGCCGAGCCCTGCATGAAGCGCCGGCGCGAGACCGCGACGGTGTTGTGGTCAGTGGTGATGTCGGTCATGTTGGGCTCCTTCAGGCCTTGGCGCCGCGGATCTCGGCGGCAGCGGTCTTGATAGCGGCGCGAACCCGCACGTAGGTACCACAGCGGCAGAGGTTGCCGCTCATGGCCTGGTCGATCTCGCTGTCGTTGGGGTTCTTGTTCTTGGACAGCAGCGCCGCAGCGCTCATCAACTGGCCGCTCTGGCAGTAGCCGCACTGCGGGACATCGTGCGCGATCCAGGCCTTCTGCAGCGGATGGCTGTTGTTGCGCGACAGGCTCTCGATCGTCGTCACCGACTTGCCCGCCACCGCCGACAGCGGCGTGCCGCAGGAGCGGATAGGCACGCCGTCCAGGTGCACCGTGCAGGCGCCACAGAGCTGGGCGCCGCAGCCGAACTTGGTGCCGGTCAGGCCGATCTCGTCGCGGATCACCCACAGCAGCGGGGTATCGGCTTCGCCCTTGGCCTCGACGGCCTTGCCATTGATCTTGAATCGGGTGCTCATGTTGTCTCCTTGAAAAGGTTGCAGGCGCGCAGCTCGCACTCACGGTGGGCGATCTTGATGCATGCTGCCCGGGCCAGCCGCTAGGCAATACCCGGCCTGTTGGAGAAGCACACTGCGTCAATTCGGAACTGCGGGACGACGCAGGCTCTAATCGGGCCATGCCCCCCGCGCCCACCCCCCTGTTGCCCGACCCACCCCGCCAGCACCTCCAGCCCTCAACCGCCGCGGTGGTGCTGGCCGGCGCGCTGACGCTGGCCGCAGCGATGGGCATAGGCCGCTTCGCCTTCACGCCGCTGCTGCCCTTGATGATGCGCGACGGGCTGATCGACGCCGCCGGCGGTGCCGAGCTGGCCGTGGCCAACTACGCGGGCTACCTGGCCGGGGCCTTGACCGCCGCCCGGCTGGCTGGCCGGCCGCTGCGGCTGGTGCGCGCCTGCCTGCTGGCGATCGTGCTGTTGACCGCCGGCGCCGGGCTGGCCAGCGGCACGCTGGCCTGGGGCCTGCTGCGCTTTGGCGCCGGCGTGGCGAGCGCTTGGGCGATGGTGGGCATCAGCAGTTGGAGCCTGACCGAACTGGCCCGGCGCGGCAAGGGTGCGTTGGGCGCGCTGGTGTTCGGCGGCGTGGGCGCGGGCATCACGCTGGCCGGGCTGCTGGCCTGGTCGGGGGCGGCGGCCGGGGCGCGCGGGCTCTGGCTGGCGATGGCGGCCGCCGCCTTGCTGCTGAGCGCCGCCGTCGCCGGCTTGACAC
>CANGHK010000050.1 GCA_947453625.1 Burkholderiales bacterium
AACCCGCCAGGACGGCTTCATCCCGCTGTGGCGCAAGGACGAGAAGGTCTGGCTCGAGATCGAGCCCGAGCGGCTGGGCCAGCCGCTGCTGGTGTCGGTCAACATCGCCCAGTCGGTCGGCGAGCGCGGGCTGTACGCCAGCCAGATGGGGCCGGCCTGGCTGGTCGAGTTCCGCCGCGTCGGTAACCAGTTCCAGCTGGTGGCCCGGCAGAAGGGCTTCCGCGGCGACCGCGACCCGGCCTCGCGGCTGGCGGTGGGCCAGGCTTTCAGCGACAGCCTGATCGGCTCGGCCGCGGTGGCCAGCGCGCCGCATCCCGAGCGCAAGTCGGTGCTGGTCGATGCCAGTTTCCTGCTTGGTGACATGGCGGGCTACAGCACCCAGCTCGAGGCCGCGTTCCGCATGCCGTTCGCGCCCGACCGGGCCAACTCCTACTTCGAGACCACCCGCGCCGAGGCCGGCCTGAGCACGCTGTCGGCCAAGGTGCATTTCGCGGTGCCGCGCCTGGCTGCGCCGCCGCTGGCGCTGCCCGGCGCGCCACCGCCACCGCCGCCCACGCTGCCGCCGCAGACCACGCCCGACGCGCGCAGCCTGTTCGTCGGCTTCGTCTTCAACTTCCGGGCGCTGCCCGAGCAGCCGATGGCGCCGCGCCGGGCCGACCCGCGGCTGGGCCACTTCATCGACAGCTACACCGACTTGTCGGACGACCTGCGGCCCGACAACCGGGTGCACCAGATCAAGCGCTGGCGGCTGGACAAGCAGGACCCGTCGGCCGCGCTGTCCGAGCCGGTGCAGCCCATCACCTACTGGCTGGACCGCAACATCCCGCAGCGCTACCGGGCTTCGGTCGAGGCCGGCGTGCTGGCCTGGAACCCGGCTTTCGAGCGCATCGGCTTCAAGAACGCGGTGGTGGCGCGCCAGCAGGGCGAGGCCGACAGCTTCGACACCCTGGACGCCGGCCATGCGTCGATACGCTGGTTCGTCGGCGCCGACGTGGGCTTCGCGATCGGCCCCAGCCACAGCGACCCCCGCAGCGGCCAGATCCTGGACGCCGACATCGGCATGAGCGATGTCTTCGGCCGTGGCGCGCGGCGCCAGATCCGCGAGGATGTGGCCGCCAGCGGCCTGGCCCAGACTCCCGACGCCTGGTGCAACTACGGCGCCGAGGCCGGCACCGAACTGGGTTTCGCGCTCGACCTGCTGGAAGCCCGCGGCGACCTCGATCCTGACAGCCCCGAGGCCGAGGCCTTCGTCCAGGCCTATGTCAAGGACGTGGTGATGCACGAGGTCGGCCACACGCTGGGCCTGCGCCACAACTTCAAGGCCAGCACCGTGGTCAGCCGCGCGCAGCTCAGGGACAAGGCCTTCGGCGAGCAACAGGGCATCGCTGGTTCGGTGATGGACTACACCCCGTTCAACCTGCCGCTGGCCGGCGAGGCCAAGGGCGAGTCCAACATGACGACGCTGGGCCCGTATGACTACTGGGCCATCGAGTACGCCTACAAGCCGCTGGCCGCCGCCACCGAGGCGGCCGATCTGCAGGCCATCGCCGGGCGCAGTGCCACCGACCCGCGGCTGGTGTTCGGCGACGACGTCGACGCCGGCGGCTTCGGCGGCAACGACGGGCTGGACCCGCTGGCCAACCGCTTCGACCTGGGCGACGACCCGCTGGCCTGGTACCAGCGCCGCATGCGCCTGTCGCGTGAGCTGTGGCAGCGGGTGCAGGACCGCGGCGCGCTGCCGGGTGACGATCCGGAGCGGTTGCGGCGCAGCCTGCTGGCCGGCTTCAACCAGTTCCGCGACCTGCCCACGCTGGCGGCCAAGTATGTCGGCGGACTCCACACCACCCGCGACCCACAGGGCAGTGGCAGCCGGCCGGCCTACCGGCCGGTCGAGCCCGACCAGCAGCGCCAGGCGCTGCGCTTCCTGGCCGAGAACGTGTTCAGCGTCGACAGTTTCCGCTTCCGGCCCGAGTTCCTGGCCAGCCTGTCGCCCAACTACGTCGAGTGGAACCGCGCCGGACCGGTCAGCGTGGGGCAGGCGGTGATGCGGCTGCAGACCCAGGCGCTGGACCGGCTGCTGGCCGCCGGCACCGCGCAGCGCCTGCTCGACCTGCCCGGCTACCTGGCCGAGAAGGACAGGCGCGGTGTGATCTCGGTCAGCGAGCTCTATGCCACGCTGCAGGGGGCGGTGTGGAGCGAGCTCAAGACCGGCCGCGAGATCGACCCGCTGCGGCGCAGCCTGCAGCGCGAGCACCTGAAGCGGCTGCAAGCGGTGCTGACCCGCCCGCCGGCCAACCTGCCGGCCGACGCGGTCAGCCTGGCCCGCCTGCATGCGGTGGACCTGCAGGCGCAGCTGCGCGGGGCGCTGGCCCGCAAGGGCCTGGCGGTGGAGAACCGCGCCCACCTGGCGGACGCGCTGGCGTTGCTGACCGAGGCGTTGCGCGCCACCCTGAGCCGCGGCTGATCCCCGGCGGCGGGCAGTGGAGGGACGGCGGCCTGCGGGCGGCCGCCTTCCGCGATCAGGCCGCGCCGTCGGCGGTAATCGCCTCGATCTCGGTCTGCAGCGCCAGCCAGCGCTCTTCCAGTTGTGCCAGTTCGGCGGCGATATGGTTCAGGCGGCGGCCGTTCTCGGCGATGTCGGCGCCCGACAGCTTGCCGCCGGCCAGTTGGGCTTCCAGCGTCTTGCGCTCGCCACCCAGCACTTCCATCCGGCTGTCGATCTGCGTGACTTCGGTGCGCAGCGGCCGACTCAGGTTGGCGGCCTGACCGCGGCTTTGCGCGCCCTGCTTGCGCTCGTCGCGCCGGTAGGTGCTGGGTGTCGATGCGGCTGACGCGGTGGCGCGAGCCACCGCCTTCGCCGTGGCCGCCGGCGGGGCCGCGCGCGCGGGCTCAGCCGCGGCGGCGGCCGGCTTGACATAGCCCGGCACCGGCGGCGCCGGCAGGCCGCGTGCGTTGGCGCGCGAGACATCGAGCAGCCACTTCTGGTAATCATCGAGGTCGCCGTCGAAGGGCGACACGCCGCCCGAGGTGACGAGCCAGAACTCGTCGCAGACCTCGCGCAACAGCGACCGGTCGTGGCTGACCAGCATCACCGTGCCCTCGAACTCGTTGAGCGCGATCGACAGCGCCTCGCGGGTGTTCAGGTCCAGGTGGTTGGTCGGCTCGTCGAGCAGCAGCAGGTTGGGCTTCTGCCAGACGATGGTGGCCATCACCAGCCTTGCGCGCTCGCCGCCCGACAGCGTGCCCACGGTCTGGTTGACCATGTCGCCGACGAAGCGGAACTGGCCCAGGAAGTTGCGCAGGTCTTGTTCACGCCCCTCGCTGCTGCCCGATCCCATTTCGCGCGCGAGCCGGATCATGCGCTGCATAGGCGTGTCGTCCTCGCTCAGCAGGTCGAGCTCCTGCTGCGCGAAGTAACCTACCGTCAGGCCCTTGCCCTCGGTGAACTCGCCGCCCAGCGGGGCCAGCGCATGGGCGATGGTCTTGACCAGGGTCGACTTGCCCTGGCCGTTGGCGCCCAGGATGCCGATGCGCTGGCCGGCCATCACGCTGCGCGTGACATGGCGCACGATGGCCACCGGCGGCTCGCCCTCGACCAGATTCGGGTAGCCGCAGATCAGCTCGCGCATGGTCAGCATCGGGTTGGGCAGGCTTTGCGGCTGGCGGAACTCGAAGTCGAACTCGGCGTCCATCAGCACCGGGCCGAGCTTGACCATGCGGTCCAGCGCCTTGACCCGGCTCTGCGCCTGCTTGGCCTTGCTGGCCTTGGCCTTGAAGCGGTCGATGAACTTCTGCAGGTGGGCGATCTTTTCCTGCTGCTTGCCGAAGGCTGCCTGCTGCTGCTCCATGCGCTCGGCGCGCATCTCCTCGAAGCCGCTGTAGTTGGCGCCATAACGGTTCAGCGTGGCGGCGTCCAGGTGCACTGTGACCTTGGTGATCGCGTCCAGGAACACCCGGTCGTGGCTGATCACGATCATCAGGCCTTCGTATTTCTTCAGCCAGTTCTCCAGCCAGACCAGCGCGTCCAGGTCCAGGTGGTTGGTCGGCTCGTCGAGCAGCAGCAGGTCGGCCGGGCACATCAGCGCGCGCGCCAGTTGCAGCCGCATGCGCCAGCCGCCCGAAAAACTGTTCACCGGCGCGTCGAGCTGGTCGGTGCGGAATCCCAGGCCCAGCAGCAGTGCCTGGGCGCGGGCCGGGGCGTCGAAGGCGCCGGCATGCTCCAGCCCGACATAGGCGTCGCCGATCGCGTGCCCATCTTCCGAGGCCTCGGCCAGCGCCAGCACCGCCTTGGCTTCGGCCAGCGGCAGGTCACCGTCGAGCACATAGTCGGTGGCCGGCTGGTCGGTCTCGGGCATGTCCTGCGCCACCTGGCCGATGCGCCACTTGGCCGGCATGTCGAAGTCGCCCGCATCGGCCTGCAGCCGGCCGGCGATCAGCGAGAACAGGCTGGACTTGCCGGCGCCGTTGCGGCCCACCAGGCCGACCTTCTCGCCCGGGTTGAGGGTGACGCTGGCGTCCTTGAGGACGATCTTGACGCCGCGGCGCAAGGTCAGGTTCTTGATTTGGATCATGGGGTCGGGTTTGGTTGGTAGTCCAGGGGTCAGGACGTCAGGGCGCCGGGACGGGGTGTTCGGTGAGCGCGTCGCGGGTCAGCAGCAGCACCTGGTCGTCGCCGGCGCTGCTGGGCAGCCAGACCGGGTCCAAGTTGGGGAAGGCGCGCTCGAAATGGTCCCGCTCATGGCCGATCTCCAGCACCAGCACGGCGTTGGGCGTCATGTGGTCGGTTGCGGCATGCAGCAGCCGGCGGATGAAATCCATGCCGTCGGCGCCGCCGGCCAGCGCCAGTTCGGGTTCGGCCCGGTACTCGGCCGGCAGCGCGGCCATCGCGTCGGCGTTGACATAGGGCGGGTTGCACAGGATCAGGTCGTAGCGCTGGCCGGCCACCGCCGCCAAGCCGTCGCCGGCACGCAGCTTGATGCGCCCGCTCAGGCCGTGGCGCTCGACGTTGAGCAGCGCCACCGCCAGCGCGTCGCGGCTCAGGTCGGCGGCGTCCACCGTCACCTCGGGCCAGGCCATCGCCGCCAGCACCGCCAGGCTGCCGTTGCCGGTGCACAAGTCCAGCACCCGCAGCGTGTGCGGGCCCAGCCAGACGTCGAGCGTGCCCTCGGCCAGCGGCTCGGCGATCAGCGAGCGCGGAACGATCACCCGCGCGTCGACCGTGAACGGCACGCCCTGCAGCCAGGCCTCGCCGGTCAGGTAGGCGGCGGGCAGGCGGCGGGCGATGCGCTCGTCCAGAAGCGCCCACACGGCGGCTTGCTGCTCGGCCGTGACGGCTTGCTCAGCCACCGCGTCCAGGTCGTCCAGCGCCAGGCCGAGGCGCCACAGCACCAGCCAGGCGGCCTCGTCGAAGGCGTTGTCGGTGCCATGTCCAAACGAAACGCCCGCCTCGGTGAGGCGGGCGCTGCAGCGCTCGATCAGGTCGATGATGGTCATTTCGGCCCCCAGGGCGCTGCGCGTCCGCCACCCGGCTGGCAGGTCGGATGGCCCTCGCCAGCCACTCGCAAGCGCGCAGGCGCTCGCTCGGCGCGGTCTCTGGCCCCAGCGGGGCGCAGCCGACTTGGGGCGGCCCGGTGTCGGCTCACGTCAGCAGTGCCTCCAGCGTGCGGCGGTAGATGTTCTTCAACGGCTCGACATCGTCGACGCGCACATGCTCGTCGATCTTGTGGATGCTGGCGTTGATCGGGCCGAATTCCACCACCTGTTCACAGACCCGGGCGATGAAGCGGCCGTCGCTGGTGCCGCCGGTGGTCGACAGCACCGGCGTGCTGCCGGTCTCGGCCTGGATCGCCGCCGACAGCGCCTCGCTCAGGCTGCCGGGCCGGGTCAGGAAGGGCGATCCCCCCAGCGTCCAGGCCAGCCGGTGCTCGACTGTGTGCCGCAGCAGCAGCGCCTCGACCCGCGCCTTCAACTGTTCGGGGGTGGATTCGGTCGAGAAGCGGAAATTGAAGTCGACCACCAGCTCGCCCGGGATCACGTTGAACGCGCCGGTGCCGGCGTGCAGGTTGGACACCTGCCAGGTGGTGGGCGGGAAATGGTCGTTGCCGGCGTCCCAGACCGTCGCCGCCAACTCGGCCAGCGCCGGGGCGAACGCATGCACCGGGTTGCGCGCGAGCTGTGGGTAGGCCACATGGCCCTGGGCGCCCAGGACCGTCAGCCGCGCCGACAGCGAACCGCGCCTGCCGTTCTTGATCATGTCGCCCAGGCGCTCCACCGAGGTCGGCTCGCCGACGATGCAGCAGTCCAGCCGCTCGCCCCGGGCCTGCAAGGCCTCGACCACCCGCACCGTGCCGTCCACCGAGGGCCCCTCCTCGTCGCTGGTCAACAGCAGCGCGACGCTGCCGGCGTGCCGCGGGTGCTGGCGCACGAACTCCTCGGCGGCCACCGTCATCGCCGCGATCGAGGTCTTCATGTCGGCCGCGCCGCGGCCGTAGAGCAGGCCGTCGCGGTGGCTGGGCACGAAGGGGTCGCTGGTCCAGGCCGACAGCGGGCCGGTGGGCACGACGTCGGTGTGGCCGGCCAGCACCACGGTCGGCCCGGTGCGAGCGCCGCGGTGCACCGCCCAGAGGTTGCTGACGCGCCCGCTGTCGGGGCCGAACGGGAGGTTCTCGCAGACAAAGCCCAGCGGCGCCAGCCGCTCGGCCACCAGCGCCTGACAGCCGGCGTCAGCCGGCGTGACAGACGGGCGGGCGATCAGCGCTTCGAGCAGGCGCAGCGTGGTCAGGGTATCGGTGCTCATCGGGTCGGCAGGTCGGCGGTTCAGGGGGTCAGGGGCGGGAAGGCGTTGGTGCGGCGCGCGACAAAGCCATCGGGCACGATGTCGACGGTGAAGTCGGTGAAGACCGGCGCGTCGGACTCTTCGGCCTTGGGCGTGGCGCGCGAGACCGGTGCGGTGACGTTCTGCAGCCGCCACAACAGGTTGGTGACCGAGTCGGCATTCGCCAGGGCTTCGTCGCGGCTGACCTTGCCGGCGATCACCAGGTCGGCGATCGCCTCCTCGAAGGTGATCGATCCTTCGGCGACGGATTTTTCCATCGCCTCCTGGACCGCGTGGAAATCGCCCTTGGCGACCAGCTCGGCGACCAGATTGCTGTTGAACATCACCTCGACCGCCGGGATCCGGCCGCCCGCCTGGGCCAGCAGCAGCCGCTGCGAGACGATCGCCCGCAGCCCGGCGGCCAGGTCGGCCAGCAGCACCGAGCGCGCCCCCGGCGAGTAGAACGACAGGATACGGCCCAGCGCATGGTGGCTGTTGTTGGCGTGCAGCGAGGCCAGCACCAGGTGGCCCGACAGTGCGTAGCTCAGCGCGGCGGTCATGGTTTCGCGGTCGCGGATCTCGCCGATCAGGATGCAGTCGGGGCTCTGGCGCAACGCGTTGCGCAGCGCGATCTGCAGCGATTCGGTGTCGCGGCCGACCTCGCGCTGGTTGACGACGCATTTCTTGCTCTGGAACAGGAACTCGATCGGTTCCTCTATCGTCAGGATATGGCCGGGCAGCGTGCGGTTGCGGGTCTCGAGCATCGCCGCCAGCGTGGTGCTCTTGCCCGACCCGGTGGCCCCGACCATCAGGATCAGGCCGCGCTTTTCCAGCACCAGTTCGCGCAGCACATCGGGCACGTTCAGGGTCTCGAGCGCGGGGATCAGGTGTGGGATATGGCGCACCACGCCGGCCACCGTGCCGCGCTGCTTGAAGGCCGAGAGCCGGAAACTGCCCACGCCCTGGATAGGGATCGCCAGGTTGAGCTCGCCGGTGTCGTCGAGCTCTTCGAGTTGTTGCGGCGACAGCACCTCGGCCAGCAACTGGCGCGGCTGGGTGGGCGTCAGCACCTGGTCCGACAACTGCAGCATCTGGCCGTGGATCTTGATCAGGATAGGCATGTTGGCCGACAGGAAGACGTCTGAGGCTTGGCGCTCGGCCATCAGCCGCATGACCTTTTCCATCCTGCCGCTCACCGCAGACCCCGATCCAGCCTGGCCATCTGTTGCGATCGAGGACCGCGCCTCAGGGCCGCAGCAGCTCGTTGATGCTGGTCTTGGCGCGGGTCTGCGCGTCGACCTTCTTGACGATCACCGCGCAGTACAGGCTGTACTTGCCGCCGGCCTTGGGCATGCTGCCCGAGATCACCACCGAGCCGGCGGGGATGCGGCCGTAGCTGACCTGATCGGTCTCGCGGTCGTAGATCGGCGTGCTCTGGCCGAGGTAGACGCCCATGCTGATGACCGAGTTCTCCTCGACGATCACGCCCTCGACCACCTCGGAGCGGGCGCCGATGAAGCAGTTGTCCTCGATGATCGTCGGGTTGGCCTGCAGCGGCTCGAGCACGCCGCCTATGCCCACGCCGCCGCTCAGGTGCACACCCTTGCCAATCTGCGCGCAAGAGCCGACGGTGGCCCAGGTGTCGACCATCGTGCCCTCGTCGACATAGGCGCCGATGTTGACGTAGCTGGGCATCAGCACCACGCCGCGGGCCAGGTAGCTGCCACGCCTGGCCACCGCCGGCGGCACGACGCGCACGCCCGAGGCCTGCAGCGCGGCCGCGTCCATGTGCGAGAACTTGGTCTGCACCTTGTCGAAGAAGGTCAGCCCGCCGGCTTGCATGATCTGGTTGTCGTTGAGCCGGAAGCTCAAAAGCACGGCCTTCTTGATCCACTGGTTGACGTTCCATTGGCCCACGCTCTGGCGTTCGGCGACGCGGATGCGGCCGGCGTTGAGGTCGGCGATCACGGCTTCGACGGCTTCGCGCAGCGCGGGTACGGCGCTGCCGGGGCCGATGCTGGCACGGTCGTCCCAGGCTTGTTCGATGGTGGCTTGCAGGGAGGATGTCATGGCTTCAGTTCAGGGTCGAATGTCGGGCGGGATGATGTCAGGCGGTGTGCTGGACGGTACGCCAGGCGCGGGCGAAGTCGGCGATGCGGTGGGCGGCTTCCAGGCACTCTTCGGTGCTCGCCACCAAGGCCATGCGGATGCGGCCGCTGCCGGGGTTGCTGCGCGGGTTGCCCGCTTCGGCCTCACGCGCCAGCAGGCTGCCGGGCAGCACCGCGACATTGTATTGAGCCAGCAGTTGCAGCGCGAAGGCGGTGTCATCGCCGCCCGGCACGCCGGCCCAGAGGTAGAAGCCGGCGTCGGGCAGGGCGACGTCGAGCCCCTCGGCCAGCACCGGCGTGACCTGGGCGAACTTGGTGCGGTAGAGCGCCCGGTTCGTCGCGACATGGGTCTCGTCGCCCCAGGCCGCCAGGCTGGCCGCCTGCACCAGCGGGCTCATCGCCGAGCCGTGGTAGGTGCGGTAGAGCAGGAAATTGCGGAGGATCTCGGCGTCGCCGGCGACGAAGCCCGAGCGCAGGCCGGGCACGTTGCTGCGCTTGGACAGCGAAGTGAAGCTGATCAGGTTCTTGAAGTCGGCGCGGCCCAGCTTGGTGGCGGCTTCCAGCCCGCCCAGCGGCGGCTCGTCGCGGAAATAGATCTCCGAATAGCACTCATCGCTGGCGATCACGAAGCCATGGCGGTCGCTCAGCTCGAACAACTGCGCCCACTCATTCAGCGGCATCACCGCGCCGGTCGGGTTGCCCGGCGAGCAGACATAGATCAACTGGGTGCGGGCCCAGGTGGCCTCGGGGATAGAGCCCCAGTCGGCGGCGAAATTGCGTGCCGGATCGCTGTTGGCGAAGGCCACATCGGCCCCGGCCAGCAGCGCAGCGCCCTCGTAGATCTGGTAGAAAGGGTTAGGGCAGACCACGGTGGCGCCGGGTCGGCTGGGGTCGACGATGGTCTGGGCGATCGCGAACAGCGCCTCGCGCGAGCCGCCGACCGGCAGCACCTGGGTCGCCGGGTCGACCGCCACGCCGTAGCGCCGTTGCACCCAGCCAGCAAAGCCCTCGCGCAAGGCCGGCGTGCCGGCGGTCGGCGGGTAGACCGACAAGCCCTTGATCGCGGCCACCAGCGCGTCCTCGACCAGCGCCGGCGCGGCGTGCTTGGGCTCACCTATGCCCAGGCTGATGGGCCGCAGTGCAGGGTTGGGCGTGATGCCGGCGGTCATGGCGCGCAGGCGTTCGAAAGGGTAGGGGTGGAGCTTGCCCAGCAGAGGGTTCATGTCCGGATTATCGCGGGGCGCCGCCGGGCTCAGAGCCAGCCGACGCAGTTGGCCGCGCCACATCGGCAGGCCAGCGTGCCCTCGTGATGGGTCTGGCCGTAGTTGACGGTGATCTCCTCGCCCGGCGTGATCGCGCGCAGCGCGTAGAACTCGATTCGTCCGCCCTGGATAGACAGCCGCGCGTTCGGGCTGCAGGCGTGGTTGGTGAAGCGCATGGCGTCTTCGCTGCGCGAGGCGTCTATCGCCTTGCGGGCCGAGATCTCGACGATCATGATGCGCTGGCGGCCGATGGCGCGCTGGCGTGCCTCGGCCACGCTGATGCTCTCGCCACGGATCTCGCCGATCTTGCGGTGTGCCGGTATCGGCTCAGCGGCAAAGACGCCGAAGCCGTCGATGCCGCTCTTGTGCACCGCGACGTCGAATTTCTGGTAAGCCGGTCGTTCGGCAGGGGTCACGGCTTTTTCGCCAGCCAGGTCTTGAGCGCGCCCAGCGTGTTGGCCACATGCCTGGCCGGGTTCAGGCTGTTGAACTGGTAGACGATGCTGCCGTTGGGCGCGATCACGTACGAGCTTCGGTTGGCATAGGGGGTCTTGAAGAACAGCACCGCGTCATAGGCCTTGGTCACAACCTGGTCGACATCGGCGCCCACCGCGAACTGGTTGCGGCATTCGGTGATCGAGAAGCGCTTGAGGGTGTCGATGTCGTCGGTCGAGACGCCGATCACGCTGGCGCCTAGCCGGGCGTATTGCTCGGTGGCCTCGGCGAAGGCATGCGCCTCGATCGTGCAGTCGCTCGAGAACGCCGCCGGAAAGAAGTAGAGCACCACAGGACCGCGCTTGAGCTGGTCGGCCAGCGAGAACTTGAACACCTTGCCGGCCAGCGCGGCATCGATCTCGAACGGCGGCGCCTTGTCGCCCACGTCGAGGTCTGCCCTGGCGGGGTCACCGGCCAGTGCCAACGCCAGGGTCAGCAGCGGGGCGATGGCGGGAGTTCGGTTCATGGCTGTCCTTCGTGCCGATGGTGTTTGCCCATCAGATGCGCCCGGGCGATGGGGCCGATCCAGCGGCCAGTCGGCGCCGATCGGCGGGATTTCGGCGCGTGTGAACCGCCGCCGCTGCCGGCGACCGCCGCCTTGGCGGTCACCCCAGCAGCCCGCGCTCCTGGGCCAGGCTTGGCAGTTCAACCGTTGGCTGTTGCTTCCAGCCTTTCTTGCTCTGCTCGGCGATCACGTTGGTGTAGATGCCGCCGCGCACATACCACTTGGCGGTGATGCGGATGAAGCGCGGGTCGGCGGCGCGGACGATGTCGTCGAGGATCATGTTGGTGACCTTTTCGTGGAACGCGCCCTCGTTGCGGTAGCTCCAGAAGTACATCTTCAGGCTCTTCAACTCGACGCATAGTCGGTCGGCGATCATGTCGATCGTGAAATGCGCGAAGTCGGGCTGGCCGGTCAGCGGGCAATGGCAGGTGAACTCGGGCACCTGGAACTGGATCAGGTAGTCGCGCTCGGGCGCCGGGTTGGGGAAGACCTGCAGGTCTTTGGACGGCGCGCTGGGCGGCGTGGCCGGCACCGCGCGTTCGGTGGCTGCCGCGGCCGGGGAGGCTGCGGCGGATTTTGCGGCTTTCTTGGCCATGGAGGGGGTGCCTGAGGCGTAGCTCTGGAAGGTGCGCGATGCTATCATCGAGAATGATTCCTACGCCGCTTGGTCTGCAATAAATCCATACAAATCAAATACTTGAAGCGGCATGACGGGGGCTTGCCCGATGCCGTCGGCAGCCTGCCCTCCCACCCGTCCCACCGCGCATGCGCCTGAACCAGATCAAGCTCTCGGGCTTCAAGTCCTTCGCCGAACCCACCACCTTCCAGCTGCCCGGCCAGCGCGTGGGCGTGGTGGGCCCCAACGGCTGCGGCAAATCCAACATCATGGACGCGGTGCGCTGGGTGCTGGGCGAGAGCAAGGCCAGCGAGCTTCGCGGCGAGAGCATGCAGGACGTGATCTTCAACGGCTCTGGCCTGCGCAAGCCAGCCAGCCGGGCCAGCGTCGAGCTGGTGTTCTCCAATGAGGACGGCCGCGCCGGCGGCCAGTTCGGCCAGTTCGCCGAGATCGCCGTCAAGCGCGTGCTGACGCGCGACGCCGGCAGCAGTTACTTCATCAACAACCAACCGGTGCGCCGGCGCGACGTGCAGGACGTCTTCCTCGGCACCGGCCTGGGGCCGCGCGCCTACGCCATCATCGGCCAGGGCACGATCAGCCGCATCATCGAATCGCGCCCCGAGGAACTCAGGCTCTTCCTCGAGGAAGCCGCCGGAGTCTCCAAGTACAAGGAGCGGCGGCGCGAGACCGAGAACCGGCTCAAGGACACGCGCGAGAACCTGACCCGGGTCGACGACATCCTGCGCGAGCTCAACGCCAGCGTGGACAAGCTGGAGAA
Source organism: Burkholderiales bacterium (assembly GCA_947453625.1). GTDB lineage: Bacteria > Pseudomonadota > Gammaproteobacteria > Burkholderiales > Burkholderiaceae_C > Pseudaquabacterium. Next base: position 12,579 of record CANGHK010000050.1, read on the forward strand.
GCAGGCCGAGGTCGCGTCGCGCTACCAGCGGCTGCAGGAAGCCGGCACGCTCAAGCTGCACCAGCTCTGGTTTCTCAAGCACCGTGACGCGGCCACCGAGCAGGCACGGGTGCAGAAAGAGGTGCTGGAAGCGACCAACGCGCTGGAATCGAGGCTGGCCGAGTTGCGCCATGTCGAGGCCGGGCTCGAGACGGTGCGCCAATCCCATTACGCGGCCAGCGACGGGCTGCATACCGCGCAGGGTGCGCTGGCCCAGGCCGCGCTCGAGGTCAGCCGGCTGGAGGAGCGCATCCGCTACGTCGTCGAGGGCCGGCAGCGGGTGCAGCAGCGCCTGGTCGACCTGCAGGCCCAGACTGGACAGTGGCAGCAGCGGCGCGACGACGCCTTGGCCGAGCTCGAAAGCATTGCCGAGCAGATGGCGGTGGCCGAGGAGCAGGCCGAACTCGGCGCCGCCCAGGCCGAGGAGCAGGCGATGCGGCTGCCCGATGCCGAGGACGCGGTGCGCGCCGCCCAGGCCAGCGCCAGCACGCAGCGCAGCCTGGTGGCCCAGGTGCAGCAGCAGATCTCGGTGCTGGCGGCCGACAGCCGGAACATCGAGGAACAGAGCCGCCAGTTGCGCAACCGTCGCGAACGGTTGCACGGTGAGCGCCGCACGCTCGCGGCGCCCGACCTGCGACGCCTGGACGAACTGCGGGCCCAGAGCGCGGCCGCCGATGAGGCTCGCGAGCTTGCCGAGGGCCGGCTGCACGAACTGCAGGAACAGGCCCCGGCGCTGGAAGACCAGCGCCGCACCCAGCAGCAGCTGGCCAACGCCGAGGCCGCCCGTCAGGCCGACACGGCGGCCCGGCTGTCAGCGCTGCGCGCGCTGCAGGACAAGGTGCAGACCGAGGGCAAGCTCAAGCCCTGGCTGGCCCGGCATGGGCTGGAACGCTTGAGCGGCTTGTGGACCCGCATCCACATCGAGCCCGGCTGGGAGACCGCGCTGGAAGCGGTGCTGCGCGAGCGCCTGGGGGCGCTCGAAGTCGGTCGCATAGACACCTTGCGCGCCTTCGCCGGCGACGCCCCGCCGGCCCGGCTGGCCTTCTACACCCTGCCGGCTGACGACAGCGCGCGCCCGGTGGACGGGCCGCGCTCGGCGCTGCCCCAGCTGTCCGATCAGCTTCGCCTGGGGCAGAACTTCGGTGACGCTGGCCTGAAAGCCTTGCTGGGCGACTGGCTCGAAGGGGTCTACACCGCGCCCAGCCTGGACGAGGCGCTGGCCAGGCGCGACCAGCTGACCCACGGCGAGGTCATCATGACCCGCGAAGGCCATGCCGTCAGCGGCTTCGCGGTGGCCTTCTACGCCCCCGACTCGGAACAGGCCGGCCTGCTGGCCCGGGCCCAGGAGATCGAGAACCTCGACCGCCAGCACCGTGCGCAGCTGCTGATCAGCGAAGAGGCGCGCGGCGCGCTGGTGCGTGTCGAGGCCGCCTGCACCGATGTGGCCCAGCGCCTGGTGGGCGTGCGGCGCGAGGCTGCCGAGGCCCAGACCCGGGCCCATCAGGTGCAGGTCGAGTTGCTGCGTCTGGCCCAGCAGGCCGAGGCCACCCAGGCGCGCAGCGGACAGCTCGACGCCGAACTGGCCGAGGTCGATGGCCAGCTCGAAGGCCTGGACGAGCGGCGCGCGATCGGCGAGGCCAGCTTCGAGGAGTTGGACCTGCAACTGGCCAACACCCAGGAGCGCCACGCCGAGCTCGACGAGGCGGTGATCGCTGCCGAGCGCCGCCTGGCCGATGCCCGCGCGCAGGTCAGGGCGCTCGAGCGCAAGGCCCAGGAGTCGCAGTTCCAGGCCCGGGCGCTGGCCGCAAGGCGAGGCGAGTTGCAGCGCGCGATCGAAACCGCGCGCAGCCAGGCCGTCAGCAACGCCCGGGCCGGCGAGCAGCTCGAGCTCGAGCTCGACACGCTGAACGACGCCGCCGCCCAGGCTGGCCTGCAAACGGCGCTGGCGCTCAGGCTGGAGCGCGAAGCCGCGCTGGGCGCCCAGCGCAGTCTGTACGACGACCTGTCGGCCCAGTTGCGCTCGGCCGACGAGACGCGCATCCAGTTCGAGCGCAGCCTGCAGCCGCTGCGCGACCAGATCACCAAGCTGGCCCTCGAGGCCCAGGCCGCGCAGCTGGGCGGCGCCCAGTACCTGGAGCAGTTGACGGCGGCCCAGGTCGACATGGCCGCGCTGGGCGAGGCCATAGACGCCGGCAACGTCAAGCTCTGGGGCTTGCAGGGCGAGATCGACCGCATCACCCGGGAGGTTTCGTCACTTGGCGCGGTCAACCTGGCCGCGCTCGACGAACTGACCGCCTCGCGCGAGCGCAAGACTTTTCTCGACGCCCAGGTGGCCGACCTCGCCGACGCCATCAACACGCTGGAAGACGCTATCCGCAAGATCGATCTCGAGACGCGCGACCTGCTGGGCGCCACCTTCAACCAGGTCAACGCGCATTTCGGCCGGATGTTCCCCAGCCTGTTCGGCGGCGGCACGGCGCGGCTGCAGATGACCGGCGACGAGATCCTGGACGCCGGCGTGCAGGTGATGGCGCAGCCGCCGGGCAAGAAAAACTCGACCATCCACCTGCTGTCGGGCGGCGAGAAGGCGCTGACGGCGATCGCGCTGGTGTTCGCGATCTTCATGCTCAACCCGGCGCCGTTCTGCCTGCTCGATGAGGTGGACGCGCCGCTCGACGACGCCAACACCGAGCGCTACGCCCGGCTGGTGGCCGATATGTCGAACAAGGGAACGCAGTTCCTGTTCATCAGCCACAACAAGATCGCGATGGAGATGGCCGAGCAGCTGATAGGCGTGACGATGCAGGAGCAGGGTGTGTCGCGCATCGTTGCGGTGGACATGGAAGCCGCCGTCGGGCTGGCGGAGACGGCATGACCAGCGGCTTGATGGCCGGTCTGGCGGCCTTGGGCGGCTTGGTGCTGGCCGGCGTGGTCGCACAAGGCTTGTGGATCGCCCGCAAGGCTGCTCCGCGCCGGGCCGAACCCGCCGGCGGCATCCGGGTCGAGCCGTCGCTGCACCCAGGCGATGCCGCGGCAGCGCCGGGCGCCGACCGGCCTACCGTGGCGCTTGCCGAGCCGCGCGCTCTCGCGCCGCGCAAGTCGGCCCGGCTCGACCCGCTGATCGACGCCATCGCCACGCTGCGGCTGGACGCCGCGATCAGCGGCGAGCTGGCCATGCTTCACCTGCCCTCGTCGCGCCTGGCGGGCACCAAGCCCTTTCTGATCGAGGGCCTCAACACCGACTCGCACGCGTGGGAACTGCCGGCCGCCGGGCAGCGCTACGCTGAGTTCCAGGCCGGGGTGCAACTGGCCAGCCGCCGCGGCGCGCTGACCCAGATCGAGTACTCCGAGTTCGTGCAGACGCTGCAGGGCTTTGCCGAGGCGGTGGGGGCGATGGCCGAACTGCCCGACATGGTCGAGGTGGTGGCCCGGGCGAGCGAGCTCGACGCCTTTGCCGGTGACCACGACGCCCAGCTCTCGCTGAGGCTGCGCGCCAACGGCGCGGCCTGGAGCGTGGGCTACCTCCAGCAGGCCGCCGGCCGCCAGGGCTTCGTGCCGGGCGCGCTGCCGGGCTTGCTGGTGCGGCCTGGCCTGGAGGATGGCGCACCGCCGATGCTGGTGCTGCACTTCGATCCGCAGGTCGCGCGGGCCGAGGACCCCGGTGCGGCCGCAGTGCGCGAGCTGCAGCTGTCGCTGGATGTGCCGCAGACGGCCGAGAGTGCCGAGCCGTTTCCGGCCTGGCACGAGGCCGCGCGCCTGCTGGCCACCGACATGGACGCGCTGATGATCGACGCCAGCGGTCGGCCGATCACGCTCCATGCCTTCGCCGCGATCGGCGAGGACCTGGCCAAGCTCTATGCCGCATTGGCCGCGCGCGACCTTGCCGCCGGGTCCGCTGTGGCGCGGCGGCTGTTCAGCTGAGGATTCCGATGTCCAAATTACCGACCCGCACCGCAACCGATGGCGCAAGCACCGCACCGCTGACGACCCGGCGCCAGTGACCTGAGAGGCCGGGGGACTGTTCTCCGCCCGGCGGGCCGGATCGGCGCCCACCCTACACTCGTCCAATGCCCGCCTTGCACCGCCATTCCCTGTGAACGACCCCGAGATCAGCCCGGCCGAGCGCGCCGCCACGCTGCGCCAGCGGCTGCAGCACCATGCCCACCGCTACTACGTGCTGGACGCGCCCGAGATCCCCGACGCCGAGTACGACAGGCTGTTCCAGGAATTGCAGGCGATAGAGGCCGCGCATCCTGAACTGCTGACCGCCGACTCGCCCACCCAGCGCGTGCTCGGTCAGTTGCTGCCGGGATTTGCGCCGGTCCGCCATGCGGTGGCGATGTTGTCGATACGCACCGAGACCGACACCGAAGCCAGCGGCGCCTTGGCCTTCGACGCCCGGGTGCGGCGCGAGCTGGAACTGGCCGAAGACGCGCCGCCGGTGGAATACGCCGCCGAGCTGAAGTTCGACGGCCTGGCGATCAACCTGCGCTACGACCGCGGCGTGCTGGTGCAAGCCGCCACCCGCGGCGACGGCGAGACCGGCGAGGACGTGACGCAGAACATCCGCACCGTCAACAAGATCCCGCTGCGGCTGATTGGCTGCGACGCGCCGGTGCTGGAGGTGCGGGGCGAGGTCTATCTGCGGCGTGACGACTTCGAGCGCATGAACGAGCGCCAGCGCGAGCGCGGCGAGAAGACCTTCGTCAACCCGCGCAATGCCGCGGCCGGCGCGGTGCGCCAGCTCGATCCGGCGATCGCGGCCCAGCGCCCGCTGAGCTTCTTCGCCTATGGCCTGGGCGAGGTGCAGGGCTGGCCAGTGCCGGCCACCCACAGCGCCACGCTGGACGCCCTGGCGTCCATGGGCGTGCCGGTCTGCACCGATCGAACGGTGGCGCTGGGCGCAGCCGGCCTGGTGCAGTTCCACCGCGCGATGGGCGCCGAGCGCGACGCGCTGCCCTTCGACATCGACGGCGTGGTCTACAAGGTGAATTCGCTGGCGCTGCAGCAGCGGCTGGGTTTCGTCACCCGCGAGCCACGCTGGGCGGTGGCACACAAATACCCGGCGCAGGAGCAGGTCACGCGGCTGGAGCGCATCGAGATCCAGGTCGGGCGCACCGGCAAGCTCACGCCGGTGGCCAAGCTGGTGCCGGTGTTCGTCGGCGGCACCACGGTGAGCAACGCCACGCTGCACAACCTGTTCGAGCTGAGGCGCAAGGGCGTGCGCATCGGCGACCCGGTGATCGTGCGCCGTGCCGGCGACGTGATTCCCGAGGTGGTGGGTCGCGTTGTTGACAGGACGGTGGACAGGACGGTGGACGCCCCCGCCGGCACGCCCGGGCCGCGCTCGCCCTATGTGCCCAACTTCCGATTTCCGCGCGCCTGCCCTGTGTGCGGCAGCGCGGTGCTGCGCGAGAAAGCCAGCATCGCCCACTGCTGCACCGGCGGGTTGTTCTGCGCCGCCCAGCGCAAGCAGGCTATCTTGCACTTTGCCAGCCGGCGCGCGATGGATGTCGAGGGTCTGGGCGACAAGCGGGTCGACCAGTTGGTCGACAGCGGCCTGGTCCGCACGTTGCCCGATCTCTACACCCTGGGCCCGGATCAGCTGGCCGGGCTGGACCGCATGGGCGACAAGAGCGCCGACAAGCTGGTCGAGGGGCTGGCCAGGAGCCGGCAGACCACCTTGCCGCGCTTCCTGTACGCGCTGGGCCTGCGCCATGTCGGCGAGGCCACCGCCCGCGACCTGGCCCGGCACTTCGGCATGCTGGACCGGGTGATGGACGCATCGGAGGCGCAATTGCTGGCGGTCAACGATGTCGGCCCGGTTGTGGCGCACAGCATACGCACCTTCTTCGACCAGCCGCACAACCGCGAGGTGGTGGCGCAGTTGCGGGCCGCCGGCATCACCTGGCCTGAAGGTGAGGGTGCTGCCGCTGCCCACCAGCCCCAGCCCCTGGCCGGCAAGACCCTGGTGCTGACCGGCAGCCTGCCCCATTTGAGCCGCGACGCGGCCAAGGCGCTGATCGAGGCCGCAGGGGGCAAGGTGGCGGGGTCGGTGTCGAAGAAGACCAGTTTCGTCGTCGCCGGCGAAGAGGCCGGGTCCAAGCTGGACCGGGCGCGCGAACTGGGCTTGACGGTGCTGGACGAGCCGGGGCTGCGGGCCTTGCTGGCGGCGCCGGCGGCTGATTGACGACTACTTTCTGATTCGAGGAGATCCGGCCATGGCCGTTCGCGAGATTTTGAAGATGGGTGATGCGCGCTTGCTGCGCGTGGCCAAGCCGGTGACGCAATTCGGCACGGCGGAGTTGGCTGCGCTGGTCGATGACATGCGCGACACCATGCTGGCCGCCAGCGGCGCTGGCCTGGCCGCGCCGCAGATCGGCGTCGATCTGCAACTGGTGGTCTTTGGCTTCCAGCACAACGAGCGTTATCCCGAGGCGCCGCCGGTGCCCATGACAGTGCTGATCAACCCGCTGATCACGCCGCTGGGGGATGCCGAGGTGGATGGCTGGGAGGGTTGCCTGTCGGTGCCCGGCCTGCGCGGCAAGGTGGCCCGCTGGTCGCGCATCCGCTACACCGGCTTGGACCTGCAGGGCCGGACGGTGGACCGCGAAGCCGACGGCTTCCACGCCCGGGTCGTTCAGCATGAGTGCGACCACCTGATCGGCCGCCTCTACCCGACCCGTATGCGCGACTTGACGCAGTTGGGCTTCACCAGCGTGCTCTTCCCCGAACTCGGCGCCGACGCCGGTGATGACTGAGGGGGGGGCCGTCACGCGGGCAGGCCGTTTGACTGACGGGGCGGTGGAGCGCGTTTCACCCGACATTTGTCGGGCAGATGCGGGGAAGCTGCAGGGCGGCGTCGGCCAACCCGGCCCGGCCCGCGTTGTAGACGGAGGCTGCCCGGCGTCGGGCGGTGGAGAACGCTGATGACCGATGTCCATCCCGCTGGTTTGGCCGGTGCCGTGCAAGATTTGCTGCGGCGTGGCTGGAGCGATCTGCGGCGATTGCTGGGCTGCGCGGCCTGGCTCGCGCTGGTCGGCTTGGTTGGGCCGCAGACGGCGCGGGCCGGCGCGCTGCCGGGTGAATTGCCGAGCTTCGCCGGCCAGCTCAGCGCCTTGCAGGGCGATGTGCGCTGGTACGACCGCGACAGTGCTGGCTGGCTGGGCACGCCGCAGCAGCCGCTGCGCAACTGGCCCCTGGCGGCCGGCGACCGCCTGCGCACCGGCGCCGACGGTCGCGCCGAACTGCGTGTGGGCAACACCACGGTCCGCCTCGGCGCCGATGTCGACCTGACGCTGCAGCGCCTGGACGAGCAGGGCTTGGTGTTGTCGCTGCAGGCCGGCACGCTGGCGCTGCGTCTGTCGGATGCCGGCCCTGGCGGCGGCGGGGCGGCCGAGGTGATCACCCGCGAGGGCCGCTGGCTGCCGCGACAGCCTGGCCATTACCGTTTCGACCGCCAGCCCGACGCCACCCAGGCCACCGTCTGGCGCGGCGAGTTGCGCTTCGAGGGTCCCGACAGTGCGCTGACCGTGTCCGCCGGGCGCCGCGCCGACCTGTGGCGGGACGCCGCGGGCGGGCCGACCCGCTACGCCTGGGCGCCAGTCGAACGCGATGGCTTCGCCGACTGGGTGGCGCGAGACGAACGCCTCGACGATGCGCCCGCCACGGCATCGCGCGTGCCGCCTGGCGTGACGGGCTGGCAAGACCTGGACCGTCATGGCGACTGGATAGACCACCCCGAATACGGTCAGGTCTGGCAGCCGCGCGAGGTTGCCAGCGGCTGGGCCCCCTACCAGGACGGCCGCTGGGCCTGGGTGGCGCCCTGGGGCTGGACCTGGATAGACGCCGCACCCTGGGGCTTCGCGCCCTTCCACTACGGCAGCTGGGTGGTCTGGCAAGGCCGCTGGTGCTGGTCGCCCGGCCCGCGCGAGCACCGTGCGCGTTACGCCCCGGCCTTGAGTGCCTGGGTCGTCGGGCCGTCGCTGGGCGTGGGCGGGCATGTCGGGGGTCGGCCGCCGCCGCCGCGGGTGGTGGCTCCGGTGGTCATGCCGCCGCACCGGTTCACGCCGCCGCCACCGGTCGTCGTCCCCAGGCCGCATTTCGAGCCGGAGCGACCGCGCGAGGTCGGGCCGCGCGACGCGCCGGGGCGCGAGGGCAGGCCGCCGGTTCCCGATCGGCATGACGGACCGCCGGGGCCTGCGCGGCCGCACGGTGATGGCGCCGAAGCCCGGCTGCCGCAGCGCTTCGACGCCGATGGCCGCGACCGCGACCGCCGGGGTGCGGGCCAGCCGGCGCCGAACCGGGGTGTGACTGTCCTGCCGGCGGTGCCGGCTGTGGGTCCAGCGCCCGGCCCTGCGCCTGCCGTGGTCCCTGGGCCGGCGACCGGCCCCGTTCCTGCGCCTGGTCCCGGAGGCGCCGGGAATCGGCCCGACCCGGGTGGGCCCCGGGCCCGCATGCCGGCACCTTCGACGCCACCTGTCAGCCCACCCGCCACGCCGCCGGTCACTTCACCCGCCACCCCGCCCAGCCCGCGGCCGGCCGATCCGCCGGCAAGAGTCGCTCCGGCGCCAGGACCCAAGCCGGCTGAAGCTGCGCCGCGTCCGGCCGGCCGGCCAGAATCCCGCGAGGCGCGCGATGAGCGCGCGGCGGAACCGCAGCGCGGCGACGCCTCGCAACGACATGAGCGCGCCGACCGCGCCGACCGCCGCAGCCCTTGAGGGCCCGGCCCGACTGTCAGCGCAACCAGGGCTTCATCACCCCCCACACATTGGCCAGGATGCGCGGGTGCGCCTGGGCCGTCGGGTGGATGCGGTCGGGCTGGAACCACTGCTCGGACTGCGGGCCGTCTGCCACGCCGGCCAGCAGGAAGGGCACCAGGGCCGCCCCTTCGTCCCTGGCTACTTTGGCGAACAGGGCAGAGAAGTCCTGGCTGTAACGGGCGCCGTAGTTGGGCGGCAACTGCATGCCCACGACCATCACCCTTGCGCCGGCCTCCTTGGCTGCGCGCACCATCGCCACCAGGTTGTCCTGCGTCATCTGAAGCGGCAGGCCGCGCAGCGCGTCGTTGGCGCCCAGCTCGATCACCAGATGGCTGGGCTGGTGCAGCTTGAGCAGCGCCGGCAGGCGCGAGCGGCCGCCCGAGGTGGTGTCGCCGCTGATGCTGGCGTTGACCACGCTGGCCGCCACACCGGCCTGCGCCAGTTGCGGCGTCAGCAGCGCCACCCAGCCGGCGCCGCGCGCCAGTCCGTACTCCGCCGACAGGCTGTCGCCCAGCACCAGCACGGTTTTCACCGTTGCCGCCGCCGCGGTGGCGGCCGCCGGCCGCCCCGTCCCCAGCAAGGCCGCAGCCAGCAGGCTACAGTGCAGCAGCGCCACTCGTCGCGACTTGCGTCGCGCCAGCATCCATTCCATGAGCGATCCCATCATCGCGGTTGACCATGTCACCCGCTCGGTCACCGATTCCACCGGCACGCTGACGATTCTCCACGACATCGACTTCAGCCTGCAGCGCCGCCAGTCCACCGCGATCGTCGGCGCATCCGGGTCGGGCAAGAGCACTCTGCTGGCGATCATGGCCGGTCTCGATCACCCGACCCGCGGCACGGTGCGCCTGGACGGCGAAGACTTGTTTGCACTCGACGAGGACCAGCGCGCCGGCCTGCGGGCGCGCAAGCTGGGCTTCGTGTTCCAGAGCTTCCAGCTGTTGGGTCACCTGACGGCACTGGAAAACGTGATGCTGCCGCTCGAACTGCTGGGCCGCCACGATGCCCACAACCGCGCCACCGAGATGCTGCAGCGCGTCGGCCTGGGCCAGCGCCTGGGCCACACCCCGCGCACCTTGTCGGGTGGCGAGCAGCAGCGGGTGGCGCTGGCCCGGGCCTTCGTGGTCGAGCCCGCAGTGCTGCTGGCCGACGAGCCCACCGGCAGCCTCGACCATGCCACCGGCGAGCGCGTGATGGCGTTGATGTTCGAGATGAACCGCGAGTCGGGCACCACGTTGGTGCTGGTCACCCACGACCGCCGCATTGCCGAGCGCTGCGACCGGCAACTGCTGATCGAGGCCGGGCAACTGGTCGTGCCCGTCGAGGTGTGAAGCCGATTGATAAGGGCAGCCTCAAGCTGCCCTTAGGGTCTGCGGATCTGATCGACGAACTTGGCTTGAGAGCAGTTCCCCGCCCGACCCGTTCAGGCGCTCGCAGGGCCGGCTGTGGGCGGCCTCAGCCGCGCCGCCTCACTGCGCGAACTTGTAGTCGGTCTTGGCAGCCTTGCGCATGTCGTCCTGGAACTTCTGCAGCTTGGTCTGTGCCAGGCGCTGCTGGATTTGCGGCTTGACCGCCTCGAAGTCGGGGAACTGCGCTTCGCGCGTGTCTTCCAGCATGATGATGTGCCAGCCGAATTGGGTCTTGACCGGGGTCTCGGTCATCTCGCCCTTCTTCAGCTTGCTCATCGCCGCGCCGAACTCGGGCACATAGGACTCGGGCTTGGCAAAGTCCAGGTCGCCGCCATTGGCGCCCGAACCCGGGTCCTTGCTCTTGGCCTTGGCCAGGTCCTCGAACTTGGCGCCGCCCTTGATCTGGGCGATCAAGGCCTTGGCCTCCTCCTCGCCCTCGACCAGGATGTGGCGCGCGCGGTACTCGGTGCCGGTGGACTGGCTCTTGAACTTGTCGTATTCGGCCTTGGCCTCGACGTCGCTGACCTGGCCTTCCTTGCTCTTCTTGAAGTCCTCGAACAGTTCGCGGATCAGGAGGCTTTGGCGGGCGAGTTCCATCTGCGCCTTGTAGTCGGGCTGGCCGGCGATGCCGCGCTTCTCGGCTGCCTGGGCGAATATCTCGCGCATCACGGCCTGCTCCTTGGCCTGGGCCTGCATCTCGGGCGAGATCTGCTGGCCGGCACGCTGTGCTTGCTGCAGCAGCAGGTCGACGCGCGCCTTGGGCACGGCCTTGCCGTTGACGATGGCGATGTTCTGCGCCGAAGCGGCCAGCGGCAGCAGCAGGGTGGCGGCAACGGCAAGCGCCACGGCGGAGGCGCGGGCAGCAAAAGTCTTGCTAATCATGGTCGGGAGGGCTTGTTGGGTTGACGGAATTCGCGCACCCGGCGGGGTGGCGGTGACAGGAAAGGGGTTCTCGAGGCGGGATCGCGGGGGGGGGGATTGCGCCTGCATCAGGCGGGGTCTGGCCCTTGGGCCTCGATCGCCAGGGCATGCACGCCCTGGGGGATCACCTCGCGCAGGGCATCATACACAAGCCGATGTTGCGCCACCCGGGTCAGACCGACCATGCGCTCACTGACGATGCGGACCCGGAAATGCGAGCCTTCGCCGGCGCCGGCATGGCCCGCATGCAGGTGGCTCTCGTTGATCACCTGCAGAGATTGCAGCGGCGTGATCGCCGCCCGCAAGGCGTTTTCGATCTGCTGTTCGGTCACGCCGTGGTGCATGTCATTCCTTGACGGGGGTCTGGTCGTCATCGGCCCGGGTCTGCGGCAGATGGCGGTTGATGTACACCCCCTGGGCCAGCGTGAACAGCAGCATCAGGCCGATGCCGCCGAAGAGCTTGAAGTTGACCCAGGCCGCGGTGCTGAAGTGGTAGGCCACCCACAGGTTGATCACGCCCATCGCGGCGAAGAACGCCACCCAGGCCAGGCCCAGGCGCTTCCAGACCGGCTCGGGCAGTTGCAACTGCTCGCCTATCATCAGCTTGAGCAGGTTCTTGCCCAGCAGGGTCTGGCTGACCAGGAAGGACAGGCCCATCGCCCAGTACAGTCCGGTCGGCTTCCACTTGATGAAGGTCTCGCTGTGCAGCCAGACCGTCAACCCGCCCAGCACCACCACCAGGGCTAGGCTGATCCACAACATCAGGTCGACCTTCTTGCCGCGCGCCTTGAGCCAGCCGACCTGGGCCAGCGAGGCGATCACCACCACCACGGTGGCCAGCATCACCGGCGCCTCGGTGCTGCCGACCACGCCGCCGGCCACCAGGAAGCCGAGGTGCTCGGTGGCGAAGGCCGCGGCCCATTCCTTGTGTGATTCGGTGTATTTGAAGGTGCCGAAAAACAGCAGGATAGGCAGGAAATCGAGCAGGATCTTCATGGGATGCGCAGTGTAGCGGTCGGCCCAGTCAGGGCCTGGGCGCTTGTCACGGCCAAGGCTGGCTTCAGGCCTTGGGCACGAAGTCGATGGCTGCCGAGTTGATGCAGAAACGCTCGCCGCTGGGCTCGGGGCCGTCGTCGAAAACATGGCCGAGGTGGGTGCCGCAGGCCGCGCAGCGCACCTCCACCCGACGCATGCCCAGGCTGTCGTCGACCAGGCGCTCGACGCGGCCGGGTTCGATTTCCTTCCACCAGCTCGGCCAGCCGCAACCCGCGTCGAACTTGGCCGCGCTCTCGAACAAGGCCTGGCCGCAGCCCACGCAGCGGTAGGCGCCGTCAGACCAATGGTCCCAGAAGGCGCCGGTATAGGGCCGCTCGGTGGCGGCCAGGCGCGCCACCTGGTACTGCATCGGGTCGAGCTGGGCGCGCCATTCGGCCTCGCTCTTGCGCACCGGGTAGCGGGCGTCGTCGTGCGGGTGCGGTTCGTGGGCGCCGTGTTTCTTGCCGAATGGGTTCATGACGAGCAGGATACTTCCAGTTGTTGGGCCCAGTCAGGCGGCAGGGCCGCGTAGGCGGCTGGGGCTTGGGGGTGTTCGTCGAATGGCGATTGCAACACTGTCAGCAGGCTGTCGACCGCGCTGAAATCGCCGCCCTCGGCCAGGCGGATCGCGCTCTCGGCCAGGTGGTTGCGCAGCACGAATTTCGGGTTGGCGCGGTCCATGCGGCCGGCCCGCTCGGCGTCCAGGCTGGATTCGGCGCGCAGCCGGGCGGCGTAGCGTGCGGCCCAGGCGCCAAACTTGTCGCGGTCCATGAACTTGTCTCGCAGCGGCGTGTTGAGCGCGCCGTCGGCGCTGGAGAACCGGCCCAGCGCGCGCATCGCGATGGTGTAGTCGGTGCGCTCCTGCGCCATCATCCGCAGCAGGTCGTCGAACAGTTCGGCGTCCTCGGGTCGCGCGGCGCGCAGGCCCAGCTTGGCGCGAAGCCGGGCCTGCAGGGTCTCGGCGAAGACCGTCTTGTAGGGTTCCATCGCCGCCTTCAGCGCGTCGATGTCGTCGCCGATGTCCGCGACCACCAGCGGCTGCAGGCCCTGGGCCAGCGCGTGCAGGTTCCAGAACGCCACGTTGGGCTGGCGCGCGAAGGCGTAGCGGCCCTGGTGGTCGGAGTGGTTGCAGACATGGCCGGGGTCGAAGCCGTCGAGAAATCCGAATGGGCCGTAGTCGATCGTCAAGCCCAGTATCGACATGTTGTCGGTGTTCATCACGCCGTGGCAGAAGCCCACTGCCTGCCAGTCGGCCAGCAGCACGGCGGTGCGGCGCGACACCGCCTCGAGCAGCGCCAGCGCCGGGCTGGCCGCGCCGCGGCAATCGGGGTAGAAGCGATCGACCACTGCGTCGACCAGCTTGCGCAAGGCACCGGTGTCGGCGGCGGTGTGCGCGAAATGCTCGAAATGGCCGAAGCGGATGAAGCTGGGTGCGACCCGGGTCACGACTGCGGCGGTCTCCATCGTCTCGCGCCGCACCGGCGCGGGGGAACCGACCAGGGCCAGCGCCCGCGTCGTGGCGATGCCCAGTGCGGCCATCGCCTCCGAGCACAGGAACTCGCGGATCGACGAGCGCAGCACGGCGCGGCCGTCGCCCATGCGCGAATAAGGCGTCAGCCCCGCGCCCTTGAGTTGCAGCTCCATCACCCCGGCGGGGCTGTCGACCTCGCCCAGCAGCAGCGCCCGGCCGTCGCCCAGTTGGCCGGCCCATTGGCCGAACTGGTGGCCGCTGTAGACGCTGGCCTGGGTGGCGCCGACCGGGGGCAGGGTGTTGCCGCCCAGCAAGGCCAGCGCCTCGGCGGTCTGCAGCCAGTCGGTCAGGCCCAGCTCGGCGGCCAGGGCCTGGCTGCGGGCGACCCAGTGCAGACCGGGCAGCGGCGAGGGCGGCAAGCAGGTGCCGAAGGCCGGACCGAGCCCGCCCATCAAGGTGCTCTCGCGCCAGCGCGGCGCGGCGATCGGTGGCGCCGGGGTCATGGGCTCGGTAGGGTGCATGGTCGGGATTGTCGGTGGACAAGTCGGCAGCTTGCCTTGCTGGCGCCAATCCCCCCAACCCGGTTGGGGCGGCAAGACGCGATACTTGCCGCTGTGACGCGGTCAAGGGCTGTTCGCCCTTGCCGTGACCCAGCCTTCAACTTTCAACCGTTCCAGAGGATTCCATGCTCGGCCAGATGCAAGACCAACCCCTGCTGATATCCACGCTGATCGACTTTGCCGCCCGGCACCACCATGAGGCCGAGATCGTTTCGCGCCGGGTCGAGGGCGATCTGCACCGCACCACCTACGCCGCTGCGGCGAAGCGGTCGCGCCAGGTGGCCAACGCGCTGGACCGTCTCGACCTGGCTTTTTCGGACCGGGTGGCCACGCTGGCCTGGAACGGCTACCGCCATTTCGAGCTGTATTTCGGTGTCACGGGCAGCGGCCGGGTCGTGCACACGGTCAATCCGCGCCTGCTGCCCGAGCAGATCGCCTGGATCGCCAACCATGCCGAAGACCAGGTGATCTGCTTCGACATGACCTTCCTGCCCATCGTCAAGGCGATCTGGGCCAAGTGCACGACGGTCAAGCACTGGATCGCGCTCTGCGATGCCGACAAGCTGCCGATAGATGCCGGCATTCCCGGGCTGCGCAGTTACGAGGCCTGGATCGCCGGCGAGCCCGACACCTACACCTGGCCGCAGTTCGACGAGCGCAGCGCCGCCGCGCTGTGCTACACCAGCGGCACCACCGGCAACCCCAAGGGCGCGCTCTACAGCCACCGCTCGACGATGCTGCACGCCTTTGCCGGCGCGCTGCCCGACTCGCTGGGCGTGTCGGCGCGCGACGCGATCCTGCCGGTGGTGCCGATGTTCCACGTCAATGCCTGGGGCATCCCTTATGGCGCGGCGATGACGGGCGCCAAGCTGGTGTTCCCGGGCGCCGCACTCGACGGCAAATCGGTCTACGAGTTGATCGAGGCCGAGGGTGTGACCATGGCCGCCGGCGTGCCCACGGTGTGGCTGGGCTTGCTCAACCACATGGCCCAACACGGCTTGAAGTTCAGCACCATGCGGCGCACGGTGATCGGCGGCTCGGCCTGCCCGCCGGCGATGATCAAGACCTTCCGCGATGATTACAGCGTCACCGTGGTGCACGCCTGGGGCATGACCGAGATGTCGCCGCTGGGCACGGTCAACACGCTCAAGATGCACCAGCAGGCGCTGCCTGCCGAGCAGCAACTGGGCATCATGGCCAAGCAGGGCCGGGCGGTGTTCGGCGTCGAGATGAAGATCGTCGACCCCGATGGCGCCGAACTGCCCTGGGACGGCCAGCACAGCGGCGACCTGCTGGTCAAGGGGCCGTGGATCATCAGCAGCTACTTCAAGGGCGACGGCGGCGACCCGCTGGTGGACGGCTGGTTCCCCACCGGCGACGTCGCGGCGATCGACGCCGACGGCTTTCTGCAGATCACCGACCGCAGCAAGGACGTGATCAAGTCGGGCGGCGAGTGGATCAGTTCGATCGACGTCGAGAACATCGCGATGGCCCACCCGGCGGTGGCGATGGCGGCCTGCATCGCGGTGCCGCACCCGAAATGGGACGAGCGGCCGCTGCTGGTGGTGATGAAGAAGCCCGGCGCCGCTTGGGCGGACACCAGCGCGGCCGACATCCTGGCGTTTTTCGAGGGCCGCATCGCCAAGTGGCAGATCCCCGACGATGTGGCGTTCATCGATGCCATCCCGCTGGGCGCCACCGGCAAGATGCAGAAGAACAAGCTGCGCGAGCAGTTCAAGAGCTTCAAACTGCCCGGAGCCTGAGCCGGACGACAGGCCCTGCCTGCGCAGGGCCTGACGCCTGCGAAGGGGCGGCGCGTCCCCGCGCCGCGCGGGCTGCAAGCCTGAGCCGGACGGCGGGGCCTGCTGCCTGCGAAGGGGCGGCGCGTTCCGGCGCCGCGCGGGCCGGAAGCCTGAATGTGGTGCCGATGCTGTCCCGCACGCGACAACATTGTGGGGTAGTCCCTGACGTAATAGGTTGCCGGCTTACGTTAACGTCATGGGCTGGGTTGCACCGCACCATTTCTTGGAGATACCGATGAGCTTGCTTGGAAATTCAGTTCGCCTGGCCCTGGCCTCCGGCCTGTTCCTGACCGCCGCAGCGGCCTTGGCCCAGAAGGGCGAGACCGTCAAGATCGGCTGGATCGATCCCTTGTCGGGTCTGATGGCGCCGGTCGGCCAGAACCAGATCAAGAGTTACCAGTTCGTCGCCGAGGTCTTCAACAAGGGCAACCCGGCCGGCGTCAAGTTCGAGATGGTGCCTCTCGACAACAAGCTCAGCCCGCAGGAGAGCACCAACGCGGTCAAGAGTCTGATCGACCAGGGCGTGCGCTACATCGTGCAGGGCAATGGCTCGGGCGCGGCGCTGGCGATCATGGACGCGGTGCAGAAGCACAACGACCGCAACCCCGGCAAGGAAGTGGTTTACCTCAACTACGCCGCGGTCGACCCCGACCTGACCAACGGCAAGTGCAGTTATTGGCATTTCCGCGTCGACGCCGACACCTCGATGAAGATGGAGGCGCTGACCACCTGGATGAAGGACCAGGCCGACATCAAGAAGGTCTACCTGATCAACCAGAACTATTCACACGGCCAGCAGGTCAGCCGCTTCGCCAAGGAACTGATGGCGCGCAAGCGGCCCGATGTGCAGTTCGTCGGTGACGACCTGCACCCGCTGGCCTCGGTGCGCGACTTCGCACCCTATGTGGCCAAGATCAAGGCCTCGGGCGCCGACACTGTGCTCACCGGCAACTGGGGTTCGGACCTGACGCTGCTGATCAAGGCGTCCAACGACGCCGGGTTGAACGTCAAGTTCCTGACCTATTACGCCAGCGTCTCGGGCACGCCAACCGCGCTGGGCGCGGGCGCAGCCGGTCGGGTCTACCTGGTGGGCTATGCCGAATCGACGATGCCGGGTGAGATCGGCAAGGTCGTCGATGCCTTCAAGACCAAGTTCAACGACGACTACTACACGCTGGCGGTGCACCATGTGTTCAACATGCTGAGCACCGCGATGGCGCAGTCCAAGACCACTGATGCCGTCAAGGTGGCAGCGGCCATGGAAGGCCTGAAGTTCAAGAGCTTCAACGGTGAGGTCGAGATGCGCCGCGCCGACCACCAACTGCAGCAAGGCCTGTTCGTCGCGGTCTGGAAGAAGGCCGACGCCAAGCACCCATACAGCGTCGAGAACACCGGCTTCAACTTCCAGTCGGTCAAGTATTACGAGCCCTATGTGGCCTCGACGCCCACCTCCTGCCAGATGAAGCGCCCCTGAGCAAGGCCGCTGTCCTGCTGCGCACGCCGATCTCAGGCTTGCGGTGCTTGCCGTACGGGTGTAAGGCTGCGCGCCTCGACCCGGCCTCGGCGGGCTCGCGACGGGCATCGACCATGCTCAGCCGATCTCCGTCGCTCTAGTCGGTCCGTCTGGTGCCTAACCGACGGACCGTTTTTCTTCTTACCGAGTCATTTACTTGTGGACCAGATCCTGATCAACACCTTGAACGGCGTCAGCTCCGGGCTGCTGCTGTTCATGCTCAGCTCCGGGCTGACGCTGATCTTCAGCATGATGGGCGTGCTCAATTTCGCGCACGCCAGCTTCTACATGATCGGCGCCTATGTGGCTTACACGCTGACCGGCGTGCTCGGCTTCTGGCCCGCCCTGTTGCTGGCCCCGCTGGCGGTCGGGCTGATGGGCGCGCTGTTCGAGCGCACTGCGCTGCGCCGGGCGCACAAGTTCGGCCATGTGCCCGAGTTGCTGATCACCTTCGGCCTGAGCTATGTGGTGCTCGAGGTGGTGCAGTTGATCTGGGGCCGCACGCCACTGCAGTTCAGTCCGCCCGAGCTGCTGCAGGGGCCGGCGTTCACGATCGTCCAATCCCCCGCCAGCGGCCTGTCACTGGTGCTGGGCATGGCCAGTGACGCGATCTGCCAGGGCGCGCAGTGCTCGCGATTCCCGATGACCCGCGCCTTCATGATGGGGGTGGCGCTGCTGATGCTGGTGGCCTTGTGGCTGCTGCTGACGCGGACCCGGATCGGTCTGGTGATCCAGGCCTCGCTGACCCACCCCGAGGCGGTCGAGGCGCTGGGTCACAACGTGCCGCGGGTCTTCATGCTGGTGTTCGGCAGCGGCTGCGCGCTGGCCTGCCTGGCGGGCGTGATCGGCGGCATCACCTTCATCACCGAGCCAGCGATGGCCTCGGTGGTCGGGTCGATCATCTTCGTGGTGGTGGTGGTCGGCGGCATGGGTTCGCTGGCCGGCGCGTTTGCCGCGTCAATCCTGATCGGCCTGCTGCAAACCCTGCCGCTGACGGTGGACGCCTCGCTGGCCGATGCGATCAACCGCTTGGGCGCCTCGGTCGGCCCGGCCACGCCCGGCTGGCCCATCCTGCGCATCACGCTGGCGCAGGCCGCGCCCATCCTGCCGTATCTGCTGCTGGTGCTGATGCTGATCTTCCGGCCCAAGGGTCTGCTGGGTACCCGGGAGGGATGACATGTCCTTGCCAACCTTGAGTTACCGACCCAGAGTCCTGGGTGGCCCGGTGCTGGTCTGGGGCGGCTTCGCGCTGCTGATGGCCGCTGCACCGCTGCTGTGGACCAGCAGCTTCGCCCAGACCATGCTGTCGCAGATCGGCATCGCGATCATCGCCTGCCTGGCCTACAACATGCTGCTCGGCCAGGGCGGCATGCTGAGCTTCGGCCATGCGGTCTACAGCGGCCTGGGCTCGTTCCTGGCGATGCACACCCTCAACCTGGTGTCGGCCGGCAAGCTGGCCCTGCCGGTCGGCCTGATCCCGCTGGTGGGAGGGCTGTCCGGGCTGTTCTTCGCCTCGTTGCTGGGCTGGGTGACGACCAAGAAGAGCGGCACCACCTTCGCGATGATCACGATGGGCGTGGGCGAGCTGGTCTGGTCGATGTCGCTGATGATCCCCGAGTTCTTCGGCGGCGAGGGCGGTGTCTCGGGCAACCGCGTCGTCGGCGCGCCGGTGTTGGGCATCAGTTTCGGGCCGCAGATCCAGGTCTACTACCTGATCGCGGTCTATTGCTTCATCAGCACCGCGCTGATGTACGCGCTGACCCGCACGCCGCTGGGGCGCATGCTCAACGCCGTGCGCGACAACCCCGAGCGGGTCGAGTTCATAGGCTACGACACCCAGAAGGTGCGCTACTTCACCTTCATGATCTCGGGCTTCTTCGCCGGCATCGCGGGCGGTCTGGGGGCGCTGAACTTCGAGATCGTCACCGCCGAGGTGGTGGGCGCGGCGCGCTCTGGCGCCTACCTGCTGTTCGTTTTCCTGGGCGGCGCCACCTTCTTCTTCGGGCCGATCATCGGCGCGGTGCTGATGGTGATAGGCCTGGTGTTGCTGTCCGAGTTGACCAAGGCCTGGCTGCTGTATCTGGGCCTCGTCTTCCTGCTGATGGTGATGTATGCGCCCGGCGGCATCGCCAGCCTGATCATGATGAACCTGCGGCTGGCGATGTTCGGCAAGCTGCGGCGCGTCTTGCCGGCCTACGCCGTGCTGGGCTTTGCAGCGCTGGTGGCCTTGACGGGCGCCGCGGCGATGATCGAGATGCTCTACCACCTGCAGCTCAATGCCGCGCTGGGCCCGAAGATGCCCTTCCTCGGCGCCACGCTCGATGCCCAGGCGGCGGGCAGCTGGGTCGGTGCGGTCGTCTTGCTGGCCGCGGGCGCGGGCTTGTTCGAATGGCGGCGCCGGGGCTTCGGCCAGCAATGGGATGCGATCGCCGAAGAGATCGAAGTTGAAACCAAGCGTCGGGAGGCCTTGTGATGAGCACCGGGCACAGCAATACCGGCCAAGCCGAATTCGCCGTCGAATTGCTCGACGTGCACAAGCAGTTCGGCAAGACCCAGATCATCCGGGGTGCGCAGCTGCAGGTGCGCCCTGGCGAGCGGGTGGCCATCATCGGGCCTAACGGCGCGGGCAAGAGCACCTTGTTCAACCTGATCTCCGGCCGTTTCGGGCCTAGCAGCGGGCAGATCAAGTTGAACGGCGCTCGCATCGACGGCCTCAAGCCTTTCGAGATCAACCGGCTCGGCCTGTCGCGCAGCTTCCAGGTCAGCAACCTGTTCACCCGGCTGTCGGTGTTCGAGAACATCCGCTGCGCCGTGCTGTGGTCGATGGGCTACCAGTACGCGTTCTGGAAGTTTCTCAGCCGTTTGAACGACGCCAACGACCGCGCCGAGCAGGTGTTGCGCATGCTGCACCTCGAGCGCAGGCGCGACCATCTGGCGATGAACCTGACTTACGCAGAGCAGCGCGCGCTGGAGATCGGCCTGACGATTGCTGGCGGTTCCGACGTGATCCTGCTCGACGAGCCTACCGCCGGCATGAGCAAGAGCGAGACCACGCGATTCATCCAGTTGATCCGCGAGGTCACGGTCGGCAAGACCTTGCTGACGGTCGAGCACGACATGGGGGTGGTGTTCGGTCTGGCCGACAAGATCGCGGTGCTGGTCTACGGCGAGGTGATCGCCTTCGACCTGCCGGAGGCTGTGCGCGCCAACCCACAGGTGCAGGAAGCCTACCTCGGGTCGGTACTGGCCGACGCCCAAGCAGCCGAAGCGGGACATTGAGATGCTGAAACTCGACCAACTCAACGCCTTCTACGGCAAGAGTCATGTGCTGCATGGCGTCACGTTCAACGTCGGCCCCGGCGAGATCGTCAGCCTGCTGGGCCGCAACGGCTCGGGCCGTTCCACCACGATCAAAGCCATCATGGGCCTGGTCGACGGCGCCGGCAGCGTCGCTTGGCGCGGCCAGCCCATCCTGGGCAAGAAGGCCTTCGAGATTGCCCACCTCGGCCTGGGCTACGTGCCCGAGAACCGCGACATCTTCCCCAAGCTGACGGTGCACCAGAACCTGATGCTGGGCCAGAAGTCGCAAGCCCTGCGTGGCAAGCAGAAGCCGCGCTGGAGCTTCGACGACATGTACCGCATGTTCCCGCGCCTGAAGGAGCGCCAGCACACCGAGGCCGGCGTGCTGTCAGGCGGCGAGCAGCAGATGCTCACCTTGTGCCGCACGCTGATGGGCGACCCGGACCTGATCATGATCGACGAGCCGACGGAAGGCCTGGCGCCCAAGATCGTCGAACTGGTGGCCGACTACCTGCGTGAACTGAAGCGGCGCGGCGTGTCGGTGCTGCTGGTCGAGCAGAAGCTGACCATCGCGCTGCAGGTCTCCGAGCGCTGCCTGGTGATGGGCCATGGCCAGATCGTCTTCGAAGGCACGCCATCGCAACTCAAGGCCTCGGCCGAGGTCCGAAAGGAATGGCTTGAAGTCTGAAGTCGGCTCGGGTTTTCCCTGTCCCCAGGATCCCGGCTGCGTTTTGTCGCAGCAGCGACAGGCGCTGGCGGCGCAGGATTTTTAGAATAGAACGGTCGTGCTATTTTTTGGCACCCGCAACATCCCCCCGCGTTGAAAGGTTTGTCATGAGCGCCACCTACCAGGTCACCGACGGCATCGCCGTCATCACGATGAACAACCCGCCGGTCAACGGCCTGGGTTACGACACCCGCCGCGGCATCGCCGACGGCCTGGCCCGCGCGCAGGACGATGCCGCGGTGCTGGCGGTCGTGCTGACCGGCGCCGGCCGGGCGTTTTCGGGCGGCGCCGACATCCGCGAGTTCGACTCGCCCAAGGCCACCGCCGAGCCGAACCTGCTGACGCTGATCAAGCTGGTCGAGGCGTCAGCCAAGCCGGTCGTCGCTGCGATCCATACCGTTTGCATGGGCGGCGGGCTGGAGCTGGCGCTGGGCTGCCACTACCGCCTGGCCTCGGCCGGCGCCTTGATCGCGCTGCCCGAAGTCAAGCTGGGCCTGATCCCGGGCGCCGGCGGCACCCAGCGCCTGCCGCGGGTACTCGGCGTCGAGACCGCGCTCAACATGATCGCCACCGGCGAGCCGGTCAAGAGCGAGTTGCTGGCCTCGCAGCCGGGGCAGAAATTGTTCGACCAGATCGTCGACGGTGACTTGATGACGGGCGTGATCGCGTACGCCAAGAGCATCGCCGCAGTGCGGCCGCTGCCGTCGGTGCGTGACCTGAAGGTGCGGCATCCGAACCCCGACGCCTACCTGCAGTTCGCCCGCAACATGGTCAAGGGCATGAGCAAGAACTTTCCCGCGCCCATCGCCTGTGTCGAGGCGGTTGCGGCATCGCTGAAGTTCAAGAACCTGGACGACGGTCTGGCCGAGGAGTTGCGCATCTTCAAGGGCTTGATGCTGACGCCCGAGTGCAAGGCGCTGCGCCATGCCTTCTTCGGCGAACGCGCCGCCAGCAAGATCCCCGACGTGCCCGAGGGCACGCCGCTGCGCGCCATCAACAAGGTCGGCGTGATCGGTGCCGGCACGATGGGTGGCGGCATCACGATGAACTTCCTCAACGCCGGCGTGCCGGTCACGATGCTGGAAATGAAGGCCGACGCGCTGGAGCGCGGTGTGGCCACGATCCGCAAGAACTACGAAGCCCAGGTCAAGAAGGGCAAGCTCAAGCAAGACAAGTACGCGCAGCGCATGGCGCTGCTGACGACGACGCTGAGCTACGACGACCTCAAGGACGCCGACCTGATCATCGAGGCGGTGTTCGAGGAACTCGGCGTCAAAGAGGCGGTGTTCAAGCAACTCGACGCGGTGGCCAAGCCCGGTGCGATCCTGGCGTCCAACACCTCGACGCTGGACGTCGACAAGATCGCCGCGTTCACCGGTCGGCCGCAAGACGTGGTCGGCATGCACTTCTTCAGCCCGGCCAACGTGATGCGCCTGCTGGAAGTCGTGCGTGGCAAGGCCACGGCCAAGGATGTGCTGGCCACCGTGATGGCCACCGCCAAGAAGATCAAGAAGACGGCCGTGGTCTCGGGCGTCTGCGACGGCTTCATCGGCAACCGGATGATCGAGCAGTACAGCCGCCAGGCCGGCTTCCTGCTGGACGAAGGCTGCACCCCGGCCCAGGTCGACCGTGCGGCCGAGAAGTTCGGCTTCGCGATGGGCCCGTTCCGCATGGGCGACCTGGCCGGCAACGACATCGGCTGGGCGATCCGCAAGCGCCGGGCGGTGGAGCATGCCAACATGAAATACAGCAAGACGGCCGATCTGCTGTGCGAGCTGGGCCGTTACGGACAGAAAACGGGCGCCGGCTGGTACGACTACCAGGCCGGCAAGCGCGACGCCATCCCCAGTGCGCTGGTCGACCAGATGATCGCCGACCACCGCAAGGCGCTGGGCATCACGCCGCGCAAGATAGCCGACGAGGAGATCGTGCAGCGCCTGGTGTTCAGCCTGGTCAACGAGGCGGCGCATCTGCTGGAAGAGGGCATCGCCAACAAGGCCAGCGACATCGACATGGTCTACCTCACCGGCTACGGCTTCCCGCTGTTCCGCGGCGGCCCGCTGTGCTACGCCGACACGGTCGGGCTGTACAACGTGGTCACGGCGATGAAGCGCTTTGCCGTCAACCCGCTGGACGACGGTGCGTTCTGGCAGCCGGCGCCGCTGCTGGCGCGGTTGGTGGCCGAAGGCAAGTCCTTCACCTGATCGCCTTGCCCGCCCCGCAGCCAACCTCCCCTCACCGCCAGGAGCCTCCGATGACCGCCCATGCCACCTTCACCCGGATGGAAGACAGCACCGCCGCCGACTGGCAAGCCATAGGCGCGGAGTTCCCGGCCGCCGCCCGCACGCTGGCCGACCGCGTGCTGGCGCACCTGAAACTGCTGGACGGTGACCAGGGCGGGTTTCCCATCGACCGCTACCAGCACTCGCTGCAGACCGCGACGCGGGCGTTCAAGGCCGGCGAGGACGAGGAATACGTGGTCTGCGCGCTGCTGCACGACATCGGCGACACGCTGGGGACTTACAACCACTTCGACATCGCCGCGGCCATCCTCCAGCCGTTTGTCAGCGAGGCCAACCTGTGGATGGTGCAGCACCATGGCATCTTCCAGGGCTACTTCTTCTTTCACCACATCGGGCTGGACCGCAACCTGCGCGAACAGTTTCGCGGCCATCCGCACTTTGACCGCACCGAAGCGTTCTGCGCGCTCTACGACAACCCGGCCTTCGACCCGGGCGCCGAGACGCTGCCGATCAGCGTCTTCGAGCCCATGGTCAGGCGGGTCTTCAGCCAGGTGAAGAACAGCGTCTACAAGTCCTCGACCGCGATGCCGGCCGCTGCCTGACCGTTGCGTGCCGTCGCCCCCCAAATTTCCCGTCTGACCCCCAGGAGCCCCTCATGACCCAAGCCGTCATCGTTTCCACCGCCCGCACCCCGCTCGCCAAGAGCTGGAAAGGCGCTTTCAACATGACCCACGGCGCCACGCTGGGTGGCCACGCCATCGCCCACGCGGTGCAGCGCGCCGGCATAGACCCGGGCGAGATCGAAGACGTGCTGATGGGTTGCGCCAACCCCGAGGGCGCGACTGGCATGAACATCGCCCGTCAGGCCGCGCTGCGTGCCGGCTTGCCGATCTCGGTCAGCGGCGTCACGATCAACCGCTTTTGCTCCAGTGGGCTGCAGACCATCGCGATGGCCTCGCAACGCATCATCGCCGGCGAGGCCGACGTGTTCGTGGCCGGCGGCGTCGAGAGCATCTCCTGCGTGCAACAGGAGATGAACGTCCACATGCTGGCCGACAGCTGGTTGAAGGCCAACAAGCCCGCCGTCTACATGAGCATGCTGGAAACGGCCGAGAACGTGGCCAAGCGCTACCACATCGCCAAGGAGCGCATGGACCATTACGGCGCCGAAAGCCAGCAAAAGGCCTGCGCCGCGCAAGCCGCCGGTCTGTTCAACGACGAGATTGCCGCGATCACCGTGACCGCCGGCGTGGCCGACTCGGTGCTGGGCCTGCGCAGCAAGGAAGTGACCGTCAGCGTCGACGAAGGCCTGCGCCCCGGCACCACCTTTGAGTCCATCAAGGGCATCCGCACCGCGTTGCCGGGCGGTGTGGTCACCGGCGGCAACGCCAGCCAGTTCAGCGACGGCGCCGGCGCCTGCGTCATCGTCAGCGACCGCTATGCCGAGCAAAAGGGCTTGAAGCCGCTGGGCCGCTTCCTCGGCTTCGCGGTGGCCGGTTGCGAACCCGACGAGATGGGCATAGGCCCGGTGTTCGCGGTGCCCAAGGTGCTGGCCAAGCTGGGCCTGAAGGTCGACGACATCGACTTGTGGGAACTCAACGAGGCCTTCGCGGTGCAGGTGCTGTACTGCGCCGACCGGCTGGGCATCCCGATGGACCGTTTGAACGTGAACGGTGGCGCCATCGCGGTCGGCCATCCCTACGGCGTCAGCGGCCAGCGCCTGACCGGCCATGCGCTGATCGAAGGCAAGCGGCGCGGCGCCAAGCGCGTCTGCGTGACGATGTGCATCGGCGGCGGCATGGGCGCGGCCGGTATCTTCGAAGTTCTGTGATCCCCCCCGTAGCGCCTTCGGCGCTCCCACCCGGGGCGGGGCGAGCCCGGACGCGCAACCGTCCCTGCGGACGGTT